>CAVRBN010000042.1:0-20466 GCA_963719255.1 uncultured Actinomycetota bacterium | reverse complement strand
GCGGCGAAGCAGGGTCTGCGGATCGCTCCTGGGTACGCCGTCGACGACGCGGGTGCGCCTGTCCTGTGGGCGTGGCGGCGGGTAGCGAGACACCTTCCGGAGCTCGACGCGGTCCTGTCGACTGTGGTGGCTCCCGAGGTGGACGACGACGCGGCGCGTTGGGGCGTCTGTGAGGCGGCGGCGACTGCCCTGATCGACGCTGGGCAACCGGCAGCGCTGCTGGTGCTGCTCGAGGATCTGCACTGGGCCGACTCGCTTTCGGTCGCGGTCCTTCGGCACCTGACCTTCGATCTCGGGAGCTCGCGGGTGCTGGTGGTCACCACCGCGCGGGACGACCCGACGACGCCGTTCGGTCGCGCCATGCCTACCTGCTCCGCAGCCCGGCGACGGTTCCGCTTCCGCTGACCGGCCTCGATGTCGACGCGGTCACCGATTGGCTTTCCGCGGACGAGAAGACCGCCTCCGTGGCTTCCTCTTGCCGCCGACCTGGTGGACCGCACCAACGGCAACCCGTTCTACATCCGGCGACTGACCTCCGAGGGATCCTTGCCCGGCCCGGGAGCCTGGACCGGCTCATCGCCGAACGCAGCGGATTGCGGGGAATCCTGGTCGCGCCGTTCCTTCGGCTGCCCGAGGGGACCCGCCGTACCCTCACCACCGCCGCGCTCCTGGCCGAGCGCCTCTCGCCGACCCTGCTTGCCGCCGCCAGCGGGGAAGCCGGTCCCGGAGGTCACCGACGACATCGCCGTCGGGATCCGAGCCGGGGTGCTGCTGCATGGCCCACGGGGCTCTCGTTCGTGCACGCCCTGGTCCGCGACGCGGTCGTCGCCCATACGACCGCCGACGAGCGCGCGGAAGCGGACGCCGCGATCGCAACCGCGATGGAGGAGACCGGAGACGACCTGCTGATCGGGCCCAGCGCAGTGCACTGGGATCGGGCCGGGGGCCGGCAGCCTCGGCCCGCTGTCGCGATCGTGCGCGACTGGCCGCGGCCCGCGCGGCAACGGCGCGGGCTCACGAGGAAGCGGTGCACTTCGCCCGGATGAGCCTTCGCCATGCCCGTTCGCTCGGCGCCGCACCGAGGACCTAGCGGAACGTCTGATTGAGCTCGCCCGCTACGAGTGGATGGCGAATCTCGTGCCCGACGCGATGTCATCGTGCATCGAGGCGGTCGACCTCGCCGAAGAAAGTGGACGCGGTGACCTGATGGCCCAGGCCGCGCTGGTGCCGCAGGGTATCGGCTCGATCGAGGTCTCCCGGGTGGTGGACGGACTCTGCCGCCGAGCGTTGGAGCTCTCCCCGAGGAGGATCTGGAGGCGCGAGCCGGCCTGATGAGCCAGCGGGCTGTCGCCGCGGCCGAGGAGGCTGCCGACTCCTCGGCGGACGGCTTGGCGGCCGCGGCCCTCGACCTGGCCCGTGAGTCTCGCTCCCCGCACGCAGAACTGGAAGCCATCGCGCCCGCCACTTCGTGCTGTCCTACCCTCAGGCGATCGACGCGCGTATCCCTCTGGCCGAACGTGCGGTTGAACTGGGTCGCGCCTCGACGACCGCGATGGGTGCCTTGTGGGGACATCTCTGGCAGGCGGAGATCGCCCTGCAGCTTGGAGACCTGGCCGGCTGGACACCTCGATCGACGACATCGGTAGAGCGGCCCGCACTCGGTCGTCGCCGGTCGGCCGTGGCACGAGCTCCGGCTGTTGGCGCTGCGTGCTGCCATGTTGGGCTCGTTCGACGAGGCCAGAGCACATTCGCAAGACGGTCTCGGCATCGCCGGACGAGTCGGCGACGGCTCGATGGTCGGAATGCAGTTCGCCTTCCGGCAGCAATTGGCGTACATGCGCGGCGACCCCGATGAGGTGCCAGAGGTCATCATGGATGTCCTTGCGCAGGCGCCTCCGATCCCGCTGGTTCAGGTCTCGCTGTCGCTGGCACAGTGCCTGACCGGTCAGCTCGAAGCGGCGGCCGCCACCTTCGAGGCGCTGCGGGCTTTGCCGGACCAGATGCCGCTCGGGCCACGGTGGGCGGCCACGGTAAGCCAGATCGCCGTGGTGGCGGTGCTGCTGGACGACGCCGAGGTGGCCGAGCGCTGCTACCGGCTCCTCTCGCCGATCGCACACTGGTGCGCAGCCGACGGCGGGGGCGCGCCGTTCAGCCACGGCTCGAACGAGTACCCCGTCGGGCAGATGGCGCAGGCGTACGGCGACATCGCGGTCGCGTCGGGCCATTTCGAGCGGGCCATCGAGGCCGACGTACGACTCGGTGCTCGGCCCTACGTCGCCCTTGCAAGGCTGGGTCGGGCGCAGTGCCAGGTCGCGTCGCCGGGGCTTTTCGGACCCGGCGGACCGGCGTCGGCACGAGAGTTGGCCGACGCCGCGGCCGGCGATTTCCCGCAGACTGGACATGCCGGGACCCTTGGCGCAGGCCGAACGACTGCTCGCCGCCCTCCCGGCCTCGACCGCCTCCCGACACGGACTGACGCCACGGGAGCTGGAGGTCGCCCAGCTCGTGGGCCAGGCACTGACCAACCAGCAGATAGCCGACCGCCTCTTCCTCTCCGTCCGCACCGTCGAGTCCCATGTGCGCGCCGGCCTCGCCAAGCTCCAGCTCACCACCCGCACAGAGCTCGCGCTCTGGGTCCGGAGGCAAGCAGGCGGATGAGGATTTCCCTTCACGACCCGTTCCTGCGCAGGTTCATCACGGTATGCAGCCGAACCTGCGGTTCCCGTGGTGGACAGAGCATGGGAACCGACGGTTGATCTGCATACCGTGATGAAGCCGCCACCCGCCAGGCAGTCGGAGAGGCCTGGTTCTCTGCAAGTCTGCGGTGGAGACTGCCTTGTGACAGCAAACTTGCAGAGAACGAGAGCTTCACGGAGTTCTCCGGCTGACCCGCCGCCTTCCGGTCCGGTGCACCGACTCGTCACGGCTGATCCCCTCCTGAATGGCTGCCGAGCCATGCGGATTTCGACCACTTGGGAGGGACTCACTCAGCAGCCCACGTCAGAATCCCTTTCGCGCCGCCTCAGACGCCTTACCGAACGCTGCCAAGCCCTGCCGTAGCTTTCGAACAGGTCCGCCAGCTCCTTGGGGCGACTGAGGGCGACGCAGTGGCCGGCAGCGATCTCGTCCGGCTCGATGCCGAGGCGTTCGGTCACCAGCCGACGGAAGAAGTCCGGCGGGAAGAAGCGGTCCTCGGTGCAGAGCACGAACTTCGTCGGGACGTCCGGCCAGGCGTCCAGTGGCCACGGCGCGGCGCTCGAGGCGGACGAGGGGTGGTCCCGTTCCTTGCTCATCGCCTCGGCGGCCAGCTCCCGCGGGACGTCGTGGTAGAAGCTGACATACGGGTCCGGGTTGCCGGTCAGGCCGCCATCGAGAGCTGCTGCCTCGCGTACGGCGCTGCTGTATCCGGTGTTGTCCCACCAGTCGTCCGGCGACTCGCCGGGGGCCGGGATCATGCCGGCCACCAGGACCAGGGCATCGGCGGCGAGCCGATCGGCGACCAGGGGTGCGGTGAACGCGCCGTACGACTGGCCGACGACGACGACGTCCTTGCGGCTGCCGATCGCGTCGACCGCCTCGACCACGACGTCGGCGTAGTCGGACAGGGTCGCCGATTCGTCGTCGGCTGGCAGGTCAGGGGCGATCACGTCGTGGCCGCGGCCACGGAGCTCGGCGGCGACCAGGTGCCAGTACCAGCCGACGTCGCCGGCGCCATGGATCAATGCGAAGGTGCTCATTGTGTACTCCTTGAGTGGTCGTTCATCTTGGGTTCGTATGCATGGGTCCGACAGCGGAGCGCCCGACCGACAGCCTGATGGGCGGCGAAAAGAGCAATCCCGGTAACCACACACGCTGCTCCCAGCGCGCCGCGCCCCGCGTGGTCGAGCAGACGCTGCCGACCAGCGGCCCGAGCACGGCACCGATGCTCCACGTGCTGGAGGCGGCGCCCATGTATCTGCCCCGCAGGTCGGTCGGCGCCAGATCAGCGAAGGTCGCGCCGAACATGACGGCGACGCCGATCTCACCAAGGGTCCAGACCAGGATCGATCCGACCTGGCCAGCACCGCTGTGGACCATGGCGCCGAGCCCGTCACCAACGCCGACCAGGAGCATCGAGACGGCCAGCACCGTGCCGCGGTCGCGACCGGCGAGCAACCGCACCGCGAGTGGCTGCACGACGACGATGACGATCCCGTTGAGTGCCAGCACCGCGCCGTACGTCGCAGCGCTGTGGCCGTCGGCCGTCATGACGAGAGGCAGCGTCGTGAACGTCTGCAGGAACAGCGCGAAGTAGACGACGTACAGCGCCATCATGGTGACCATCAGCCGGTCCCGGACAAGGACCGGTAGCAGCGCGCGACGGGCCTGCTTCGACGTCGGCGGACGGGTTTCGGGAACCAACCGCCAGACAATCAGAGCCGCGACGACTGACGCCACCGCGTTGATCCAGAACAAGAGTCCGAACCCGTGCTCGACCAGGATCCCGGCCGTCACGGTGGCGAACGAGAAGCCGACGCTCGCCGCCCAGAAGAGCAGTCCGAAGGCACGGACCCGCTGCCGAGGAGGAAGGTCCGCCACCGCGGCCGAACCGGCCGGGCGGAACAGCTCCGTCATCAGTCCGACGCCGACGGCCGCCGACCAGATCGCCGCCATCGTCTCCGCCGATCCGAGCGCGATCAACGCCACGGCGGTCCCCAAAACCCGACCAGCATCGTGTGGCGTCGACCGATTCGGTCGCCCAGCCAGCCGCCCAGCAGCTGGGAGCCGATGTCTCCGACACCTACCGCAGCCACCACGGCACCCGCGGTCGCCGGTGAGAGGCCCTCCTCCTGCGTCAGATAGAGCACGAGGAATGACCGCACCAGTCCGCCGGCGCGGCTGACCAGATGCACCGCCGCCAACGCCCAGACCAGCCGCGGCAGGTCCAGACGTTCGCGAGCGGATCGACTGCCGACTGTCCCCGCGACCGGAGAGGGTGTGTCGTACGTCGTCGTCATGTCACTGACGCTAGGCGCCCCAGTGCATTGTGAAAAGCGATTGATTCCGATCAAGTTGATCGCCACAGGCTATGGTGTGCCCCATGGCAGATGTCGAGCTACGCCACCTCATGACCATGGCTGCGATCGCCGACGAAGGAACCTTCGGGCGAGCTGCGACCCGGCTCGGCTACACCCAGTCGTCGGTGAGCCAGCAGATCGCCGTGCTGGAACGGGCCCTCGGTGGCGCTGTCTTTGACCGGCCAGGAGGTCCTCGGCCCGTACGGATCACTCCCCTCGGCGAGGTGGTCCTGGCTCACGGCCGCGATCTGCTCACCAAGGCGGAGGTGCTGGCCGACGCAGTCGATCGCTTCCGGGCGGGGAACGGCCGGATCGACATCGGCACCTACCAGGCCGTGTCCAGCCTGATCCTGCCGGCCGTCGTACGCCGCCTGCTCGACGAGCACCCCGGCTGCGACATCAGGCTGTCCGAGGTGGAAGCCGGGGCTCCGCAGATCGGAGATCTCGACCTGCTGTTCCACGACGGGCGGATCGAAGGCGACGTCGAGCACGTCAAGCTGCTCGACGAGCCGTATCTCCTGGTGGCCTGCGCCGGCACATTCCCCGATGGTCCAGTGCGGGTGAAGATGCTCGACGATGCTCCGATGGTCGCCTGGCCTCGCACCTATCACCAGAAATGGTTGGAGCGGGAGCTCGCCAGCGCGGGCGCGCAGCCACGGGTCGTGTTTCGAACCACCGGCCACGAAACCATCTTGGCGATGGTGGGGGCGGGCATCGGCTCGGGGGTGCTGCCCGGGCTCGCCCTCCGCGGGGATGTCTGGTCCGACCACCGACTCAGCATCCACCCCCTGCGTCCATCGCCGGTCCGGGAGATGTGCTTGCACTGGCCGACCGGACGGACCCGGTCCCCCCTCGCGAAACAGGCGATCGAGATCGCCATCGAGGTCGCGGGTGAGCTGGCAACGCAGATGGCTACCTCGATAAGGCCCGTCGAAGACCAGGCGTGATGGGAGGATTCGGGAATGACCGGATCTCCGCGCGACAAAGTCGCGCAGGGTCGCGAGGCACTCCGAGCGGGTGATGCGGTCGGCGCGCGGTCGGCGTTCGAAGAAGCTCTGGCAGTCAAGGGAGCCTCGGGTACGGCGCTGGAGGGGATGTCGGCCGCGTCGTACGTGCTGATGGAGTTTCCACGATGCATCGACGAGATGGAGCGAGCGCACGCGGCCTTCCGGGCCGAGGGCGACGGGCCGGGTGCGGTCCGGTCCGCACGCACCCTGGGCTACCTGCACGGATCCACGACCGGGGACTGGGCGATCGCCAGCGGCTGGATCGCGCGGGCGAAGACCCTCCTGGTCGACCAGCCCGACTCCACGGAGCGGGGCTGGGTTGCCCTGACCGAGGGGATGTTCGAGGGGATCCGGGCGACCAAGGAGCAGCACTACGCACGTGCCCTGGACATCGGCCGGACCGGATCTGATCGCGAGCTCGTCTTCGCCACGTTGGCCTACCTCGGCGCGAGCCTGGTCCACGACGACCGGGTGGAGGAGGGGATGCTGCTGCTCGACGAGGCCTTGGCGGGAGTCGCCGGCGGCGAGGTCGAGGACTTCATCGTCGTGGAGGAGATCTTCTGTCAGCTGTTCTCGGCGTGCGAGCGTGCCCAGGACGTACAGCGTGCCGAGCAGTGGATCCGGGTGGGCGAGGCGATCGCCGAACGCCGTCGGCTGCCAGCGGTCTCGGCGTACTGCCGCACCCACTACGGCGGCATCCTCACCGCCGCCGGACGCTGGCCGGAGGCCGACGATGCCCTGACCGAAGCCGTTCGGCTGTGGGCGCTGGGCCGGCGGACGCTGAAAGCCGGAGCGCTCGTGCGCCTGGCTGACCTGCGCGTCAAGCAAGGGCGGCTCGAGGAGGCGGAGCGACTGCTCGCCGGGATGAGCAACGACGCCGAGGCGATGCTGCCGCTGGCGTCGTTGCAGCTCGCTCGGGGTCACACGGCCGTCGCGCGCGAGACGCTCGAACGAGCCTTGCAGCGGACCGATCCGAGCAGCAGTGGCGTCGTACCGATCCTCGCGCTGCTCATCGACATCCATCTGGCCAGCGGCGACCTCGCCGATGTGGAGGTCTCGGTGGCCGCCCTCGCGGCGTGCGCCGAGATCCATCCGAGCGCATACGCCGCAGCGGTGCTCGCCCTCGCCCGAGGACGCATCGCGCTCGCGACCGGGGCCGGGGACCCCCGCGCCTGGCTGCGCGATGCCCTCGACGGCTTCGCCACCGCCCAGCTGCCGCTCGAAGCCGCGCTCTGTCGCCTCGACCTGGCCCGGGCCTTCGGCCAGGACTCACCCGAGGTGGCGGTCGCCGAGGCTCGGGCCGCCCTGCTCGAGTTCGAACGCCTCACCGCCGCCCGACAGGTCGACGCGGCCCAGTCGTTGCTCCGCCGACTCGGCGCGCGGGTGAGCCCGGCACGGTCAGACGGGAACACCCTCACCCGCCGTGAGCAGGACGTCCTCACGCTGCTCGGTGAAGGCCTCAGCAACCCGCGAGATCGCCGGGCGGCTCTTCATCAGCCGCAAGACCGTCGAGCACCACGTCGGCAACGTGCTGGACAAGCTCGGACTGCGCAACCGCTCGGAGGCCGCGGCGTACGTCGTGCGGGCTGGGACAGACTCCGGTCGCAGCAAGAAATAGGAGTTTGCGCTCACCTCGTTGCGGTGGCCGGTGGTCCGGTGTGCAGTTCGCAGGTGCATGCAGTCCATCCGCCCGGCATCGGGCCGAGGTCGTCGTCGCGGCCGGCCTGCGATCCGCGACCCCTGGGCCATCGGACGGCCGTCGTCCGCCCGGAACTGGCCACCCTGGGAACCCCAACGCTGCGGCCAGCCTCCGGCGAGTCCTCCCAGAACTCCTGCCGGCCGTAGACGGTCCGATCCAGCAGTCCGTACGACGGTGCCATCGCTTCGTCGCCGCGGCCGGTCGTCCAGTAGGTCTCGTAGACCCGGTCACCGTCTCGCAGGTAGCACGCCAGGATGCCGAAGTGCCGGTCTGCGATCAACCGGTCCACGGAGTCCTGCGGCACCGAGTACCAGGGAGCGGTATAGCCCATGAAGTCGCGGTACCGCGAGCTCTCCTCGTACGACCCCTCCGAGAGGACCGCGTAGCTCACGTCACGTGAGTGCAGATAGGCCAGCTCGTTGACGTGGGAGGTGCTGAAGGTGCAGCCCTCGCACTGCTCCGCGGCGGGCCGGCCGGGGTGCCACATGTGGAAGTAGGCGATCAACTGGGACCGACCGTCGAAGATGTCGATCAACGGCACCGACCCGTCCGCTCCGACCAGCGGAGTCTGCGGATCGACCTCGACCATCGGCAGGCGGCGCCGGGCTGCGGCGATCGCATCGCCCTCGCGGGTGTGGGCCTTCTCCCGGACCCGAAGCCGGTCCAGCTCGGCCTGGAACGCGGCCCGGTCGGCGACCGGAGGCCTGGCCGCGTCGCCGATCGCTGAAACGATGGGCTGGTTGGTCATGGTGGGATCCTTTCTCGCCTTTGCAGATACGTCGCACACCCCATGCCTACTCCTTCTTCGTCCTTGCCGTCAGGCGGCCCCAGCAGCGCGGGGCCGGTCGCACCAAGAAATAGGGGAGTTCCCGGATCCCTCCTCGCTGTCCGAGCCCCACTGTGGGCGGACACCAACCGAGGAGATCCCAGTGACCGTTCCCATGACCAGCACCTATGACGCCATCGTTGTCGGAGCGCGTTGCGCCGGCGCACCGACCGCGATGCTGCTCGCTCGCCAGGGGTACCGGGTCCTGCTGGTCGACCGGGCCACGTTCCCGAGCGACACCATCTCCACCCATGTCATCCATGCGCCGGGAGTGGCGGCTCTTTCCCGATGGGGCCTGCTGGGCGAGGTCGTGGCCACCGGTTGCCCGCCGATCGAGACCTACTCCTACGACTTCGGGCCGTTCACGATCCGGGGGGTCCCGCGGCCGGTTGACGGACACTCCAGCGGCTACGCACCGCGTCGAACCTTTCTGGACAAGATCCTGGTCGATGCTGCCGCAGCCTCGGGCGTCGAGGTGCGGGAGCAGTTCAACGTCGACTCGCTCGTGATCGAGGACGACACCGTCGTGGGCATCACCGGCCACTCGGATGGCGGCGAGCGCGTCGAGCTGAGGGCCCGGATCGTCATCGGCGCCGACGGAAAGAACAGTCGCGTCGCCTCGACGGTCAAGGCTGCCGAGTACGAGACCCGGCCTCGACTCCAGTACTCCTACTACACCTACTTCCGGAACCTGCCGACCGATGGGATGGAGGTCTTCATCCGTCCCGAACGTGGCTTCGCCGCCGCGCCCACCAACGACGGGCTGACCATGGTCGTCGCCGGGTGGCCCTACGCCGAGGCTGCGGCGTACAAGGCGGACGTCGAGGCGAACTTCCTCAAGACCCTGGAGCTGGTGCCGGAGTTCGCCGCGCGGATGCGGACTGCCGAGCGTGCGGCGCCGTTCCTGGGGGGCGCGGTTCCCGGGTTCTTCCGTACGCCGTTCGGCCCGGGCTGGGCACTGGTGGGCGACGCCGGCTACAACAAGGACCCGATCACGGCGCAGGGCATCAGCGATGCGTTCAATGACGCCGAGCGGTGTGCCGCAGCCGTCCACGCGTGGCTCAGCGGCGGGTCGACGTACGACGCCGCCATGTCCTCGTGGCAGCAGGCCCGCGACAACGGCGCCATGCCCATCTACGAGTTCACCAGCCAGCTGGCCACCCTCGAACCGCCGCCGCCGGAGATGCAGCAGCTCCTGGGCGCGGTGCACGGCAACCAGGCGGCGATGGACGGGTTCGTCAGCGTCATTGCCGGGACCGTGTCCCCCGTGGAGTTCTTCTCACCCGACAACATCGACCAGATCATGCAGGCGGCTCGGCGCCCTGCTGTCGCGACGAGCGGTGGGATCTGACAGTACGTTGTCGCTGGTCGAGGAGGAGCTGATGCTGTCAGTGTCTCATTCGCAGGTGGAGCCCGGCCAGGACTCTCTCGGTGTCGGACAGGTCGCCGATGAGCTTGCGGATCGGCGCCGGGCGCTGCCGGACCAGGGTCGGAATGGCGACGATCTCGTCCTCCCGAGCACGCCCCGGATCCACCAGGAGGTCCACAATCTCGATCTCGTAGCGATGGCCGAGGTGGGTCTCGCAGATCTGCTTGAGGTTGACATACGCCTGGAGCGACTTGGGTGACTCCCCGGCGACATAGAGGCGCAGGTTCCAGAACTCCTTCCCGGAGCTTTCCCGTTCCAGTGCCTCCTCGAGCCGTGTCCTGGAGCCGGATTCGGCGCCCTCCTCCTGGGAGGTCATGCCGGCAGGACCCCCGGCGACGTGTCGCCGTGGTAGACGTCGGTGATCTGGAGACCGTCGCCACTGAGCACGAACTCGCGGATCTCGTGGGAGTGGGCCATCCCTCTGGACTTCAACACATACAGGACGCGGTTGCGGGTCCCGTCGCCCAGGGCGAGCTTGGCGATGATCCAGGTGTCCATCAGTGACCCGATCCGCTGCTCGGAGTGATCGGTGTCGCGCCCCGTGGTGAGGCTCGTGATCAAGGCGGTCACCCCCCTGCTCTTCAGATAGTCGACCTGACGGGTGAGCATCGCGGTCACCTCTCCCCGCCCACTGGCTTCCATCAGGTCCGAGACCGGGTCCATCACCACCACGTCCGGGGCGAAGTCCGAGACGACCTCCTGCATCGAGATCAGGTGCGCCTCGAGGCCCAGCAGGCTGGGGCGGATGCAGCGGAACTGGAGCAGGCCCTCGGCGACCCAGTGGGCCAGGTCGATGCCGACCGAGGCCATGTTGCGCATGATCTGCGCCTCGGACTCCTCGAATGCGAAATACAGGGCCCGTTCCCCACGGGCGCAGGCAGCAGCACAGAACTGAGCCGCGATGGTGGACTTTCCGGTCCCGGCGGTCCCGCTGATCAGGATCGAGCTGCCCCGATACAGACCCCTACCGTCCAGCATGCCGTCCAGGCTCTCCACTCCCGTGGAAAGGCGCTCGGTGAACACGGCGTGCTGCAGGCCGAGAGAGGTGATCGGCAGAACCGATACGCCCTTGCTGCCGATCAAGAACGGATACTCGTTGGTCCCGTGAAGCGAGCCGCGGTACTTCAGCACCCGCAGGCGTCGGGTGGAGGTCTGCTCACTGACACGGTGGTCGAGCACGATCACGCAGTCCGAGACGTACTCCTCGATGCCGTGTCGAGTCAACGTCCCGTCGCCGCGCTCACCGGTGACCACGGCGGTCACGCCGCGCAGCTTGAGCCAGCCGAAGAGCCGTCGCAGTTCGGAGCGCAATGTCGCCGAGTCCTGGAACGCGCCGAACAGCGTCTCCATGGTGTCGAGCACCACCCGTTTGGCACCCACTTGGTCGATGGCCGCTCCGAGGCGGATGAACAGGCCGGTCAGATCCCAGTCACCGGTCTCGTTGACGTCCCCCGGCGAGATGTTCACGTGGTCCATCACCAAGAGCCTCTGGTCCTGCAGTTCCTGCAGGTCGAAACCCATCGAGGCGACGTTCTCGATCAGCTCGTCGACCGACTCCTCGAACGAGACGAACACGCCGGCCTCACCGAACTCGGTGATCCCCCGGTACAGGAACTCGATGGCCAGCAGGGTCTTTCCGCAGCCCGCCGGACCACACACGAGAGTGGGGCGGCCCAGCGGAAGCCCGCCGCTGGTGACCTCGTCGAGGCCACTGATCCCGGTCGCAGCTTTCCGCAGACCCCGCAGGCGGGGCGCGGTCTGTGCGGCGAACAGCGCGGTCGCGGCTACTCTCTCGGACGACACGTCGACACTTCCCTCATGGGGTTTCAAGCGCCGAACAGGCGGGCGCAACACCTCTATTTGTGGACATTACTCCTGAAACTCTCAAATCGTGGCAATGCCAAGGAACCGCGCCTATCTGTGGCCAGACGAGGCCGTCATCAGCATCGGCTCTATGCGAAAAGTCGCCCAGGTGGCTGCGCCCACGTCCGGCACCGCCGGCGTCAACTCCCCACTCGTTGCTCAACAGCTCGACGAGGCGGAGGCCGCCATCCCAAGTTTCTGGCCCGATTGTTTCGGTCGCACCCGTGGGCGCTGCCTCCGACGCGGCCCCCGATGCGATCCCAACGATCAACAAGACGCCGAAATACATCTGTTCCAGACTGACGGCCACGGGCACCGCTGCGTCCCTGATGGAGTTCGTGACCAGGTCGCTGACAACGACCTCGATGTCGTCGACGAGGTAGCGCCAGCCGATGCTCGGCAAGGTGCCGCGCGACGAAGTCACGGGCCATCGATGCGCTGATTGCTTCGGGCTCGTATCGGGAAGCGTGTTCCCACAGAACTGTCGATGCCATGACGCCGCCTTCTTGGCGATGGAACCCATCGCGAGGCGGCTCCCGTGCATAAAGGGTACGCCCCTCGCATTTCGGACACTGGCGATCAGGCGTAGCGGGCCACGAAGTTGCTGAGGATCCGCGGCGGCTGGGTCACCACGGCGCCACTGACGCCGTCGATCAGCGTGTCCATGGTCTCGGGGGCGAAGTAGCCGCTGTGCTGGTACACCCGGATCCGGGTGATGATGCCCGCGACGTCGAGCTCGGGGTGGAACTGCGTGGCATACAGGTTGGTCTTCACCCGGAACATCTGGACCGGGCAGGCCGGTGAGGACGCCAGCAGTACGGCGGTCGCTCGGCAGGACGCTGCAGGCCTCCTTGTGGCCGACGAACGCGCTGAACGTCTCGGGCATCCCCTCGAGGATGGGGTCAGCGAGGCCGGCCGCGGTGAGGGTGACCGGGACGGCGCTGATCGGCTCGCCGTACGTCCGGTCGATCGTGCCGCCCTGGTGGACGCCGAGCGTCCCGATGCCGTAGCAGGCGCCGAGAAAGGGAAAGTCACGCGCGACCAGCTCGTCCAGGAGCGTGCGCAGCTCGGCCTCGACGCGCTGCTGCGTTGCCGACTTCGTTCTGTCGCTGGAGTCGAACGGACCCCCGCCGACGATGACGCCGGCGTAGTCGTCCAGGTCGATCGCGGGAAGCGGACCCGCCTCGAGCCGCACCCGGTGCAGGTCCCGTTCCTCGAGCCCGCTCCAGCGCAGCATCGCCTCGTACTCGCCGTCGGCCGCTTCGTCCTCGGCCCGCGTGGCGAGGAGCAGGAAGGGCTTCACAGGGAACATCGTGACTGCTCCCCCGCTGCTGGGTTTCAGGCGCCCCCGAGGTTTGTGCTGCTACCGGAGTAGTATTTGGGTATGAAACTGAGCGTCAGCGTTCCCGAGGACGACGTCAAGGTCCTCGACGCATTTGTGCGTACGGCGGGGCTCCCGTCCCGATCCGCGGGGGTGCAGCACGCGATCCGGTTGCTGCGCCTGCCCGACCTCGAACGGGACTACGCCGCCGCCTGGGAGGACTGGGAAACCTCGGGCGACCAGGACGCCTGGGCCGACACGGCCACCGACGGGCTCTAGATGCTCCGCGGTGAAATTCGCCTGATCGACCTCGATCCGGTCCGCGGCAGCGAAGCCAACAAGCAACGCCCCGCCGTGATCGTCAGCAACGACCGTGCCAACGCAACCGCCCAGCGCTTGGGCCGTGGTGTCGTCACCGTGGTGCCCGTGACCAGCAACGTCACCCGGGTCTACCCCTTCCAGGCACTGCTGCCAGCCGACCGCACCGGCTTGCCTCGCGACTCCAAGGCCCAAGCCGAACAAATCCGCTCCGTCAGCGTTGAACGAATCGGACCCGCCTTGGGCCACCTACCCGCCGACCTGATGGCCCAGCTCGACGAGGCAATCCGAGTGCATCTGGATACTGTCGAGAACAGCGAACAGACAGAGTCCGGCGGCCTCGGGCAGGGCAGTCGCGCGACGGCCAGCCGCGACAAGACTCGCGCCTGTGCACGATTTGAACGATCGCTAACTGCACGAGTTCAGCCTCCACAACAGCGCTCATGCACGTTTGTGACGACCACCACGCGCGGGGCTAGCCTGTTGCGGGACGGCTTCGCGATGTGGGCGGGACAGTGGTGGTGAACGATTCGAGCGCGGTTCCTAGCGGGGAAACTCCCTCACGGTGGCCGTCTCCGCCGGTCCCGGTCAGCCGCAGACCAGCTGGACGCTGACCTGCGACCCGCCGGGAGGCACGCATCCCGACCCGGAGGGGGCCTGCCGGGCCATCGCCGCCGCGCGGCATCCCTTCGAACCGGTCCCGGCTGACATGCACTGCACGCAGGTGTACGGCGGCCCCGAGACCGCCGTCATCTCCGGCACCTGGCAAGGACGACCCATCGAGGCGTCGCTATCGGCGCACCGACGGCTGCGAGATCGCCCGATGGAGGGCGCTCGCAGCCGTGCTGGCCCCCGCCAGCCCGAGCTGACGGGGCTCGATCGCTATCTGACCCGGACCGGCGATCTGACGATCGTCGTGCCCCGAACTCCCGTGGCGTCCATCTCCGTGGTCACCGTGCCGGTGCCCTTTGCGGTGCCCCGAACCGTGAGGCTGTAGCTCACGCTTTCGCCCGGTGACGGGTTCGTCGAGGTCACCCTCTGGTCGGTAGTTGGCAGCACCGCGACCATGTCACCCTGGCCGAGCTCGTTCTCGGCTCCCATCAGGAAGTCCTGGCCGGACGGGTCGCCGGGGAGGGCAGCCGGGTCGTAGGCGTAGGTGATGTCCTGCGTCCCGTCGACTCCGATCCAGACCTGGAACACCCGCTGGCTCGTCGTACCGAACACGTTGACCCGGTGCTCGATCACCAGCCAGCTCGCTCACGCCGTCGGTCAGGGTCCCGGCGAAGATGCCGGGGGCGCCGGTGCCGTCGAGGTCGGTCCAGAACGGTGCCAGCACGTCGTTGGGTGGGGCGGGGTCTGGTCCGGCGGGCAGGTTGCAGCAGTTGTTGTCCTCAGAGGTGCCGCCTCCTGCGATCAGGTAGCCGTTGGAGTCGACCCCGATCCGGTTGTAGGTGTTCCCGTTGAACACGTACGCCGGGACGTTGAAGTTGAGGATCTCCTCGTCCCCGATCGGGGTCGGGGTGATCCCGAAGGCATCCAGCGGGAGGTAGCCGGCGAGCTCGCCGTCGGCGACGTCGGGCACACCGGGTTGCACGCCGTCCAGGACCACGTCATGGAGCCGCGCGTGGTGGGCGTTGACGACCGTTGCGCCCGAGGCGCCGGTGATCGCCAGGTTCGACGTCGTGAAGGTGTCGAAGTCGGCGGTCTGCGACTCGAACGACTCGTTCGTCGCCGCCACCGAACAAGCGGTGCTGCTGCCCTTCGGGATGCTCGCCGGCACACACGACTGGGTCAGGCTCACGTTGCCCGGCGTGTGGATCCAGGCCACCGGAAGGTGCATCTGCCGCCCGCCGTGGATCTGCTTGATCCGAATCTGCCCGAACTGCTGCACGCCTTGCGGCGCATCGGTGCGGATCGTGATCGTCAGCGTCCTGCTCGCCCCGGGCGCCAGCAAGAACAACGACGGCGTCACCGGGATGGACGAGCCCGCCGGAGCCTTCGTGGACACCGTGAAGCCCTGCCACGAGCCGGTCACGTTCTTGACCACCCTGGTGGTGGTCAGCCGTCCGGGCAGCACCGGGGCGTTGATCGACGGCACGTTCAGGTCGACCGCCTGGAGCGGGTCGCCCGTCAGCGCCGCATACCTGGCCGCTGTCTCGTCGAACGTCAGCGGGGCCAGGTTCGACTTGCCGATGTCGATCCGGCCGGCACCCATGTCGAACGGGTCGGCGGGCGTGGTCAGGTTCTCCTTGACCACGTTGGTCAGCGACGTCGTCATCAGGGCCGACTTCACCTGGCCGGGCGTCCACGTCGGATGCGTGGCGCGGAGCAGGATCGCGGCACCGGCGACGTGCGGCGAGGACATCGACGTACCGGCGATGGCCTGGAAGTACTCGCCAGGCGGGCCGCCGGAAGACGTCTCCGGGGGTGGGCGTCTGACCGGCGAGGATCTGCACACCAGGGGCGGTGACGTCGGGCTTGATGAAGTTGCCACCCGGTCCGCGCGAGGAGAACGCCGCCATCACGTCACCCTGCCCGTTGCGCTTTGCACCCGCCGCGAACTGGCCCGTCACGCCGGTGTGGCCGGTCATGAAGGCCAGGAAGCCGGTGCCGTCGGCCAGGTGGACGGTCGGCAGCCAGTGGTTGTCGGTCTCGATGTCCGCCAGCGTCGGGTTGTAGAGCACCATCCCCGCTGCGCCGCCCTGCTTGACGTTGAAGCCCTTCAGGACCCGGCCGGGGCTACGCTCGCAGGCGACGATCTTGCCGGTGAAGATGCCCGGGGCTGCGGGGGCGCTACACAGCGCATTCGAGTACGGCGCAGCCGAGGCCAGCACCACCGGCAGCGGGCCCACTCCTGCGGTGATCGACGCACCGTCCGCACTGAACACGTCACCGTTGGACGCCGTCAGGTTCAGCGTGGTGAAGAACTCACGTCGCTGCGTCGAGGCGGCGACGGTGGTCACCCACGGGGAGAGGTGGTTGGCCGTCGCGGCCCCCGGACCGTCGTTGCCGGCGGAGGCCGAGACGAACACGCCCGCGGCATAGGCATCGAGGAAGGCCAGCTCGACCGGGTCGGTCATCGGGTCGGTGCCGCCGGAGATCGAGAAGTTGATCACCTTGACGCCGTCGACGATCGCCTGCGCGACCGCCGCCGCCGAGTCGGAGGCGAAGCAGCCCTGCGGCCCGCAGACCTTGTACTCCATCACCCAGGCGCCCGGCGCCATTCCGGCGAGCGGTCCCCGGTCGACGCCGAAGATCTTGGCGCTGGCCAGCGGGTTCCCGGCCGACGTCGACGCGGTGTGCGTGCCGTGACCACCACCGTCACGGGCAGTGCCCGCGTAGGGGTCGTCGCCCTCCTCCGCGTCGTAGGTGTCGGTGAAGTGGGCTCCGCCGATCAGCTTCTTCTGGCATGCGAACGGGTCGACCGCAGGCGTGAGCGGGTTGTCGCCGAAGTTGCACTCACGGGCCGGGCCCGGCGGCGCAGCCAGGTTGCCCTGGTCGGCGAACGAGGGATGCTCCGGCCACACGCCGCTGTCGAGGTTGCCGTAGATGACGCCCTTGCCGGCGTTCGCCTTCCCGCCGAGAGCCGAGTAGACGGGGCCGGCGTTGAGGAACGCGGCGCTGGCGTCGGTCAGCGGCTGCCGCATGGCGTCTCGCTGCACGGCCACGACTCCGTCGATGCCGAGGATCGCCCGCACCTTGTTGGCCGGGACGACAGCGGCCACGCCGCCGTACACCAGCCGGTAGCTACGGGTGACCTTGGCGCCCGGCGCCACCTTGGCGAGGCTCGTGGAGAAGCTCCGTTCGTTGGCTGCCAAGTACGACGTGTATGCCTTCGCGGCGCTCGACCCGAGGTCGAGCGCTGTGACCGGTGACCGCGGGGCTGGTCGAGGCGAGGTCGCCGACGCCGCCCGCATAGCTGGCCAGCGAGTCCTGGTCGAGCTTGATCATGACGCGGACCGGTGTGGCGTCGCTGCGACGCAGCAAACCCGGACTGCTCTTGGCCAAAGCCGCGGTGTCCGACTTGAACCCGTCGATGCGGCTCGTGGGCTGCAGCCCGACGGCGGTCAGGTCAGGTTCCCTGCCGTCGTGACTGCGCCGCTTCCCGAAATGCTGGCAGTGGTCACGAACATGACGGAGAGCAGCAGCGCGGATCCGCCGGCCAATCCCCTGGAGTAAGTGCGCATTTCCGTCTCCCGGATCTAAAGGCGCAGGGCCGGGCGCGGAAGAGATCCGGGCCGGACTCCGCGAGCGAACGACACTGCCAGACATGCTTGGCCCGGGCCGCGCACCGTGTCAACGAAAACGGGATTTCCCTAGGGGCGGCCAGCCACGAGAGACTGGGCTAGCCCGCAGTCAGACGGGCGGCAACCTCCTCACCAGGGAGGGCATTCTTACCTTCGGTACGGTGCAGGCAGGGCGACGACCGCACCCTGGCCGAGCGGGTCATGCGGCCGGCCGGCCAAAGCGTGGGCGTCGTGCCGGGCCAGCCAGGTGAGCAGCTCGTCGGCCGGCATCGGGCGGGACAGCCCGTAGCCCTGGTAGAGATCGCAGCCCATCTCGGTGACCAGCGACTTCGCGAGGTCGTTCTCGACGCCTTCGGCGACCACTCGCAGCCCGAGGTCGTGGGCGAGGGTGACGGTGGCGCGCACGATGGTCGAGTCGGCGGGGTTCGTCGCAATCCGGAACACGAAGGACTGGTCGATCTTGACCTCGTGGACCGGGAGCTGGTCCAGGTATGCCAACGAGGAGTGGCCGGTGCCGAAGTCGTCGATCGAGAGCCGCACTCCGCGGGCCGCCAGGGCTCGCAGCACGGTCAGGGTCCGATCGGCGTCGCCCATCGCGTCGCCCTCGGTGATCTCGAGGACAAGGGACCCTGGCGGGGTGTCGCGTGGCGCGCAGAGCGGCGTCCACCCGCTCCACCAGGCCGCTAGTCGGCGATGTCGGCGACGGTGACGTTGACCGAGACATCCAGGTCGCGGCCCGCATCAGCCCAGTCCGCGCGGGCCTGCAGGGCGTGCCCGAGGATGCTGTCGGTCAGGTCGCGGATCAGTCCGATCCGGTGCGCCACGGCGACGATCTCCGGCGGTGGCACGTAACCGAACGTCGGGTGGTTCCAGCGCAGCAGTGCTTCGAACCCCGTGATCCGTCCGGTGCGGGCGCAGGCTTGTGGCTGGTAGAACAGTTCGAGGGCATCCTCGACGCAGAGCCACCTTCAGGTCCACTGCGAGCCGTGAGCCGCCTGGCGATCGAGTGCCCGTCCTCGGGTCGGTAGACCTCCACACCGGTGCGGGCGGCTTTTGCGGCGTACATCGCGACGTCGGCGTGCGCGAGGACCTCCTCGCTGGTCAGGGAGGTCCCGAGGAACTCTCTGACACCGATGCTCGCCGAGGTCGTGAGCTCCACTCCGAGAAGCGGCACGGGGGCACACAAGACGTCGTGCAGAGCCCGGGCGTGGGTGACTGCTTGCTCGGCATCCATGCCCGGGAGGAGTACGGCGAACTCGTCGCCGCCCAACCGTGCAACCGTCCCGGTGCCCGAGTCCGTGAGTCGTAGTCCGATCACCGTCAGCAGGCTGTCTCCGGCGCTGTGGCCGAGGGTGTCGTTGACGTCCTTGAAGTCGTCGAGGTCCAGCAGCAGCACGGTGGCGGTCTCGCCGCTGTACATCGCGGCCTGGACGGCGTCGTTGAAGGCGCGTCGGTTCGGCAGCCCGGTCAGCGGGTCGTGCAGCGCCTCGTGGGCCCGCTCGTCCGCAAGGCGTCTCAGACGCTCGACCACCTTGGCCTTGTCCAGGGCGACGGCGGCGTGCGCGGCGAGGGTCTCGAACACCTTGAGGTCCTCGGTGCCGAAGGTCTCCTCCTCGAAGGTCCGGTCGGTGACCAGCAGCACCCCTTTCACGATGTTCGCCGTTCGCAGCGGCACCGCGACGCCATCGCGGGGACCGTCCGCGGGCCCGGTCCCGGTGGTACGGCCGATCGACTCGTGCTTGAGCAGAACCGGGTCTCCGGCCACCGCGGGGGACCACCATTTGTCGTTGCTGACCTCGTCCAGCTCATCGGCGACGACGGAGCCCGCCTGCCAGGTGAGCCATCGGCCGGGCATATCGGCTGCGGGCAGTATCAACAGCTGCGCGGTCCTCGCGTGCAACAGCCCGGCAGCCTGCGACAGGATGCTGGTCACCACCTCGTCCAGATCGGAGGTGTGACCGGTCGACCCGACGAACGTGTACAGCAGCTGCAGGCGGGTGTAGCCGCGCGCCAGCCGCACGTGGATCCGGTAGCCGAGCGCCAGCAGCACGACGACCGCACCGAGCAGGGGCAGCGCCGTGGGGCGCGCCACGACCAGGGTGACCACCAGGAGTGCGACGCAGGTGTTCACCAGCGCGGCCGGGATGCCGGTGCGGATCGCCTCGCGCAGCACAGCGGGGTCGAACCGGGAGTCGGTCAGGCTGATGGCAGTGGTGACTGCGGCGGTCGAGATCAAGTCGGTGACGACCACCGCGGCTGCAACGGCCACCCAGGCCTGGACGCCGATCGGGTCACCGCCTCCGAAGATGGCGTGATAGGTCACCAACCCGAGCACTGCCTCGAGGCTGAACATCGCGAGGTTGAAGCACAGTTTCAGTCCCCGCAGACGCGACCACAACAGCAGCGCGAGCCCGGCGCCGAGGACGTAGGCGGTCACGTACTGCTGCGGGGCCAGGAAGGTCAGCCCGGCGATCGCGGGGATCTCACGTAGAGACAGGGTGTGCGAGCTGCGCTCGGCCGGCAGGTGAATGACGAGCACCTCGACCAACGCGAACAGTGGCAGCAGGATGAACCAGGCCACGGACGGGACCGCGGTGTCCGGGTGGGCCAGGAAGAAGGGCACCGCGACCGCGACCGCGGCAGCGGCCATCAACGCAGCGAGCTGCCACACCCGGCGCTCGGGCAGGGTGCGGCGTGCT
>CAVRBN010000041.1:0-41756 GCA_963719255.1 uncultured Actinomycetota bacterium | reverse complement strand
GCGCGCGTAGCGGGGGAGGGCGGTTTGCGAGGTGTCGGCGACCCTGTCCACGCACGCGTAACCGTAGGCAAGGGCGTAACGACAGCGGGTTGGTCTGAAACCGTAACCACGCACTGCGACTCACCTCGTGGATGGCTGATTCTCTGCGAGTCTGCCGGTGGGACTGCCACGGGACCGCAAACTTGCAGAGAACCAGCGCGTTCACCGCCGGGCGGGCGCGTGCCCGGGGGAGTGTCCGCCTGCCGCTCTCGGAGCGCGTTGGCGCGGGTCTTGTCGGTCGACTACCCTCGCTGCGACGGTTTGGCCGCATTGCGCGGTGAGCTTCGCGGCTGGGAGAAGAAATTGTGGAGCTGAACCAGAGGGCGACGCCCGTGTTCACGGACGACTCCGGGACGCGCGCGAGGATCATGCAATGGACGGCTCGCGCCCTCTGTGGCGTAGTCGCCTTGGCCGTCGGCGCCGTTGTCGTGAGTCTGGTGATGCACGTTCCGTTGCCCGGACTTGGTGGAAACCTGGCTGTGCCCGGGCTGGGAGGCTCTCACGGGAGTGTGCGCGACGGGGCCTCGGAAAACGGGGGTTACAGCGCCGCCGGGATTGCCGCATCGGACCCCAACCTGGTATCCGCGGTGATCGTCCAGGCGACTCCTGACGCGCAGTCTGTCGCGACACGAAGCTCGCACTCGACACCGGGGACACGAAACCCGACCCCGACGGGCAGGACACCAATCACGCGTCCGCCGGGTAGGACACCGGCAACGAACCCGACGCCCAAGGAAGCGAACCCGCACTCCAGGGCGCATCAGCCGAACCCGCACTCCATGGCGGCGAGACCGAACCCGCACTCCACGACGCACAAGCCGAACCCGCACGCGACCGCGGCCAAGTCCAGGCGGGCGCCTCGGCCGCACTCTCCGGGCAGCCGGCCAGCGACTCAGCACGGCAAGAAACGAGGGTAATGCCGGCGGGGAAGCCAACGAAGGTGCGCAAGGACCGGCCAGACCCCCGGCCGCATTGGACCGTCCTTGGATTCCTTCTGGTGGTCCTGTTCCTGTTCCTGGTTCTGTCCGGCTTCACGAGCGGCCAGGTCGGCGAGAGTGCCGAGGCACCGAAGTCGAAGGTCGGCGAGGGGAAGGTCCCGCCTGCAATCCTCAACGGGGGACCGATCATCGACCCTTCGCATCCAGAGCAACCCGGGCTCGAGGTTCCGGACAAACAGGTTGTCCTCACCTTCGACGACGGCCCCACCGAGTGGACCACCGAGATCCTCGACGTCCTGGCCCGGCACGGGGTCAAGGCAACGTTCTTCGTCATCGGCGCTCGCGTCGCCGATCGGCCTGACGTGCTGGCACGCATGCGTGAGGAGGGTCACGAGGTCGGCGTACACACCTTTACCCATGTCAACCTGGCCAACGTCCCGGAGTGGCGACGTCGATTCGAGCTCGACCAGACCGAACTGGCGATTGCGGCGGCGACGGGCTACACGACCGACTTGTTGCGGGCGCCGTACTCCTCACGCGTCGACACCCTCGCCCCCTCTGAGTGGCAGGCCCTCGAGCAAGCGAGGAACTACCGGGTCGTGTTTGCTGACCTCGATACCCGGGACTGGGCAAGACCAGGCGTCGCGAAGATCGTTGCGGCGGGTTTGCCGGCCGACGGTCGGGGGGCCGTTGTCATGTTGCATGACGGCGGCGGAAACCGGTCTCAGACTGTGGCGGCGCTCGACAGATTGATTGTCGATCTTCAGAAGCGTGGGTATGCGTTCGACACCGTTTCCCAGGCGGCAAGCGTCGCGTCACCGTGGCATGCGGCCACGGGGTCACAGCGGGTGCGAGGTCATCTGATGATCGGGGCTGTCCGCGTCTCGAACCTGACCGTCGACATACTGCGGGGCGCGCTCATCGCGCTGGCCGCGCTTGCAATCTTGCGCACACTGCTGTTGCTCTTCTTCGCGCGTCGCCATGTTCGCCAACCCCAGATCGAGACGACATCGTCGGCGGCATCGCTTCCAGGCGTCTCCGTCGTCGTGCCCGCATACAACGAGGAACTCGGCGTAACCGCAGCTGTGAAGTCGCTGGTCGCCAGCGACTATCCCGACCTCGAGATCGTGGTCGTCGATGACGGATCCACCGATGCCACTGCCGACATCGTCACAGCGCTCGCCATCCCCAACGTGCGCGTGATCCGCCAGGCGAACGCCGGGAAGCCCGCGGCCCTCAACACCGGGATTGCCGCCGCCAAGAACGACGTCCTCGTCCTCGTCGACGGCGACACCGTGTTCGAACCGGACGCCATGCGAGCACTCGTAGCGCCCATGGTGAACCACGAGGTCGGCGCTGTCTCGGGCAACACCAAGGTCGGGAATCGACGGGGGCTGCTGGGCCGATGGCAGCACATCGAATACGTCATCGGCTTCAACCTCGACCGCCGCATGTTCGACGTTCTACGTTGCATGCCGACCGTACCCGGTGCAATCGGAGCCTTCCGGCGGCAAGCGCTCGACGGAGTCGGAGGCGTCAGTGATGACACCTTGGCCGAAGACACCGACCTGACGATGGCGATCCTCCGCGCCGGGTGGCGGGTCGTCTACGCGCCGGACGCCCGCGCGTGGACCGAAGCTCCAGCGAGCCTGGGACAGCTCTGGCGACAACGCTACCGATGGTGCTACGGCACCCTGCAGGCCATGTGGAAGCATCGTCGCGCGGTGATCGAACCTGGCGCCTCGGGCAAACTCGGACGCCGCGGTCTGCCCTACCTCCTTGCGTTCCAGGTCCTGTTTCCGCTCCTCGCCCCCGTCATAGACGTGGCAGCCGTCTACGCGATCTTGTTCCTGCCGTCGCCGACGATCGCCCTCGTCTGGGTCGGGTTCCTGGCGATGCAGTACGTCAGTGCCTGGTATGCGTTCATCCTCGACAAGGAACGTCTCGCTCCCTTGTGGAGCCTGGCCCTGCAGCAATTCGTCTACCGACAACTCATGTATTTGGTCGTCATCCAGTCGGTGGCCAGCGCGATGTACGGAATCAGGCTGCGCTGGCAAAGCATTCGCCGCACCGGCGACATGGAGGCCGCGCCCGTGTAGGGGTCGGCGACCCGGGGCAGGGCCGGCAAGGTCGCGCGCCGACCGCAACCCAAGCCGGTTGGCTTGAAACCGCAACCACACCGGAGCGAAGCGGGGAAGGCGGCTTCCGACGAGTCGGCTCCCTGCGCGCTTCGCGCGCTCACAGCCAGGCGGCCAGGCGGCGTACGTCGTCGATCGTGTCGGCGTCGTCGGCGGTCTTGTCGTCGCGGTAGCGCACGACGCGGGCAAACCGGAGAGCCAGCCCGCCGGGATAGCGCGTGGATCGCTGGACGCCGTCGAAGGCGATCTCCACGACCTGTTCCGGCCGGACCTGGACGACCCAGTCGTTGCGCTCGGTCATGAGTTCGGTGAACCGCTCGGTCTGCCAGGCCAGCATCTGGTCGGTCATGCCCTTGAAGGTCTTCCCGAGCATCACGAAGCCACCGGTCTCCGGGTCCCGGGCACCGAGGTGGATGTTGGACAGCCAACCGCGACGCCGGCCGCTGCCCTCCTCGACGGCGAGCACCACCAGGTCCAGCGTGTGCACGGGCTTGACCTTCACCCACGCGGACCCGCGGCGACCCGCGTCGTACGGCGCGGCGAGGCTCTTGACGACCACACCCTCGTGCCCGGCCAGGAGTGCTGCGTCGAGTGCGGCCTGGGCTGCTTCCACAGAGTCGACGAGAGTGCGGGGGACCAGGTTCACCGCCGGGACCAGGGCCTCGAGACGCGTCAGTCGCTCCGACCCGGGCCGATCGAGGAGATCCTCTCCGTCGACGTGGAGCAGGTCGAAGAAGTACGGCGTGATGACGGCTCCGCTGCCGGACGCGGTCCGCGAGGCGGTCTCCTGGAACGGCCTCGGACGGCCATCTGGGCCGAGGGCGATCGCCTCGCCGTCGAGGACCAGCCGGTCGGCCGAGAGGGTCCGGACGATCTTGACCACCTCGGGCAGCCGGGCGGTGATGTCCTCCAGGGTCCGGGTGGCCAGCAGGACTTCGTCGCCGAGCTTGTGCGCCTGGATCCGGATGCCGTCGAGCTTCGTATCGACTGCGGCGGGACCGCCGACTCTTTCCAGCGCTGCAGCGACGTCGGGCTCGCTGGACGCGAGCATCGGTGACACGGCCCGGCCGACCTCGAGCCGGAACTCAGCGAGGGCCTGTTCACCCCCGGTCAGCGCGGCACCAGCGATCGCGACCGTCGAGCCGGCAAGCATCGCGGCGCGGCGGACCGCCTGCAGGGGAACGCCCCCGGCGCGGGCGACGGCTTCCTGAACGAGGGCGTCGAGGGCGCCTTGACGGACCGCACCCGTGACCACCCCCCGCAACCAGGCCTGCTCGGGGGCGGTGGCCCGCCCGAGCAGGTCCATGGTCGCGCTCGCCCGGGCGGCCTGGGATCCGGCCCCGCTCAGCCCTGCGATCGCGGAGAAGGCTGCGTCGACCTCGGCCACGGTCAGGGAGGGCTCGGACGCGGGGTCGACGGCGGCGGTCATGGACCGCCACCCAAGTCCGGTACGGCGCTGGAGCAGCGAGCCTGACAGGTAGGCAACGACGGCCTCGACCTCGACTGGCTCTGCGGAGGCGACCGCCTCCGCGAGGATCTCCACCTTGGTCTTGCGAGAGCGGGTAGCGCCGACGCGACCGGACGCGTCGACGACCTCGGCGAGCAACATGCGCCCATTGTGACGGGCCGGTCGGACAGTCGTGCTTGGGTTGATGCGTGAACGAAGTCGGAAGGGTGTGGCGCCCCGACTGGCCGTGCCCGGTCGGCCAGATCCTGTCGGTGCTGCGGCGCGGCCCGGGCGACCCGACGTACCGCATCGTCGGACCCGCGCACTGGCGCGCTCTGCGCACGTCCGACGGCCCCGCCACGTTGATGGTCCTGCCGCGGCCGGCCGATGGTGCGGTGGAGGCGCGGGCCTGGGGGAGAGGAGCCGACTGGGCACTGGATCAGCTGCCCGCGATGCTCGGTGCGCTGGACGACCCGAGTGACTTCGCGCCGCGCCACGCAGTCGTTGCAGCCGCGCTGAAGCGCCATCCACATTGGCGGATCGGCCGTACCGGCCTCGTCCTCGAGTCGCTGGTGCCCGCCGTCATCGAGCAGAAGGTGATCGGGCAGGAGGCGTTCGCCGGATTCCGCCAGCTGGTGTATCGCTACGGCGAGGTCGCGCCCGGTCCGGGTGCGGAGCTCAGGCTCAGGCTTCAGCCCTCGCCGGAACAGCTGCGGATGATCCCGTCATGGGAGTGGCTGCGCATGCACATCGATCCCGCGCGCTCGCGAACGATCGTCCGTGCAGCCCAGGTCTCCGACGCTCTCGAACGAACCACCGGGCTCGACCACGCGGAGGCCGACCGCCGCCTGCGCTCGTTGCCGGGGGTCGGGGTCTGGACAAGTGCCGAGGTGAGAGTTCGAGCCCATGGGGATCCAGATGCGGTCAGCTTCGGCGACTACCACGTGGCTCGGGACGTCGGCTGGGCCCTGACCGGGAAACCGGTCGACGACGACCAGCTCGCCGTACTCCTGGAGCCGTGGCGGCCCCAGCGCTACCGGGTCCAGGCACTGGTCGTTCTTGCGGGCCATCGCCTGCCACGCCGCGGCCCTCGAATGGCACGACGGGGACATCTCCCCTCAAACTGACCATTCGCAAAGCAAAGTTGCTCACTAGGGGTGGCTACTGGGGTTGACGGGGTTCAGTGCCCGGTGCTGTGCTCCCATCGGGCGGGTGTGTCCGACAACTTCATGTGGGGATAACAAGATGAGAATCATCTGCGCTGTCGGAGTGGCCTGTTCACTCTCAATGACGGTGCTGGGATTGGCACCAGCGAGCCAGGCAGCCAAGGCGGTCGGTCATGTCGTCGTGATCCAGGCCGTGCCTGGCATGTCGGTTGATGTCGCGATCGACGGCGAGTCGATGGACAGCGGCGTCGAGGTCGGCACCGTCCTGGGCCCGTTCGACCTGACACCCGGGTCGCACGAAGTGGAGTTCTCCGGATCAGGTGTGGCGGTCAAGTCAAGTATCGACGTCGCGTCGGGGTCGAGCAGCGACGTGGTGATCCACCGGCCAGCGGCCGTCGGAGGCGATCCGGTCGTGCACTCCTACGCCACCCCGGTCAAGCCGATCGGTCCCGGGAAGGCGCGGGTGCTCCTCGCGCACACCGCGACCGTGGCGCCGGCCGATGTCCGCGTCGATGGCCAGGTCGCCTTCACCAACATCGCAAACGGTGAGTTCGCAGAGGCAGACGTTCCGGCAGGTGCGCACAAGGTCGAGCTGCTCCCGACGGGCCTGACCAAGAACCCGATCCTCGGACCATTGGACGTCGACCTCAAGCCGCGCACGCTCACCATGGTCTACGCCGTCGGAAGTCCGAAAGACCAGTCGATGAACGTGATCGTGCATACCGCACAGCTCGCCTCCGACGGTTCCACCATGCCCGAGACGATGGACACCGGCTCGGCGGGACTGGCCGCCGATGCACGAGTGGCGCCGTTCTCCTCGGGCGGCGACGCAACTGAGGCGGAGGGGTCCGACGTGCTGCCCGGCACCGTGTTCTGGCCGACCATGGGCCTCGGCGCGCTCCTGGCCGGGTTCGTCCTCCTCTGGGCCGCGGGGATCCGACTGCGGCCGGCAGACGCAGGAGTAGTGGGCGATCGCAGATGGCGCGCTCGGGGGAGGTAAAGCCACGGTTCGGGGTGCATCGGCGGCCACGCCCGCTGAGGCAGGTCCTGGCGGGCGTAGGTGCACTGACCCTTTTGGTCGGTGGGTTGATCGCGGCCCTCGTCTGGTCGATGGGTGGTCCCGGCGACTCAGGGTCGACGCCGGACATCGCCTCCGATCCTCAGTCGACGCCGTCCGCGGGAGCCAACCGAGCCAACTGAGCCGGCCGAGCCGGCTGTGTCCGCGGTGCGCGCGCGCCTCGGCCCTTGAACCGGAACGGCCGGAAATGGCGCGGCTGCCCAGCGGAGCGCTCATCCCGATCCGGGCTGTGTCGACGCTCGCCGATGGGCGCCTCGATGTCCCGGACGACATCAGGACCGCCGGCTGGTGGCGCGGTGGTTCGCGGCTCGGCGATCCCTTCGGTTCGACGCTCCTGGCGGCGCACATCGACTCCACGGACCCAAGGGCTCGGTCCCTACGTCGAGTTGCTGTCGGTCCGACCGGAACAACGCATCGTCGTGACGTCCGCGACTCTCGAGCAGTCGTTCGAGATCAAGTCGCTTCGCCTGCTGCCGCAGGGCTCGCTGGACGGTGAGCGCTGGTTGTTCTCTCCCCGGGGAGAGCGGAGGTTGACGCTCGTCACCTGCGCGCCGCCGTACGATGCCAACCGGGGCGGCTATCAGAACCTGGCGATCGTCACCGCCACGGCCGTGACCAACTCCGACTGCGAGGACGGACTGATGGGCAAACCCAAGAAGCCGCCGCCTCGCCCGCTCGACCCCGCGGGTCCGCCGGACGCCCAGTCGGCGACGGTCCCGAACCCGCGGAAAGCACAGGAAGCACGGTCGCCCGCGGAGGGTGCCGATACTTCGGCTGGGCAGGAAGCCGCGCCGACGGCTCCCGCCACCAAGTCGACCGCCACTCCCGCCGCCGCGAAGAAGGCCGCGACACCGGCGAAGAAGGCGGCTGCGAAGCCCGCGGCGAAGAAGGCGGTCACACCGGCGAAGAAGGCGGCTGCGAAGCCCGCGGCGAAGAAGGCGGCCACACCGGCGAAGAAGGCGGCTGCGAAGCCCGCCGCGAAGAAGGCGGCCACCCCGGCGAAGAAGGCGGCTGCGAAGCCCGCCGCGAAGAAGGCGGCCACTCCGGCGAAGAAGGCGGCTGCGAAGCCCGCCGCGACGAAGGCCGCCCCGGCGAAGAAGGCGGCTGCGAAGCCCGCCGCGAAGAAGGCCACCCCAGCGAAGAAGGCGACTGCGAAGTCCGCCGCGAAGAAGGCCGCCCCGGCGAAGAAGGCGGCTGCGAAGCCCGCCGCGAAGAAGGCCACCCCAGCGAAGAAGGCGACGGCGAAGCCCGCCGCAAAGAAGGCCGCCACACCGACGAAGAAGGCGACTGCGAAGCCCCCGGCGAAGTCGACCGCCGCTGCCGCCGCCGTGTCCCTCGAAAAACCCGCGGCCAAGGCCGCTCCGTTGGTTGCTGCCGGAGCCGCATCGGCGCCGCCGCCGGAACCCGTCCCCGTGGGCGAATGGGTCTACCCACCGCCTGCGCTGAAGACTTCGCCGCGTTCCCGCAACCCGTCGGCCGGCCTGTGGCAGGCGCTCGGGGTCGCGCTGGTGGCCGCGATCGTGGCTGCCATCGGGATCGCCCTCATGCTGCGTCCGTTGTTGAACCAGAACGACCGAGACCGATCTCGGCGAGCCTGCTGCGGACGATCCCGTTCAACCCGCCGGTGGCACTGCCCGCCAACGGGTCGTACGTCGAGACCGTCGTCCTCCCGTCGGGTGAAATGAAGGTCACGCACTGGATCCGCACCAAGGTTCCGGAGTCCAGTATCAAGCTGATGGCGCCAGTGCTCGCGGGGATCGACTCTGGTGTGGTGACGGCCACGGAGGTGCAGGTCGTCGCGGACGGGATGGTCGTGCCCGGCGCCGATTCGGTCGAAGGCGCCGGCCAGACCTACCGGTTCGTCGGGACCAAGTCGATCTACGTCACCTATGTGCTCTCCGGCGCGCTGGAGCGAAGCACCTCGGTGGAGAGCCGGGCGCTCGCGCGCGTTACCGCCCTCGACCTCAGGTACCCCTCCATGAGCGGCACGAGCGTGCGGAGCGTGCAGGGTGCCGAGGTGCTCAACCTGGCCTGCTCACCTCCCGGCACTCCTGATGCCGCGCCCGAGCCCTGTGGAAAGCCCGATCCGGACGGCTGGCAGGTGCAGCTTGCCGGCGGGAACCGGAACGACCACGTGATGGCCCAGCTGCAGCTGAGCTGAGCGTTAGAGCAAGGGGCGCAGCGGCCCCAGGACGGCCTCGGTGAACCGGCGGTAGATGTCGCGGCTGTCCCATTCGGCCCTCGTCATTTCGCGGGTGTTGTCGAGGTCGGTGAGGAAGATCTTCTCCATCTGCCGTGCGACGTCGGCGTCGATGACCTCCACGTTGATCTCATAGTTCCCGCTCAGGCTCAGACGGTCGATGTTGGCGGTCCCGATGGTCGACCAGTTCGCGTCGATGGTGGCGGTCTTCGCATGCACCATGGCGTCGCGGAACCGGAAGATGCGGATCCCGGCGCCGAGCAGCTGTGAGTAGTAGCCACGCGAGATCCAGTCGGCGACGATGTGGTTCGACTTCCCGGGCACCAGGATGCGTACGTCGACCCCACGCGCCGCGGCGGCCTTCAGTTCGTCGACGAAGTCCTGGTCGGGCAGGAAGTAGGCGTGGGTCAGCCACACGTTGTGCCGGGACCGGTTGATCGCGTCGAGATACATCGACCGGATCGGGAAGGCCCACTGGCGCGGCAGGTTCTTGTGCAGCCGGACCTTCGGCTCCCAGGTGTTGGCGGTGTCGAGCAGCAAAGGACGTTCGCTGCGGCCGAGGATCTTTCGTCGGTTGAAGTTCCAGAAGTCGGCAAACGCCCGCTTGAGGTCCCAGACGCCGGCGCCCGTGATCCGGCAGTGCGTGTCGCGCCACTCGGTCGCGTACGGCGAGCCGATGTTGTAGCCGCCGACGAAGCCGACCTCGTCGTCGACCACGAGAATCTTGCGGTGGTCGCGGCCGTAGCGGCTCAGGTCGAAAACCCGCCACCCGGCGTTGTAGAGGGGGTAGCGCAACACCCGGATCCCTTGCGGGAACTGCTTGAACCGCGGGCTGACGACCAGGTTCGCGAACGCGTCGTAGATGACGTAGACGTCGACACCGCGGTCGGCGGCCTCGATCAGCGCCTGCTTGAACTCCTCGCCGACCTCGTCGCCCTTCCAGATGTAGGTCTCGAACAGGACCTGCTTGCTAGCCCCCCGGATCGCGGCGAGCATGTCGGCGTACACGTCGCGACCGAAGGTGTACGTCGTCATCTCGCCCGAGCCGACGGGAACCGCCAGCGGGGCGGTCGTGGGGAACGGCTGGGGCTTTCTGCCGCGGCGTCGGTAGGAGTCGACCAGGGTCAACCCCAGAGCGAGTGCGATCTGGCCACCCAGGATCGTCAGCAGGGTGCGCCGCAGGATGACCAGCACTCGATAGCCGATCGACGGGGCCCGGGATCTCACGCGCCCAATCTAGCCAGCGGCATCACATGCTGCGGAAGGACAGCTCAACCTCACCCCCGGTGAGGGTCAGCCGGTCAGCGTCCCGCTTGGCGGTGTCGACCGACTGCATGGCCGTCAGGTACGCCTGCTCGAGGTCCATCACGGACCGCGGGTTGCACGCCATCTCGGTGCCACCCAGTGGGCTGAAGCCCACGGCCATACCCTCGGCGCGGACCTTGCCGGAGTAGCTGTTGCACGCCGAGGTCCCACTGACGTCGCTGCCGTCGAAGGTGAGGGTGACCGGGTGCGTGTCGTCGAGGTGGAACGGAGTGCCGTTCGCTGTGGCCGCCACCAGCGTCCAGTCGCCGCTGAGGTCCTGGTGGTTCACGTCGAACCCGTCCGCCGTCTCCTCGCTGCCGCACGCGACGGCGGTGACGAGCAGGACGGCGTACGCCGCGACCTGGGCAATTCGTTTGACTCGACGCACGTTTCCTCCGGGTGGTTGTGAAGAGTCTGACGTGGTGGAACCGGCCGCGGTTCCGGGCAGCCGAAACGTTACGGATCCGGATTGTCGGAGGGCCCGTCTAGGCTTGCCGACATGCGACCCGTGACTGACCTCGAGCGCCGGGTGGCGCCGTTCAAAGTGGTGTCCGACTACCAGCCGTCGGGAGACCAGCCCACCGCGATCGCGGAGATCACGGCGCGTCTCAACGGCGGCGTCCAGGACGTCGTGCTGCTCGGTGCGACCGGCACCGGCAAGACCGCGAGCGTGGCCTGGGTGGCCGAGCAGCTCCAGCGCCCGATGCTGATCCTCCAGCCCAACAAGACGCTGGCCGCCCAGTTCGCCAACGAGTTGCGACAGCTGTTCCCCGACAACGCGGTCGAATACTTCGTCAGCTACTACGACTACTACCAGCCCGAGGCCTACGTCCCGCAGACCGACACCTACATCGAGAAGGACTCCTCCATCAACGAGGAGGTCGAGCGGCTGCGGCACTCGGCGACCAACTCGCTGCTGACGCGTCGTGACGTGATCGTGGTGTCGACGGTGTCCTGCATCTACGGGCTCGGCACCCCTCAGGAGTACCTCGACCGGATGCTTCGGCTCAAGGTCGGCGACGAGCGTGACCGCGACTCGATCCTTCGGCAGCTTGTCGAGATCCAATACACGCGCAACGACATGTCGTTCACCCGCGGCACGTTCCGGGTCCGCGGCGACACCCTCGAGGTGTTCCCGGTCTACGAGGAGCTGGCGATCCGGGTCGAGTTCTTCGGCGACGAGGTCGAGCGGATGATGACCCTGCACCCGGTGACCGGCGAAGTCGTCACCGAGGACAAGGAGCTGCACATCTTCCCGGCGACCCACTACGTCGCCGGCCCGCAGCGCATGGAGCGCGCGATCCGCGGCATCGAGGAGGAGCTCGAGGGCCAGCTGGGGACGTTCGAGCGACAGGGGAAGATGCTGGAGGCCCAACGGCTGCGGATGCGCACGACGTACGACGTGGAGATGATGCGCCAGGTCGGGTCCTGCTCGGGGATCGAGAACTACTCGATGCACATCGACGGCCGCAGTCCCGGCAGCGCACCCAACTGCCTGCTCGACTACTTCCCCGAGGACTTCGTGCTCGTTGTCGACGAGTCCCATGTCGCGGTCCCTCAGGTGGGCGGCATGTACGAGGGCGACATGTCCCGCAAGCGCAACCTGGTCGACCACGGTTTCCGGTTGCCGAGCGCGATGGACAACCGGCCGTTGAAGTGGGAGGAGTTCCTCGAGCGGATCGGACAGACGATCTACCTGTCCGCGACGCCGGGCAACTACGAGCTCGACAAGGTCAGTGGCGACGTCGTCGAGCAGATCATCCGGCCGACCGGCCTGGTCGATCCCGAGGTGGTGGTCAAGGGCACCAAGGGCCAGATCGACGACCTCATCCACGAGATCCGGCTCCGTACCGACCGCAACGAGCGGGTGCTGGTCACGACTCTGACCAAGAAGATGTCCGAGGACCTCACCGACTACCTGCTCGACGCCGGCATCCGGACTCAATACCTCCACTCGGAGGTCGACACCCTCAAGCGGATCGAGCTGTTGCGCGACCTGCGCCTCGGCGAGTTCGACGTGCTCGTCGGCATCAACCTCCTCCGCGAGGGGCTCGACCTTCCTGAGGTGTCGCTGGTCGCGATCCTCGACGCCGACAAGGAAGGCTTCCTGCGCTCCGACAAGTCACTGATCCAGACCATCGGCCGGGCCGCCCGCAACGTGTCTGGTCAGGTGTTCATGTATGCCGACAAGATCACGCCGTCCATGGAGCGGGCGATCGACGAGACCAATCGCCGGCGTGCGAAGCAGGTCGCGTACAACGAGTTCCACGGCGTCGACCCGCAGCCGCTGCGGAAGAAGATCGCCGACATCACCGAGATGCTCGCCCGCGAGGACGCCTCGACCGAGGAGCTGCTCAAGACCTGGCAACAGGCGGCGACCCCAAGACCAAGAAGGCGCCAGTGCCCGGGCTGTCGCGGATGGACACCGGCCGCCACGCCGCCGAGCTCGCCGGGATGCCGTCCGCGGACCTCGCCGACCTCGTCCAGCAGCTCACCGAGCAGATGCACAACGCCGCGGCCGAGCTCCAGTTCGAGCTGGCCGCCCGGCTCCGGGACGAGATCTCGGACCTGAAGCGTGAGCTGCGGCAGATGGTGGAGGCTGGGGCTCGCTGAGATCGTTCGCTCGCTCATCCGTCGCTGACTTGCTCCTGCGGTGACCTGGGACGCTCGGCGTCGCGCGGTTGCGGGGGCGGCGCTGGGCGCCGGGCGTCGCCGTGCGCTGGGCGGAGGCGGCGGTGGGCGCCGGACATCCGCCGCTGCGCTGGGCTCGCCGTGTCGGCACGCCTCACCGTTTCTCTCTAGACTTTCGGCTCCAATAGGGCGTGCCGCCACGCCTCCCTTTTACGCTTCGCGGCGGACGCCCGGCGTCCCTCGCCGCCTCCGCCGCCGTCACGGTCGCGTTGAGCTTCGCCCGCGGCTACTGGCTGGTGGTCCGTCACACGGTGCATGGGGGCTGTGTGTCGAGGGAATTGCTCTGAATCGAAGAACTGGTGTACTTGGGTGATGGACGCTGCCGAGCTCGAGTGGATCGCGTGGACGACGCCGATCACCACCTCGTTGGGTGCGGCGCTGGCAGCATCCGACTTCAGCGGTCGCACCGTGGCCTGCCGCCAGCACATCCTGGCCGACACGATCTGCATCGTGACTCCGTTCGTCGAGGCCGGCGCCCGGGTGCGTCTGGCGCCGTGCAACCCCGACAGCACCGACGATCGCGCCGTCGCCCACCTGACATCGATCGGCGTCGAGGTCCGGGCGCGTGCCGGGATGAGCGCCGGCGAGCTCGACGAGTCGCTGGCCTGGCTCGTCAGCGAACCGGCCGATGCCGTGTGCGACATGGGCGGCGACCTGATCGCCGCCGCTGCTGCTGCCGGCCACCGGCCGGCCGGAGCGCTCGAGGCGACGACCACCGGGCTGCACCGACTCGACGGACTGGAGATCCCATTTCCGGTGCTCGACTGGAACGGGATCGCGCTCAAGGAACTGATCCACAACCGTCACCACGTCGGCGTAGAGACCTGGCCTGCCTTCACGGCGATTACGGGTCTAGCGCTGTACGGGCGCGAGGTTGTCGTGGTCGGGTTCGGGCCGGTGGGTCAGGGCGTCGCCGCTCGCGCCCGCGATCTCGGCGCCGTCGTGACGGTCGTCGATCTCGATCCGGTGCGGCTCGTCCAGGCACAACACGACGGCTGTCGGGTCGCCGAGATGGCCGCCGCCCTCCGCACAGCAAGCGTGATCGTCACTGCCACGGGGTTCGACGGGGTGCTGGGCGAGCAGCAGCTGTCGCAGGTCGCCGACGGCGCGATCCTCGTCAACGTCGGCCACAGCGATCGCGAAATCGACGTCGACTGGCTCGACGGTCATCCGAGCACGCCGGTCCGCCGACATCTCGAGCGCTTTGAGCTCGACGGTCGGCGGGTGTACCTGCTCAATCGGGGCAGCCTGGTCAACCTCGCAGCCGGGCTCGGGATTGGTGCTCCCCAGTTGTTCGATCCGTTTGCGGCGATCATGCTGCTCGGGCTCGATGCCATCCTGAGCGGGCAGACCGCAGATCTGCCGAACGGCGTGCAGCGCTACCCGCATCCGCTGGAGGAGCGCGTGGCGCGGGCGCTCGCGACCGGCTCCGTCTGATCGAGACTGCGGCCCCGTCTCGAGGAGACCTGGCTTCAGCTGCTGAGGGTGAGCGGCATCAGGGCGTGCACCTGGTCGGTCAGGCTGCCTAGCGTCTCCTGCTGGTCCCCGGTGAGGTAGCCGAGGAGCGCTTGCTGGAACAGCCCGTCGAGCACGCCGTACGCCGCCGACGGGGTCATCGCGACCTCCGCTCCGCTGAGCTCGGCGTAGCGGGAGATGACCCGCCAGATCATGTCCTCCAGGGTCCGGTCGATCATCAGAACGGCCTCGCGCAGCGTCTCGTCGAACATGCTTTGCGTGCGCAGGTCGTACCAGAGCCGGTGCATCGGAGCCTCGTCCTGGAGGGTCTCCACGAGCTTCGCGGCGAAGGAGTCGAGGAGCTCCTCGGGAGAGGTCGAGTCGGCGACCACGCCGTCGTAGCGGCGTACGCACTGCGCCTTGTAGTAGCGCACGCAGTAGACAATCAGCTCGGTCTTGTCGGAGAAGTAGTAGTGCACGACGCCGTGGCTGAACTCGGAGTTGTTCGCGATCTCGCGCAGGCTGGTGCGCGCGTAGCCGAGCTCGCCGAGCGTCTTCAGGGCCGACTCGGCGAGCTGGTTGCGGCGCTCGTCGTACTTGTCGGCCGGGGCGCGACGCGGTGTCTTCGCTGCCGCCCGGGTGGACGGGCCGGAAGGCGGCTTCGCGGCGGTGCTCGTGCTGGCCATGCGGCACACCTTAGTGGAGGAGACGCCCCGGTTCCGGGGCATCTTGACAGTTGGCCAAGATCTTCTGGACAAATGTCAAGCAAAGTCTTGACAATTGTCAAGAGCACGCGGCACGTTGTGACACACCCACCGTCAGAAGGAGCTCACCATGACCGACCTCGACCTCACCGGGCGCACCGCGCTCGTCAGCGGAGCAGCGCAGGGACTCGGGGAGGGGATGGCGCAGGCGTTGGCCGCTGCCGGAGCCCGCGTCGTCGTCGCGGACCTGCAGGACGACCTCGGCGAGAAGGTGGCCGACTCGCTCAAGGGAGAGGGCCACGGCTTCGTGCACCTCGACGTGACCGACGAGGCGAGCTGGGAGAACGCCACCACCGCCGCCGCCTCCGACTTCGGGGGGCTCGACATCCTGGTCAACAACGCCGGCGTCGAGATCACCAGCCTGATCACCGACGTGGACCCGAAGGACATCCGCACGATGCTGGAGGTCAACATCCTCGGCACCGCTCTCGGCCTCAAGTGGGGACTCCGGACCATGCGTCCCGACGGACTGGCCGGCAAGGGCGGCAGCATCATCAACATCTCCTCAGTCGCCGCCACGATCGCGTTCCCCGGCATCCCGATCTACTCGGCGACCAAGTCCGCGGTCGACCGGCTCACCCGAGTCTCGGCGATGGAGGCCGGCAAGCTCGGCTACGGCGTACGCGTGAACTGCATCTACCCGGGCCTGGTCCCCACGGCCATGGGGCAGGGGCTCGCCGTCGACATGGCGGAGCTCGGACTCTTCGGCTCACCCGAGGAAGCGGTGGGCGCGGTCGTCAACCTCACGCCCTCCGGCCGGCTCGGCGAGGTCGCCGACATGGCCGACGCCGTGGTGTTCCTGGCCTCCGACGCCTCGCGCTTCGTCAACGGAGTCGGCCTGCCGGTCGACGGCGGAATGGGGATGTGAGCCATGAGTGACAAGCCCGTCGTCGTCTACGGCGCCTCCGGCTACACCGGCCGGCTGATCTGCGAGTACCTCCGCGAGTACAACGTCCCGTTCGTCGCCGCCGGCCGTGACGGCGGCAAGCTGAAGGCCTCCATGGAGGGCAACGTCGCCGGCATCGAGACTGCTGACTACGAGGTCGTCGAGGCCACCCACGACGTCGCGTCCCTGACCGAGTTGTTCAGTGGTGCGTCCGTGGTGCTCAACACCGTAGGACCGTTCAGCAAGTGGGGGCCGGAGGTCGTCGAGGCGTGCCTCGCCGCAGGCGCGCACTACACGGACACGACCGGTGAGCAGGACTGGCTGATCAAGTGCGACGAGGAGTACGGCGCCGACTTCGCGGCCGCCGGTCTGCTCCTCGCGCCGGGCATCGCGCAGATGTACACCACCGGCGAGATCGCGGCCGAGGTCGCGCTCGAGACACCCGGTCTCGACACCCTCGACATCGCCGTGTTCTGGGGTGGTAGCCCGACGATCGCCTCGACGCAGACGATTCTGTTCAACGCGGCACTGTCCGGCGCGCACTACCTGGAGCAGAACGCCTACGTCCCGTTCGATCCGGAGGCCGGCCACTACCAGCTCGCCATCCCGGGCCAGCACGAGCTCGCGCTCGCGCTGCCCTGGGGCGGGACGTCGCACCCGGTCTGGTACCGCAAGGACCCGCGGGTCGCGAACTGCAAGGCGCTCGGCGGGGTGTTCAACAAGGCGCTGATGCTCGGCGTACCCCAGATCGTCGCGGGTGCGCTCGAGGCGACCAAGGACATGGAGCCCGACGAGAAGTATGCCGCCCTCGCAGCCACCGCGGCGCAGGTGATGAACTCGATGCCTCCCCGTGAGAACCCACGGCTGAACAAGACACTCGACTCGGTGCACGCGTCCGGTCCCCTGGGACGCGCGCACTGCGTGATCCACGGCAACCAGAACTACAAACAGACGGGGCTGCTGCAGGCCTATGCGGCGTACTCGCTGTTGATGCAGCCGCCCAAGCGGGTCGGGTTCGCCTCCGGCTGCCAGGCGTTCGGGCACCGCGAGCTGCTCGGCGTGCTCCGCTCGTTCGGGCTGGTGTCGGAGCCGGTCCTCACCGTCCAGGTCTGAGCGTCGTGCGACTGGTCGACTACCTCGACAAGGGGGCATCGGTCGATCCCGGGGCCCCCTGCCTGACCACGGACGGCCGCAGCGCGTCGTACGCCGAGGTGCGGGAGCTCAGCTTCCGCTTCGCGGCGGCCCTGGTCCGCGTCGGGGTCGCGCCGGGGGACAAGGTCGCGATCCTCTCGGCCAACGACCCGGTGGCGTTCAGCTGCGTGTTCGGGATCAGCCGGGCCGGCGCCGTGTGGTGCCCGATCAACCCGCGCAACGAGGCAGCCGAGAACCGCGAGCTGCTGGACCTCTTCGACTGCACCGTCCTGATCCACCAGCAGTCCTTCGCGCCGCTCGTCGACCAGATCCGCGGCGAGCTGCCGAAGCTGACCAGCATCGTGTGCCTGGACGGTGCGCCTCTCGAGGGGACGCTGTCGTGGGAGGAGTTCCTGGGGGCGTCCGCGGACGCGCCGGTGGACGCCGAACCAGTCGACGACCTCGCGATGATCGTCGGCACCGGCGGCACCACTGGCCGACCGAAGGGGGTGATGCTCACCGGGACCAACCTCGAGACTATGACAGCGATCACCCTGATGAGCTACCCGTTCGAGGGTCGACCGGTCTACCTTGCGCTGGCACCGCTGACCCATGCGGCCGGTGTGCTCTGCTTCCCGGTGATGGCCAAGGCCGGGGAGATCGTGGTGATGCGGACCCCGGACGTCGAACGGTTCCTCGGGCTGGTCGAGACCCACGGCGTGACCCACACGTTCCTGCCGCCGACGCTGATCTACATGCTGCTCGACCACCCGCGGTTGCCGGCCGTGGACCTCTCTTCCCTGCAGTGCTTCTGGTACGGCGCGGCGCCGATGTCGGTGACCCGGCTCGAGGAGGCACTGGACAGCATCGGCCCGGTGATGGCCCAGCTGTTCGGCCAGACCGAGGCACCAATGATGGTGTCGGCGCTGCCGCCGTCCGACCACTTCCTCCCGGACGGGTCGGTCGCCCACGAACGGCTCGCGTCGGCCGGACAACCGACGCCTCTCGTGACCGTCGCGATCATGGACTCCGACGGGTCGTTGCTGGCTCCCGGTGAGCGCGGCGAGATCGTGGTGCGCAGTTCCCTGGTCATGCGGGGCTACTACCGTAACCCCGAGGCCACGGCCGAGGCGTCGGCGTACGGCTGGCACCACACGGGTGACATCGGCTACCTCGACCCCGATGGGTTCCTGTTCATCGTCGACCGGGCCAAGGACATGGTGATCACCGGCGGCTTCAACGTGTACTCGACCGAGGTCGAGCAGGCGCTGATGGAGCACCCTGCCGTCGCCGACTGTGCGGTGGTCGGGCTGCCTGACGAGAAGTGGGGGGAGCGGGTGACTGCCGTCGTCCAGCTGCGGCCAGGACAGAGCGCCTCGGGTCCCGAGCTCGCGACTTTCGTCAAGGAGCGCATCGGCAGCGTGAAGTCGCCCAAGCAGGTCGAGGTCTGGGCAGACCTGCCTCGCTCGAAGGTCGGCAAGGTGCTCAAGACCGACATCAAGGCGACCTTGATCGGCGCCGGCTGAGCGGGTGATGCGGCTGAGGTTCCTTGTCCGTCACAACCGTGCATGGAGGCTGTTGTAACGAGTGAACTGCTGAGAAGCGTGTCCAAATCGTGCACTGGGCGAGTTTGTGCAGTTGGCGACCTAGACGACTATGTCGCGGCATCACCGTTGCCTCCGTGTCGTGCACTGCGCGACACTGGGCCTGGCGGCGGTGCTGCGCGTTCAGCGTGGCAGGGCGCGGGTGTGGCGCAGGGTGCCACGCCGACGATTTCGAGCCTTGCATTGCGCCGCCCTTAGGGCGGTGCTTGATGAGTCGTCGACAGCGTTCTGCGAGGGAGAAGGCTGTCCGGTCGCGGGTTGCTCAGGCGAAGGTGCGGCGTCGTCGTGCTCGTGGGGTTGGAGCGAGGCGGGCTGCCACCGCCGCGACAGCCGCTGCGGTCACCCTGGCTGGCGTGGGGGCGTCCGCGGGTGAGGCGGCCCCCACCAAAGAGACGGTCGAGATAGCTGCTGGAGGCGCCGGCGCTTCGCTGTTGGCATGCGGCGACCCGGACACCCCCCCGAGCCGGCCCATCGGCTTAGCCCGTGTGGGGGGGACGTTGTTCTTCACCGCCGACGACGGCGTCCACGGCCGCGAGCTGTGGAAGTCGGATGGCACCAGGGCGGGCACCGCCATGGTCAAGGACATCAACCCCGACACCGACGGCAATTACGGCCCCTCGTCCGTGACCGGTGTGGGGGGAACGTTGTTCTTCACCGCCGACGACGGCACCCACGGGTCGGAGTTGTGGAGGTCGGATGGCACCAATGCGGGCACGGTCCTGGTCAAGGACATCGACCCCGTCGACCCACCCCACTACGGAGGCCCCTCCTACCTGACACGTGTGAGGGGGAGCTTGTTCTTCACCATCGACGACGGCACCCACGGGTCGGAGTTGTGGAGGTCGGATGGCACAAAGGCGGGCACGGTCCTGGTCAAGGACATCCATCCAGGCGCCCGAGACGGCTATCCCTCCTCGCTGACCGGTTTGAGGGGGAGGTTGTTCTTCACAATCGACGACGGCACGCACGGGTCGGAGTTGTGGAGGTCGGATGGCACCAGGGCGGGCACGGTCCTGGTCAAGGACATCCATCCAGGTGAGTACGGAGGTGACCTCTCCTCCTTGGTCGGTGTGGGGGGCAGGTTGTTCTTCGCCGCCGCGGACGGCACCCGCGGGTCGGAGCTGTGGCGGTCGGATGGCACCAGGGCGGGCACGGTCCTGGTCAAGGACATCCATCCAGGTGAGTACGGAGATAGCCCCTCCTCCTTGGTCGGTGTGGGCGGGACGTTGTTCTTCGCCGCCGCGGACGGCACCCGCGGGTCAGAGTTGTGGCGGTCGGATGGCACCAGGGCGGGCACGGTCCTGGTCAAGGACATCCATCCAGGTGAGTACGGATATGGCCCCTCCTCCTTGGTCGGTGTGGGCGGGACGTTGTTCTTCGCCGCCGGCGACGGCAGCCACGGCCGGGAGTTGTGGAGGTCGGATGGCAGCAGGGCGGGCACGGTCCTGGTCAAGGACATCGACCCCGATGGCAACGGCCGCGAGCCCTACTCCCTGACTGGTGCGGGCGGGACGTTGTTCTTCACCGCCGACGACGGCACCCACGGCCAGGAGCTGTGGAAGTCGGACGGGACCAGGGCGGGCACGGTCCTGGTCAAGGACATCAACCCCGACGACGGCTACAGCTACGACCCCTTCTCCCTGACCGCGATGAGGGGGAGGTTGTTCTTCACCGCCGACGACGGCGCCCGCGGGTATGAGCTGTGGAAGTCCGACGGCACCAGGGCGGGCACGGTCCTGGTCAAGGACATCAACGCGGGCGGCTGGTTCAGGGTGGCAGCCAAGGGGCAGGCCAACACCAGCCGGGGCACATTGAGGCTGAGGGTTGATGTTGCGGGAGCCGGCAGGCTGGTGGCTCGTCCAGCCGGCGGATCAGTGGGGAAGCTGAAGAGATCGGTGCGCGAGGTGGACTCGGCCGGGCGGACCACGATCACGCTGAGGCCGACAAAGGCCGGACTGAGAATCCTCAGGCGGGAAGGCCAGCTCCGGGTCAAGGCGCGATTCATCTTCACCCCGTGTGGTGGAACCGGCAGCAGTGTGACCCGCCGATACACATTGAGGTTGAGGTGAGGGTGCCGGGCCCTTCGACCAGGGTGTTCGTTGTTGGTCCCGACCGACCCATCAGCATCCAAGATGGTGGAGGCTGGGGCTCGCTGAGATTCGTTCGTGTCGGTTGCGGAGGCGGCGGTGGGCGCCGGACATCCGCCGCTGCGCTGGGCTCGCCGTGTCGGCACGCCTCACCGTTTTCTCTAGGCCCGAATACGGCGTGCCGCCACGCCTCCCTTTTACGCTTCGCGGCGGACGCCCGGCGCCCGTCGCCGCCTCCGCTACGGTCACCTCCGCCTACGCCTGCGCCATGATGGGTTCGTGGATGTCGCGGAGATGCAGGCCTACTGCCTGGGCAAGCCGGGGGCGTGGCCGGACAATCCGTGGGGGCACGAGCATCCGGTGATCAAGGTGCACGAGAAGATCTTCGCGTTCCTCGGGGCCGAGGGAGTGGGCGTCAAGGGTGGGGTCAACCGGGACGTGGCCGACGAGTGGTTGCAGCGGTTCCCGGATGATGCCTCCGTGATGGCTTACATCGGCCGGTCCGGCTGGAACGACCTCGCCTTCGGCGGCGGAATCCCGGACGACGAGCTCCTGGAAGCGGTCGACGAGTCCTACCGGCTGGTGGTCTCGAAGCTTCCGAAGAAGCACCGACCGGACGGCTGGGACGCCTGAGCGCCTAGGACACCGTCTTCCGGAGGTGGCTCGAGCTCTTTGCGCCGGGCTTTCTCGGCAGCCTTCTCCGCAGCTTTCTCGGCCTTCTTCTCGAGCCGTCTCGTCTCGTTGTCGATGATGATCTGCCGTTGGGCGAGCACTCGAACCAGGTTGATGCCGGTCCCCAGCATCACCCAGAGCGGCCAGGGGATCCAGTCGAATCCTTCGCCCCAGTTCGTGGCGAGCCAGATCACCCAGCAGATCGCCGAGGGCACGATGAAGGCCCCCCACGCCTCCTGCCGATCCTTCCGATACTTGTCGGCTGCCCGTTGCGCAGGTCCGACGTTGCCGGCACGAAGGCGTTGCGGGCCTCGAGGGCGGTCGTCGGAACCAGGTCGGCCAGGAGGAGGGGCAGCTCGCCCAGGGTTCGGGCCGCGGCTACCTGGTCGGAGCGCTCGTCGTACTCCTCGCGGTTCAGCCTGCCTTCGGCGTAGGCGTCGCCCAGCGCGTGCAGGATCACGTCGCGGTCCCGGTCCGACGCCCGCACTGGTGCGTACGCCGGGTCGCGCGGATCGTGCTCGAATCCGCTCCAGAGGTCCGCCATCCCCCCATCGTAAGGAGGGGAGGATCCAACGGGCCAACGGTGCTCCCATAGGCTGCTGACATGCCGCATGAGGTGGACACCGACCTGCTCATCATCGGCGCAGGGCCGACGGGGCTGTTCGCTGCCTACTACGCGGGCTTCCGCGGGCTCCGGGTTGCGGTCGTCGACTCGCTGCCGGAGCTCGGCGGCCAGATCACCGCGATGTACCCCGAGAAGCAGATCCTCGACGTCGCCGGCTTCCCGACCATCAAGGGCCGCGACCTGGTCGACGCGCTGGTGGAGCAGGCCGCGACGGCGGACCCGACGTACCTGCTGGGCCGGACCGCGGCATCGCTGACCCAGACCGACGACGGCGTGGTCGTCGGACTCGACGACGACACCTCGGTCAACTGCGGAGCCGTCCTCATCACCGCCGGCATCGGCAAGTTCACGCCCCGGGCACTGCCGGCCGGCGACGAGTTCCTGGGTCGCGGGATGGAGTACTTCGTGCCGAGCTTCGCGCCGTACGCCGGGAAGGAGGTCGTCATCGTCGGCGGCGGCGACTCCGCCTTCGACTGGGCGCTCCATCTGGAGCCGGTCGCGAAGTCGGTCACCCTGGTGCATCGCCGCGACGCCTTCCGCGCCCACGAGCGCACCGTCGCCTCCGTGCGGGCCACCTCTGTCGAGCTCGTGACCAAGGCGGAGGTCAGCGCCCTGCGCGGTGACGGGACCCTGTCCGAAGTGGAGATCACGAAGGATGGCGTCGCCACCACCCGACCGGCCCAGGCCGTGGTGGCCGCGCTCGGCTTCATCGCGGACCTCGGCGCGATGAAGGAGTGGGGATCGAGATCGACAAGCGGCACGTGGTCGTGGACTCGGGGATGCACACGAACCTGCGGCGGGTCCTGGCCGCCGGGGACATCACCGAGTACCCCGGCAAGGTCCGGCTGATCGCGGTCGGCTTCGGCGAGGCGGCCACCGCCATCAACAACGCGGCCGTCGTCATCGACCCGAGCGCGCACGTCTTCCCGGGCCACTCCAGCGATGGCACCTGAGCCGCCGGGCCGCATGCGCGTCGCGCTGCTGTCCTACCGCAGCAAGCCGCATTGCGGGGGCCAGGGCGTCTACGTCCGTCACCTGAGCCGTGAGCTGGTGGCGCTCGGTCATGAGGTCGAGGTCTTCAGCGGGCAGCCGTATCCCGAGCTGGATCCCGGGCGTGACGCTGACGAAGGTGCCGAGCCTCGACCTCTACCGCGAACCCGACCCCTTCCGTACGCCGAGGCTCGCGCGAGTTCCGCGACCTCCTCGACGTCGAGGAGGTCGCGACCATGTGGACCGCCGGGTTCCCCGAGCCGAAGACGTTCAGCAAACGGGTCGCGCGGGTCCTCAAGCGCCGACTCGGCGACTTCGACGTGGCACACGACAACCAGGTGCTCGGCTACGGCATCCTCGACATCCAAGCCGCCGGGCTGCCGGTGCTGACGACCATCCACCACCCGATCTCGTTCGACCGCAGGCTCGATCTCGCGGCTGCCGACAACTGGCGCAAGCGGCTGTCGCTGCGTCGCTGGTACGGCTTCGTGCGCATGCAGGCCAAGGTCGCCCGCCGGGCCACCCGGGTGCTCACGCCGTCCGAGTCGTCGCGGCAGGACATCGTCACCGACTTCGGGGTCGATCCCTCGATCATCTCGGTCGTCCCGCTCGGGGTGGACGACGTGTTCAAGCCACCGACCGCACCACGGGTGCCGGGCCGGATCGTGGCCACGGCCAGCGCCGACGCGCCCATCAAGGGTGTCGCCACCCTGCTCGAGGCCTTCGCGAAGCTGCGCACCGAACGCGACGTCGAACTCGTGATCGTGGGCCGGGCACAGCCGCGCGGGCGCACCGAGAAGCTCATCGACGAACTCGGGATCAGGGCCTGCGTGTCCTTCGTGCACGGCATCACCGATGCGGAGCTGGTCGACGTGATGGGGTCGGCGGAGGTGGCGTGCATCCCCTCGCTGTACGAGGGATTCTCGCTCCCGACGGCCGAGCTGATGGCCTGCGAGACACCGCTGGTGGTGTCCCGGGCCGGTGCCCTTCCCGAGGTCGTGGGCCAGGACGGCCGGTGCGCCGACCTGGTCGCACCCGGTGATGTCGGCGAGCTGAGACAGGCTCTGGCAGCACTGCTCGACGATCCCGTACGACGGGCCCGGATGGGTCGTGCCGGGCGCGAACGGGCTCTGGAGCTGTTCAGCTGGCGGGCCGTTGCGGCAGCCACCGCCGCGGCGTACGAGGACGTGATCTCAGCGGCAGGGGGCAAGAATGCTGACCGTTGACTTCGACCGCCTCGGCCTCCAGCCGGGGGAGCGGGTGCTCGACCTCGGCTGCGGCGCGGGTCGCCACGCCTTCGAGATGTACCGTCGCGGCGCCGACGTGATCGCGTTCGACCAGGACGCCGACGAGCTCTCCGCCGTACGCGACATGTTCGGCGCGATGAAGGCAGCCGGAGAGGTGCCCCCGGGCGCCGAGGCCGACACCAAGGAGGGCGACGCCCTCTCGCTCCCGTTCGCCGACGGCGAGTTCGACCGGGTCGTGGCCGCCGAGATCCTCGAGCACATCCCGGCCGACGTCCAGGCCATCGACGAGCTGGTCCGGGTGCTCCGTCCGGGCGGCACCGTCGCGGTCACCGTGCCCCGGTGGCTCCCGGAGGTCATCTGCTGGCGACTGTCCGACGACTACCACAACGTCCCGGGCGGCCACGTCCGGATCTACACCGGCAAGGAGCTGGTCGGGAAGCTCTCCGGCGCCGGCCTCGACTACCAGGGCCTGGGCTACGCCCATGGGCTGCACTCGCCGTACTGGTGGATCAAGTGTGCGGTCGGCGTGACGAAGGACGACCACCCGGTCGTCCGGGCGTACCACCGGTTGCTGGTGTGGGACATCATGAAGCGGCCCCGAACCACGCGGTACGCCGAGGCCGTGCTCAACCCGCTCATCGGCAAGAGCCTGGTCGTCTACCTCAGGAAGCCGGATGCGACCTGACACCCCGTGCGTCGCCGGCGTCCTGAGCGCCTCCGACGTGGCCCGGACGGCGGCTGCGATCGTCGCGATGCAGGAACCCGACGGCGCGATCCCGTTCACCACCGGAGAGCACACCGACGTCTGGAACCACGTCGAGTCGGCCATGGGCCTGCTGGTCGCAGGTGAGGTGGAGGCGGCCGAGCGGGCCCTGCGCTGGTGCGTGACGACCCAGCGTCCCGACGGGTCCTGGCCGATGAGGTTCGTGGCCGGCACCGTCGAGGACGCCAGCGGCGAGACGAACATGACGTCGTACCTCGCGGTGGGGCTGTGGCACCACTGGCTCGTACGGCGGGACCTGGCGTTCGTCCGTGAGCTCTGGCCGACCGTACGGCGCGCCCTCGACTGGGTGGTCGGGATGCAGCTGTCCTTCGGCGGGATCGCCTGGTCGCAGGAAGCCGGCGGGAAGGTCAACGCTGACGCCCTGCTCGCCGGGTCCTCCTCGATCTACCAGTCCCTCCGGGCGGGCGCCGCCCTCTCGGACCTGCTCGACGAGCCGCAGCCGGAGTGGGAGCTCGCCGGCGGGCGGCTCGGCCACGCGTTGCGGGAGCACCGCGACCTGTTCCTGGACAAGTCGACGTTCTCCATGGACTGGTACTACCCGGTGCTCGGCGGTGCCGTGCGCGGCGATGCTGCGCTGGCGCTGCTCGAGTCACGATGGGACGACTTCGTCGTGCCCGGGTTGGGGATCCGCTGCGTCGACACCAACCCCTGGGTCACCGGCGCCGAGACCTGCGAGCTCGGGCTGGCTCTCGAAGCCGTCGGCGAGCGCGAGCGGGCCCGGCAGCTGTTCGTCGACATGCAGCATCTGCGAGCAGCCGACGGCGGCTACTGGACGGGCTTGGTGTTCCCCGAGAACGTCAACTGGCCGGTCGAGCACACGACGTACACGGCGGCCGCAGTGATCCTGCTGGCCGACGCGCTGAGCGACTCGACCCCGGGCGCCGACATCATGCGCGGAAACACCCTGGTGGGTCACTTCGACGAGCTCGCGCTCGAGTGTGGCTGCGTGTCAGTCGAGTCGGTCTCCGGCGTCTCCTGAGACGCGTCGCAGCACCCGCATCGACCCCACGGCCTCGACCTCCGCGAACGCGCCGCCGGCCAGCGCCCGCAGGAACACGTGGTACGGCGGGCGCCCTCCGTCGGCCGGGTCCGGGAACACGTCGTGGATGACCAGCAGGCCGCCCGTCTGCAGCCAGGGGGCCCAGCCCGTGTAGTCGTTCTGGGCGTGCTCCTCGGCGTGCCCGCCGTCGATGAACACCAGCGAGAGCGGGGTGCGCCAGTGCGCGGCCACCGTCGTCGACCGGCCGACGACGGCCACCACGTGGTCCTCGAGCCCGGCCCGCGCGATCGTCTTGCGGAAGAACGGCAGCGTGTCCATCAGGCCGAACTCGTCGTCGACCAGCGTCGGGTCGTGGTGCTCCCACCCCGCCTGGTTCTCCTCGGACCCGCGATGGTGGTCGACCGTGAAGACGGTGCCACCGACCTCGCGTGCCGCGGCACCCAGATAGATGGCCGACTTGCCGCAGTAGCTGCCGACCTCCAGGGCGGGCCCGTGGGGGAGCCGCTCGCGGGCGGCGCCGTACAGCAGCAGGCCCTCGTCGTCCGGCATGAAGCCTCGGGCGGTGCGGGCCTGGGCGAGGAGATCGTCGGGCATCACGCCCTCAGCGTAGGAAAGCTCGCCTGCCGGGGGTGCCCGGTAGAGTGCAGCCTGACCTGACCGCCGGCTCCGAAGGCAGTTGACGAACCGTCCATGGACTCTCAAAGTCCCCAGCTCTCTGACGGAGAGCGCACATGACCGAATGGATCCTGCTCGGGGTATCCCTCCTCCTGATCGCCGGATGCGGTGTCTTCGTGGCGGCCGAGTTCTCGCTGGTCACCGTCGACCGCGCCGCCGTCGAACGGGCCTCGGCAAACGGTGACTCGGGAGCACAGGGCGTCCAGCGGGCGTTGCGTTCCCTCTCGACCCAGCTCTCGGGAGCGCAGGTCGGGATCACCATCACCAACCTCGCGATCGGCTTCCTCGCGGAGCCCGCGATCGCCGGTCTGGTCGACGGACCGCTGGAGGCTGCCGGCCTGCCTCACGACGCCGTACACCCGGTTGCCATCGCGATCGGGCTCGCCCTGGGCGCGACCCTGACGATGATCTTCGGCGAGCTGATCCCGAAGAACCTGGCGATCGCCCGGCCGATGCCGACCGCCCGGGCCACCCAGGCGTTCCAGCGCGGGTTCACCGCGGTCATGGCGTGGCCGATCCGGCTGCTGAACGGCTCGGCCAACGCCGTCGTACGACGACTCGGCATGGAGCCGCAGGAGGAGCTCCGGTCGGCGCGCAGCTCGACCGAGCTCGCGTCGCTGATCCAGCGCTCGGCGAGCCAGGGGACCCTGGACCCGGACACGGCCGAGCTGATGGAGCGCTCGGTGGAGTTCTCCACGCGCACTGCCGGCGAGATCATGACCCCGCGAGTCCGCACCTCCAGCCTCGAGGAGACCGACCGCGCCAGCGCCGTCATCGAGCTGACCCGCGAGACCGGGCACTCCCGGTTCCCGGTGCTCGGCAACGACGACACGGTGGTCGGCACCGTCCACGTCAAGCACGCCGTGGCCCTGCCGGTCCACGAACGCGCCACGACCCGGGTCCGGCACATCATGGTCAAGCCGATCGTGGTGCCGGACTCGTTGCGGCTCGACCCGCTGCTGGAGCTGCTGCGAGACGACGGCTTCCAGATGGCCGTCGTGCTCGACGAGTACGGCGGTCAGGCCGGCATCGTGACCCTCGAGGACGTCGTCGAGGAGATCGTCGGCGACATCGCCGACGAACACGACAGCATCGGGGCGCGGGCGCGCGAGCGCGGCGACGGGTCCTGGATCCTGTCCGGTCTGCTGCGCCCGGACGAGGTCGAGGACATCACCGGAGTCACCCTCCCGGACCACGAGGACTACGACACGATCGCCGGGTTGGTGCTGCGCGAGCTGGGCCGGATCCCGGAGGCGGGCGACGAGGCCGAGATCCTGGTCACGGTCCCCGGGCCCGAGCGACCGCGCCGCCTGCGGGTCGTGCTGACCGTCGCCCACATGGACGGCCTGCGGGTGGATCGAGTGTCCATGCGCACCGAGCCGGTCGAGGACGAGGTCGAGGATGAGTGACTTCGGCGCCCTCGGCCTGGCGGTCTTCCTGCTCTTCGCCAACGCGTTCTTCGTCGGCGCCGAGTTCGCGCTCGTGTCGGCTCGGCGCAGCCAGATCGAGCCCCGCGCCGAGGCCGGCTCCCGGTTCGCGAAGGTCACGCTCACGGCGATGGAGAACATCTCGCTGGTGATCGGCGTCAACCAGCTGGGCATCACGGTTGCGTCGCTGGTCCTCGGTGCCGTCGGCGAGCCCGCCGTCGCGCACCTGGTCGAACCGGCGCTGCACGCCACCCAGATGCCCGACTCCTTCCTGCACCCGATCTCCTTCACGGTGGCGATGGCCATCGTGGTCTACCTGCACGTGGTGCTGGGCGAGATGATCCCGAAGAACATCGCGCTCGCCGGGCCGGACCGGGCAGCGCTCGTGCTCGGCCCGCCGATCTGGGCGATCGTGATCGTGCTCCGCCCGATCATCGTGGTCATCAACGCGGTGGCGTCCTCGGCGTTGAAGCTGATGGGTGTCGAGATGCAGCGCGAGGTCAGCTCCACCTACACGCGCGAGGAGGTGGCCGCGCTCGTCGAGGAGTCGCACGGCCAGGGCCTTCTTCAGTCCAGTGAGTACGACCGTCTCGCCGGCGCGCTGGACTTCACCCAGAACACCGTCGCATCGGTGCTGATGCCGCTCGACACACTGGAGACGGTCCCGCGGGGGTCGACCGCGGCCGACATCGAGGAGATCTGCGCGGAGACCGGTTTCAGCAGGTTCCCGATCGCCGGCGACGACGGCAGCCTGATGGGCTACCTGCACATCAAGGACGTCCTGGAGACCGACGAGGAGAGACGCCAGCGAGTCATCGAGGAGAAGTGGATCCGACCGTTTGCGAGCGTCCGGCAGGACGACGTACTCCACGACGTCCTGGAGACCCTGCAACGGCGAGGTGCCCACATGGCCCGAGTGATCGACGACCAGGGGAACGTCCTGGGGCTGGCGACACTCGAGGACGTGCTCGAGGAACTGGTCGGCGAGATCCGTGACGCTGCGCATCACGGCGAGAGCGCGTGACGCGCGCTCGTCGCGAGTCGGTTGCTGCCGCCTCGGCGGATAGGGTGTTGGCGACATCGGCCAGCGGGGCCGCATTCGAACATCCGAGCAAGGGCAGGACTGTGGCGCAGGCTCCTTCACGCACCACTCGCGTGTGGACCGTCCCCAACCTGCTGAGCATGGTCCGGCTGGCCGGGGTTCCGGTGTTCCTGTGGCTGGTGCTGGGCCCCGAGGCAGACGCCTGGGCGCTGGTGCTCCTCATGCTGTCCGGTGTCACCGACTACCTCGACGGCTACCTCGCTCGCAAGCTCGACCAGAGGTCCACTCTCGGCGAGATCCTGGACCCGGTTGCCGACCGGCTCTACATCCTGGCGGTCGTGATCGGGCTGGCCCTGCGCGACATCGTGCCGTGGTGGTTCGCGGTGATCCTGCCGGCCCGAGACGTCCTCTTGTGGGGCCTGGTGCCGTTCCTCCGGATGCGCGGCTACAGCGCGCTGCCCGTGCACTTCCTCGGCAAGGCGGCCACCTTCAACCTGCTGTACGCCTTCCCGCTGATGCTGCTGGGCGACGGGGAGGGCGTGGTCGCCGCGTTGGCGCGCGTGTTCGGCTGGGCCTTCGCGATCTGGGGGATCGGGTTGTACTGGTGGGCGGGCCTGCTCTACGCCTGGCAGGTCTACAAGCTGCTGCAGGACGATCGAAGGGCTCCCTCGGTCGATGAGCTCTAGTCCCGGGAACGACATGGTGGCGCGCGAGCTCCCCGCGTACGTCACCATGCCGCTGCTGACCAAGATCACCCAGCAGTCCCTCGACGAGGACTACCGGCATGTTGCGGACCGCCGGGACGGCACGGTGGCCGAGGACGCGGGCGCCGGGTTGTCGGCGCGACGGCTCCGGCGCGGTACGGCGGTCGCGATCACGGTGTTCGGGCTGCTGATCACGACCGCTGCGGTCCAGACCTCGCGCAATGCCTCGGCCACCGCCAACGGCCGGGCGGCCCTGGTCAGCGAGGCCAACCGGCGCGACGACCAGGTGGCCGACCAGCAGTCCCGGCTGCGCGAACTGCGCGAAGAGACCACCGCCGTGCAGACCGGGCTGGACAAGCTGGATCGAGGATGAACAGGCGGCGGAGGCCAGGACCCAGCGGCTCAAGGCACGCACCGGGTTCACGTCAGTCCAGGGACCCGGCGTGCGGATAGTGGTCGACGACGGCCCGGACGAAGAGACCGGGCGGGTCCGTGACGAGGACCTCGCCATCCTGGTCGACGGACTCTGGAACGCGGGTGCGGAGGCGATCTCGATCAACGGCCGGCGGTTGACCGCGCTGTCGCCGATCCGCTCGTCGAATGTCGCCATCCACGTGAACAACAAGCCGGTCATCCCGCCGTACCTCATTCTCGCCCTCGGCGACACGGCGGACCTGCAGTCGCGCTTCGCCGACAGCACCCACGGCCTCGAGTGGCTCAGCCTCCAGGAAACGTACGGATTCAAGTTCGAGATCAACAACGAGGACTCGCTCGACCTCCCAGGCGCCGAGATGCCCGTGCTCCGGTCCGATTAGGCTCGCCGGTTCCGAGTCGACACCAGAAAGTGAGGAGGTGGCCCCGTGATCGCAGCAGGCGGGTTGCTGATCGGCATCGTCCTTGGACTGTTCCTGCAGCCGGATGTCCCGTTGTGGCTCGAGCCGTACCTTCCGATCGCGGTCGTCGCGGCGCTCGATGCGGTGTTCGGCGGGCTCCGCGCCTTCCTCGACGGCATCTTCGACGACAAGGTCTTCGTGGTGTCGTTCGTGAGCAACGTGGTGATCGCCGCGGCCATCGTGTTCCTCGGCGACAAGCTCGGTGTGGGCGGCCAGCTGTCCACGGGCGTGATCGTGGTGCTCGGCATCCGGATCTTCTCCAACGTCGCGGCGATCAGGCGGCACCTGTTCCATGCCTGATTCCGACTCCCCGACCGCCGGACGAGCAGAGGCCGCCCGGCGAGACCCCACCTCCGGGACGTCTCTGGGCCGCGCTGGCGAGACCGTCGCGAGGGCAGGCCGTGGTCGCCGTCCTGCTCGCCGCGCTCGGCTTCGCCGCCGTCACCCAGGTTCGGTCCAACGGCGACGACAACACCTATGCCGGTTACCGCGAACAGGACCTGATCGACCTCCTCAGCGGCCTTGCCGGCGCCTCCGAGCGGTCGGAGTCCGAGATCAGCCGACTCGAGACCACGCTCGCCGACCTCCAGTCCAGCACCCGCAGCCGCGAGGCGGCGCTGGCGCAGGCACAGAAGGAGGCCGAAACCCTCAACATCCTGGCCGGCCTGGTGGCCGTCAGCGGCCCCGGCGTCCGGATCACGATCGACGACCCCGACGGCAGTGTCGGCATCGATCTCCTGCTCGACGCGATCCAGGAACTGCGCACTGCGGGGGCTGAGGCGATGCAGTTCAACGGCGAGGTCAGGGTGATCGCGCAGACGGCGCTCGAGGAAGGTGCCGGGGGTGTCCTCGTCGACGGCCAGCTGGTGTCTCCGCCGTACGTCATCGACGTGATCGGTCAACCAAAAGAGCTCGAGGGCGCGATGCTGCTCCCGGGTGGTCCGCGCGAGGACGTAGAGGACGACGGAGGGACGCTCTCGATCGAGTCCTTCGACAATCTCGACATCAACGCCGTCCGTGCCCAGACGGACACCCCCTGACCGCACCCGCTAATCTGCCGTCAGACCGTCAGCTTCTGCCCTGCCCGATGTCCTGCCCGATGTCCTGTCCGACCCGCCTGGAGGAGAGCCTGTGTACCCCGACGACCTGAAGTACACCGCCGAGCACGAGTGGATCCGCATCCCCGGTGACAGTGAGGGCTCGGTGCGGGTCGGGATCACCCACTATGCACAGGACGCGCTGGGCGACATCGTCTACGTCTCCCTGCCCGAGGTGGGCGAGACCTTGGTGGCCGGCACCGCCTGCGGCGAGCTCGAGTCCACGAAGTCGGTCAGCGACGTCTACGCGCCGCTCGACCGGCGAGGTCGTCGCGCGCAACGAGTCCCTCGACGCGACCCCGGAGCTCGTCAACTCCGACCCGTACGCCGGCGGCTGGCTGTTCGAGCTGGTCCCCGCCGACCCCGCGGCAGTCGACGCGTTACTGGACTCCGCCGCCTACCAGGCCACCCTCGAAAGCTGACCCGTCCGGAGTACGGCGGGTGGCCCTTGATCGGCCGTCGTCGGCTGATAAGTTCGGGGAACCATCAACCTCGGCCAGATGGTCAGGGTCACCAGGAGGCTCGACATGCCGTTCTGCAACAGCTGTGGGAAGCCGAACCCCGATGACGCGCGGTTCTGCTCACAGTGCGGCGCACGCCTCGCCGGCGATGGCCAGCGGTGCCAGTGCTGCCGGCGCACCCGGCACGAGCCACCGGAGTCGGTCACCGACTCGACGGCCACGATCACGTTCACCGGCCCCGAGAAGCCACCCGAGGCCGACGAGCGGCAGCTGAACCCGGCCGACTCGGCCGCGGTCGACGCATTGCCCCAGGGCCATGCCCTGTTGATCGTGCAGCGTGGCCCCGGCGCCGGCAGCCGCTTCCTCCTCGACACCGACCTCGTCACCGCCGGCCGCCACCCCGAGAGCGAGATCTTCCTCGACGACGTGACGGTCTCGCGACGCCATGCCGAGTTCCGCCGTACGCCGACTGGCTACACGGTCTCCGACGTGGGGTCCCTCAACGGCACCTACGTCAACCGCGACCGAATCGACGAGGTCGCGCTGCAGGATGCCGACGAGGTGCAGATCGGCAAGTACCGTCTCGTGTTCTTCGCCAGCCACGCCAGCCAGAACCTCTGATCGTGCAGCCGTCCGCATCGCCCCGGGCGCGGATGAACATCGGGCAGGTGCTCGATCTGCTCCGCTCTGACTACCCGGGCGTCTCGATCCCGAAGATCCGTTTCCTCGAGGACAAGGGGCTGATCGCGCCGGAACGTACGCCGGCCGGCTATCGCAAGTTCTCTCACGGGGACGTCGAGCGACTGCGGTACGTCCTGCGCATGCAGCGCGACCACTACCTGCCGCTGAAGGTGATCGGCGAGCACCTCGACGCGATGGACCGCGGCCTGGAGCCGCCGCCCATCGAAGCCGTGGTGCCCACCGTCCCCATGGTCGCACTGGCCGGTGACGGCCTGCCGAGTCCCGAGTCCTTCGGCCGTGCGCGGCAACCTCCGGCTGTCCCGCAAGGAGCTGCTCAAGACCGCCCACGTCGACGAGGACCTGCTCGCAGCGCTGGAGAACTACGGACTGATCAAGCCTCGGGCCGGCACCGCTCACTACGACGGCGACGCGCTGGTGATCGCCAAGACGGCGGCGGAGCTCTCCGAGTTCGGCTTCGAGCCCCGCCATCTGCGTACCTTCAAGAACGCGGCCGACCGAGAGGTCGGCCTGGTCGAGCAGGTGGTGGCCCCGATGCGCGGCAGCCGCGACGCCGGCGCCAGCGCCCGTGCGGACGACGCCGTCAACGAGATCGCGGCACTGTCGGTGAAGCTGCACGCGACCCTGGTCAAGTCCGGTCTGCGCACCTCCTGAAGTGACCACGGCCCGGAGTAGGGTGATGACGTGCGCGAAGTCGATGTCATCGGAGTCCGGGTCGAAACGCCCTCGAACCAACCGATCGTGCTTCTGCGAGAGGTGTCGGGCGACCGCTACTTGCCGATCTGGATCGGCGCCGTGGAGGCGACCGCCATCGCGTTCGCCCAGCAGGGCGTCGTACCGCCAAGGCCGCTGACGCACGACCTGCTGAAGGACGTGCTCGTCGCCACCGGCAACTCCCTCACCGAGGTGCAGATCACCGAGATGAAGGACGGAGTGTTCTTCGCCAGCCTGGTCTTCGACTCGGGGGTGGAGGTCAGCGCCCGGCCGTCCGACTCGATCGCGCTGGCGTTGCGCACCGGCACCCGCATCGTGTGCGCCGAGGAGGTCCTCGACGAGGCCGGCCTGGAGGCGCCAGCGGAGCAGGAGGACGAGGTCGAGAAGTTCCGCGAGTTCCTCGACCAGGTGACTCCGGACGACTTCGAGAGTCACTGAGCAGGCCTGTACGTCCACCGGACGGAAACCCGAACCCTCAACCTGAGGTTTAGGGTTGCGACACGCCGCCGCGCTCGTTGCTAACCCTCAGGTGTGGGCTTACCTTGGAGTGTCTTCGTTGTAACTCCACGGTTGTGGTTGCGATCAGCCCAACGTCTTCCTGCGGGAGCTACGGTGAACGGAGTAACTCGACGGAGGGTCGGAGTGAACGTGAACGACAAGGGTGAGTCAACGGCTGATTCCGAGCAGACCGCAGCGGCCGAACGCGCCGACGAGCAGGGCCTGCTGTTCACCGACGACGTGTCTCCACTGCCCAGCGACACCGGTTATCGCGGTCCCACGGCGTGCAACGCGGCCGGCATCACCTATCGGCAGCTCGACTACTGGGCCCGCACCGGACTGGTCGAGCCCACCGTGCGCGGCGCCACCGGCTCCGGCACCCAGCGCCTCTACTCGTTCCGCGACATCCTGATCCTCAAGGTGATCAAGCGCCTCCTCGACGCCGGCATCTCGCTCCAGCAGATCCGGATCGCGGTTCAGCACCTCCGCACCCGTGGCACCGACGACCTGACCCGCGTGACCCTGATGAGCGACGGCGCCTCGGTCTACGAGTGCACCAGCAACGACGAGGTCATCGACCTGCTCCAGGGTGGCCAGGGTGTCTTCGGCATCGCCATCGGCGGCGTGTGGCGCGAGATCGAGGGCACGCTCGCGGAGCTGCCGAGCGAGCGCACCTCCGACGACACCGCGCCGACCGCCGCCGACGAGCTCGCCGCCCGCCGCGCCGCCCGCAGGATCGGCTGACACGCAGTCGTCACCGCGGAACCGTCCCTCGTACCGCGCGGACGACGACGGCGAACGATCGCGGCCCGTCCGGTAGGCCGGCCAGATAACCGGCTCGGACGTGGTGCCTGATCTCTTCCCGCTGGCCGGATGGCAAAGCCGTCAGATGCTGGGCAATCCGGGTTGGCCCGATCGACCAGCTGGACCAGTAGTCCTCGAAACCGGCGTACTCAAAGCTGAGCACGATCGGCGCTTCCTCCACATCGACGAGCCCAACCTGACGCCAGAGGTCGGCCTGTCCATGCGCCCACACAATCGGGCGGGCTTTGATCTGCGCTCGGAGCGTTCGGATGCCCTCATCCAGGACGGCGCCTGTGTCCAGCACCAAGTCGAGGGGCGGAGTTGCCGCCCCAGAAGTCGAAGGTGCTGCAGGCCACGATTCCGCCCGGACGGGTGACCCGCCGCATCTCGGCGGCCACCAGCTCCACCTCTGGGATGACATCGATGACGAGCGCAGAGACGCAGGCATCAAACGAGGCTGTTGGGTATTCCAGGCGGCAGGCGTCACCGTGCTCGTAGGTGACACCGGGATGGGATCGAAGCACGACGCGCGCCGTCGAGGTAGGCCTCGGAAGCATCCACCCCGACTGTCGTGGCACCACGCACTGCCGATGCCAGGGAGATGGTGCCCGTTCCGCAGCCGACATCCAAGACCCTGTCGCCGGCCTTGACCCCGGCAAACTCGAGGAAGGGCTCCGCCAGTCGGGCGCTCCAGCGACCCATGAAGTGCTCGTACACCTCAGGGTCCGTGGCCAGGAACCCAGGTAGGGAACTGCTCATCGGAACCTCCAAATGCCTGACGACCGATGTCAGATCGGGGTGTCCTCGGCGGGCGGGACGTCTGCGTGCCGGTGCACGATTCGCCACTGGCCGTCCTCGCGCCGGTAGACGTGCGTGGCGCGCAACGTGTAGGTCCGCGGCTGGCCGTCCACCTTCACCTGGTTGCGCTCGTAGCCGACCGTGTACGCCAGGTCGCCGCTCGCGCCAGCCGCGATGACCTCGAACTCGTACTCCGCCGAGTCAGAGAACCAGGACGCGACGTCGTGGAACAGCTTCTCGAGCTCGGGCCAGCCGGAAGCGGACTTCTTTGCGCCGAGCACGGTGACCGGGTCCGTGCGCGACCACAGCGCGATGCGCGGTTCGGCGTCGCCGTTGTGGATCGCCTGCTCGGCGGTGCGCTGCCGGGGCAGCATCTCGGCCAGGAACAGCTCGGTTTCGGTTATCATGGCGACCTCCGGTACAGTTAAACTGTTATCAATACAGTTAGGATGCATCCAATGTCGACGTCCGTCAAGCGGCAATACAACTCGGCCCGGCGACAGCAGCAGGCCGCCGGGACCCGGCTGCGCATCATCGATGCGGCGCATGAGCTGTTCGTCGCGAAAGGGTATGGACGCACCACGATGGCCGAGATCGCCACGGTGGCGGGAGTCGCCGTCGAAACGGTCTACGCGGCGTTCCGGAACAAGCGCACGCTGTTGCGCCAGGTCTGGTACGTCAGCTTTCGCGGCGACGAGGAAGACGTCCGTCTGCTGGACCGGCCGGAAGTCCGCGCCGTGCTCGCCGAGCCGGATCTCGCGACCCGCTTCGACCAGCACGCTGTCCTGGTCACCGCCGTGTTCCGGCGTATCGCACCCCTACTGGCAGCCCTGCACGGCGCCGCCGCGAGCGAACCCGCGGCCGCTGCGATGCTCGCCGAATGGGACGCCGGGCGACTCGACGCATGCACCAGGTACGCCGAGGCCGCCGCCGCCACGGGGCAGCTCGCGGTCAGCGAGACCGAGTGCCGTGACGTGCTGGCCGCAACAATGGACGGCGCGTTGTGGCAGCGGCTCGTCGCAGAAAGCGGGTGGCCCGACGAGCGCTTCGCTCGCCTGGCTCGGCCGTCTCTGGACCTCGCAGTTGGTCAAGCCAGGCTCGAGAGCGAACATGAGGTAGATTTCTCATCGCCGACAATCCCGCGCGGGAGAGTCTTCGCCTGGTGCACCACCGGCCGGGTACGAAGCGCCGAAGGGGCAAACCCTCCCCGGAACCTCTCAGGCGCCAGGACCGTGCGGGTCAGGCAACTCTGGAGCATCCGGCAACGGCGGCGACAGAGGGGGAGGCGACCGAACGACCCGTCGTCCACTGGGAGCCTCACCTTGACCGACCACCAGAGCCTTGCCGATCTCGACGCCGTGCTGCCGTTCGTGGAGCGACACATCGGCCTCTCCGACCAGGCCACCGCCTCGATGCTGTCGCGGCTCGGCTACGAGAACCTCGACGAGCTGATGTACGCCGCGATCCCGGACGGGATTCGCGCCGCCGCCGACCTGGACCTGCCGACCGCCGTCTCTGAGGACGCCGCAGCCCGGGAGCTGCGCGACCTCGCCGCGACGAACCAGCCCCGCGAGGCCATGATCGGGCTGGGCTACCACGCCACGATCACCCCGCCGGTCATCCGGCGCAACGTGCTCGAGGACCCGAGCTGGTACACCGCCTACACGCCGTACCAGCCGGAGATCTCACAGGGTCGGCTCGAGGCCCTGCTGAACTTCCAGACCGTGATCGGCGACCTGACCGGCCTGCCCACGGCCAACGCGTCCCTGCTCGACGAGGGCACCGCCGCGGCCGAGGCGATGACTCTGGTACGGCGCGCGAACCGCAAGGCGTCCGGTCCGTTCGTGGTCGACGCCGACGCCCTGCCGCAGACCATCGACCTGATCCGCACCCGGGCCCGGGCGATGGGCATCGAGGTGGTCGTGGCGGACCTGACCGACGGGTTGCCCGACGGTGAGCTGTGCGGCGTACTCGTCCAGTACCCCGGTGCCTCCGGAGCGGTTCGCGACCCGCGACCGGTCATCGAGGAGGCGCACGGTCGCGACGCCCTCGCCGTCGTGGCCGCAGACCTGCTCGCCCTCTCCCTGCTGGAGTCACCCGGGCGAGCTCGGCGCCGACGTCGTGGTCGGCTCGTCCCAGCGCTTCGGCGTCCCGATGTTCTACGGCGGCCCGCACGCCGGCTACATGTCCGTCGCCGCCGGGCTGGAGCGGCACCTGCCCGGGCGACTGGTCGGCGTATCGGTCGACGCCGAGGGCCGCCCGGCGTACCGCCTCGCCCTGCAGACGCGTGAGCAGCACATCCGCCGGGACAAGGCGACCTCCAACATCTGCACCGCCCAGGTGCTGCTCGCCGTGGTCGCGTCGATGTACGCCGTCTACCACGGTCCCGAGGGGCTCAAGGCCATCGCGGAGCGCATCAAGGACAACGCCGCGTGCGCTCGGCGGCATGCTCCGCGAGGCCGGGGTCGAAGTCGTCGCACGATCACTACTTCGACACCCTGCTCACCCGCGTTCCCGGTCGCGCAGCCGAGGTGGTGGCCGCCGCACGTGAGCATGGGCGTGCACGTCCGGCACGTCGACGACGACCATGTCGGGCTCAGCGTCGGCGAGACGTTCGGCCCCGTCCACGTTCGCGTGCGGTGCTGCGGGCCTTCGGCGCGTACGAGGAGGGGACGCACGCCGACCAGCACGGTCGAGACGATTCCCGCAGGACCTGGCGCGTACGACGCCGTACCTCACCCACGAGGTCTTCTCCAGCCACCACAGCGAGACCCAGATGCTGCGCTACCTGCGGCGGCTCTCGGCCCGCGACTACGCCCTCGACCGCGGCATGATCCCGCTCGGGTCGTGCACGATGAAGCTCAACGCGACCACCGAGATGGAGCCGGTGTCGCTGCCCGGTTTCGCCGACCTGCATCCGTTCGCGCCGGCCGAGGACGCACTCGGCTACCGAAAGCTGGTCGACGACCTCGAGGGCTGGCTGGCCGAGGTGACCGGATACGACACGGTCTCGATCCAGCCCAACGCCGGGTCCCAGGGCGAACTCGCCGGACTGCTTGCCATTCGTGGCTACCACGAGGGCCGGGGGGAGGGAGAGCGGAACGTCTGCCTGATCCCGTCGTCCGCGCACGGCACCAACGCCGCCTCGGCCGTGATGGCCGGCATGAAGGTGGTCGTGGTGAAAGCCGCCGCCGACGGGGCGATCGACCTCGACGACCTGAGCGAGCAGTGCGATGCCCACGCCAAGGACCTGGCCGCGATCATGGTGACCTACCCGTCGACGCACGGCGCCTACGAGGACACCATCACCCAGCTGTGCAAGATCGTGCACGGCCACGGCGGCCAGGTGTACGTCGACGGGGCCAATCTCAACGCCCTGCTCGGCTTCGCCCGGCCGGGAGACTTCGGCGGCGACGTCTCCCACCTCAACCTCCACAAGACGTTCTGCATCCCACACGGTGGTGGCGGGCCGGGCGTCGGACCGGTCGCGGTTCGCGCCCACCTGGCGCCGTACCTCCCCTCGCACGCGATGCACCCCGAGGCGGAGAAGCGTTCTGGCATCGGGCCGATCAGTGCGGCGCCCTACGGCTCGGCCGGGATCCTGCCCATCACCTGGGCCTACATCCGGCTGATGGGCGGCCCCGGCCTGACCCGGGCGACAGCCACGCGCGGTGCTGTCGGCGAACTACATCGCCGCCCGGCTCGGCGAGCACTTCCCGGTGCTCTACAAGGGCCACGGCGACCTGGTCGCGCACGAGTGCATCCTCGACCTGCGCGGGCTGACCAAGCAGACCGGCGTGACCGTGGACGACGTCGCCAAGCGCCTGGTCGACTACGGCTTCCACGCGCCGACGATGTCGTTCCCGGTCGCCGGCACGTTCATGGTCGAGCCGACGGAGTCCGAGGACCTGGCCGAGATCGACCGGTTCTGCGACGCGATGATCGCGATCCGGGGAGAGATCGACCGGGTCGCGGCGGGGGAGTGGACCCCGGAGAACTCGCCGCTGCGCGGGGCGCCACACACGTCGCGGGCGCTGGTGGGTGAGTGGGACCGTGCCTACTCGCGCGAGGTCGCGGTGTTCCCGACCGGTGTCGATCCCGACAAGTACTGGCCGCCGGTCGCCCGCATCGACCAGGCCTATGGCGACCGCCACCTCGTGTGCGCCTGCCCGCCCCCGGAGGCCTTCGCGGAATGAGTGCCGTCGCTGACCCGACGTCGCGCCGGCTGCTCCGCCACGTCGCGGCGGCGCAGACGTCGGGGCGCGTCCCGTCGCTGGTTGCCGGGGTCGTTCGCGATGGTGAGCTCGCCTGGTCACGTGGGTACGGCGACCTGCCCGGCCCGGTCGCCGACACCCAGTACCGGATCGGTTCGATCACGAAGACCATGACCGCGGTCCTGGTCCTGCAGCTGGTTCGCGACGGACGGCTCACGCTCGACGCGACGGCCGGCTCGGTGCTGGGCGACGTCGGCTACGCGGACCGGACCATCCGGTCGCTGCTTGCCCACAACTCCGGGATGCAGTCCGAGCCCGTGGGCTCGTGGTGGGAACGCTCCGCAGGCAGCTCCTTCGACGAGCTCGCCGCCGCCAACGACGGGTCGGGCGCGGTGTTCCCCGGGCTGGAGCGGTTCCACTACTCCAACCTCGGCTACGCGCTGCTGGGGGAGGTGGCGGCGCGGCTGCTGGACGAGACGTGGTGGTCTGCGGTCGAGTCCCGGATCCTGGCGCCGCTGGCGATGAACCGGACGTCGTACCTCCCGTCCGGGGTAGCCGCGCAGGGCTACAGCGTCGATCCGTACGCCGGGACTCTCCTCGAGGAGCCGGCGACCGACACCGGGGCGATGGCCCCGGCCGGGCAGGTCTGGTCGACGATCACCGACCTGGCGACGTACGCCGCCTTCCTGCTGGCCGGGCACCCGGACGTGCTGAGCTCCGCCGACCTCGAGCCCGCGTACTTGCCCCAGTCGGGTGAGCCGAACTCCGCCCTGGACTACGCCCACGGCCTCGGCTTCCAGCTGATGCGGGGCGGCTCGGGCGCCCTGGTCGGCCACACCGGCTCGATGCCGGGCTTCGTGGCCAGCTGCCTGGTCGACCGGGAACGCCGCACCGGGGCGGTCACCTTGGCGAACGCGACCACCGGCTTCAATCCTGCCGCTCTGGCAACCTCCCTGCTCGAGGAGCTCGAACGCTGCGAGCCGGCCCTGCCGCCGCCGTGGAAGCCGTCGACGCCGCTCCCCGGCGAGGTGCGCGACGTGCTCGGTGTCTGGCACTGGGGCAACACGCCCTACGTGTTCTCGTGGGAGGGCGAGGAGCTGGTCGCGCGCCGTGGCGGCGTCGAGACGGACCGGTTCCGGGTCGAGGACGGCCGGGTGGTCGGTGTCATCGGCTACCACGCCGGTGAGGAGCTGAAGGTGATCCGCAATCCCGACGGTTCGGTGAACCACGTCAACATCGCGACGTTCGTGTTCACCCGGACGCCGTACGACGCCGATGCGCCGATCCCCGGCGGTGTCCCGGAGACCAGCCGATGAACGGTCCGCCCGCGGCGATGGATCGCGCCGCGGTCGACGCGCAGTCCGCGGAGCGAGTCGGGTGCCGCAAGGGCATGCCGCCGGCGTTCTGGGGGATGACCGTCGCGGAGGTGGTCGCGCTACGGCCCAGGCTCTCCGCGCTGCCGACTCCGGTCTTCACGCTGTCC
>CAVRBN010000040.1:0-17821 GCA_963719255.1 uncultured Actinomycetota bacterium | reverse complement strand
CAGCAACCTGTCAGCAGGGCCGTCAGAACTTGGCGGCGATCGCGGCCGCGCGGGCGCCGTAGGTGCCGCCGAACATGGCGGCGTGCACCAGCAGGGGGAACAGTTGGTGCAGTCCCACTCGCTCCTCCCACCCGTCGGTCAGCGGTGCCGCCTCCTGGTAGGCGTCCAGGACGCGGGGGAGGTTGGGCATGCCGAACAGGGCGAGCATGGCGAGGTCGGCTTCGCGGTGTCCGGCGTACGCCGCCGGGTCGATCAGCCAGACGCGGGTGTCCGAGCCCCACAGCACGTTGCCGTTCCAGAGGTCGCCGTGCAGCCGCGAGGGTGCCTCCTCCGGCAGCAGGTCCTCGAGCCTGCCGACCAGGCCCTCGATGATGGTCACGTCGTCGGGCGCGAGGTGGCCGCGGTCGGCCGCGACCTTGAGGTAGGGCAGCACCCGGCGGGTCGCGAAGAACTCGGCCCACGTCGGCGCGGTCGCGTTGGGTAGCGGGAGGCGGCCGATGTAGCCGTCGTGCTCCAGTCCGTACGACGCCGGGCTGCTGAGGTGGGTGACCGCGAGCGCGGCGCCGAACCCGGTGGCCGACTCGTTGTTCACCTTGCCGGGTTCGACCCACGGGATGATCACGCAGTCGTGGTCCACCGCGAGCACCTCGGGCACGGGCACGCCGCCGTCGACGCGCAGCCAGTCGAGCCCTCGGGCCTCCGCCTCGAAGAACCCCTCGGGCGGGTGCGGGTGGGTCTTGATCAGCACGACCCGGCCGTCGCTGAGCCGGAGCCGGTTGGCAGTACAGATGTCGCCGCCGGCCACGGGTGCGGTCGCGATGACCGCGGACCCGAGGAGCTCCTCGGCCCGCCGGGCGAGCGCCGGCTGCCGGGTCATGGTCGGCCTTTCAGTGCGGTCACGAGCGCGTCGGAGGTCCGTTCCACCATCTCCAGGACCTGCTGGAAGCCTTCGTCGCCGCCGAAGTAGGGATCGGGTACGTCGCCGCGCCCCTCGGGGTCGAAATCGCGGAACATCCGCAGCCGGTCGACGCCGCCGACAGCCCTGCCGACACCGAGCTCACGAAGCTCCGCGAAGTTGGCGGCGTCCATGGCCAGCACCAGGTCGTGGTCCTCAGCCTGGGCCGAGGTGAACTGGGCTGCGCGGTGTCGCGAGGCGTCGTACCCCTGGGCGGTGAGCGTGGCTGCCGCCCGGCTGTCCATCCGGCCGCCGACGTGCCAGCCGCCGGTGCCGGCGCTGTCGACGGTGACCTGCCCGGAGAGTCCGGCGCGGTCCAGGTGCTCGGTGAGCACGACGTGGGCCATCGGCGATCGACAGATGTTGCCCAGGCACACGATGGCGATCCGGTAGGTTCCCGGGCGACGCTGTGGAGGCAGCTGCATCAGTTGTCCTCGTCGAGCACCGCGATGTCGATGAAGCCGGTGACCAGCGTGATGATGATCGACCCCCAGAGCGCGGTCCAGAAGCCGTCCACGGAGAAGCCGACGTCGAACGCGTCGGCGATCTCGGACGTGAGCAGCAGCATCAATGCGTTGATCACCAGCAGGAACAGGCCGATGGTGATGATGATGAACGGCAGCGACAGCACCTTCACGATCGGCTCGACGAACATCGTGACCAGGCCCAGGATCAGCGCCACGATCAGCAGCGGCCAGATCTTGTCCTGCCAGTCCGCGCCCTTGATGCGGATGCCGTCGAGCAGCCAGGCCGCCACTGCGACTGCTGCGGCGTTGGTCAACAGCCACGTCACGAACCTCACGCGCTCAGCCTAGGGCCTGCACCCGAATCCTCGGTGGTTGAGGAAGGCGCGTAGCGCCTGTCTTAACCCCGCGCGGTGGTCTGAGGAAGGCGCGCAGCGCGTCTGGTCGAGGCAGCGCCGTACTCTCGGTGGTTGAGGAAGGCGCGTAGCGCCTGTCGCCTCGGTGGTTGAGGAAGGCGCGCAGCGCCTGTCTGCCGTCGTCCGGTGGTTGAGGAAGGCGCGTAGCGCCTGTCTCGAAACCCCGCGCCGCGGAGGCCCCGCTCAGCCGGGCGACAGGGCCAGTGCGTCGAGGATCGCGGCCTCGGCGCCGACGAGGTGATGCTCGATCTCCGCCGCGGCGGCCTCGATGTCGCCGCTTTCGAGCAACCGGAGCAGGTGACCGTGGGTGCCGGCCTGGGAGTGCGAGTTGCGCCGGATCCGGTCGATCTGGGCGAGCGCCAGCCGTAGCTCGGCGTACAGGCTCTCGGCCATCGCCAGCAGCCGCGGTGACTCGATCAGCCCGACCAGGGACAGGTGCAGGGACAGGTGCTTGTCGTTGAGCTGCTGGTAGGACGCACCGTCGCGGACGGCAGCCGTGTAGTCGACCAGCGCCGAACGCACCGCGTCGCGGGAGATCTCCGATGCGGAGGGCCAGGAGCGCACGCCCTGGACCTCGAGTACGGCGCGGGCCCGGCACACGTCGCGGATCGACGTCGGGTCGGGTGAGGCCACCGCAACTCCGCGGTTCGGCGTCCGGGTGGCGATGCCCTCGGCGACCAGCACGCCGAGTGCCTCGCGAATCGTCGAGCGGGAAACCCCGAGCGATTCGGCCAGGGCCAGCTCCCGCAACGGGGTCCCGGACTCGATCTCGCCCTCGAACGCGGCCCGGCGCAGCTCGTCTGCCACCCGGTCCACGGTGGACGTGAACTCCAGGCTCAATCGGTCGAAGGGCGAGTCGCTCGCGTTGGTCACCGTCACATTGTCGGACAGAACTTGCATCTCCCGCGACTTGGCTCCACGAGCTGGCAGTTCTGGCCCCGCGAGCTGGCAGTTCTGGGCCCCGCGAGCGGCAGTTCGGGCCCCGCGAGGCGGCAGTTCGGGCCCCGCGAGGCGGCAGTTCTGGCCCGCAAGCGCGGCCACAAGTGCCGGTTCGCGGGGCCACAGGCGCCGGTTCGCGGGGCCACAAGCGCCGGTTCGCGGGGCCACAAGCTGACGGTTCGCGGGGCGCGAGTGCGGCCGAGGTCGGTCGTCGCCTGAGTCGAAACAGAACCGACCCGGCAGCGCAAGGGCTGCCGGGTCGGCCTTCTTTCAATGGCAGGCGCGCCGTGCCGGGGCTGGGGGGAGGACTCCGGACGCGCCGCCTACCTCTATCGGGCCGCGTGGGCCCTCCGGTGCGTTCCGAAAGTCATGATCAGGCGCGCGAGATACAGCGTGCCGCTCCGACGGTCGGCCCGGTGAGTATGTGTCGCCACAATTCCCCCCAAGGAATTGCCGGTATTGCTGGGCTGTTGCAGAGAAATTGCTTGGTCCCTCCGACCTAAGCCGGAGGGCTGTGAACATCATCGGGCCGGGGACTGCGAAGTGCCACTAGGGAACGCCCCAGATTCGACCCCATGGTGCGGAATGACCCGGATGCACTACCTCGGCCCGAGCGGCTTCCCCGCCTTGAGTAGCCTCGCCGGATGGTTCCGGTCGGTGGGGTGGGCGTCATGCTGCTGGGTGCGGTCGCGTCCGCGGCAGTGCTCGGACTGGTCGCGCTGGCCGCCCGGAGACGACTTGGCTGGGTGAGCGCCTTCGCCTGGGCCGGGCTGGTCTGGAGCCTCGTCCTGATCGCCCTCGTAACCCTGGTGCCGGCCGACGGCGCACCCGGCGTCGTACCCGCGGAAGGCCGGCTGACCTCCTGCTCGTGGGACGTGGGAGGCCCGGCCCCAGAGGGCTTCTGGATCTTCGACAGCGGCCAGAGGGTGCTCAACACGGTGCTGTTCGTCCCGGCCGGCGCGCTGCTCGTGGTGGCCGTCAGCCGCTGGCGATCGGGCTGGGTACTCGCGCCGATCGGCCTGGCCATGCTGGCGGCGTATTCGGCGGGCATCGAGTGGACCCAGCTCGAGCTGGCCCGCATCGACCGGGCCTGCGACGTCACGGACATCATCGACAACGTGACCGGCGCTGTGGTCGGATTCGGCGGCGGTCTGGTGCTCACGTTGCTGCTCCGTCCCTGGAGGCACCGGCAGCTTCGCCGTCGTTAGGGTACGTCCATGACCGGTCCCCTGCACCGACCACAGCCTCGCGAGAACGTCCTGCGGATCCCGACGTACGTCCCGGGCAAACCGCCGGTGCCGCGCGCCGGGCTGACGACGTACAAGCTGTCGTCCAACGAGAACCCGTATCCGCCCTTGCCGGGCGTGCTGGCGGCTGCGCACGAGGCGGCCGGGCAGATGAACCGCTATCCGGACATGGCCTGCACCGCCCTCTACGCCGCGCTCGGTGAGCGACTCGGCGTTCCGGTCGACAATCTGGCCGTCTCCACCGGCTCGGTCGGGCTCATCTACCAGCTCCTGCAGGCCTTCTGCGATCCAGGCGACGAAGTCGTCTACGCCTGGCGCTCGTTCGAGGCCTACCCGATCGCGGTGGCCGCGGCCGGCGCGGTCTCCGTCCAGGTGCCGCTGACGAAGACCGCCGAGCACGACCTGGATGCGATGGCCGACGCCATCACCGAGCGGACCAAGGTCGTGATGGTCTGCACGCCCAACAACCCCACCGGCCCGTCGGTGAGCCAGAACGCGCTCGACGCGTTCATTGCGAAGGTTCCCCCACATGTTCTGGTGGTGGTCGACGAGGCCTACCTCGAGTTCGTGCGGATGGACGACCCCGTGGACGGCATCGCCACGCAACGCGCGCACGACAACGTCGTCGTCACCCGCACCTTCTCCAAGGCCTACGGGCTGGCCGGCTTCCGGGTCGGGTACGCGATCGGGTCGGTGTCGACCGCGGGCGCGCTGCGTGCGGTCTCGTTGCCGTTCGGTGTCTCCGGCGTCGCGCAGGCAGCCGCGATCGCGTCGCTGGCGGCCGAGCCGGCGCTCCTGGAGCGGGTCGACGCGCTGGTGACCGAGCGCGGCAGAGTCGTGGCCGGGCTCCGTGCGGCCGGGTGGGACGTGCCGGCGGCGCAGGGCAACTTCGTCTGGCTGGCCCTTGGCGACCGGACGGTCGACTTCGCCGCCGCGGCCGACGAAGCCGGAATCGTGGTCCGTCCCTTCGCAGGCGACGGCGCCCGGGTCTCCATCGGCGAGAGCGAGGCCAACGACCGCCTGATCGAGGTCGCCCGCGCCTTCCGCTGACCCGGCTCTTGTTGACGCCCCTGAAGCGTCGACCCGGCTCCTGTTGACGGCGACGAGTGTCAACACGAGCCGGCTCGGCATGTTCTGCGTGTCAACACGAGCCGGCTCGGCATGTTCTGCGTCAACACGAGCCGGGTCGGCATGTTCTGCGTGTCAACACGAGCCGGGTCGGCATGTTTCTGGTGTCAACACGAGCCGGGTCGGCGCGTCCGCCCTAGGTGGGTTTTCGGGGGCGCTCCACCGAGATCACGATCGCAACCGCGGCCACGATGATGCCGCCGCCGATCAGCACGGCGGACGTGATCGGCTCGTCGAGGATCAGCGCGCCCAGGAGCACGGCGACGACCGGGTTGACGTAGGCATAGGTGGCGACCAGGGAGATCCGGGCGTTCGACAGCAGCCAGACGTACGCCGTGAACGCGAGCATCGAACCGAAGACCACGAGATAGGCCCACGCGAACCAGGTCTTGCCCTCGTACGACGACAGGTCGGTCCGCTCGCCCCGGGCGAACCCCAGCACGAGCAACATCACCCCGCCGGTCCACATCTCGTGCACGGTCATCACGAACGCATCCCTCGGCAGCGGCAGCCGCGGTTGCACCCAGGAGCCGAAAGCCCAGCAGGTGCTGGCGAAGAGCACGATCCCCGCTGCCAGGAGCGGCACCTGCTCGACGCCGGCGCCCCGACCCGCCAGCACGAGGTAGCCCAAGCCCACGAAGCCGAGCAACACCCCGATCACGGTCAGTCCTCGTGGCCGGTCCCCGGCAGAGAAGCGGAAGATCGTGATCATCAGGGGCGCGATCGCGATCAGCAGGGCGGTGATCCCGGACGGCGCACCCTGGTCCTCGCCGACCGACACCATCCCGTTGCCCAGCACGGGCAGGAGCAGACCCAGCGCTGCACAGCCGGCCAGCTGGCGGCGGGTGACCTTCAGCCGGCGTACGCCGCCGCGCAGCGACAGGAGGGCGCCGAGCAGCAGGGCGGCGATGAGGTACCTGCTCCCCATCGAGACCAGCGGCGGCGCCTCCTCGACGACCACGCGGATGGCGAGATACGTCGAGCCCCAGACGATGTAGACGACCACGAGGGCCAGGACGACGAGTCCGGTTGCCGCCGCCGGGCGAGACGTCACGACGGACGAGGCAGGGGGCACGGACCCATCTTCGAGGATCCGGCCCCCCACGTCGAACCAGTTACGCCGTGAGGACGACGCGGCCACGGAGACCAGGGGTGGCGGCCAGCTCGTGCGCCTTGGCGACGTCATCGAGCGGGAAGCGTCTCGGCCACCCGGAGTCGGAGCCAGCCGTCCTCGACCCCGCGCGCGAGCTCGGCAAGTCGGGCGCCGTCGTGCTGCACGTGCACGGTCGAGACCCGGATGCCGCGGGTCGGCTCCGGCGTGCTGGGATCGGTGACGCTGACGAACACGCCGCCGTCGCGGACCGCGTCGAGCGCGGGTTCCGAGATCTGGGCCGCGTCGACCAGGCCGTCGGCGCCCTCCGGGATCAGCGAGCGTACGGCGCCCGCCAGATCGACGCCGCGGGCGATGAAGTCGCTCGCGCCAGCGGCCCGCACGTCGGCCTCGTCCTCGGCCCTCGCCACCGCGATGACGCGGAGCCCACGGTGGGCCGCGATGCTGACGAGGTAGTCGCCGAGCCCGCCCGCCGCGCCGGTGACGACCACGGACGAGCCCCTGTCGAGGCCGAGCAGGTCGAGTGCCTGGTCGGCGGTCAACGTGTTGAGCGGGAAGCTGGCAGCGAGCACCGGGTCGACACCCGACGGTGCGGGCGCGACGGCGGTCGCCGGCAGGACCACGTGGCTGGCGTAGGTGCCGGTGGGCCCGGCGAACGCGTCGCGCAGGCCGACCACGGCGTCTCCGACGGCGAGGTGATCGACGTCGGCGCCGACCGCGTCGACGATGCCGGAGACATCCCAGCCGAAGCCGAGCGGGAATGGCTCCCCGATGATGGGTCGGAAGGCTCCGGCGCGGGTAGCGAGGTCGATGGGGTTGACTCCCGCGGCGGTGACGGCGATCCGGACCTCACCCGCCTCTGGGTCAGGCGTTTCCACGTCGACGACCTCCAGGACCTCGGGTCCGCCGTACTGCTTGGTGATGACTGTTCGCATGGTCTTCTCCTTGATGTGGTGGTGCACTTGACACAAGCGTATGGAGAGTTACTCTCTATTGGTAAGTAGATACCTGAAAGTGCGTAACTCACCCATGGGAAAGGACCGGCCGTGCCGACCATGACCGCCGCAGACCGTCGGGCCCAGGAGCGGGAGGAGTACAACGTCTTCCTCGCGCTGTGCCCGAGCCGCCAGCTGCTCGACCGGCTTTCCGACAAGTGGGTGGGTCTGGTGCTCAAGGCCCTCGAACCCGGACCGCAGCGCTACAGCGCGATCGGCCGGAAGGTTGCCGGCGTGAGCCAGAAGATGCTGACCCAGACGCTGCGCAGCCTCGAACGCGACGGGCTCGTCACGCGGGAGGTGACCCCGTCGGTCCCCGTCCGGGTCGACTACCAGCTGACGGACCTCGGACGGTCGCTGATGCCGGTCATGCATGCGGTGCATCTCTGGGCCGAACAGCACATGGACGAGATCATCGCCGCCCGCGCCGAGTTCGACGCGCAGTCGTAGTCGGCGTGACTTCAGGTGTGACATTCCTGAGGCTGAGTGCGTCGAAGGGGTGACACCAACCAAGGAGGAGCATGCCGACCGATCGCGGAGTCCGCACCGAGGGGGAGTTCGAGGAGTTCGCGATTGCGCGAACGCCTGCGCTCTTCCGCTCGGCCTGGCTGCTGTGTGGCGATCGCCACCAGGCGGAAGACCTGGTCCAGGAAACCCTGGCCAAGGTCTACGTCCGGTGGCGGCGCCCGCTGGGCAGCCGCATCGACAACCCCGCTGCGTACGCACAGACGACCCTGACCCGCACGTTCCTCAGCGGGAAGCGGCGTCGCAGCAGCACCGAGCTGCCGTACGCCGACCTGCCCGTCTCGCCTGTTGCCGATCCAACCGCGCTCTCCGTCGAACGGTTCGCGCTGCGCGATGCCCTCGCCGAGCTGGCCGAGCCGGACCGGGTGGTGCTGGTGCTGCGCTATCTCGAGGACCTCAGTGTCGACGAGGTGGCCGAGCGGATGGGGACCTCGTCCGGGGCAGTGCGCAGCCGCTCGTTCCGGGCACTGGAGCGGGTCCGCGGCCGCGTCGACATGTCTCTCACCATCAGGAAGGAAGCCCGATGAACCCCACCGATCACCACCTGGAGACGCTCTTCCGCGACTCCACCTCCGACCTCTCGCCTGATGTCTCACAGCCTGGTCGCGGGTGGCATCGCCCGAGGACGGCAGCCGCCGGCGCCGCCAGAACGCGTGGGCAGCGCTCGCCACGGTCGCCGTCGTCGGCGTCATCGGAGGCGCGGCCGCCGTTGCCCCCGGCCTGGTGAGTGACCCGGAGCCCGCACCCGGGTTCGCCAGCATGCAACGAACCCGTGAAGCCAGCCCCTGACAAGCCCGCGAAGCGAGCCGCAGGTCGGGCTCGCGATCGCGGCACCCGACATTCCGGCCGCGATCGCTGAGATGCTCCCTCCCGGAGACCTGGGCCCGCCGCTGCTCGGCGATGCCTTTGGCATCGATGGACCGAGCGCACAAGAAGATCGTGCACTTCCGCTGGAACGGCACGCTGACCACGTTCATCGTCGAACCCGCGTCCGACCATGGGCAGCTGTGCCGAGCTCGCGGCCGCGACCGAAGGCGGCAGCTGCAACGTCGTGGGCGGTCTGGAGGTGCTCACCTGGCCGGCGACGACCGCAGACATGGTCACCGCGCAGGGAGCCATGGTCTGGCAGCACGGCTATATCGCGAACGCAATCTCCTACAACGCCCCAGACGGCAAGGACGTCGCGCCGGTCGTCGACGCACCGCCGATCGGTCTTGAGAAGCTGACCGAGATCGCGAGCAGCGAGGTCTGGTTCGAGTAGCCCCTCCTAGGCTGGGTGCATGGGGCACGACCACGGACACGCGACAGGGCGGGCGCAGGACCGCACCCGGCTGCGCTGGGTGCTCGCGGTCACGGCCGTGGTCCTCGTGGTCGAGCTCGTCGGGGCGTACGTCGCGGGGTCGCTGGCGCTGCTCGCCGACGCGGGGCACATGGCCACCGACGCGGGTGCGATCGTGCTGGCACTTGCGGCGTCCTACCTCGCCACGCGGCCGGCCAGCAACCGCTCGACCTTCGGGTGGCATCGAGCCGAGATCCTGGCCGCAGCGATCAACGCCCTGGTCCTGTTGGGCGTCTGCGTCTTCCTGGCCGTCGCCGGGGTACGCCGGCTGCTGGACCCAACAGACGTCGACGCCGGACCGATGGTCGCCTTCGCGGTCGTCGGCCTGGCCGCCAATGCGGTGGCACTGGCGATCCTGAGCCGAGGTGACACCGGTTCGCTGAACATGCGGGGCGCGCTGCTGGAGGTCGCCGGCGACCTGGTCGGGTCGGTGCTCGCGGTCGTCGCCGGGCTGGTCATCTGGACCACCGGCTTCGACCGCGCCGACGCGCTGGCCTCGCTCGCGATCGCGATCTTGATCCTGCCGCGGGCGATCTCGCTGCTGCGGGACTCGTCCGCCGTACTCCTCGAGCGGACCCCACGCGGCCTCGAGCTCGACGACGTCCGCACCCACCTGCTCGATGTCGACGGCGTGACCGACGTCCACGACCTGCACGCATGGACGATCACGAGTGGCCTGTCGAGCATGTCCGCCCACGTCACCGTGCACGACGAGGCCCTGGCGACGCGGGGGATCGGAGCGCTGCTCGACGAGCTCTCCGACTGCGTCGCCCAGCACTTCGAGGTCCGCCACGCGACCTTCCAGGTGGAGCCCGAGTCGCACCGCGAGCACGAGAACCTCGGTGAGACCGGCTGCGATTGAGGCGGCTGGATTGGCGAGCGCGAGGCCTCCACAGGTACGTTAGGTCGCGCGCGCGGTCATTGTGGTCCTGCTCACACGGGTCCCAATCCGCGAACGGCGGCGAAGCGGCGTACCACCCCCACGTCGAGCGCTGCAATACGTTTCCACCCGGGACTGCGGCGACCCCGCGCGCCGGGCAACACGAAGGAGTGAAGGTGAGCCATCAGTCCGACTTCGGACCCGACCTCGTAGAGGTCTTCGGTCCCTCGCAGCAGGACGGAGGCCCGGAGCTCATTCAGCTGCTCACCCCCGAGGGTGAGCGCGTCGAGCACCCGGACTTCTCGTTCGACCCCGGGGACGGAGCCGACGAGACCGAGACCATCCGCGGCTTCTACCGCGACATGGTGCTCACGCGTCGGATCGACACCGAGGCGACCGCCCTCCAGCGCCACGGCGAGCTCGGCATCTGGGCCCAGCTGCTCGGCCAGGAGGCCGCGCAGATCGGCGCCGGCCGGGCCCTGCAGCCCCAGGACTACGTCTTCCCGACCTACCGCGAGCACGGCGTGGCCTACTGCCGCGGCGTCGACCCGCTCAACCTGCTCGGCCTCTTCCGCGGCGTCGACCAGGGCGGCTGGGACCCCAAGGACAACAACTTCGGCCTCTACACGATCGTGATCGGCGCCCAGGCGCTGCACGCGACCGGCTACGCGATGGGCATCCAGCGCGACGGAGCGGTCGGCACCGGCGACCCCGAGCGCGATGCAGCGGTCATTGCTCACTTCGGCGACGGCGCCAGCAGCCAGGGTGATGTGAACGAGGCGTTCATCTTCGCGGCCTCCTACAACGCGCCGGTCGTGTTCTTCTGCCAGAACAACCAGTGGGCGATCTCGGAGCCGATCGAGCGGCAGTCCCGGATCCCGCTCTACCAGCGCGCGCTGGGCTTCGGCTTCCCCGGCGTCCGCGTCGACGGCAACGACGTCCTGGCGACGTACGCCGTCACGAAGGCGGCCCTCCAGCGGGCCCGCGACGGCCAGGGCCCCACGTTCGTCGAGGCCTACACCTACCGGATGGGTGCCCACACCACCACCGACGACCCGACCCGCTACCGGCTCAGCGACGACGTCGAGCACTGGAAGCTCAAGGACCCGATCGCCCGGGTCAACGTCTACCTCAAGCGCAACGGCCTGGCCGACGACGACTTCTTCGCCGCCGTCCAGGAGGAGGCCGACCAGCTCGGTCATCACCTGCGCGAGGGCTGCAAGGCGCTGCCCGACCCGGAGCCGCTGAGCATCTTCGACCACGTGTACGCCGAGATGACCGAGGAGCTGGCCGTCCAGCGCGACGGCTTCGCGGACTACCTGGACTCGTTCGAGGGGGCACGCTGACATGGCCGGCGACACGCAAAGGATCACCCTCGCCAAGGGTCTCAACATGGGCCTGCGCAAGGCGATGGAGGACGACCCCAAGGTCCTGATCATGGGTGAGGACGTCGGCAAGCTCGGCGGCGTCTTCCGGATCACCGACGGCCTCCAGAAGGACTTCGGCGAGGACCGCGTCATCGACTCGCCGCTGGCCGAGTCCGGCATCGTCGGTACGGCGGTCGGGATGGCCCTGCGCGGCTACCGTCCCGTCGTGGAGATCCAGTTCGACGGCTTCGTCTACCCGGCGTACGACCAGATCGTCTGCCAGGTCGCCAAGATGCACTTCCGGAGCATGGGCAAGTCGAAGATGCCGATGGTGATCCGGATCCCGTTCGGTGGCGGCATCGGTGCGGTCGAGCACCACTCGGAGTCGCCCGAGGCGCAGTTCGCCCACACGCCGGGCCTGAAGGTGGTCGCCTGCTCCAACCCGGTCGACGGCTACTGGATGATCCAGCAGGCCATCGCCAGCGACGACCCGGTGATCTTCCTCGAGCCGAAGCGGCAGTACCACGCCGACAAGGCCGAGCTCGACGACTCCGCCACGCCGGAGCCGCTGTTCACCTCGCGCGTCGTCCGCCGCGGCACCGACCTCACCCTGCTCGCCTACGGCCCGACGGTGAAGACCGCCATGAAGGCCGCAGAGGCCGCCGCGACCGAAGGCAACTCGATCGAGGTCATCGACCTTCGCACGCTCTCGCCCCTCGACATGGGCCCGGTCCTGGAGTCCGTACGCCGCACCGGCCGCGCCGTCGTCACCCACGAGGCACACGTCAACCTGGGCATGGGTGCGGAGGTGTCGGCCCGGATCACCGAGCAGTGCTTCTACTCGCTGGAGGCTCCGGTGCTGCGGGTCGGCGCGTTCGACACGCCCTATCCGCCGTCGCGGATCGAGGAGGACTATCTTCCTGACCTCGACCGGATTCTCGACGCCGTCGACCGATCCCTGTCCTTCTGAGGAGTGTTCTGATCCATGGCTGAGTTCAAGCTGCCCGACGTCGGCGAGGGTCTGACCGAGGCCGAGATCGTCTCGTGGAAGGTCAAGGTCGGCGACGTCATCGCGATCAACGACATCGTCGTCGAGATCGAGACCGCGAAGTCACTGGTCGAGCTGCCGTCGCCGTACGCCGGCACGGTCCTCGCGCTGTTCGTGCCCGAGGGCGAGACGATCGCGGTCGGGACGCCGATCATCGCGGTCGGCGACCCGAACGAGGCCCCGGCCGAGACCGCCGCACCCGCCCCCGTCCCGGCCGAGATGGAGATCGACCTCTCCAACCCGGCCGCCAGCGGTGGCGGCGAGGGCGAGAGCCTGGTGGGTCGCAACAAGGCGGACCGCGGGCCCGACTCGCCGCGCCCGTCGCGGCGCCGCGACCCCGGTCGACGCGGCTGCGTCGGCCACCCAGGCACAGGTGCAGAGCACGTTCGAGCCCGGTCCGTCCCCTGACGTGGCCGGCCAGGACGAACCCGCGGTGCCGGCCACGGCCGCCGCGTCGGCGGACCCCGTCTCGGACTCTGTCTCGGAACGGGCCCTGGCCAAGCCGCCGGTCCGCAAGCTGGCCAAGGACCTCGGGGTCGACCTCGCCACGATCGCACCCACCGGCCCCAACGGCACGGTCTCGCGGGCCGACGTGGAGCAGGCCGCCGGTGCTCGGTGGTCGAGCCTGTCGCACGACGCACGCGAACGCCCGGGAGCTCGATCGCGAGGGCAGCCTCCGATCAGCGAAGGTGAGCGGGAGGTCCGCGAGCCGATCAAGGGCGTCCGCAAGATGATGGCGTCGGCGATGGTGCAGTCCGCCTTCTCCGCACCCCACGTGACCGAGTGGACGACCATCGACGTCACCGCGACCATGGAGTTCGTCGACCGGCTCAAGAAGCGCCGCGAGTTCAAGGACGTCAAGGTCTCGCCGCTGCTCGTGCTGAGCCGCGCGGTGATGCTGGCGATGCGGCGTACGCCGGAGATCAACTCGTTCTGGGACGACGCAGCCCAGGAGGTCGTCTACAAGAACTACGTCAACCTCGGCATCGCCGCCGCGACCCCGCGGGGGCTGGTCGTTCCCAACGTCAAGGACGCCCAGAGCCTCTCCCTCCTCGACCTCGCGGCGGCCCTCAACCAGCTCACCGCGACCGCTCGCGACGGGAAGACCCAGCCCGCGGAGATGAGCGGCGGCACGTTCACGATCACCAACGTGGGCGTGTTCGGCGTCGACGCCGGCACCCCGATCATCAACCCGGGTGAGTCGGCGATCATCTGCTTCGGCGCGATCAAGAAGCAGCCGTGGGTCGTGGGTGACGACATCGTCGCGCGCCAGGTCACGACGCTCGCGTTGAGCTTCGACCACCGGCACATCGACGGGGAGAAGGGCTCACGCTTCCTCTCCGACGTGGCCGGCATCCTCGAGGACCCGGCATCGTCGCTTCTCTTCTGAGCATCAGCAGCGTGAACAGGCCGGAAGCGGGGTAGGACGGCCTCGTGCCTGTGCAGCCCGGCTACCCCGCGCCCGGGGAGATGATCGGCCCCTACCGCATCGAGCGGACGCTCGGCGGCGGTGGGATGGGTGTCGTCTTCGCGGCACTGGACGTCGGTCTGAACCGGCCGGTGGCGATCAAGGTGATCGCGCCGCACCTCGCCGACGATCCCGAGTTCCGGACCCGCTTCACGCGTGAGGCACAGGCGCTGGCGGCGTTGGACTCGGCCCACGTGGTGCACGTGTACGCCTACGGCGAGGTCGACGGACGGCTCTACATCGCGACTCAGCTGATCCCCGACGGCGACCTGGCCGCGAGGCTGCAGAAGTACGGCGCGCCGCCGCTGCCGGTCGCCCTGGACCTGGTCGCGCAGGTGGCGAGCGGACTCGCGGACGCGCACGCCGCGGGCCTGATCCATCGCGACATCAAACCGGCGAACGTGCTGCTCAGACACCGCCACGACTCACACCAGGCCTACCTGAGCGACTTCGGGATCGCCCGCAAGGCCGGCTCCGAGACCATGACCGGCAGCGGTGTCGCCGGCACGCCGTCGTACATGGCACCCGAGCTGCACACCGCGGGTACCGCCGGGGTCGAGTCCGACGTCTACTCGCTCGGCTGCCTGTTGTGGGCGGCGGTGACCGGCACCGCGCCGTACCGCGGGACGTCGGACTACCAGATCGCCACGTCGCACTTCGTGGAGCCGATCCCGCAGCTCGCCGGTGACGAGGCAGCGATCGCGGAGACCAACCGGATCCTGCGCACGGCAATGGCCAAGCAGCCCGGTGACCGCTACGCGTCGGCGGCCGCCCTGCGCGACGACCTGCGCCGAGCGCAGTCCCTGGCGCCAGGCCACCGAATCCGTGGCTGCAGACCCGTCCAGCGCCGGCGACCCCAGCGACCCGGCGACTCGGGCGACCCGAGGGCCCCGTCGCCGCCGACTCGCCGCCCTGGTCGCCGCCCTGGCCGTGGTGGTCGTCGTCGGCGTCACCGCGGCTGCTTTCGCGCTGAAGGATCGCAACGACGATCCCGAGACCGATCCGGGCCCGGACCCCACCACCAGCCAGAGCGGGAGTACGACGCCGACGAGTCCCGATTCCTCGATCACTCCCGTCGACGGCGACCGTGCCAAGGCGGTCGCCAGCCTCTCCCAGGCACTCCAGACCACGGGAGGCCTGACCGAGGCCCAGGCAGAACTGCACGGCCGAGCAGTGGGTCGAGGAGGCCGGGCTCCAGGCCATGATCGACGACGGCTTCTTCGACGAGGACATGGTGTACCACGACAAGGACCAGTCCGAGATGTCGCCCGAGATGAAGAGCGCCGCCCTGACCGCGACCCTGGCGTGCGCCGGCGCGACCTGACCCTTGGCCAACTGGGCGGCGCGCCGTCAGGCGGTCCGGGTGTGCCAGGCCTTGAGTACGCCGGCCTCGTCCTCGCGGCTGAGCCCGGTCAGCGTCGGTTCGGCCTCCTCGCGTAGCCAGGACAGGGTGTCGCGGGCCGTCGCCGCGATCGGTCGCGTGGTCAGGCCCGCCTCGAACGACGGGCTCGGGTCGTGGGCGAGCATCCCGTCGTACTCGGGGAGCGGGAGCCACAGCGGGATGCCCCGTGGGCCGGCCCACGGCTCGACCTCCTGCTCCTCGAGAAAGTCCTGAGGAACCCAGGTGAGGTGCGTCTCGACGTGCTCGCCGACACCGGTGATGACCTGGTCGAGCAGCTCGCCGCGGGTCAGCCGCGGCCCGACCCCGTCGTAGGTGCCGGTCCGGCGCTGCTCCGCGCTGTCCACGATCCAGGCTGCGAGGTCGCGTACGTCGATCACCTGGACCGGGTCCGACGGCGCACCCGGCGCGAGCACTTCGCCACCGTCGGCGATCCGGTCCGGCCAGTAGCTGAACCGGCCGGTCGGGTCGCCCGGCCCGACGATCAGCCCGGGGCGGACGACCATGGACGACGCCGCACCGGCCTGGACGAGCTGCTCGCACGCGACCTTCATCGCGCCGTAGGCCTCCGGGCTCGAGGACGGATCCTCGTCCGTCGTCAGCGGATCGTGGACAGCCAGCGTCGCGGGCGTCCCACCTGGGGTCCCGTTGTCGGGATAGACGTTGATCGTCGACACGAACACCCAATGCGCGTCCGGGAGCGCGGCCACGGCCTTGCGTACCCAGGAGGGGGCTCGGGCCACGTCGACCACGGCGTCCCAGTCGCCCGCCAGCTCGGACCCGTCCGATCGCCTCACGGTCGACTGCTCAGGTGCTCTGCGCCCGTCGGGTACCGAGCCGGACTCGCCGCGACAGGCACAGGTCACGTCGTGGCCGCGCCGTACCGCCTCCTCGGCGACGGCTCGGGAGAGGAAGACGGTCCGCCGAGCACCAGAAGTCTCATGGCTCCAGCCAACCGGCCGGACCGAGCATCGGACAAGGCTGTCCGCTAAATCGCTTGGCGAACGTGCCGTCGTACGCGGATGTACCAAGCGAATCGCTAGGCCGGAAGAGTCGACCGGTGAATCGGACGTTAAATACGTCGGTCTACGAGGGCCATAGCCAGAGTCGGGGCTAGGAAAAGTCGAATCAGTCGGAATTACGGCAGCCGCGCGAACTCGCGCAGCGGCTGCGAGGACTGGCGAGTCCGACCAAGGAGAAGTGATGTCACGTCAGATGGTGCTCAACGGGTTCATGATGAGCACCGGGCATCACGAGGCCTCCTGGCGGCTGCCCGGAGAGCGACCCGATGGTCAACCGGGAGGTGGCGCACTATCAGGAGCTGGCCCGGATCGCCGAGCGCGGTCGACTCGACTCGGTGTCGTTCGCCGACAGCCCCTCGATCATCTCCGACCCGGCCCGCCGGCCTTCCGAGGTGCTCGATCCCGTCGTCCTGCTCTCGGCGATGGCCGTTGCCACGGAGCGGATCGGCCTGGTCGCGACCGCCTCGACGACGTACGAGGCGCCGTACAACCTGGCCCGCAGGTTCGCGACCCTCGACGCCATCAGTCACGGGAGGGCCGGCTGGAACGTGGTCACGTCTGCCGACCTCGACGCCGAAGCCAACTTCGGCTCCCTGGACGCGCCGACGTACGCCGCCCGCTACCGCCGGGCCAAGGAGTTCCTCGAGGTGGTCCTGGGGCTGTGGGGCGGTTGGGAGGACGACGCGATCGTGGCCGACCGGGGCTCGGGGGTGTTTGCGGATCCCGCGAAGGTGCACGCCCTCGACCACGTCGGCAGCCACTTCCGGGTCCGCGGCCCGCTCAACGTCGGTCGCAGCGAGCAGGGCTGGCCGGTCATCGTGCAGTCCGACTCGTCCATACCCGGCATCGCACTCGCGGCTTCGTGCGCCGAAACCGTGTTCACGGCGCAGCAGGCCGTCGAGGAAGGACGGGCGTTCTACGCTGAGCTCAAGGCCGAGACCCTGAGGGTCGGCCGTAACCCCGACCACCTCAAGATCCTCCAGGGGATCATGCCGATCATCGGCGGCACCCAGGCCGAGGCGCGCGAGATCGAACGAACGCTCGACGACCTCGTCGTACTCGACCACCCGCTGCGCCGGCTCGCGGAGGACATCGGCATCCCCACCGACCAGATCGACCTGGACGCACCGCTTCCGGAGAACATCCGGCCGGTCAGCGAGTTCGAGGGCAACAAGGCCCGCTACGGGCTGACCGTCGAGCTGGCCCGCCGGGAGCACCTCACCGTGCGCCAGCTGCTGCTCCGCCTCGGCCGGGGCCGCGGCCACCGCAGCGTGGTCGGCACGCCCGAGCAGGTCGCGGACACCATCGAGGAGTGGTTCCTCACCGAGGCGGCCGACGGCTTCAACGTGATGCCCGCCGTCCTGCCGTCGGGTCTGGAGGCCTTCGTCGACCACGTGGTGCCGATCCTTCAGCAGCGGGGCCTGTTCCGACGGGAGTACGCCGGCGCCACGCTCCGCGACCACTACGGGCTGCCCGTCCCGCCGAGCACCCGTTCCTCGGTCGCGCTGGAGGATGCCG
>CAVRBN010000039.1:0-107956 GCA_963719255.1 uncultured Actinomycetota bacterium | reverse complement strand
ACTCACGCCGACTCGGCTCAGCCAGCGCGGAAACTGGCGCCGACTCGGGCTCTCAGTCCAGCTCGTCGGCCGAGCGCGCGGAGGAGCTTGGCGACGGGGGCGGCGGTCTTGTGATCCGGGGCGTGACCGCGGCGGAACCCCTCGCCCATGCCGTCGAGCAACCGGATCAGGTCCTCGACGATCGAGACCATCTGCTCGGGCTTCTTCTTCGGCGGGCGCGCAGCGGCACGTTGAGCCTTGGCAACGGAGGGCTGGGGGTCGAGGATCCGGACCTGCAGCGCCTGCTCGCCCTTGCGGCCCTGGGCGATGCCGAACTCCACCCGCGTGCCGTTCTTCAGCGTGGTCACGCCAGCGGGCAGCGCCTCGGAGCGCACATGGACGTCGGGTCCGTCCTCCTGGGACAGGAACCCGAAGCCCTTATCGGCGTCGTACCACTTCACCTTGCCAACCGGCACCGGATCGACCTCTTCTTGCTCAGTCGCACCCGGCCTCACGCCGCGTGCAGCGCCCAAGGATATGCGCGCGGAGGCCGGAACGACGAACTAGTTAGCGGTATTCCTCGGGATCGGGCAGCAGTTCGTTCATCGAACCCGACCGGAATCCGCGTGGATCGACGGTTGCGGCGTCGAATCCGGCGTCGATCACGGCCGCTTCGATCGCCCCGAGGTCGAGGCCAGGCAACAGGGCCGACTCGATCTCGATCGATGCTCGGTCGCCGAGATCACGGACCCGGAGCTGGAGAGCGGTCGGTAGCAGGTGGCGTACCGCAGCCTCGGCCCGCTCCACCCGGCCGAGCCGGTACGGCGTCACCTCGACGCCGTACGCCACCCGCGACGAGAGGCACGCAGCGGCCGGCTTGTCCCAGGTCGGCAGGCTCCAGGCTCTCGAGGCAGCCCGGATCTGCTCCTTCGTGAGACCCGCATCGAGAAGCGGCGTGATCGCCCCACGTTCGTCGGCCGCCCGGATGCCCGGCCGGAATCCGGCCACGGCGTCGTCTGCGTTGGTTCCGGTGGCCACGTGGGCCAGCCCGTGCTGGTCGGCGAGCGGAGTGAGTACGTCGAGGAGCTCGGCCTTGCAGAAGTAGCAGCGGTCACCGGCGTTGGCCCGGTAGCCAGCCCGCTCCATCTCGTGCGTAGAAGGCGTCAGCACCCGCACCCCCAACGACTCCGCGAACGCCCGGGCGGGGTCGCGTTCGGCCATGGGGAGCGAGTCGCTGTAAGCGGTCGCCGCCGCCACCCGGTCGGCTCCCAGGGCGCGGACCGCGGCAGCCAGCAGAAAGGCGCTGTCGGCGCCGCCGCTGAAGGCGACCAGCACACTGCCCCGCGCCTCGAGGTCGTGCGCCAGGGCACCAAGCCGGACGTCGAGCAGGTGCTCGTCGAGCCAGGCGGGGAACTGGGTCAGGTCGTCGAGGACGACGTGGGTGCCAGCCTCGACCAGCTCCTCGCGGGTGCACCCACCGGTCAGCACGGAGACGCTGATCGCGCCGGCTGCCAACGCGCCTTCGACGTCGTGCACGTGGTCGCCCACGTAGACCGTTGCGCCTTCCTTGCGCAAGACGTCGGCCTTCCCGGTGCCCCATACCCAGCCTTCGAGGAGGTCGACGTCCAGACCCAGGTGGTCGACGTGGAGCTGGGCGTTCGCCGCGAACTTGCCCGTGACCAGGATGACCCGGCCCCCATGTCGACGTACGGCCGCCAGCGCGTCATGCGCGCCGGCGAACGCCTCGACCGTTGTGATCGCGTGGTCGGGATAGAGCGCCCGGAACCGGTCCCCGGCCGCGGCGACCTCGGCTTCCGGAAGGTGCTCGACCAGCAGGTGATCGAGCGGAGGCCCGAGCTTGGCCGTCATCTGGGCCAGGGGGAAGTCGACACCCAGCTCAGCGCCCAGCGCGCGCAGGGTCGCGGCGAACCCGGGCACGGTGTCGATGAGCGTCATGTCGAGGTCGAAACCGATGACGGGTCCTGCTGGGGGCACAGGTCCAATGTAGAAGGCAGGGTGCGACTGACCTAAATTCCCATCCGGCTGCCATCATGGACACCCGCGCGAGACAATTGTTGCGGCTGAGTAGACGGAGTTCAGGGATGCCAGGGGTTACGGCGGCAGGATCACAGCGGCGCTTCTGCGCCGCCGTGACAGTGCTTGCTGCCCTGACCGCCACCCTCAGCGGCGCGTGGATTGGCGCCGCTCAATCCGCCGAGGCGGCGCCGACTGGACCGACGATCTATCTCGTCACGCTCGAGGGGGGCGCGGCCTCCAACCACGCAGGCCCGGCCGACGCCGCCTACCAGGACAGCCTCCGGCTCCGGCAGAACCGGGTCCTGGCTGCGGTGGGCGCCCCGGCTCCGATCTACAGGTGGACCACCGCCCTCGACGGCTTCGCCGTGCAACTGACGTCGACCCAGGCCCACGACATCGAGGCCGTGCCGGGCGTCGACTCGGTCGAGCGCAACGAGGTTCGCCGGCTCGCGGCAGTCCCCTCGTCCGCCGGGGCGAGTGCGGCGATCGCGGAACCGCAACGCGGCGGCGCCGGTGTCGTGATCGGACTGATCGACTCGGGACTCGACCCGGACAACCCCGTCTTTGCCACGGTTCCGGATCTGGGCAGAGGCGTGCCCGGGTTCTCCGGCTCCTGCGAGGTGGCCGAGGACTGGCCCGACAGCGCCTGCTCCAGCAAGCTCGTGGGCGCGCGCTCGTTCGTCGACGGCTTCGGCGCGGACAACCTCCGCAGCACCTCTTCGCTGTCCCCCCGTGACGACAGCGGCCACGGCACGTTGGTGGCCTCGGTCGCCGCAGGCAACTCGGGCGTCTCGGTCAAGGTCGGCGCCCAGTCACTGGGGGCCTTTGCCGGTACGGCGCCGCAGGCCCGGCTCGCCGTCTACAAGGCCTGCTGGACCGCCCCCGACCCCGATCAGGACGGCTGCTCGACGGCCGACGTCGTCACCGCCATCGACCGCGCGACGGCCGACGGGGTCGACGTCCTCAACCTGTCGGTGGCCGGCGGCTCCCTCTTCGACACGGTCGACACGGCCCTGCTCGGGGCCGCGCAGAGCGGTGTCTTCGTGGCTGCCGCTGCGGGCAACGACGCACGCTCGGCCTATGCCGCACACCCGGCGCCGTGGATCACCACGGTCGGCGCGGTCACGGGACCGATCCGGGGAGGCCGGATCTCGATGAGCGACCTCGGCTCCTTGTCCGGCGCGATGAGCTCTCGCCGAACGGTCACGGCCCGCCTGGTGAGCGGCGCTTCCATCGCGGCCTCCGGCGCCAGTCCGGCCGACGCCAGGATCTGCCGCGCCGGGTCCCTCGACGCCAGCCGCGCTGCCGGAAAGATCGTGATCTGTGAGCGCGGGGGTGTGGGACGCGTCGACAAGTCCCACACGGTGGCCCTTGCCGACGGGGTGGGCATGGTGCTTGCCAACACCCACGGCAGCGACGTACACGCCGACTTCCAGCAGGTCCCCACCCTGCACGTCGCCGCGAGTGCCGCACGCACCCTGCGCGCCTGGCAGCATGCGCATCCGGGCGCCGAGGCCACGATCCGCCCCGGCGCGGGCGTGGGAGGCTCGCGCAGCGTGGTGCGCTGGTCGGCACCCGGCGACCCCCGGGGCGACCTGGTCAAGCCAGAGGTCACCGCACCTGGCGTCGACGTGCTGGGCGCCGTACCCCCGTCGGCGGAGTCCTCGGCCCGCTGGAACCTCTTCTCCGGCACCTCGGCCGCCACCGCCCGGGTCAGTGGCCAGGCAGCCGTGATCCTGGGGCGGCATCGCGACTGGTCGCCGGCGCGCGTGCAGTCGGCGTTGATGACCTCGGCCCGACCGGTGACCGGCGACCCGTCGTCGCTGAGCCAGGGGGCGGGTCGGACTCGCCTCGACCGGGCCTTGCATCCGGGGCTCGTCTACGACGTCGACACCGGCGACTACCGGCGGTACCTCTCCGGACGCCTGGACGGCCGCGACCTCAACCTGCCCTCGATCAAGGCCGACGGGCCGTCCGACATCCGGCGCACCGTCACCAACGTCGGCGCACGCCCGATGTACTACTCGGTCAAGGCGCGAGGGTTCACGCTCCACCGCGTCTCGATCAGCCCGGTCGCGATCCGGATCCGCCCCGGCCAGAGCCGGACCTTCACCGTCACCATCACCGGTCCCACCAGCCGCCAGGTCGACAGCGGCTGGATCACCTGGCGCGGCGCCAACGGAACGCTGGTGCGGATCCCCGTCGTCATCTCCGACTGACCGGCCACGGCCGAGCTAGCGGGCATCGATCAAAGCTCTACTTGAGTACACGCCTTCTCGAACGAGGTTCCGGCCACCCCGACCGCTGTGATCAGGGCCGCTCCTTCGGAGGTACCAACACCCGTTCGAGTCGAGTTCGTTTCCGAAAGCAACCTTCTTGGACGCATACGTCTGGATGTCATTTGAGATCCGAGTCCACCGGAGGTTGACGTCTTCCGCGTCTGCCGCGAGGGCGACAGCCCGTTCACGGTGGACCGATGAATTTGCGACGACGGAATCCATCGTCGCGCCGCCGGAGCCCACAGACTTCTCGTACTCCGCGCAGGCTTGCCGGACCAGGCCGATCCCCGCGCTGGGGCTGGGTGTGGCGGCTTGTTCCGTCGTCACAGCGGTCGGAGATGTTGCCGCTCCTGGCTTGGGCGCGGGCTGATCGCCGATCCCGCAACCAGCCGTGAGGGCGACGACGCTGATGGTCAGAAGAAAGGCGCGCATGGCTGTCCCGAGATAGTGCGCCTTCAGACGACGCCGTGAACCTTCAGCGTAGGCACTCGAGCAGCGGTCCGTACTGGTTACGCGGTTATTGGCACGCGCACGTTTACTGCGCCGCGGGACTGGGCCCTTCGTGTGCTTCAGATCACACGCCGGAGCAGGTAGATGTCCATCAGCCACCCCGCGCTTTCTCTCGTCGTACGACGCGCGCGGTCGATCTCGTCGAGCACGTCCGCGACGCGGCCCGCGACCAGCGCTTCGTCCTCGGTGCCGAGGTTGGCACCCCACCAGATCAGCCAGTCGGCGAGCTCGGGATCGTCCAGCGGGTCGAGGCCGCGGTTGAGCATCACCACGACGTTGTCCTGCCCCTGCGCGATGGCCTCGGCGAGCGCGCGTTCGGTAGTGACGTGGATCGGCCGGCCGACATCGTGCAGGACGATCCGGTGCCGGGCCGCGAGGAGCTGGATGCTGGAGATGCCCGGGATCACGTCGAGATCGAACTCGAGCCGGGTGCGGACCTTGTCGAGGACCCGAAGCGTGGAGTCGTAGAACGCCGGGTCGCCCCAGACCAGGAAGCCGGCATCGCCGTCGTGGTCGCGCAACACCTGCTCGTACGCCGCCGCCCGGGCTTCGTGCCAATCGGCGACCGCGGTCTCGTAGTCGGCCCGGGTCGCCGTGCCCAACGCCGTCCGGTCCCGGGCCGGGTCCTGGACGACGACGAGGCGCGGTTCGTGGTCGAGATGCCTGGCCAGCATTCGCTCGCGGGCGGCGACCAGCGGGTCGGCCCCGCCGTCAGGCTTGGGTTTGTCCGTGACCACGAAGTAGTCGGCCTGACGCATCGCCTCGACGGCCTCGTAGGTCACCTGGTCGGGGTCCCCTGGGCCGACGCCGATGATGAGGATCCGGCGTGGTTTCGACAGGCGCTAGCGCGCCTTCCTCAACCACCGGGGCCAGGCGCTAGCGCGCCTTCCTCAACCACCGTGGGGCCAGGCGCTAGCGCGCCTTCCTCAACCACCGGCTCTGTCCTCGAGGTCGCCCTCGAGCTCGAGGTAGACCTGCTGCATCGCGGCGAGGATCTCCGGGTCGGGCTCGGCCCAGAGGCCGCGGTCGGCGGCCTCGTGCAGCCGCTCGATGATCCCGCGCATCGCCCACGGGTTCGACTTCCGCATGAAGGCCTGGTTGGTCTCGTCGAGGACGTACTCCTTCGCGAGGGTGTCGTACATCCAGTCGTGCACCACACCAGTGGTGGCATCGAAGCCGAACAGGTAGTCCACGGTCGCGGCCAGCTCGAAGGCGCCCTTGTAGCCGTGCCGCTGCATCGCGTTGACCCAGCGCGGGTTGACGACCCGGGCCCGGAACACCCGGTTCGTCTCCTCCTGCAAGGTCCGGGTGCGAACGGAGTCCGGCGTGGTCGAGTCGCCGACATAGGCGCGGGGGTCGACGCCGGTCAGCGCCCGGACGGTGGCGACCATGCCGCCGTGGTACTGGAAGTAGTCGTCGGAGTCGGCGATGTCGTGCTCGCGGGTGTCGATGTTCTTGGCGGCGACCTTGATCCGCCGGTAGTTGGTTCGCATGTCGTCGGCGGCGGAGACGCCGTCGAGGTCGCGGCCGTAGGCGAACCCGCCCCACGCCGTGTAGACCTCGGCCAGGTCCTTGTCGTCGCGCCAGGTGCCGGACTCGATCACCTGCAGGATGCCGGCGCCGTACGACCCGGGCTTGGAGCCGAAGATCCGGGTGGTCGCCCGGCGTACGTCGCCGTGCTCGGCGAGGTCGGCTCGGGCGTGGGCTCGAACGAAGTTCTGGCCGAGCGGCTCGTCGAGCTCCGCGACCATGCGGACGGCGTCGTCGAGCATCGCCAGCACGTGCGGGAACGCGTCCCTGAAGAAGCCGGAGATCCGGACCGTCACGTCGATGCGTGGCCGACCCAGCTCCTCGAGCGGCACGACCTCCAGGTCGTCGACGCGGCGTGAGGCCATGTCCCACGACGGCCGAACACCCAGCAGGGCAAGGACTTCGGCGATGTCGTCGCCGGACGTGCGCATCGCGGACGTGCCCCAGACCGAGAGCCCGACGGACTCCGGGTAGGAGCCGGTGTCGTCGAGGTAGCGCTGGATGAGGGAGTCGGCCATCGCGACACCGGTCTCCCAGGCCAGTCGGGACGGCACCGCGCGCGGGTCGACCGTGTAGAAGTTCCGGCCGGTCGGCAGCACGTTGACGAGTCCCCGCAGCGGGGAGCCGGACGGCCCGGCGGGCACGAAGCCGCCGTCCAGTGCGTGGAGTACGGCGTCCAGCTCGTCGGTCGTCCGGGCCAGCCGCGGCACCACCTGGGTGGCCGCGAAGCGCAGGACTCGGCGGACCTCGGGGTCGTCGTGCAGGCCGTCGGCGGCGTCCGGCTCCCAGCCGGCCGCCTCCATCCGCTCGACCAGCGACCGGGCCTGGGCCTCGATCGCATCGACCGCAAACCCCGGTTCCTGAGCCTGTCGAAGGGCGCCCTCCTTGAGCCCGAGCGCCGCCCGCAGCCCGGGCACCGACGCTGTCTCGCCACCCCAGACCTGGGCGGCCCGAAGGATCGACAGCACCAGGTTGACCCGCGCCTCGCCCTCGGGAGCCTGACCCAGGATGTGCAGGCCGTCGCGGATCTGGGCGTCCTTGATCTCGCAGAGCCAGCCGTCGACGTGCAGGACGAAGTCGTCGAAGGAGTCGTCGTCGGGGCGCTCGTCGAGCCCCAGATCCCGGTGCATCTCGGCGGCGTGCATCAGCGTCCAGATCTCGGCTCGGATCGCCGGCAGCTTCGCCGGGTCCATCGCCGCGATGTTGGCGTGCTCGTCGAGGAGCTGCTCGAGCTTCGCGATGTCGCCGTACGACTCGGCGCGAGCCATCGGCGGGATCAGGTGGTCGACGATCGTGGCGTGGGCGCGCCGCTTGGCCTGCGCGCCCTCCCCCGGGTCGTTGACCAGGAACGGGTAGACCAGCGGCAGGTTGCCGATCGCCGCGTCCGTCGCGCACGCCGCAGACATCGCGGCGTTCTTGCCCGGCAGCCACTCCATCGAGCCGTGCTTGCCGAGGTGGACGACGGCGTGGGCGCCGAAGCCCCCTGCCTCGACAGCACTGCCCAGCCAGCGGTACGCGGCCAGGTAGTGGTGCGAGGGCGCCAGGTCCGGGTCGTGGTAGATCGCGACCGGGTTCTCGCCGAACCCACGTGGCGGCTGGATCAGGAGTACGACGTTCCCGGCCGTGATCGTGGCCAGCACGATCTCGCCCTGGTCGTTCACGAACAGCCGGCCGGGCGCCTCGCCCCAGGCCGCGTTGACGTCGTCCATCAGCGCCGCCGGCAGATCGGCGGTCCAGCGGCGGTAGTCGTCGAGTCCGATCCGGACGTGGCTGTCGGACAGCTGGGCCGCGGTCAGCCACTCCTCGTCCTGGCCGCCCGCCGCGATCAGCGCATGGATCAGGGCGTCGCCGGCCTCGGTGTCGTCGGCCAGGTCGAGGCCGGGGATGGCTCCGGGAGGGCCGAGGTCGTAGCCGGCGTCGCGGAGCCGCCGCAGCAGCCGGACCGTCGAGACCGGGGTGTCCAGGCCCACCGCGTTGCCGACCCGGCTGTGCTTGGTCGGGTAGGCGCTCAGCATCAGCGCGATCTTCCGCTCGCGACGGCGGGACGTGGCGCAGCCTGGCGTGGGCGACCGCGATCCCGGCCACCCGGGCGCAGCGCTCGGGGTCGGCGACGTAGCGCGGCAGCCCGTCCTCGTCGATCTCCTTGAACGAGAACGGCACGGTGATGATCCGGCCGTCGAACTCCGGGATCGCGATCTGGTTCGCCGAGTCCAGCGGCGTCACGCCCTCGTCGGAGGCGGCCCACGCCTCGCGGCTGGACGTCAGACACAGCCCCTGGAGGATCGGGATGTCGAGCGCCTTCATCCGCTCGACGTCCCAGGCCTCGTCGTCGCCACCCGCGCTCGCCGTGCTGGGCTTGGTGCCGCCGGCCGCGAGCACGGTCACGACCAGGGCGTCGAGGGTGCCGAGCGCGTCGTACAGGTCGTCGGGCGCGGACCGCAGCGAGGTCGAGAAGATGGGTACGCCGACGGCCTCACCGGTCGCGTCGATCGCGTCGGCGAGGGCGTGCGCGAACGCGTTGTTGCCGCTCGACTCGTGCGCGCGGTAGAACAGCACGCCGACGCGCGGGAGGTCGATGGTCGGCGTCACCGGGTTTCGAGACAGCGAGCCGCTAGCACCGTCTCGGTGGTCGAGCTTGTCGAGACCACGACCGGCGGGTAGGTCGATGGTCGGGTCACCGGGTTTCGAGACAGGCGCTAGCGCGCCTTCCTCAACCAACGGTGGGACAGCTGGCGCGCCTTCCTCGACCAACGGTGGGCGGCGGTCGAGCAGGCCCCAAGCGGGGATCTCGACCGGCGGCTCGAAGCCCTCGCCGGTGAGCAGCACGGTGTCGGACAGGAAGGCGTGCAGCTGGGCAAGGTTGGCCGGGCCGCCCTCGGCGAGGTAGCGGTGCGCCTCCGCCGCGATGCCGATCGGGACGGTGGACCGCTCCATCAGCTCCGCGTTGGGCTGCTGCTCGCCGCCGAGCACGACCAGGGGGATCCCGGTGGCGCGGAGGTCGTCGTACCACCCCTCGAGGTCCTGCGGGCCGCCGAGCAGCCGGACGATGCCGAGCTGGCAGCCGTCGACGGAAGGGGTGCCCGTGACCCGGGTGGGGTTCGCCCACACGTAGTCGGCGCCGGAGGCGCGGGCGGACAGCAGGTCGGTGTCGGATGTCGACAGCAGCGCGATGCGCATCGTGGACGTTCCTCCTCGGGGTTCTCGCCCCTCGTCGTCGGAGGTCCCGTGGCCAGTGTCTGGCTGCGCCCGCAGACCGATGCCGGGCTTCACAGTGGCGGAACCGCCCCGGGCTCGCACCGGGTTCCTGTCCCACGAGACATTCGCGGGTCAGCCTAGGGCAAGGGGCTCCCGCAGCAACCGGTGCTCGTCCACCGGGCTGGTGAGACTGCCACCACCCCGAACTGCCCGGCTACGCTGCCGCCACGGTTCCCGGAAGGAGCAGCTGTCGTGTCGACCCCGCGCCACCGCGGTGATCTCTGCCCAGGCGTGTTCCGGCCCTGGTCCGCCGACGATGGCGCGCTGGTGCGGCTGCGGCTGGTCGGCGGCGCGATCTCGGCTGGCGCCCTGCACAGGTTGGGCGAGGTCTCCCGAGAGTACGGCGACGGCAACGTGCACCTGACCGCGCGCGCCAACCTTCAGGTCCGCGGCCTGCCCGATCCGCTCGGCACCCACGTCGAGGAGGCGCTCGCGTCGACCGGACTGCTCCCGCACCCGACCCATGAGCTGGTCCGCAACATCATGGTCTCGCCGCTGTCGGGAATGGCTGGTGGTCGGGCTGACCTGCGGCCAGTCGCGGCGGCCCTCGACGCCGGCCTCTGCGCCCATCCCTCGCTGGCGAGGTTGCCGGGGCGGTTCCTGTTCGTGCTGGACGACGGTCGCGGCGACCTGCTCGATCGAACCCTCGACCTCGGCTGCGTAGCAGTCTCGTCCGACGAGACCCAGATCCGGTTGGGGTCGCGCTCGTGGGGCCCGGTCGTGCCGCTGGCCGAGGCGGCCGCCCGGCTCGTCGGGCTCGCGCGGGCCTTCCTGTCGGTGCGCGGCGAGGGCCCGACCGCCCCCTGGCACGTTGACGAGCTGCCGGCCACGCCCCGGGCCGTCGAACGCGACGCGCGGACCGTCGTACACACCCCTCCGTTGGGCGCCGGACCCGTCGCGCCAGGCGTGACGCACGTCGTCGCCCGCGACGGGCTGGTGACGCCGGCACTGCTGACGGACCTGCCGACCGAGGGGCCGCTGGTCGTCACGCCGTGGCACGGCCTTCTTGTCCCGGACGGCACCCAGTAGTCTGTCCTCGCCCGCGCGAGCCAGGAACCCGGTGCGAGTCCGGGGCGGTTCCGCCACTGTCAGGTCGTCTCGACGACTGAAGCCAGACACTGATCCCGCGGCGTTCGCACTACCAGGGGCGAGAACCCCGAGGAGTTCGCATGAGTGCCTGTTCCCAGACCGGGATTGCCCGGCCGCCGCGACGCTACGACTACCTCGACGAGGGTGCGGCGATCTACGCGGACTCGTTCGCGACGATCCGGGCCGAGGCCTCGTTCGCCCACCTGCCCGCAGACGCCGAGACGGTGGCGGTACGCATGGTCCACGGCACCGGCCAGGTCGACCTGGCCCACGACCTCGTCGTACACCCCCGGCTGGTGTCGGCCGCGCGCACCGCGCTGCAAGCCGGAGCGCCGATCCTCGCCGACGCGGCGATGGTCGCCTCCGGGGTGACGCGTTCCCGGCTGCCCCGCGACAACGAGGTCGTCTGCACGTTGCGAGACGAGCGGGTTCCGGCCCTCGCTCGCGAGTGGGGTACGACGCGCTCCGCGGCCGCGCTCTCGCTGTGGGGCGAACGGCTCGACGGCGCGGTGGTCGCGATCGGGAACGCCCCGACGGCGCTCTTCCACCTGCTGGAGATGCTGCTCGACGGGGCTCCCCGGCCGGCCGCGATCATCGGCTGCCCGGTCGGGTTCGTCGGCGCCGCCGAGTCCAAGCAGGCCTTGGCGTCGTTCGCGCAGGACCACGGGATCGACGTCCCGTTCCTGACGGTCCGCGGTCGTCGTGGCGGCTCGGCCATGACCGCGTCCGCCCTCAACGCACTGTCCCAGGAGCGGGAATGACCGGCCGGTTCTACGGCGTGGGGCTCGGCCCCGGCGACCCGGAGCTGGTCACCCTCAAGGCGGCCCGGCTGATCGCCGGAGCGGACGTGGTGGCCTATCACGCGGGCGCCGACAAGGAGTCCAACGCCCGCCGGATCGCCGCCGATCTGATCCCCGCCGACGCGATCGAGGAGGAGCTGCGCTACCCGGTGACCACGGGCCACACCGCCCATCCCGGCGGCTACACGGGCGCGATGGCGGAGTTCTACGAGCAGAGCGCGGCCCGGCTGGCGGTCCACCTCGAGGCCGGCCGGACCGTCGTGCTGCTCGCCGAGGGCGACCCGCTGTTCTACGGCTCGTACATGTACATGCACGACCGGTTGTCCCCGCGCTTCCCCACCGAGGTGGTTCCTGGCGTGCCGGCATTCGCGGCGGCCACTGCGGCGGTCGCGTCGCCGCTCGTGCGCCAGACCGACGTCCTCACGATCCTGCCGGGCACCCTCCCCGAGCCCGAGCTGGCCCGGCGGCTTGCCGACACCGACGGCGCGATCATCATGAAGCTCGGCCGGAGGTTCCCCGCGGTGCGGTCCGCGCTCGAGCAGGCCGGCCGGCTGGAGCACGCGCTGTACGTCGAGCGCGCCTCGATGCCCTCCGAGCGCTGGCTGCCCGTCGCCGACGTCGACCCGGCGACCGTGCCGTACTTCTCGCTCATCGTGGTGCCCGGCGACTCGGCCCAGCCCGAGGCCGGGGCCGATCGACTGCGGTCGGGGACCAAGCCTTCAGGCCGCGGACCTCGGCGACCCAGTGCCGTCAGCGGAACTCGTTGGTCGTCGGCTTGGGGCCTGGGCCGGACGGGTGGCAGACCCCCGAGGTGGTCGGCTGCGCTCGCCGAGGTGGAGCACGTGGTCGGCTACGCGCCGTACGTCAACCGGGTGCCGCAGCGTGCGGGTCTGCAGCGGCACCCCTCGGGCAACACCGTCGAGGTGGATCGCGCGCGGTTCGCGCTCGACCTGGCCAGGGCCGGCGAACGCGTCGCGGTCGTGTCCGGTGGCGACGCGGGAGTGTTCGGGATGGCGTCGGCCGTGTTCGAGGCCGCCGAGGACCCGGCGTATGCCGACGTGTCGATCCGGGTGCTGCCGGGCCTCAGCGCCGTCCAGGCGGTGGCGGCGCGGGCGGGCGCGCCGATCGGTGCGGACTTCGCGGTCGTCAGCCTGTCCGACCGGCTCAAGCCCTGGTCGCTGGTCGAACGAGCGGCTTCGGGCGATCGCCGAGGCCGACCTGGTGCTGGCGATCTACAACCCGGCCTCGCGGTCCCGCACCGAACAGGTCACCCTCGCCCAGAAGATCCTGCTCGAGCACCGCTCGCCCGACACGCTGGTCGTGATCGGCCGCGACGTCGGCCGGGCCGAGGAGTCCCTGACCGTCACGACTCTCGCCGAGCTGGAGGCGGACGCGGTCGACATGAAGTGCCTGCTGATCGTGGGCGCGTCGAGCACCCGGCGTACGGCGTCGGGGCAGGTCTGGACGCCTCGCTTCGTCAGGTGATGCGCTTGGTGGTCCGGTCCCGCGCCGGGTCGTAGAGGTACGACTCGCCGCCGGTGTCCGGGTCGAGGACGCGGCCGACCAGGATGACCGCCGCCTGCCGGAGTCCGGCCGCCTCCACCTGGTCGGCGATGTCGGCCAGCGTCCCGCGCAGCACGAGTTCCTCGGGCTGGCTGGCCCGCGACACGACGACCACCGGGCAGTCGGCGCCGTATTGCTCGACCAGCGAGGCCGCGATCTCGCGGGTGCGGGTGACGGCGAGGTGCAGCACGAGCGTGGCCCCGGTGGCGGCGAAGTTGGCGAGCGCCTCGGCCTCCGGCATCGCCGTGGACCGGGCCTGGGCCCGGGTCAGCACCACCGACTGGGTCAGCAGCGGGACGGTCAGCTCGCGTCCGACCAGGGCAGCGGCGGCGGCGTACGCCGGGACTCCGGGTGTGACGTCCCACGGGACATTCGCGGTGTCGAGGCGCTTCGTCTGCTCGGCCAGCGCCGAGTAGAGCGACGGGTCCCCCGAGGTCAGCCGGACCACGTCGAGGCCGGCTCGGTGTGCGGTGACCAGCGTCTCGGTGATCTGGTCGAGGTCGAGGTCCTGGGTGTCGACCAGCCGCGCGTCGCGGCGGCAGTGGGCGAGCACCTCGTGGTCGAGGTAGGTCCCGGGGTAGAGGCAGACGTCGGCGGCCGCCAGCATCGAGGCCGCGCGCAGGGTGATCAGGTCCGCGGCTCCGGGGCCGGCGCCGACGAAGTGGACGGTCATGTGGTCAACGCCCACTGGGTGACCGGGCGAGCCGGCGTCCAGCCGGTGAACGAGCCGATCGGCGCCGCGCGCTCGACGTGGATCCGGGTGAGCTCGCCACCGTGGGTGGCGTACCGCTCGGCCAGCAGCGCCTCGGTCTCCAGAGTCACGCCGTGCACGACCAGCCGGCCGCCGGGCCGCATCGCGGCGAGGCAGGTGTCCAGCACCCCTTCGGCGGTCGCGCCTCCGCCGACGAAGACCGCATCCGGCGCGGGCAGATCGGCGAGTACGCCGGGCGCCCGGCCGCGGACGACTTCCAGTGCGGGTACGCCGAGCCGCTCCGCGTTGCGGCCGATCCGGTCGGCGCGGTCGGGATCCGCCTCGACCGCGACGGCGCGGCAGGTGGGATGGGCCCGCATCCACTCGATCCCGACCGAGCCGGCACCGGCACCGACATCCCAGAGCAGCTGCCCGGGCAGTGGGGCGAGCCGGGCCAGCGCGGAGACCCGCAGGTCTCGCTTGGTGAGCTGGCCGTCGTGTTCGAAGACGTCGTCGGGGAGTCCTCCCGACCAGGACCCGACGACGGGTCCGTCGAGCTCCAGCGCGATCACGTTGAGCCGGGACACGTCCGCGGCCCAGGTCGCGGCGACTCCCTCGACCCGGGACTCGTCGGCCGCGCCGAGGTCGCCGAGGACCGTCATCCGGCTGGCGCCGTACCCACTGGCGGCGAGGAGCCTGGCCACCTCCGCCGGAGTCGACTCGTCGGCGGAGAGAACCAGCAGCCGGTGGCCCGGCGCGAGGCTGCGGAGCACTGCGGACGGGTCCCGGCCGACCGCGGACACGACGTCGACCGACTCCGCCGGCCAGCCCATCCGGGCTCGGGCCAGCGCGACCGACGACACCGCCGGGCTCGATCTCGACGGCCTCGACGCCGAGCAGCTCGACCAGGGTCGAGCCGATCCCGGAGACGAGGGGGTCGCCCGACGCGAGCACGACGACCCGGCGTCCGGCGTACTTCTCCAGCAGCTTGGTGAGCCCCTCCCGCAGCGGCGACGGCCAGGGCTCGCGGAGCTGGCCGCGGACGTCCGGCAACAGGGCCAGCTGCCGGTGACCGCCGAGCACGACGTCGGCGTCCTCGATGCGGGTGCGCAGCCGTTCCGGCATGCCCGGCCAGCCGTCGGCGCCGATGCCGACCACCACGACGCGAGACGGGGCGAGGGGCGACATGGGCGCACACGCTATCGTGACGCCCGACAGGCACGAGGTGCCCCGACGACCAGGCCGCAGGGCCGGGTCCGACGGGAGAATCTGGGAAGCCGGTGAGATTCCGGCACAGGGCCCGCTGCGGTGACCTGGACGCCCTCACGGGGAGAGCCAGGAAGTCCGAAGACCGGCCTCGCGCCACATCATTCGATGGCTGACGAGCGGGAGCCCCAATGCCACAGCAGTTTCCCTTCAGCGCTGTCGTCGGGTCCGACGACATGGCGCTCGCCCTGGTCCTGACCACCATCTCGCCCGAAGTCGGCGGCGTGCTGGTCCGTGGCGAGAAGGGCACCGCGAAGTCCACCATGGTCCGGGCGCTGGCGGCGGTCCTGCCACCGATCGACGTCTTCGCCGGTGACCGGTTCTCCATCGATCCCGCCGACCCGCACGCCAGCTCGCTCGACGGCCCGTTCGGGGCGGACGCGGAGACCGAGACCCGCTCCGTGCGGCTGGTCGAGCTGCCGGTCGGGGCCACCGAGGACCGAGTGCTCGGCTCGCTGCACCTCGAGCGGGCGCTGGCCGAGGGCCGGACGGAGTACGAGCCCGGGCTGCTCGCCCGCGCCCACCGCGGGATCCTCTACGTCGACGAGGTCAACCTGCTCCACGACCACCTCGTCGACCTGCTGCTGGACGCGGCCGCCATGGGCAGCTCGACCGTGGAGCGGGACGGGGTCTCCGTCGTACACGCTGCGCGGTTCGTGCTGGTCGGGACGATGAACCCCGAGGAGGGCGAGCTCCGGCCGCAGCTGCTCGACCGGTTCGGGCTCACGGTCGAGGTGGCCGCGCCGCGCGACCCGGCGCAGCGGGTCGAGGTCGTCCGCCGCCGGATGGCCCACGACGCCGATCCCGACGGTTTCGCGGCGGCGTACGCCGATGACGAGCGGGCCCTGACCGACCGGATCCTGAACGCCCAGAAGCTGGTCGGCCAGGTCGAGCTGAGCGACGCCGCGCTGCTCAAGATCGCGGAGGTCTGTGCCGACCTTCGAGGTCGACGGGATGCGGGCCGACATCGTCACCGCCCGGGCCGCGGTCGCGCACGCCGCCTGGCACGAGCGTTCGACGGTCACGCGGGCCGACATCCGGGCCGCCGCCCGCCTCGCCCTCCCCCATCGGCGCCGGCGCAACCCGTTCGACGCACCCGGGCTCGACGAGGACCTGCTCGACCGGATCCTCGGCGACGACGACCTGACTCCTCCCGACCCGTCCCGACCCTCGGCGGTTGAGGAGGGCCGTCAGGCCCGTCGGCGGTCGAGGAGGGCCGTCAGACCCGTCGGCGGCTAGGAGCCTCGGCGTCTCGAGCCCGAGACCCGTTCGACGGGCGCGACCCCTCCGCCTCCGGGCACCTCGGACTCGTCGGCGGTTGAGGAGGGCCGTCAAGGCCCGTCTCGAAACCCCGACGCCGACCCCTCGGCGGTTGAGAAGGGCCGTCAAGGCCCGTCTCGAAACCCCGAGCCGGCGGCGACGGTGGTGGCACCGGACGCGGTACCGGACCCGGTTGTTCACGGTCGCAGGCACGGGCGTCGGGGAGGCGGGTCGGCGCAGCCGAGCCGTCACGGAGTCCGGGACGCCGGATCGGCGCGCGGCGACCGGGCGGTACGGGCGGCTCGATCCACCTCGTCGAGACCGTCCGGGCCGCCGCCCCCCACCAGACGGCGCGCGGCCGGACCACCGGCCAGCTGGTCTTCCGCGGCGACGACCTGAGGGTCGCGGTCCGCGAGGGCCACGAGGCCAACCTCATCCTGTTCTGCGTCGACGCCTCCGGGTCGATGGCGGCGCGCAAACGGATGGAGCAGGTCAAGACCGCGGTCCTGTCCCTCCTCATGGACGCCTACCAGCGTCGCGACAAGGTCGCGATGATCACCTTCCGCGGCGACCGGGCCGAGCTCGCGCTGCCCCCCACCCATTCCGTGGAGATCGCGGCGACCCGGCTGCGCGACCTGCCGGCCGGCGGACGGACGCCACTGGCCGAAGGCCTGGCTGAGGCCGAACGGCTGCTCGGCCTCGAACGCACCCGCGACCCGCGCCGGCGACCGCTGCTGGTCGTGGTCACCGACGGCCGCGCGACCCACGGCGCCGATCCCCTGATCCGCTCGCGGCAGGTAGCCGCCCGGCTCGCCGGGGAAGGCGTGGCGACGCTGGTCGTGGACGGCGAGACCGGCCCGTTCCGGCTCGGCCTGGCCGCCGGCCTCGCCGACTCGCTGCGGGCCGAGTACGTGCCGGTCGGCGAGGTGAGCGCGAGCGCGCTGACCGACGTGGTCCGCGGATCGCTGCCGGTTCGGACGACGCGCGAGGGGGTGGCCTGATGCCCCAGGGCAAGCCAGTCGCCGTACCCGACGACGGGCTCACCACCCGCCAGCGCCGCAACCGGCCGTTGCTGATGGTGCACACGGGCGACGGCAAGGGGAAGTCGACCGCCGCGTTCGGGCTCGCGATCCGCGGCTGGAACCAGGGATGGAACATCGGGGTGTTCCAGTTCGTGAAGTCCGCGAAGTGGCGCATCGGCGAGCAGACCGTCCTCGAGCGACTCGGCGAGCTGCACCGGGAGACCGGCGAGGGCGGGCCGGTCGAGTGGCACAAGATGGGCGCCGGCTGGTCGTGGGCGCGCAAGGCCGGGGAGGCCGAGGACCATGCGGCCGAGGCCGCCGAGGGCTGGGCCGAGATCAAGCGCCGCCTCGCCGAGGAGACCCACGACCTCCTGGTGCTCGACGAGTTCACCTACCCGATGCAGTGGGGCTGGGTCGACGTCGACGACGTGGTGGACACGCTGGCGAACCGTCCCGGCCGCCAGTTCGTCGTGGTCACCGGCCGGCGTGCCGACCCGAGGCTGGTCGACGTCGCCGACCTGGTCACCGAGATGACCAAGGTCAAGCACCCGATGGACGCCGGCCAGAAGGGCCAGCGAGGAATCGAGTGGTAGCCCTCCCCCGTCTGGTGATCGCCGCGCCCGCGTCGGGGCACGGGAAGACCACCGTTGCCACGGGCCTGATGGCGGCGCTGGCCCGCACCGGTCTGGCCGTCAGCGGCCACAAGGTCGGGCCCGACTACATCGACCCCGGCTACCACGCCCTCGCCACCGGTCGACCCGGACGCAACCTCGACCCGCACCTGGTCGGCGAGGACCGCCTGGTGCCGCTGCTCCTGCACGGCGCCCGGGGCGCCGACGTCGCCATCGTCGAGGGCGTGATGGGTCTGTACGACGGGCAGCTCGGCGGGCACGGCTTCGCCTCCACGGCTCATGTCGCGACGGTGACCCGGTCCCCCGTCGTACTCGTCGTCGACGTCTCGCACGCGTCGCGGTCGATCGGCGCCGTCGTGCGCGGGATGGTCGGGTTCGACCCCTCCGTCGAGATCGTCGGAGTCATCCTCAACAAGGTCGGCACCGACCGGCACGCCGCGGAGGTGGTCGGCTCGATCGACCTGCCCGTGCTCGGCGTACTCCATCGCGACGACGGCATCGTGGCCCCCTCGCGACACCTCGGCCTGGTGCCGGCGCAGGAACGCGACGAGGCCGCGCACGCCCTGGACCGGCTGACCGACCGGCTCGCCGAGCGCGTCGACCTCGAGCGCGTCCTCGAGCTCGCCCGCAGCGCGCCGGACCTCGAGGGCGAGGCGTGGGACCCGCGGCGGGAAGTGGTCATCTCGACAAGCTCGATACCGAGGCAAGCTCGCACCAACGCTCGACAAGCTCGACCACCGGTCGTCGGCCCGTGGTCGCGATCGCCGGCGGCCGCGCGTTCACGTTCCGCTACACCGAGACCGAGGAACTGCTCCTTGCCGCCGGCTGCGACGTGGTCACCTTCGACCCGCTCGCCGACCGCGCCCTGCCGCCGGAGACGGCGGGCATCTACCTGGGCGGCGGCTTCCCCGAGGTGCATGCCGCCGGGCTGTCCGCCAACACCGGACTCCGCGCGGACCTGCACGCGGCGATCGCGGCCGGCATCCCCACCGTCGCCGAGTGCGCCGGCCTGCTCTACCTCTGCAACACCGTCGACGGCGCCCCGATGGTGGGCACTCTGGACGCACGGGCGTCGATGTCCCCGCGGCTGACCCTGTCCTACCGGCGGGCCGACGCGGCCGCGGAGTCCCTGCTGGGCCGCCCCGGCGAGTCGGTCACCGGCCACGAGTTCCACCGGACCCGCGTCGAGCCTGGCGCCGGAGCGACGCCCGCGTGGCTCGTCGACGGGCAGCCGGAGGGGTTCGCGACCGCGACCCTGCACGCGTCGTACCTCCACACCCATTGGGCGGGCCACCCTCAGCTCGCCCAGCGCTTCGCCGACGCGGTCCACGCCGCGACCCCGCACGTGGGCGTGGCCGCCGAGGCCACGCCGCAGGGCCCGGTCCACGTCAACCACCGCGCTGGCCGAACCGCTGCGCCATCACGGCGACGCCGAGGTCGGAGCCGGGCTGGTCGACTTCGCCGTCAATGTGTACGACGGGCCACGACCCAGGTGGCTCGACGACGCCCTCGTGGCGAGCCTGGACGAGATCGGCGCCTACCCGTCGTCGACGAAGGCCGAGGCCGCACTTGCCCGACGGCACGGGCGTCCGGCCGAGGAGGTCATCGCGACGGCCGGAGCCGCGGAGGCGTTCTCGGTGCTGGCCCGGCTGCGGCCCTGGCGAAAGCCAGTCGTCATCCATCCACAGTTCACCGAGCCGGACGTTGCGCTCGCCGAGGCCGGCCACCCGCCGACGCACGTGCACTGCGCCGCCAGACGGCTTCGCGCTCGACCCGGCGAGCGTCCCGGAGGACGCCGACCTCGTCGTCGTCGGCAACCCGACCAACCCCACCGGCGTCCTGCACGCTGCCGACCGGATCCGCGAGCTCGTCCGGCCCGGGCGCCTGGTGGTGGTCGACGAGGCGTTCATCGACTTCGTCCCAGGCGAGCAGCACTCGCTGGCTGACCTCGCTGTGCCCGGGCTCGTGGTGGTGCGGAGCCTGACCAAGCTGTGGTCGATCCCGGGAGTCCGGGCCGGCTACGTCCTCGCGACCCCCGACGTCGTGGCCGAGCTGCGCGCCAAGCAGACTCCATGGTCGGTCTCGGCAACGGCCGCTGCGGCGATGGTCGCCTGCGCCGGCGAGGAGGCGCGCACCGAGCAGGCCAGGCGAGCAACCAGGACGGTCGCCAACCGGCGGGTGCTGGTCGACGGGCTCACCGAACTCGGCGTACCCACGGTGGCCGGCCAGGCGCCGTTCGTGCTCGCCCGGGTGGGCGCCGGCACCCACCAGCGACTCCGCGCCGCCGGCTACGCGGTCCGTCGCGCCGACACCTTCCCCGGCCTCGGACCGGACTGGGTCCGGATCGCCGTCCGTGCCCCCGAACTGACCCGCAAGCTGCTCGTCGCGCTGCGGATCGAGCTCACCTGAGACCATGGGCCCAGGAAGTGGTCAAAGTCTGCGGCACTCGACGTCCGATCCGCAGCCGTTGACGCTCAACGCGGTCGGGCGACGCCCTCGAGTGCCGCAGAGAACGACCACGACCGCCGGTCGGCGAGCTCAGCTGACCCAGGTGGCGGACAGCTGCTATCGGGCGCCGCATTCCGATGCCCTAGGGTGTGCGCACGGGCACGAGGAAGCCGGTGAAAGTCCGGCACAGTCGCGCTACTGTGACACCGCTCTCGACCAGCTCCTGAACAGGTCGGTTGCGGTGGAGTCAGACCCGAGTGTCCGTAACTCCCCATCGACCAGGGACGCACGAATCCCTTCAGGAGGACACATGGCAACCGCCGTCACGGTTCCCGAGATCGAGGTTCCCTCGATCCCCCTTTCCCAGCTCGCCCCGTGGGCACTGCTCTTCGGCCTCCTCGCGACTCTGGTGATCTTCTTCATCAGCGCGGACCAGGGTGCGGTCTCGATCCCGGCCGGCAACGCGATCCACGAGTGGGTCCACGACGGGCGCCACCTGCTCGGCTACCCCTGCCACTGAGCAGCCGAAAGAAGCCTGCTCATGACCGCGCGCAACTTCCTGATCCGCGGCCTCCTGGCCGGCGTCCTCGCCGGCTTCGTGGCCTTCCTCGTCGCCCACCAGGTCGGCGAGCCGCACGTCGACCGCGCCATCGCGATCGAAGAAGCGGGCTCGACGACTGAGGCGCACACGCACGCCGAGGAGCCGGCCGGGCACAGCCACGAGGACGAAGGCACCGTCGTCTCGCGCGACAACCAGAGCACCTGGGGACTGGCGACCGGGACAATCGCCGTCGGCACGGCCCTCGGCGGCCTGGTCGCGCTCGTCGCGGCCGGACTGATGGGCCGGGTCGGGCGGTTGAGGCCGGGGCAGTCCACCGCCCTCGTGGCCCTGGTCGGCTTCGTCGCGATCGCGCTCGTGCCGTTCCTGAAGTACCCAGCCACGCCACCCGCGGTCGGCAACGCCGACACGATCGGCTCACGCACCGGGCTGTACTTCACGTTCCTGCTGATCTCGCTGGTCGGCGCCGTCGCGGGCACCGTGCTCGCCCAACGCGTCTGGCAGCGCTCCGGGGCGTACGCCGCCGTTCTCAGCGGAGCCGGCCTCTACCTCGTCGTCGTGATCGTCGCCGGGCTGTTGATGCCCACGGTCAACGAGGTGGGCGACTTCCCTGCGGACACGCTCTGGTACTTCCGCGTCTCCTCGCTGATGACGCTGGCCGCGATGTGGGCCACCATCGGTGTTGTCCTCACCGGCCTGGTCGGCCGCCTCCACCAGCAGCACACGCACGAGATCTCCCGACGCGAGCTTGCCGCGTCCCTGTGAGACGCCTGTGAGCAGGCACTGTGAGACGGGCACTGTGAGCCGGGCGCTGGGCCTGGCCGTCGGGTACGCCGCTGACCGGATGCTCGGCGACCCCGCCCGCCACCACCCGGTCGCCGGGTTCGGACAGCTGGCCGCGGGGCTCGAACGGCGGATGTACGCCGACTCGCGGGCCCGCGGCGCGGCGTACACGCTCGTCCTGGTTGGGTCCACGGCCGCCCTCGGGACCGCCGTCGAGCGGATCGACCCGCGACCGGCCCGCGCTGCACACCCTGGCCACGGCGGCGGCCACCTGGGCGGTGCTCGGCGGCGCCTCCCTGGGCCGCGAGGCCACCGCGATCCGCGGCCAGCTCGCGGCCGGCGACCTGGTCGCCGCCCGCTCCCAGCTCACCCACCTCGTCGGCCGGGACACCAGCGGGCTCGACACCGCCGAGATCACCCGCGCCACCGTCGAGTCGCTCGCCGAGAACACCTCGGACGCGGTCGTCGCGCCGCTGCTGGCCGGGGCGTTCGGCGGCATCGGTGGGCTGGCGGGCTACCGGGCGGCCAACACCCTGGACGCGATGGTGGGCCACCGCAGCGCTCGGCATCAACGCTTCGGCTGGGCCTCGGCCAGGCTGGACGACCTGCTCAACCTCGCCGGGTCCCGGCTCACCGCGTGGCTGGCGGCGGCGCTCGCACCAACGGTCGGCGGCCGGTCTGAACGGAGCCATCACGGCCTGGCGGCGTGATGCCGGCCAGCACCCCAGCCCCAACGCCGGCCCGGTCGAGGCCGCCTTCGCAGGGGCGCTCGGGGTCACGCTGGGCGGGCGGAACACCTACGGCGAGCGGGTCGAGGAGCGCAACACCCTCGGCGACGGGCCACCACCAGAGATCCGCGACATCGAGCGCGCCCACCAACTCGCCGATCGGGTCGGTGCGGCAGCGCTGGCGATCAGTGTGGTCCTTGCGCTACGACCCACTCGGCGGCAGCGACAGGGTCGCTGACGACCTCGACCTGCCCCGACCCGATCTACGCGTGCGTCGTGCGCCGGACGACGACGACCGGGACGCCGAGCTGGTCCGCGGCTTCCATCTTCGGCCACGTGTAGGAGCCGCCGGAGTCCTTGGTGACCAGGACGTCGACGGCATGCTCACGCATCAAGGTGAGCTCTCCGTCGAGGTCGTAGGGTCCCCGGCTGCGCAGGACGGTCCAGTGCGTCGGCAGTTCCAGATCGGGGTCGTCGACCACCCGCACCAGGGCCGCGGTCTCCGCCAGCGGGCCGGTGAAGAGGTGCAGCGACTGCCGGCCGACCGTGAGGAACGGGCGCTTCCCGAGATCGGCCGCGACCACGGCCGCCTCGTCATGCCCGTCGGCCCAGTGCCATCCGTCCGCGCCGGGCGCGGCCGACCACCCAGGTCGCTCGAGCCGCAACAACGAGACGCCCTCGGCGCTGCAGGCCGCGACGGCATTCGCTGTGATGCCTTCGGAGAAGGGATGGGTCGCGTCGACCACCAACGCGACCGAATGCTCGCGCAGCCAGCGCCGCAGCCCCTCGACGCCGCCGAAGCCGCCGATCCGGACCTCGCCGACCGGGAGCCGTGGACGCGCTACCCGGCCGGCCAGCGACGACACCACAGCCCACGCCGCGATCGACGAGAAGGATCGCCAGCTCGCGCGCCTCCGCGGTGCCTCCGAGGACGAGGACGCTCATCGCTCAGATCCCGGAGGCAGCACCGGCAGCCCGACCGGCGCGCCGGATCGCGACCAGCCCGAGCAGCGCAGCCACGTCGAGATGCTCCTCGACCAGGTCGGCCAGCAGCTCGAGCCGGGCCTCCCTGCGTTCGGCGAAGCTGACGCCGGAGGCGGACCCAGGACCGTCCAGCGGCAGCCGCGACCTCGGCCAGGAACGACGTCCGGAAGGCGTCGCCCTCCAGGCTGCCGTGCCACATCGTCCCGAACACGGCCGCGCTGCGGGCGCCGCCGAGGAAGTCCTCGACGCCGTCGCCGCGAGTGATCCGGCCGTGGTGGATCTCGTAGCCCGACGTCGTGGCGCCCAGCGCCGCACCGGACGAGAGGCGGAGCACCTTCTCGGCGCCGAAGTCGGTGCGTACGTCGAGCAGCCCGAGACCGTCGACCGCGGCACCGGGTTCGCCCTCGATGCCCTCCGGGTCGGCGATGGTCCGGCCGAGCATCTGGAAGCCGCCGCAGATGCCGAGGACCGGACGTCCGGCGCCGGCATGCGCCACGATCGCCCGGTCGAGTCCACGCTCGCGCAGCCAGGCGAGGTCGGAGATCGTCGCGCGGGTGCCGGGCAGGACCACCAGGTCGGCGTCGGAGAGGGCGCGCGGGTCGGTGGCGAAGGTGACGTCGAGGTCCGGCTCGAGGCCGAGGGCGTCGACGTCGGTGAAGTTGCTGATCCGGGGCAGCCGGATGACCGCGACCTTCAGCGCGGCCGCTCCCTCGCGGGCGCGCCGGCCGTCGAGGTCGAGCGCGTCCTCGGAGTCCAGCCAGAGGTCCGCTCGCCACGGGAGCACCCCGTAGACGGGTCGGCCGGTCAGCCCGGTGAGCTGTTCGAGCCCGGGCGCCAGCAACGACTGGTCGCCGCGGAACTTGTTGACCACGAACCCCGCGATCGAGCCGCTGGTCGTCGGGCTCGAGCAGCGCGACCGTGCCGAACATCGCGGCGAAGACGCCGCCGCGGTCGATGTCGCCCACCACCACGGTCGGGATGCCGGCGTGCCGGGCCAGACCCATGTTCACGTAGTCGCTGGCCCGAAGGTTGATCTCCGTGGGGCTTCCGGCGCCCTCGGCCACCACGACGTCGTACCGTGCGGACAGGTCGTCGAACGCGTCGTACGCCGCCCGCGCGAGATGTCGCCGCCCGTCGACGAAGTCGCGCGCCGAGACCTCACCAGCAGGCTGCCCCATCACGACGACGTGGCTGCGCCGGTCGCTGCCCGGCTTGAGCAGCACCGGGTTCATCGCGGCCTCGGGCTCTGCCGTCGCGGCCAGCGCCTGGATCCACTGGGCCCGGCCGATCTCGCTGCCGTCCGCGCAGACCATGGAGTTGTTCGACATGTTCTGCGACTTGAACGGCGCCACCTTCAGGCTGCGGCGCGCGAACGCGCGGCACAGCCCGGTCGTCACGATGCTCTTGCCGGCGTCGGAGGTGGTGCCTGCCACCAGGAGCGCGCCGGTCATCACCGAACCCTTAGCCGACGCCAGGTCAGAGCCCGAGGGCGTGGGCCGACTCCTCGCGCATCTGCACCTTGCGGATCTTGCCGGTGACCGTCATCGGGAACTCGTCGACGACCATCACGTAGCGCGGGATCTTGTAGTGGGCGAGCTTGCCGGTCGCGAACTCGCGCACGGCCGCGGCGTCGAGCTCCGCCGCGCCGGACTTCAGCTTGACCCACGCGCACAGCTCCTCGCCGTACTTCTCGTCGGGTACGCCGATCACCTGCACGTCCTCGATGTCGGGGTGGGTGTAGAGGAACTCCTCGATCTCGCGGGGATAGATGTTCTCCCCACCGCGGATCACCATGTCCTTGATCCGGCCGACGATGCTGCAGTAGCCGTCCTCGCGCATCTCGGCGAGGTCACCGCTGTGCATCCAGCCGTCGGAGTCGATCGACTCGGCCGTCTTCTCGTTGTCGTCCCAGTAGCCGACCATCACCGAGTAGCCGCGGGTGCAGAACTCGCCGGTCTCCCCGCGCTCGACAGTGTCGCCGGTCTCCGGGTCGACGACCTTGATCTCGACGTGCGGGTGGACGCGCCCGATCGTCGCCGTCCGCCGCTCCAGGTCGTCGTCGTCGCGGGTCTGGGTGGACACCGGCGAGGTCTCGGTCATGCCGTAGCAGATCGACACCTCGGCCATGTGCATGTCGTCGATGCAGCGCTTCATCACCTCGACCGGGCAGGGCGAGCCGGCCATGATGCCGGTGCGCAACGAGGACAGGTCGTGGTCGGCGAAGCCAGGGGTGTTCTGCATCGCGATGAACATCGTGGGGACGCCGTACACGGCGGTGCAACGCTCGTCCTGGATCGTCTGCAGGGTGATCGCCGGGTCGAAGCCGGGGGCCGGGATCACCATCGTCGCGCCGTGGGTGGTGCAGCCGAGGTTGCCCATCACCATCCCGAAGCAGTGGTAGAACGGCACCGGGATGCACAGCCGGTCCTCGTGGGTGAAGTCGATCAGCTCGGTGACGAAGTAGCCGTTGTTGAGGATGTTGCGGTGGCTCAGGGTCGCGCCCTTGGGGAAGCCGGTGGTGCCGGACGTGTACTGGATGTTGATCGGGTCGTCCTTGTAGAGCAGGTTCTCGGCGAGGTACTCCTGCAGCGCGAGAAGCGTGACGCCGGGGTCGCTCACGTCGTGGTCGGTCCACTCCGGGCTGTCGATGTAGAGGACCTTCTCGACCGCGGTCTCGTCGATCACCTCGTCGATCATCGCGCGGTAGTCGCTGGTCTTGAACGCCGTGGCCGAGATCAGCAGCCTCACCCCGGACTGGTTCAGGACGTAGGCCAGCTCGTGGGTGCGGTACGCCGGGTTGATGTTGACCAGGATCGCTCCGATCTTGGCGGTGGCGTACTGGGTGATCGTCCATGCGGCGCAGTTGGGCGCCCAGATCCCGACCCGGTCACCCTTGGCGATCCCGGCATCGAGGAGGCCGACCGCGAGCGCGTTGACGTCGGCGTTCAGCTCGGCCCAGGTCCAGCGCCTGCCCGACGCCACCTCGACCAGTGCCTCGCGGTCGGCGTACGCCTCCACGGTGCGTTCCAGGTTGGCCCCGATCGTCTCCTCGAGAAGGGCAGGGCTGGTCTCACCGGCGGCATAGGACTCCATGCCAGGGAATCTAGCGCTGTCTTGCACCGGTGACGGTCGTCGGACGTACGCCGCGATCTGGGCGTCGTCCCACCCGCGGGACTCGCGCAGGCCTTCGGCCATCATCGCGAGGTACGCCGGCGCGGGCGCTGTGTGCGGCAGTGCTGGTCGGCCCCGTGTGCGGGGAGGTGAAGGTCAGCAGCGGCAGGTCGTCGTACGTCCCGACCTCGACCAGGGTCTCGTAGCGGCCGTCGCCGAAGGTGTGCCGGCCCTCGGGGAGCGGGGAGAGCAGGATCTCCTCGAGCGGGTCGCCGTCGACCGGCAGCCGGTACATCTCCTGGGCGGCGATGTCGGCGAGCTGTCTCGTCGTCACCAGGTAGGCACGCGCCGCCGTCCATCCCGGGGTCGCGTGGTCGTAGAACGGCAACGCCACCGCCCCACTGCGGCGACTCCCCCGCGAAGTAGAGCCGGCCGGGAAGGTCGACGGGGACGCTGCGCTCGGGAAGGGTGCGGTCGCGGGCTCCCGGGTTGACCCGGGACCCGCCGGGCGGACGGCCGCCGGTGAGGTAGCAGGCGAGCCGCGCCGAGGCCATGTTGGAGCCGTAGCTCACGTACCAGACCGAGGAAGGGACGGAGGTCACTCAGCCCCCATTGCGTCGAACGCCTTCGACAGCTGCCGGATCGCCGACAGTGCCTCCGCGCAGCTCTTCGGCGCCCATCGCGTCGACCAGGCGCCGAGCCGCGGCCGCATGCCCCGGGTTGATCCGGCGGACCGCGGCCACCCCCTCGGGTGTCGGCGTGACCAGCTTGGCCCGCCGGTGGGCAGGGTTGTCGGCGTACGCCGCCAGCCCGCGACCCACCAGCAGATCGGCGGTGCGCTGGACGCTCTGCCTCGTGATCCCCATCTCGCGCGCGATGCCCGCCACCGTGAGCGGAGCCGGGAGCACGGCGCCGAGAACCTGCCACGACGCCGCGGTCAGTCCGGCCGGCCGCGCCAGGCCCTCGGCCAGCTCGAGGACCTGGCCGTTGAGCCGGAAGGTCGTCAGCGCCACCCCGCTCAGCAGCTCCTGGGCCTCGGTCACGAGGCCGCCATCAGCTCGTAGAACCCGGCCGGGTCCTTCTTCCCGAAGAGCTTGAACCAGGACTCGAGGACAGCGGGCTCGTAGACGTCGAGCCGTTCGAGGATGGCGCGCGCGAACTCGACGGGCGACACCGAGCCCGCGGTGACGAGGTCGCCGTCGATGACGGCCTCGCTCCTCGACGTAGTTCTCCGCGCCCGCATAGCCGGTCCCGGCGAGGAACTCGGCGGCGTTGCTGGTGTGCTTCCGGTCGTCCAGCAGTCCGGCGCAGGGCCAGAGCCCCGGTCGCGCCGCAGATCGCGGCGACCGGCACCCCTGCGTCGAGGAAGGCGCGCGCCTTCTCCGCGAACGGCACGAACGCATCGGTGTTCCAGATGTCGCAGCCCGGAAGGATCAGCATCAGCGCTGTCCTCGGGGCGCAGGTCGGCGAGCGCGACGTCGGGGATCACCCGCATCCCGCCCGCGGTCGTGATCGGGTCACCCATTCCGACGTAGCGGACCTGTAGCGGACGGCTTCCGCCGCTGCAGCCATGGGCTGTTGAGGTGGGCGGTCGCGAGCCCAACCTCCCAGTCGGCGAGCGTGTCGTAGATGGCAACGTGGACAGTGTTCTCAGTGGTTTCGATCATGACAACATCCTGTCATATTGACAGTCTTCTGTCAATATGGTCGAGGCTCAAAGTCAGGACTCGCGGGCGACCAGCATCTCGCGGTCTCCGAACCTCACCCGGTCACCGTCGACGAGGGTGGCGGGCTTCCCGGCGGCGAGCTCGCGGGACATGCCCCTGCGGATCAGCACGGACCCGTTGGTCGAGCCGCGGTCCATCACCACCAGGACGCCGTCGCGAGCGACGTGGAACTGGGCGTGGGTCTTGGACAAGGACATGTCGGTCGACCGCAGGGGTACGACGTGGCGCACGGCCTCGCCTGGGCGCGGTTCCGGTCCGCGACCGACCAGCGCGAGGCCCTCGACCACGAAGCTCTCACCCGTGTCGAACTCGACCCGCCAGCGTGCGGCCGAGGCGGGCGTCGCCGGACTCCGACCGGGACTCCGCGTGGACGGCGCCTGCACGGTCTGCTCTGGTTCTCTCCCCAGGTTGGGGGACGTCGGCTCGCGATCGGACCGGGCGGGCGGCTCATCGGGTGGCTGGGCCGGCGGCGGGACCGGCTGGGCAGGCGGCTCGCGGGCTGGGCCGGCGGCGGGAGCCGGGCTGCGGCCGGAGGCTGGGCGGGTTCCGCCGGAGGCTCGGCCGCGTGCCTGCCCTGCGGCGTGGGAGGCGTGGGCGTGGAAGGGGGCGCCACATCCGGGGTGGGCATGAGCCGCATCGCGGTGAGGTTGACCATGCCGCGGGGGCCGACGACCACGGCGTCCTGATCAGCCTCGACCGGGCGTACGTCGACCACCCGGGACCGGGTCACCCGGTCGTGCCAGGCCCGGCGCCGGTTCTCGCGGTCCATCGCCGCGGTCCAGGCGAGGGTGGCCACCCCGAGGCCGGCGGTCGGCAGCCCGGCCGCACCCAGGAGCAGGCTCCGCTCCAGCGCCCGGCCGATCCCGGGTGGCCGACCGGTGTCCACGTGGACGGCTCGGATGCCGAGCGCGGACTTTCCGGGCGTGGCTCCGCTCGTGCCTTGCAGGACGGCCATGACCAGGCTGACCAGGACGATCGTGCCAACGACCGCACCCGCGACCACCAACGGCCGGTGTTCGTCGAGCCCGTACCAGAGCAGGGCTCCCGCAGCCGCTCCCAGGCCCCAGCCGATCGCGCGGTCCACGACGTACGCGTAGAACCGGCGGTCGAGCTCGGCCGGAGCCAGGACGGCGCCGACTCCGGCCGTCTCGCTGTCTGTGGAGGTCAAGGGCGGCCGTTCAGGGGTTGCTCACGGCGATCGTGACGCCGTCACCGAGGTCGACGATCGCGCCTGGGATCAGCTGGACCGGGATGCCGGGTCGCAGATCCTCGGGGGCCAGGCCCGGTTGGACGAGCACCGTTCCGTTGGTCGACCCCATGTCGGTGACGATCGCCGAGCCGTGGTCGACCCCCGACCCGGGCCGGATCTCGAGATGCGTCGACGAGATCTCCTGGTTGGGGCTCGGCACCGTCATCAGGCGCGGCTGATCGGTGGAGGAGAACCTGCGGGCTTCGGGAGCGCGACCGACCAGGATGGCCCGGTCGACGTCGATGGTCTCTCCGCTCGAGAACGCGAGCCGGGCGACCGGACGCGCGGTGACGCTGGGCGCCGGTGGCTGGCCGGGAATGCCCGGTTGCTGGCGGGCGAACTGGTTCCGGTCCCAGGAGCCGGCCTGGGTCTTGCCGTCGTGGTCCTGGTCCGGCTCGACGTCCGGAGGAGGACCCGCCTGCCCGGAAGGGCCCCACGGACTCACCGGTGCCGCGACCGGTGCTCCGGACTGCTCGGCCGCCGGCTCACCCCAGGCGGGTTCCTCCGCTGGCGCACCGGACGGCTCGCCGGCTGGCTCACCCCGTGCGGGCCAGCGGGGCGGCGGGGGCGGCGGGAGCGGCGGGCGGCGCGGCCGGTGGCTCCTCTGCCACCGGTTCTGCCACCGGTTCGGCCGGCTGCTCGACACGCTGCCGGCTCGTCGATGGCCAGCTCTCGGTGGCCAGTTCGTCGGTGGCCGGCTCATCGTCGCCGGCTCCTCGCTGGCCGGCTCCTCGACAGGCTCGCTCGCCGGCTCCTCGACCGGCTGCGAGACGACATCCTTGTCGACGTAGCTGCCGACGCGTTCTGCGACGTACGGCGGCTGGTCGACCCGACCCACCCGCACCAGCCCGTCGGTGATCGTGAAGCCGCCGTCCTCGTCCGACTCGTCGGACTCGTCGGGCTCCTCGAGCGAGACGCGCATCGACTGCACGCCGGTCAGGGTCCGCTCGACCCAGGTGGAGGCGGCCGTTCCGTCGACCTCGATGGTCTCGCCGTCGACGGTGGTGAAGACGCACTGGGCCGGGCCCCGGAGCACCACCTTGGTGGTGCCGTCGGCGTCGTTGACCAGGACGAAGCCGGGCAGGTCGCGAAGGCCGCTGGCGATGAGCGCGTCGAGCACCTCATCGAAGTCGGCGCCGCCGTCGACCAGCTCCCACAGCGCAGCAACCCGGCTCTTCTCGGACGGCGGCAGCAGGACGGTGGCGTGCGCTCCGAAGACTCCGAACCACGATCCGGGCCGGTAGGACTTCAGGTCGGTGGCGCTCATGTCGACTCCCGTGGTCTTGGTAAGGATCCCAGCTTCTGTTGCAGGCTCAGCCGCTGTTGCGCGGCGTCGTACGACTCGCCGCTCATCGTCAATCCCACCACATCGATCACGACGGCGGTGGCGTTGTCGGTGCCACCGGCAGCGACCGCCGCGGCCACGATCCGGTCGGCAGCATCACGCGGGTCCTGGGCCTCCGCGAGGATGCGGCCGATCTCGTCGTGGTCGAGCAGCCCGCTCACCCCGTCGGAACACAGCACCAGCCGCTCGGCCGAGGACAGCGGCACGAGGAAGAAGTCGGGCTCGGGACGCCCCGGCCCCCCGAGAGCGCGGGTGATCACGTGCCGGTCCGGATGGGTCGCCACGTCCTCCTGGGTGATCACGCCGGCGTCCACCAGCTCCTGGACGACCGAGTGGTCCACGCTGACCTGGTCGAGCACGCCGTCGTTGACCCGGTAGATCCGCGAGTCGCCCAGGTTGACCAGGAGCCACTTGTCGGCCTCGTGGTCCTCGACCAGCAGAGCGGCGACCACCGTGGTGCCGGCGTACCAGTCCCCCTTGCCGCTGCGGTGCTCCTCGGCGTACTGCTCGATGCGGCGCTGGCACGCGGCCAGGGTCTGGGCGACCGCCTCGGCCCCCCGAAGCCGGTCGTACCCCGAGTCGGCCATCCGGGCGAACTCCTCGACCACGATGGCGCTGGCGACGTCGCCGCCGTGGTGGCCCCCCATCCCGTCCGCGACGACGAACACCGGGGGTTCGGCGAGGTAGGCGTCCTCGTTGTGATCACGCACCTTGCCGACGTCGGTGGCGGCACCGAAGTGCAGCTCGACCTTGCTCATCTGGTCAGGTCACCGCCGTTCGGTCCGAAGCCCTGCGCTTCGCTGCACCCTAGTAGCGTTGCGAGGATGGCCGCCTCCCCACCTCGCTCGCTTGCCGACCAGCTGCGTGCGTGGCCGGAGGATCGGCTGTTGCGGCTGCTCCGCGATCGACCTGATCTCGCCACACCAGCTCCTCGAGACTCTGCACAACTGGCCTCGCGCGCGGCCACTCGTGCTTCATTGCTTCGCGCGCTCGACCATCTCACGCACGCAGAACTCTTCGTCCTTGATGCCCTCGTTGTCCTGGGCCAAACCACCCAGGACGAAATCAGTTCGATCCTGCTGGCAGATCCGGCGCGGGTGGAAGCGGCGACCGAGCGACTGGTCGACCTGGCCGTGGCCTGGGAGAGCCCCAGCGGCCTCCGCCCGTTGACCGGCGTGGCCGACGCGATCCGGGGCAGCGGCAGCGGGCTGCACCCGCTCTCGTCGGGTCGCCTGGACGTGGCCGCGGCAACCCTCGTCCTCGACGAGATCAGTCCAGCGGCTCGGGCCCTGCTCGACCACCTCGACGGGGCCGGCGGAGAGGGCCGAACCGACTCCGCGAGACGTGGCATCCGCCCGGGGGACGCCGCTACTCCGGTCGAGGAGGCATTGTCGAGAGACCTGCTCCTGCCCCGAGAGAGCGGCACCGTCTACCTCCCCGGCGAGGTCGGCATCGCGTTGCGCGGTGGCCACACGACCCGCGAGCCGATCGACGCCGTACCGGAGCTCGCGACGACGACCCGGGACCCGGCAGTGATCGACAAGGCAGCCGCCGGTGCAGCCTTCGAGGCGGTCCGCCGGATCGAGCTGCTGCTCGATCGGTGGGGCACCGCGCCGCCGACGGCGCTGCGGACCGGTGGGCTGGGGGTGCGCGACCTGCGTCAGGCCGCGGCCGAGCTCAGCGTCGATGAGACCACGACCGCCCTGCTCGTCGAGATCGCTGCCGGCGCTCACCTGATGGTGCAGGTCACCACCGACGACGGCACGCTTGCCTGGCTGCCCACCGATGCGTACGACTCCTGGTCGATCCTGCCGCCGGCCGAGCGCTGGGTGCGCTTGGCGACCACCTGGCTCGACAGCACCCGGGTGCCGGGGCTGGTCGGTTCGCGCGACCAGCAGGACAAGCCGGTCAACGTCCTCACCGCCGACCTCGAGAGCGGCTGGGCGCTCGAGACCCGCCGGCTGGCCCTGGCCGAGCTGGCGGCGCTGCCGCCGGGGACGGTGCTGGCCACCGGCACCGGCACGCCGAGCCTGGTCGAGCGGCTGACCTGGCTGCGACCGCGTCGCCCGCGCATCCGTGCCGACCTCGTCGTCTGGACGCTCCGAGAGGCGGCCGTGCTCGGCCTCCTGGGCATCGGCGGGCTCTCGACCCCTGGCCGGGCTCTCCTGGGCGCCCGTGACCTCGACGCAAACGTCGGGGACGCACCCGACGTCGCCGCAGCCTTGAGCCCATTGCTTCCAGAGCCCGTCAGCCATGTGCTGCTGCAGGCGGACCTGACGGCGGTCGCACCCGGGCCGCTCGAGTCGCTGCTCGCTCGCCAGCTCCAACTCGTCGCCGACGTCGAGTCGCGGGGTGGCGCCACCGTCTACCGCTTCTCCTCCGGGTCGGTCCGCCGGGCCTTCGACGCCGGCTGGTCGGCGGTCGAGCTGCACGACTTCGTCGCGTCGGTGTCCCGCACACCGGTCCCCCAGCCGCTCAGCTACCTGATCGACGACACGTCGCGCACGTTCGGCGCGATCCGCGTGGGGGCGGCCGAGTCGTTCCTGCGCGCGGACGACGAGACCGTGCTTGCCGAACTGATGCACCACCCCAAGGCGGCGACCCTTGGCCTGCGCCGGATCGCGCCGACGGTCCTGGTCAGCAACACCCCGATCGACGTACTGCTGCCCCGCCTCCGAGAGCTGGGCAGCGCCCCGGTGGTGGAGGCACCCGACGGGACGGTCCGGATCGCCCGCCGCGACGTGCGCCGGGCCCGCACCCCACGGGCCCGGCGAGCAGGCCGGGCTGGTCGCGGCCAGGGAGACCGCTCAGCTGACCTCGGCGGTGCGCGCGATCCGTGCCGGCGACCGGGTGGAGACGGCGCGACCGGTGGTCGCCGACCAGCTCACCCCCTCGAGCTCGCTGGCCGCCCTGCGGTCCGCCGTCGAAGCAGGGCAGTCCGTGTGGATCGGCTACGTCGACAACCACGGCACCACCTCGGAACGGATCGTCGACCCCGTCCTCGTCGAGGGCGGGTGGCTCACGGCGCACGACCACCGCAGCGACGAGACCCGCACGTTCGCCGTGCACCGGATCACGGCGGTCCGGCCGGTGGACCAGCGCGGATAGGTCGGGTCTCCCCATCCAAGGCCGACGCGAGCTAGCAGGCCAGGGATGGGGAGCCTCGGCCTAAGATGCTGATGGACTTCGTTCGATACGCCGAGTCGGGGGCGAGTCTGCTCAATGCGGACCTCCCCGACGTCGACGGCCTGACGAAGTTCCTCGCGGGCCGCGACATGGCTCCACGAGCGCTGCACAGAGAAGGACTGCGTTCAGCTGCGGCGGTTCCAGAAGGAGCTGCGGCCGGTGTTCGAGGCTTCCGACGCCGGTGACACGACGTCGGTCGTCGACGGGCTCAACGACCTGCTCGAACGGCACCCGGTGACGCCGATGATCAGCGCCCACGATCCCGGCAACCTGCACATGCATGTCGCCAACCACGCCGCATCGGTGTCCGACCTGTTGATCTCCGAGGCCCTGCTCGGTCTGGCCACCGTCGTCTGCGACCTGGGGCCGAGCCGGATGGGGGTGTGCAGCGCCACCCCCTGCGTCAACGTGTACGTCGACACCTCGCCCAACAAGTCTCGCCGCTACTGCTCCGACCGGTGCTCGTCGCGGGCCAACGTGGCGGCCTACCGGGCCCGCCAGAAGGCCAGTGGCTGATCGACGTCGGCAGTGCCCGTCGAGACCGTCGGTATGAACGACGGCCCCCTGATCGTCCAGTCCGACAAGACGTTGCTGCTGGAGATCGACCACGACCTGGCACAGGAGTGCCGCAAGGCGATCGCGCCGTTCGCGGAGCTCGAGCGCTCCCCCGAGCACATCCACACCTACCGGCTCACCCCGCTGGGACTCTGGAACGCGCGGGCAGCGGGTCACGACGCCGAGCAGGTCGTCGACACGCTGCTGACCTATTCGCGCTACGCCGTGCCGCACGCGCTGCTCGTCGACATCGCCGAGACGATGGCCCGCTACGGACGACTGCGGCTCGAGAAGCACCCGGTGCACGGCCTGGTCCTGGCGTCCACCGACCGGCCGGTTCTCGAGGAGGTGCTGCGCGCCAAGAAGGTCGCCGGCATGCTCGGCGAGCGGGTCGACGAGGACACCGTCGTCGTGCACGCGTCCGAGCGGGGCAACCTCAAGCAGGCGCTGCTGAAGCTGGGCTGGCCGGCCGAGGACTTCGCCGGGTACGTCGACGGCGAGGCGCACCCGATCGCGCTCGACGAGACCGAATGGACCCTGCGGCCCTACCAGCAGGAGGCAGCGGAGTCGTTCTGGCACGGCGGGTCCGGGGTCGTCGTACTCCCCTGCGGGGCCGGCAAGACCCTGGTCGGCGCCGCCGCGATGGCCCACGCCCAGGCGACGACGCTGATCCTGGTGACCAACACCGTCAGCGCGCGCCAGTGGAAGGACGAGCTGATCCGGCGGACGTCCCTGACCGCGGACGAGATCGGTGAGTACTCCGGCTCGGTCAAGGAGGTCCGCCCGGTCACCATCGCGACGTACCAGGTGATGACCACCCGCCGGAAGGGCGTCTACACCCACCTGGAGCTCCTCGACGCCCGCGACTGGGGACTGATCATCTACGACGAGGTGCACCTGCTGCCCGCCCCGATCTTCCGGATGACCGCCAACCTCCAGGCGCGGCGGCGGATCGGCCTGACCGCGACCCTGGTCCGCGAGGACGGTCGCGAGGGTGACGTCTTCTCGCTGATCGGCCCCAAGAGGTACGACGCGCCCTGGAAGGACATCGAGTCCCAGGGCTGGATCGCGCCCGCGGACTGTGTCGAGGTGCGGGTGACGCTGCCGAACTCCGAGCGGCTGGCCTACGCGACCGCCGAGCCGGAGGAGCGCTACCGCCTGGCCTCCTGCACCCACCACAAGATCGACGTGGTCCGTCAGCTGGTGAAGCGGCACCAGGGCCAACCGACGCTGGTGATCGGGCAGTACCTCGACCAGCTCGACGAGCTGGCGACGATCCTCGACGCGCCCGTGATCAAGGGCGAGACGCCGGTGAAGGAGCGGCAACGGCTCTACGAGGCGTTCCGCCAAGGGGAGGTCGGTCTGCTCGTCGTCTCGAAGGTCGCGAACTTCTCGATCGACCTGCCCTCGGCCGAGGTCGCGATCCAGGTGTCGGGCTCGTTCGGGTCGCGGCAGGAGGAGGCCCAGCGTCTCGGCCGTCTGCTCCGGCCCAAGGAGGAGGGCAAGTCGGCGCACTTCTACACGGTCGTGTCCCGGGACACCGTCGATGCCGACTTCGCCCAGAACCGGCAGCGGTTCCTCGCCGAACAGGGCTATGCCTACCGGATCGTCGACGCCGACGACCTCCCCGTGTGACGCCTCAGCGTGCAGGTCGGCGGGGTCAGGTCGTAGCGGGCGATGAGGTCGGGCAGCCAGGGCGCCTCGTGGAACTCGAGGCCGTAGTCAGCCGCGAGACCTGCGAACCGCTCGGGCTCGGGCTGGCCCCTCGCTGAGCAGCTCGTGCGACGTTCCAGAAGAAGTGCTCGAACCCGGCTGGGCTGATCACCTCGATCATCCGCGCGGGAACCGGGCCGGCGTTCCACATCGTGTGCAGCTCGTGGCGCGGCTTCACGATGTAGCCGCCCGCCCCGAGCACCACCTCGGTGTCACCCGACCGGAACCCGATCTCGCCCTCGGTGACGATCGAGTACTCGTCCTCACGGGTGTGCAGGTGCGGCGGAACGAGCGCCCCGACCGGGAACGGATGCTCGACGATCGACACCTGCCCCAGCGTGCTCTCGCCGAAGATCTTGAAGTCGACGCCGATCGAGCCCAGGTTGCCGTTGGCGTCCTTCTCCCGGCTGCACGACGGTCAGCGGTGGGGCCGCGACACCATTCATCCGAGTCTCCTCGCCTCAAATTTAGATATACAGTGGTGTTCATCAAAGTGAAGCATCCACCAGAGACGGGTGTCAATAGATTGAGTGAACAGGACCGTTCAGCGAAAATCTGCCCGCGCCTACCGAATGAGCAAGCGCGCCGAGCTGATGGACGACACCCGGCAGCGAATCATCGAGGCGGCCGTCGACCTGCACGGCACCGTGGGCCCGGCGGGTACGACGATCTCCGGCATCGCAGACCGGGCGGGCGTCACCAGGGTGACCGTCTACCGGCACTTCCCCGACGAGGTCTCGCTCTTCGCAGCCTGCTCCGCCCACTGGTTCTCCCAGCAGCAGGTCCCCGATCCTGAGTCGTGGGCCGAGATCGACGACCCGTCGGCGCGGGTGCGGGCCGCCCTGACCGATCTCTACCGGTTCTTCCGGCAGGGTGAGCCGATGCTGCGCCGGATCCGCCGAGACATCGAGGTGGTCCCCGAGTCGAGACGGCAGGCGATGAAGCAGACGACCGAACACCAGCGCGACGTCCTGCTCTCGGCGTTCGGAGGCAAGGCCAGGCGGAAGCAGCTTCGCGCAGCCCTCGGGCATGCGATCTCGTTCGGCACCTGGTACTCCCTGTGCGTCGACAACCGGCTGTCCGACCGCGCTGCCGTCGACCTGATGACCGAGCTGGTGCTGAACGCCTCCGGCATCAGCCGCGACTGAGTCAATCCCGGTCTGGACCAGCGCACGCGCTCCCCCATCCGGGCGCCCGGCGGCACCGAACCACCGTGTGGCGCGTACCTCACCGAGAGGGCGCAATCCCACCGGAGGCAAGGAAATGAGCGAAACGAATCGTAGGAAGTTCCTCGCGGTCGCGGGCGCGGGAGCAGCGGCCGGAACCGTCGGCCTGACCGGCGTGGCATCGGCAGCGTCGGGCGAGACCCGGCGCAAGCCGGGCAGCGCGCAGGAAACCGTGGTGGCCTATGTGAAGGACCACCGCTCGAGCACGTTGCGGCTGATGGTCGGCGAGCGCGAGGTCGTCGTGCGCGACCGCGACCTGGTCAACCGCATCCTCAACGCGGCAGGAGGCAAGTGAGATGTCCTCCCACCGCGAAGCACCCGAGATCTCCAAGGACCCCGTCGCCGACGGCACCGACGTCTACGCGTTCGTGAGCCCGCTGCGACCGGAGTCGGTCACCCTGATCGCCAACTTCATCCCGATGCAGGCGCCCTTCAGGGCGGACCGAACTTCTACGAGTTCGGCGACGACGTGCTCTATGAGATCCACATCTCCAACAAGGGCACGGCGAGGTCGGACATCATCTACCAGTTCGACTTCAACACCAGGATCCGCAACCCCAAGACGTTCCTCTACAACACCGGACCGATCACCAGCTCTCGGGGACACGACCTGGAACCGGCCCCAGTTCTACTCCGTGACCCGGATCAAGAACGGCACGAAGCAGGTCCTCGGCGAGAACCTGCGCTGCCCGCCGGTCAACGTCGGCCCCCGCAGTACCCCGAACTACGGGGCGCTGGCGCGCGGGGCCGTGCGCTCCCTGCCCGGCGGTCGCCAGGTGTTCGCCGGGCAGCGTGCCGACGCGTTCCACGTCGACCTCGGCAGCATCTTCGACCTCGGTGCCCTGCGCCCGTTCAACGAGGCGCACCTGATCTCGATGCCGAACATGAACGGGGTCAACTCGGTTCAGTCCTTCAACGTGCACACGATCGCGCTCCAGGTCCCGATCAGTGAGCTCTCCCGCAACGGCAACGTGCCCACCAACCCGATGTCGCCGGGTGCAGTGATCGGCGTCTGGGCGACCGCGAGCCGCCGGAAGTCCCGGATGTGGAACGCCGAACAGGGCAGGTACGTCGGCACCGGCCCCTGGCAGCAGGTCTCCCGGCTCGGCAACCCCCTGGTCAACGAGGTCCTGATCCCGATGGACGAGAAGGACGAGTGGAACGCCCGGCCGCCGTACCAGGACAGCCGGTTCACCAAGTACGTGAACCGCCCCGAACTGGCCGGCCCTCCTGCCGGTCCTCTACCCGGGCGTGTTCCCGAACCTGGCGGCGTACAACAAGCCTCGAGCGGACCTGAACGCGATTCTGCACACCGGCATCCCGGCCGGAGTGGTCCCCGGGTTCCAGAACTTCACCGGGCCCACCCAGGCGGACATGTTGCGGCTCAACGTCGCGATCCCGCCGTCGGAGAACCCGAACAACCTGGGGCTCGTCGCCGGTGACCCTGCCGGATTCCCCAACGGCCGTCGGGTCGACGACGACGTGGTGACCATCGAGCTGCGGGCCGTCGCCGGCCTGACCATCCCGCTGGTCGACCCGTCGTTCACGCCGGACGGCGCAGCCAGCGCGGTTCAGGACGGGACGACCAACACGAACCCGCCCACGTCGAAGTCGTTCCCCTACCTCGGCACTCCGAGGGGCGGCTACCAGACGAAGCCCGGTACCACGGTGGCGTCATGAGCACTGCGCAAGTCGAGAACCCCTTTGCCGGGCAGGGCTCCGTCATGCTCGACATCGGGGGAGACGTCGGCGCTCTCGTCGTCACCATGCCGGAGGGAATGGCGGGCGTCGAGGTGGAGATCAGGCCGCTGGACGCCCACGACCACGGCTATGACCACGGCCACGACCACGGCCACGACCACGGTCACGCACACCACCCGCACGTCGCGGTGGTCGACCGGCCCGTCGAGAACGGGCGGGTGCCGTCCCTCGTCTTTCCGGAACTGGTCGAGGGCCGCTACGAGCTGTACGAGAAGGAGACGGACGACGTGCGCCTGACCGTCGACGTCCGCGGAAGCGAGGTGACCGCCGCGGACTGGCCGACCTGAGCTGGTTCGTCCTCAGCTCCTCTCGGGGGGAGGAGCTGAGGACGACACCTCATCTCGAACGGGTCACGTAGATGGTTCGGGTCGCGACTGTCTCCCCGCTCTGCAGTCGCATCGTGATCGCCTCGACGCCTTCGCGGGCACGGTCCCTCCTGATCGGCACGCTGACCTCGCCGACCAGACGGCCGGCCGGCACCGACGTGAACACGAAGACACCCAGCCTGTGCAGCGGCGTCGAGAGCTCGCCCCCGACGTCTTCGCGTGCCGACGCAGCCACGCGGCCGGGACGTCACTCTTCCTCAGCCGCGGGACGGAAACGTCGCCACGGACGACGGAGCCATCGAGCTCGATCGAGTAGTCGGTCCGGCTGCTCAGCGTGACCCGCCAGGTCGCGTTCTCGCCCTCGGAGACCCGCTTCTCGACTCTGGAGATCGTGATCTTCGGCGCCGGATCGTCGTCCCGAACGGTGAGCGATCCGAGGTAGCGGTCGGTCATCACGCCGCGGCCCGCCCACGCCGCCACGTAGGTCCGAGTCTCGTCGAAGTCGTCGACCTTGTCGGCGATGAACCCGATCGGAATGCTCCCCTCGGTCTGGCCGGGCGCCAGGTCGACGGTGAACGCGCCGCGGTCGAGGACGTCGCGGTCACCGGCCACGAGCACCGTGAAGCTCGCGCGTTCCGTCAGGTTGCCGCGAACGTGGAACGGCACCCGTGCGGTGGTCGTCCCCGGGCGGTCCCCTTCCTCGACGGTCACGTTGTCCAGGCTGACCACGGGCATCCGCTTGTCAGGGACCGGCGCCAGCGCGGACGGCACCGCCGCAACGTCGAGCACCCATACCCGCCCGTCGGCGCTGTCGGCGATCAGCTCGACGCTGCTGATCCTGGTGAGATCCACCCCCGAGGCCCCGGACGGGTCGACCCGGAGGGTCTGCGCCCAGCGCTTGGAAAGCTCGCGTCCGGTCAGCAGGACCGGCAGCCGACCGGCGTTGCGGGGTGTCACCACGGCCTGTGCGCCGTCGGCGTCGGTGAGCCGCACGTGCACCTGTACGCCGCCGGTCGGCGGGTCCACGATCGTGCGCAGGTCGAGCAGCCGATCACCCGAGAGGTCGAGCGGGGAGTCGAAGACCATCCCCCCGCGCTGACCGGCCGCGGTCCAGCTCATCTCGAAGGCCCGGCGGCTGGGCACGTTCTCGCCAGGTACCCGGCCAGTGCGGTGTCTGGTAGCTGCTCGCGCCCGCTCGTCCGCAGATCCGGTGCGGTCCCGGGCTCTGGGTGAGTCCGCGGCAGAACTGGGTCTCGGCCCCGTCGGGCAGGGTGAGGCCGGTGCCGATTCCAGGTCGGCGCAGGTTCCGGCCGCCGCCGATGGCGTGGCTGAGCACGACGGCGTCACCGGTCGAGGCGACTCTGGTCGCGGACCCGTCGTACATCGGCAGGAACTCCTCGGCGTCGCGCGTGAAGAGCCGGACGGCGCCGGCGACGTACGCCTTGCCGACCTTTCTCTGCTCGGCAGCGGTGAGCCGCGCGGGTGTAGCCGTCCCGCAGGCGGCGTCCTCCGGGCCGAACCAGTCGTCCGACGCGGGAGCGGCCGCGACCCCGGGAGTCCACTCGGTGTTGAAGAAGTTGTGGTTGGCGCCCATCACCATGACCGAGCTCTTCAGCGACGTGTCGTCGGTGGTGAGGTCGCGGGCGGTGTCGGTGAAGCGCTGGCCCTGCAGGTCGATGACGTCACCGTCGCAGTAGGGCAGCATCGTCACGGTCGGGACGTACGGCGCGGTCTGGGTGCCGAAGTCGGTGGGCGCGATCAGGACCTGTCCGGCGATCGTGTACGGCGCGGACGTGGGGATCCGCAGCGACGCCCGGGACACTCCTTCGCCGCCTCGGCTGTGGCCGACGAGGACGACCCGGGACAGGTCGACCCGGTGACCGGCTAGCCAGCTGCACCCAGTGGTCGAGGTGCTGGCGAACGATCTGGGCTCGGGCGCCGGCGCCGCCGTCGGCCAGAGCCCAGTCCTGCGCGTTGATGCCGTTGACCCGCACCGAGACGGTCGCGTAGCCGTGCGAGGCCAGCAGCCGCTGGATGTAGTCGTAGCCCAGGTGGCTGGGAATCTCCTTCATGGGCGGGCGGCAGGGCCAGTCGAAGTCCCTCCCTCGCCGGTGTCCGGGTCGTAGCAGTAGCTGTGCCGGCCGTGGAGGAAGAGCACGAGCGGCCGCGGCCCGGTCGCCGCCGACTGAGTCGGCTCCACGACGTGCCCGACCATCTCGATGGGCTCGCGCATGCCGGGGATCTGGACGGGCTGGAGCTGGTAGTCGCTGGACACGACGGCGAAAGAACCCGGTGTGCCCGGATCGGCGTCGAGAAGGCTTCGCCCGGGGACCTCGGCTGGGGACGCTACCGCGGGTCGCAGGTCGCTGCCGACGACGTCGAGGCGGTCACCGGAGAGCACGACGTCGAGGTCGGCGGGGTCGGGCGCCACCTTCGACCGCACCGTCACCTCGACCGTGCGGCCGTCGCTGCCGATGATCGTGAGTCCCAGCTCCTGCCCGCCCTCGACGATCCTCGGGCGGTCCGCGGCGATGGGCAGCGGCTGCGGCGAGCGCCAGGCCACTCGCCAGGTGTCCTTGTCGACGCGAGTGACGCGCCAGGTGCCGCGGTCGGCGGCTGGGTCGGTGGACGGGGTGGCTGGCCGCCGGACTGCGATCCGGCGGGCACCGTCGAGAGCGGCACGGCGAGGGACGCGACGACCGCGGCAGCGGCCAGCATCCCAACGCGTCCCGGTGAGTCGTTTCTGGAGCATGGCAAATCCGTCCTGGTCGACAACGCGCGTCACAACATAGACGTGCCCATCGGCCAATTGGTTGCCCCACGTCCGAGCTCAGACCATCTCACGCCCAACGCCGATGCCGCCCCGGCTCGGCACGGTGCCTACCCTTGTCGACGTGAAGGTGCTGCTGCTCGAGAACATCCATCCGATCGCCGTCGAGATCCTCGAGACCAACGGCTTCGAGGTCGAGCTCCAGACCGGCTCCCTGTCCGAGGACGAGCTCGTCGAGACCCTGCCCGGCGTACACCTGCTCGGGCATCCGGTCGAACACCCGGATCACGCCCCGGGTCCTCGACGCCGCGAAGGACCTGATGGGCATCGGGTGCTTCTGCATCGGCACCAACCAGGTCGACCTGGAGGCCGCGGCCGACCGCGGCATCGCGACGTTCAACGCGCCGTACTCCAACACGCGGAGCGTCGTCGAGCTCGTCATCGGCGAGATCATCGCGCTGGCCCGCCGGCTTCCCGAGAAGACCCAGCGGATGCACGACGGTGTCTGGGACAAGTCGGCAAAGGGCAGCCACGAGGTACGCGGACGGACGCTCGGCATCGTCGGCTACGGCAACATCGGCACCCAGCTGTCCAACGTCGCCGAGGCACTCGGTCTCCGGGTGATCTTCTTCGACACCGCCGACCGGCTCGCCCACGGCAACGCGCGCCGGGTCAGCACGCTCGAGGAGCTGCTCGCACAGTCCGACGTGGTCTCCCTCCACGTCGACGGACGGCCCGGAAACGCGGGCCTGTTCGGGGCCGAGCAGTTCGCACAGATGAAGTCCCGCTCGATGTTCATCAACGCGTCCCGAGGCATGGTCGTCGACGACGTGGCGCTCCGCGAACACATCCTGTCCGGCCACATCGCGGGGGCCGCCCTGGATGTGTTCCCCGTCGAGCCGAAGCAGCAGGGCGAACCGTTCGAGTCCGCGCTGCGCGGTCTCGACAACGTCATCCTCACCCCCCACGTCGGCGGCTCGACGCAGGAGGCACAGGAGGAGATCGGCTACTTCGTCGCCGGCAAGTTCGTGTCCTTCGCGCACCAGGGCAGCACCGCGCTGTCGGTCAACCTGCCGGAGGTCCAGGCACCCGTCCGCGAGGCGGCGTTCCGGGCCGGCTACCTGCACGTGAACGTGCCGGGGGTGTTGGCCGAGGTCAACAGGATCCTCGCCGACCACGGAGACAACGTCGTGGGGCAGTACCTCTCGACCCGCGGTGAGCAGGGGTACGTCGTCACCGACGCCGCCGAGCCGCTCTCTGAGGCCGCGCTGGCCGAGTTGCGCGGGTCGCCACACACGATCTGGCTGCGGACCTGGACCGACTGAGCGGTCCAGGTCCGAGCCGGTGGCTCAGCGGCCGGCGTGCCACACCTTGGCGCCGAACTGTTGCTGTTCGCGGGGCTTCTTGCCCGGTGCCACGTCGACCAGCAATGACCCAGGAGCGCCGGCCCCGCGAGCGACGACCGTCGCGACCGACGGTCGGACCCACGGCCGGGTTGTCCATGCATCGTCGCGGCACGCGGATCCGGACCACGTCTTTGGAGTAGTTGATCCGGGCACTGGCGCGCGGGCAGTTCGCTCCGCCCCCGCTGGTCGCGGTCGAAGAAGACGTCGAGCGTGCCGTCGGACCCGTAGGCGTAGACCGTCGTGTTCCAGGTTTCGTGCGCGGTGCGCAGCGAAGCGATGGTGAAGACGAGCGAGCCCGAACGACGCAGCTTCGCGAGGTGCACTGTCACGTTCACGGCGGCCGACCGGTGTCGGACGACCGCGGAGGTGATGTCTCCGTTGCGCATGTGTGGCCTTCGGACGAAGCCGGCATCCGAGCCATCGGGATTCTCGAGCAGCAGGTAGACATCGCGAACCGGGTCGACGATCCGGTACATGGGTGGGGCGGGCCTGGGCCGAGTCGGAGGGGCTGGATGGGCCTGCCGCCGAACCGGCCGGCCCGACCGCGGCGAGCCCGAGCGCCGTGGCGACGAGGGGGACAAGAGGGATAAGCGCTCTGCGCATGAGGTTCTCCTTGTGTTGGGGTACCCCAAGGCTGGCCTCGCTCGGCACCGCGCGGCAGAGGCTGCGTACTCAGTGCTGATAGCCGGTTTGGGCGGAAACAGCGCGAGTTGCTGACTGTGGGGTTGATCGAGTTCACCACGTGAACTGGATCAACCACACAAGGCGGTATCCACAGGCTCCAGATTGGGACTGGATCCCTGCGGCCACCGTCGAGAGCATCACCATGTGAACGAGATCGAGCGGATAATCACCGAGCAGTCGGGTGTCATCTCGCGTCGACAGGTCTTGGGGGCAGGACTGGATGACCCGGACATCAAGCGGCGGCTCCGGCGCCAGGACTGGGCTCTGGTACATCCGGGGGTCTATGTGACCCACACCGGATCACCGACTTGGCAGCAACGAGCATGGGCCGCGGTGCTGTTCTCGTGGCCGGCCGCGGTGTGCCACGAATCGGCCCTGCGAGCCGGCGACGGGCCGGGCCGGCGCAACGTCGACGAGAGCGTCATTCACGTGGCCGTCGACCGTCCCCGCAACCTGGTCGCCCCCGAGGGGATTCGGCTCCACCGGATGACCGGGTTCGGTGATCGGGTGCTCTGGAACCTTGGGCCACCCCGAGTTCGATACGAGCAGGCCCTTCTCGATCTGGCTGCTGATGCCCGCACCGACCTCGACGCCCTCGGAGTCCTCGCGGACGCGGTCGGCTCGCGGCGCACCACCGCGCAGCGGCTGATCGCGGCTCTCGACGAACGGCTCCGCATCGCACGCCGCCCCTGGCTGAGCGCGGTCCTGCGCGACATCGCTGGCGGCACCTGCTCGGTCCTAGAGCACGGCTACCTCACCAGGGTCGAGCGCCCGCACGGGTTGCCGAAAGGCCGACGGCAAGCGCCGGCGCGTTCGACTCGCGGGTCTGTCTTCAGAGACGTCGAGTACGAGGGCCAGCGGCTGATCGTCGAACTGGACGGACGCGTCCACCACGGGTCGCTGGCGGCGCGTGACCGCGACCTGGACCGTGATCTGGATGCCGCCACCGACGAGAAACTGACGCTTCGGATCGGATACGGCCAAGTCTTCGGGCGTGGGTGCCTCACCGCGACCAAGGTCGGTTCCGTACTCAGTCGCCGGGGCTGGCCCGGATCGATCGACCGCTGCGCCTTGTGTGGTTGATCGAGTTCACCACATGACCTCGATCAACCACGCTGTGACTTCTGCACCTCATCTACGGTTGCGAGATGAGCATGTCCGCACGGCTGCCCAACCCCATCGAGGCAGACCGGGTCGTGCTTACGCCGCTGCGCGTGAGCGACGCCGAAGAGATGGTGCGCGTCCTGTCGAGCCCTGAGCTGTACGTCTACATCGGGGGTGAGCCGCCGACACTGGACGCCATGCGCGGCCGGTACGCCGACCTGGTCGTGGGTCACTCGCCGGACCGTGAGCAGGAGTGGCTGAACTGGATCGTCCGTCTGAAGGGAAGCGACGGGGCTGCGATCGGCACGGTGCAGGCGACCATCATGGAGGAAGGCGGTCGTGCCGAGGTGGCCTGGATCATCGGCGCTCCCGGGCAGGGACACGGATACGGCTCCGAAGCTGCGGCTGCCATGGTTCATGCCCTGATCCGCGCCGGCGTGCCGTGGGTGACCGCCCATGTGCACCCGGACCATCCCGCCTCCGAGGGCAGTGGCGCGAGCCTGTCGCCTGACACCGACCGAGGATTTCCAGGATGGGGAACGACGTTGGGAATGGCGATCTGCCGGTTGATCCCCGTCTCTGGATGCGAAACCTAGGCCAAGCCGAGCTCGTCGGCCTGGACGACGACGGCGCGCCGGTTGGGCAGGCCCAGCTTGGTGAGCACCGCCGAGACGTGGTGGTCGGCGGTCTTGGGCGAGATGTAGAGCCGCGCCGGCGATCTCGGCGTTCGTGAACCCGCGGGCCACGAGCCGGGCGACGTCGAGCTGCCGGTTGGTGAGCCCGGCCGGGTTGGCCCGGGTGCTCTCCCGCGGACGCGGCGGCACTTGCTGAGACCCTCCTGGCGCAGGGCGACCCGGAGCCGGTCGGCGGTGCCGATCGCGCCCAGCTGTCGAGCAGCTCGATGCCCCGGACCCGGTCGGCAGGTCAGGCGAGTCGGTCCAGGCCATCGCCTCGGCGAACGGGTCCCCGGCCCGGCGCCACCAGCGAGCGGCCTCGTCGGCTGGCCCGTCGAAGGTCAGCCGGAACGGCTCGGCCAGCCCGGGCGGCGCGTGCACCGGGAGCCCGAGCCGGTGCAGCCACACGGCGAGGTCGCCGGCCGCCCACCCGGCACCGGGCTGCGGCGCCGAGCTCGGGCAGCTGTTCGACCGCGTACCCGGTCACCCGCGGGTCGGGCCGTTCCGGTCATCCACATGACCTCGGCCAGCGCCGCCAGCACGGCCAGCCGGCGCACCGGCTCGTCGAGCTGCTCGGCCAGCGCCCAGGCGTCGTCGAGCGCCCGGGTCGGTACGTCGTCGCCGCGCCGCAGCGGCACCAGCGCGGTGATCAGGTGCGGCCACAACGTCGCCAGCGGCATCCCGTCGCCGTCGAGCACCTGTCTCGGCGTCCTCCAGGGCGGCGCTCCAGTGGCCCTGCGGGAAGTGCAGCCGCGACCGGACGCCCGGTCTGCCAGTGCCGGCAGATCGGGATGTCGCGCTCGATCGCGAACGGGATCGACTCCTCGCAGCACCTGCTCGGCGGCCCGGAACCGGCCGTGCTCCACGTCGAGGTTGGCGAGCTTGGAGTAGCCGGTCGAGGCCAGCTCGTCCAAGCCGTGGGCGCGCGCGCTCTCGATGTGATCGAGCAGCTAGAGCCGGGCCTCGTCGTCGCCGCGCGCCAGTCGCGATCGCGGCCGACGAAGACCTCGCTGCGCAGGTCGAGAGCTCCTGCCTCGTGCTGCGCGTCGGCGACCCGGGCGGCCTCGGCGCAGCGCGCTCGAGCCAGTTCGAAGTCGCCGCGCATGTAGGCGAGGTAGCCCCGGGTCGCCCGGGCAGCGCCGTAAGCCGACCTCGGCGCCGGCGTCCGTCGGCGATCTCGGCCGCCCGCTCCGCGTGCTCCTCGGCCTGCCGGCGCCGAGCGTTGTAGTACTCGAAGATCGCCGACGGCTCGTGCGCCGCGGACAGGCCCGCCGGGTCACCGGCCTGCTGCCACAGCGGGAACGTCGCGCTGACGTTGTCGATCGCGTCGCTGCAGCCGGCTGGTCATGTACTGCTCGTAGGCCAGCTGCGGCGAGCAGCTCGGCCCGCTCGCGCGGGGCGTCGCCGTCGAGTGCTCCAGCGCGGTCTGCGAAGAAGGCCGCCGCCTCGGTGTGGGCGCCCGGCCCGGATCGCCTCCTGCCGCGGCCTCCCGGGCATACGCTCGCGGCCCGGGCGGCGTCGCGGGCAGCCACGGCGTGGTGGGTGAGCACCGCCGGGTCCCGCGGCTCGACCCGCTCGAGGGCGTCGAGCAGCCGGGCGTGCAGCCGCGGCCCGCCGCCGGGCGGGATCGTGCTCTCGACCGCCTGCCGGGCCAGCTCGTGGCGGAAGACGAGCCCCCGCCGGTCGCGGGTGAGCAGCCCGGTCTCCTCGCAGCCGCCGCAGCGTCGGCAGGTCGACGCCGAGCGCCGGCAGCACCCGGTCGTCGAGCCGGTCCGGCGCGGTCGCGACGAGCTGGAGCACCTCGAAGTCCTCCGGGTGCACCTCGGCCGTGCGGGCCAGCACCGCGTCGCGCACCGACGGCGGGCAGCGGGCAGGTCCGGATCCTTGGCGACCTCGGTGACGAAGAACGGGTTGCCGCCGGTCACCGCGTGCACCGCGCTCGGCTTCGAGCGCCGGTGCCGTCGCACGCAGGTGCTCGCACGCCGTCCACGGTCAGCGGCGCGCAGCTCGAGCGTCGTGAGGCCGCTCCAGCGCGGCGAAGTCGCCGAGCAGCGGACGGGCCGAGTGCCGCGGGTCGATCTCGTCGTCGCGGTAGGTCACCACCAGCGCCAGCGGCATCGTCTCGATGCGCCGGGCCAGGAACCGCAGCACGTCGACCGACGCGGCGTCGACCCAGTGCAGGTCCTCGACGACCAGCACCGTCGGCTCGGTCGCGCAGCGCGTCGTACACCTGCTCGCAGACCTCGGACAGCAGCACGTCGTCGCTGCCGCCGAGCCCGTCGATCCCGGCCGGCGCGATGTCGCGGAACGGGCCGAGCGGCCGCGGGGTGTGCAGCGGGTCGCAGTGCGCCGCGCAGGAGCCGCGGCCCGTGCGGTCGCGCAGGCCGCGTCGACGAGCGTCGACTTGCCGGCGCCGCTGTCGCCGGTGACCGCGAGCCGGTGCCCTGCCGCCCCCGGCGACCTGCGAGAGCAGCCCGCAGTCGCCGAGCTCGCCCTCGCGCTCGAGCAGGTCCACGGGCTCAGTGTAGGGGCGACCGGCGCGGGTGCCGAAGGTTTCGCCGGTGCACGAGCATCATCGACCGGCGGGTGCCCCGCACCGCCCGTGAGCCGGCACCCGCGTGGCGCAGGTCCGGTCAGCGCTCAGGCCACCTCGCCGCGCTGTGCGGCCCGAACTCGGTGGCGACCTCGGCGACCAGGTTGGCCGGGAAGCCGCCACGGCGGGCGTGCTCGAGGACGGTCTCGGCGTCCTCGGTCTCGTGCACGCAGTAGATCTTGTCGCCGGCCACGTAGCTGGTCACCCAGCTGTACGGCACGCCCAGGGACGCGACGGCCTCGTTCGACGTCGCGGCGATCTCGGCCAGCTGCTCCTGGGTGAGGTCCTGGCGCCGGGGATCTCTCGCTCGATGATGAAACGGGTCATGACGGTGCTCCTTGCGTGGGGCCCGCGGCCGGGTGCCGTCGTGGTGCTCCCACGATCCGTCCCGAGGGCATCTGCCTACATCGGGAGCAGCTCCCTATGTTTGACCGTCGGGACCGGGGTGGTGGCCTACGGCAGCGTGCCGGGTTCACACCTCATCGGTGAACCGGCCCAACGCCACGGTGGGTGTGCCCAGCAGCCGCTTGGCTTCTCGGATTCCGCTGGTCATCGCACCGTCTGCATAGCCGAGCCGCGGCGCTCTGCGTGTGCTCACCCGCGAACAGCAGGCGACCAGCCACTGGCGTCCCGAGCAGGTCGAGGTCGGCATTGGATGAGCCCGGGGGCACATGGGTGTAGGCACCGGCCGTATAGGGGTCATCCGCCCATCCGGTCACCGCGACCGCCACCGGCTCGGGACACGGCGTACCCAGCGCTTCGCTCCAGCATGCCCAGCACCCAGCCAGCGGCGGCAGCTGCCGAGGCCCCGGCCAGGTGCCAAGTGGCGGAGTGGAACGTGTGGCAGACCAGGACCGGAACCCCGCACAACGCGTCGAGGTCGAACACCCACGACGCTGGCTCGGCGGGCTCCGGCGGGAACAGCACCAGGTGCGACAACCCCGTCTCGCGCCAGAACGCGTCGTCGAACTTCAGGGCCACCTTCTCGTACCTCCCGAAGCCGAGCCGGCGCACGGCCTCGGCCCGCTCCGGCGGGAGCGGCGGCGCGAAACCGGGCAGGTCGTTCTTGAGCACCCCCAGGGGGACCGCGACCACGACGTGCGAGCCGGCCTCGGTTTCACCGGACACCGATGTGACGGACACGCCTGCGCAGCTGATATAGGTCGGGGTTAGTCCTTCACGGACACCTCCGGAGGTGCTTGGAAGGGACCGACAGGTTCCATTCATCTGAAGGTCTGGCGTTGCTGCGCCGTGGCCTTCTGGCACCCCCGGAGGTGGGTCCCGTGGTTGTTCAAGCTGCTCTGGTTACATCCTCGACGGTCGTCGTCGCGGTCGATGTTGGCAAGACCGAGTTCGCGTTCTCTGTCACCGATGTGACCCGGACGTCGCTGCTCAAGCCCCGGACGGGGTGCCCGATGACCGGCCCGTCGCTGGCGCAGGTGGTCGCCGACATCGGTCAGGTGCTTCCCGCCGATGCGGTGGTGAAGGTCGGGATCGAGGCGGCCGGGCACTACCACCGGCCGTTGTTGAGGCCAGGGGCGTGGCCGGCCGGCTGGGAGGTGCTGGAGCTCAACCCGGGTCATGTCACCGAGCAGCGTCGGGTGCTGGGCAAACGCACGATCAAGACTGACGTGGTCGATCTGCAGGCGATGACCGAGCTGCTGCTTGCTGGTCGCGGTCAGCCGGTCCGCGACCGTTCGCTGGTGCTGGGTGAACTCACCGCGTGGTCGGCCCATCGGACCGGTCGGGTGGCCTTGCGGACCGCTACGAAGAACCAGCTCCTCGGGCCAGCTCGATCGGACCTTCCCTGGTCTGACCCTCGCTCTGCCGGACGTGTTGGGCACCAAGGTCGGCAGGTTGGTCGTCGCCGAGTTCGCCGACCCGGCTCGGCTGGCGGCGCTGGGCAGCAGCCGGTTCGTCCGGTTCGGTGCGACCCGTGGCCTGCAGATCCGCAGACCGGTCGCCGACAGGCTCGTCCAAGCCGCTCGCGATGCGCTGCCCACCGCAGACGCCGCAGTGGCCCGCGCTGTCCTGGCTGCCGACCTCGCGCTGTTGGCCGACCTGGACGCGCAGGTCGACCAGGCCACCGAGCAGTTGGCTCGGCTGCTGCCGTTGAGCCCGTTCGCGCCGCTGCTGACGGTCCCGGGCTGGGGTGCGGTCCGGGCCGGGAACTACGGCGGCGCGCTGGGTGACCCGGCCCGGTTCGACAACCACCGGCAGGTCTACCGCACCGCCGGTCTCAACCCGATCCAGTACGAGTCCGCCGGCAAACGCCGCGACAGTGTGATCAGCCGAGAAGGCAGCGTCGAACTACGCCGCGCCCTGATCGACCTCGGCATCGGGCTGTGGCTCAACGACCCAGCCGCCAAGGCCTACGGCTCCAGCTTCGTGCTCGCGGCAAGAAGGGCCTGGTGATCGCCTGCGCAATGGCCCACCGCGCCAACCGGATCGCCTTCGCACTCGTCCGCGACCAGAGCCGCTACGACCCCAGCCGCTGGACCCGGGAGGACTAACCCAGGGACTTCACAACTCCGGTCGGTAGTGCCAGGCTCGAGGGCACGAAGGACCCGGACCAGACGCCGCGATCGGCTATGGCAGACGCCGCAAGACGCCATGCCGCTCCTAGCTTGGCGCCCGGGTCCTTCGCCATTGCGGCAGCCCGAACGAAGCCAGACGACCCCCCCCCAGCGAGGTCGCATACGTCAGCGTGGGCGCCCGGCACCCGACAGCCAGCACGCCGGCCAACAGCTCTTCCACAGCTCCGCGTCGCGGAGCGATGACCCATGCCCACCCACGGACTTGACGCGACCTACAGCCAGCTAGGTCCCTGTGGTTGACGAAGGCCAGTCCTGGCGCACGTCGAGCCCGGCTGCCATCGCGTCCACCACGGACGCGTACCCGCCCTCAGGCAGGTCCCCGAAGTAGTCGCCCGCCGTACTCCTCCTGCGTCCACAGCCACTCCAGCGACTGGTGCTCGGCCGCACCGGCTGCGTCCGCCTCGACATTGGCCCGGAGCCCTTGCCGGGCTCGTCGCAGGGCGTCACCCTCGAGCCCGGTCGTGGCCAGATAGGCCTCGATCCCGTCGGCTGCCGAGGCGGCCGGCCCGAGCCGCGTGCGCAGCTCTCCGAGCGCTGTCGGCGAAGCCCTCGAGCTCGACGGTCAGGCTCGCCTCGACGTCGGCATGCGACAGCCACAGCCCGGTGGAGCAGTCGAAGCCGGACAGGCGCGGCAGCGGGTCGCCGGCCCGACACTCGATGCCGACGGCCCGGGCGAAGTCGCGGACCGGGTTCCCGATCGGGTGATGCATCCAGGAGCCGCCGAGATCGACCCAGGAGCCGGCCAGGTCCACGGTGTGCAACCGCCCACCGACCCGGCGACGGGCCTCGAGCACCACGCAGTCGACGGAGGCGTGGGCCAACGCATTGGCGACCGCGAGACCTGCGATCCCGGCGCCGACCACCAGCACCCGCTCCACGGGCCCTGACGACCCCTCCAGGGATCTCGGGATGTCCATCGTCAAAGCTGGTCGCCATCACGCCATCCCTCGGCTGCGCCCCGTCATAGCGGCGGCAGACCGAGCACGTCGCGTACGGCGTTCTCGAGCCGCTCGCCCCGGTCGTGGGTGCCGACGTGGCCGGTGAGGAACGCGGCGGCGTACTGCCCGGCCTCGCTCCACCAGCCGAAGCTCCCGCCGGTGCCGCCCATGCCGTAGCCGTCGGGGTCGACGCCACGCCGAGTCCCCATTCCCGGTCGCCGCCGACGACCAGGTCGGGCTCCTCGCCGTGCCCGCGGGTCAGCTCCGCCAGCGAGCGCGGGGGAGACCAGCCGCCCCTGCGCCAGGGCGACGTAGAACTCGGCCACCGCGCGGGCGGTGCCGTGACCGTTGACGGCCGGGACCTCGGCCCGGCGCCAGCGCTCGCTGTTGACGACCCGCGGGTCACGCGCTCCGGGTGGGTTCCCGATCGCGCGGTGGTAGAGCTCGGGGTAGCCCTGCTGGGAGGCGCGGAAGTCGTCGCCGTAGCCCGTCAGGTCGGCGACCCTGGCCAGCTCGGCGTGCTCCAGCCCGATGTGGAAGTCCAGGTCGTGCGGGACGCAGACCTCCTCGCGGAGGAACCGGCCCAAGCGAGCGGCCGTCGACCGCGCGCACCACCTGACCGAGCAGGTGGCCGTAGAACAGGGCCGACTCGCCCTGCGCGGCCCCGGGAGGCCAGCTCGGCTCCTGCCGGGCCAGCAGCGAGCACATCAGGTCCCAGTCGTAGAACGCCTCCGTCGGCGCGTCCTCGTCCAGGACGACGAGCCCGGCCCGGTGGGAGAGGACGTCGCGGACCGTGGCCGCGGCGCGCAGCTCCGGCCAGTAGCGCTGCATCGGGGCGTCGAGGTCGACCAGCCCGCGGTCGACCAGCGTGAGCACGGCGAGGGCGGCGATCGGCTTGGTCACCGAGTACGGCATCACCAGCGTGTCCTGCTGCCACGGCCGGGTGTGCGCGGCGTCGGCGTACCCGCCCCAGACGTCGACGATCCACTCGCCGTCGTGCCAGACCGCGAACGACGGCGCCGGTGCCGGGCTGCTCGGCCAGGACCTCGCCGAACACCTCGCGCACGGCGCGAGTACGCCGTCGCGACGGACCCGTGGATCTCCACGTCGGAGCCTCCTTCCAGGTCGGGGTCGAGTCTGGAGGTGGGTTCGGCGACCGACTCGATCACCTGGTCATGAAATCATGCCCTCGACAGGTCCGTGCAGCGTGGAGCGAGGCGGCCAGTGAGTTCGAGTCGTTGAGCCCTTGACCCCACCTGAGGCGAGGTCCATATTTTGGAGTACCGCACCCGCCGTTGACGTGGCCCTTCGGGAAGGTGACATGAACAAGCCGCTGAAGCCCGAGTCTGAAACGATCGACCCATTCCTCTTCGAAAGAGTGCCGATCGGCCGGGACAGGGCGCAGCCAGAGATCTTGGCGGACTCGTGCGGCTGCAACTGCAACCCCAGCGCGTGCGGCTGCAACTCCTACTGCTTCTGCAACGCAGGCGGGTGCAACTGCCGGATGGGTGTTGGTCTGAGCCGGTCTCGGGTGACACGAGGAGAGCGATGAGTTCCACGCAGCAAGCCGACCGGACGACGATCATCCGCTCGCGAGACGGCGGCTACTTCAGGGTACCGCTTGATCAGATCTCCGAGTTCGTGTTGCCCGAGGGCACCGTCGTGATCCAGTGGCGACCCGGCCGCTACCTCGCGATCCCGGCAGAACGGCTCTCGGAGTACCAGATGTCCGACGCCGACCTGGTGCAGGTGTTCATGGACTCGTAACGCGGCCGCGACTGGGCCCCCGACCTAGCCGGACCGGGGCAGGCGTCGGTTCCGGCGCAATAGACGACACCGCCGGCGGCCGCCACTGGGCGAAGCGAAGCAGTGGCGGCGCTCGGCGGAGCTTCCCGCTCTCGGGATCGGTCTGGGATACCGACCCAGCTCGACGCGGAGATCTGGGCCGACCGTTCCACCATCCAGTGGCTGAGATCATCTCGGAGCACTATCTGGGCAGGCCACGGCGAAGGTCGAGCAGGCCCTTCATCTGCTCACCCAGTTTCCGCTGATCCCGCACGGGGTGAGGTTGTCCATCGGCACCCAGGGACCTTTGGACGACGTCTACGTCGAGACCCTCGCCGAGTTCGCCGACCTGATCAAGGCGCCGTGGTTCAGCGACCGCCTGGCTTCACCCGGGCAGACGGCATCGCGCTGGGCCAGCCGATTCCGTTGCCTGGTACTCGAGCAGTGGCGGCGGACGTGGCCGCAAAGGCGCAGCAGGTACAGGAGCGGGTCGGCCGGCCCTTCCTCCTCGAGAACATCACCTACTACATCGACTTGCCAGCGAGCCACCGAGGCTCAGTTCGTCACCGAGGTGATGGAACGTTGCGACTGCGAGCTCCTCCTGGACCTGACCAACCTGTTCATCAACTCGGTCAACCACCGGTTCGAGCCCCTCGACTTCCTGGCCGCCATTCCCACAGATCGAGTCGTCCAGGTGCACTGGCCGGAGGCGAGGAATCGCCCGTGGCTCTCGTGGACACGCACAGCACAGCCGTGCCACCTCCCGTGTTCGAACTGCTGCGTGACACCGCGGCCCTGTCGCCGAACCTCAAGGGCGTCATGGTCGAACGGGACCAGAACTTCCCGGAGGACTTCGCCGAGATCGCCGCCGACCTGGCCACCGCGCGGCGAACCATCTCCGTGTGATGAGCTCGGAAGGAAGTGGCCTGCAAGCCGCACTGAGTCACGTGCTCACCAACTCCGAGCTGCGGGTTGTGCTGCGGGAGAACCCTGACGAGATCAGGCGCCGGTTCCGGCTGCGCGCAGAAGAGGTGTCCGCGTTGGAGTCCGTCGACGCCGGTCGCCTGGATCTGACTGCTCATGCCGGTGAAGCCAAGCGCGTCGACTTCCTCCGTCGTGGCCTGCCGCTCACCCTGGACGTCATCGAGCGAGCCGGTGATGCCACCGTCCTTCGGGAGCACCTAGGAGGCGGCTGGTCCATCACCGGCCCGGTGCTGACCAGCCGCGTGCTCGGCGAGGCCCGACGCCTGGTGAGCCTGCTGTCCCGGACTCTGCCGGCCGGGCTACCGACGTGGATCCAGGACCTGGCGGCGTACGAGCTCGCGTCGGTCGAACTGAGGGCCAGCCCCGAGGCGGGTGCGGACGCCAGACGCGCCGGAACGGCGTTTGCGCCGGGAGCGCAGCTGGTGCTGGGCCGGCATGTGCGGTTGCTCGAGCTGGCGTACGACGTGACCGCAGCAGCCGACGCTTCGACGACCCAGGCGCCGCCTCGGAAACCAACCTTCCTCGCGCTGGCGAAAGCGGCCGCCTCACCGAGGGTCGACGTGTTCCGGGTCGGTAGGTCGGTGCTCGCCATGCTGCGCGCGTTCACGGATCCACGCGATCCCGCGGAGGTGGTCGCCACGACCGTGCCGGGGGACTCGGAGCTGGGAAGCAAGACGGTCGGGCAGGCGTTTGCCGCCGGATTGCTTCTCGAGTCGGTGTGACGTGGAGATCTGCGCCGTCGTCAAGTATCCCCCGATCCAGGGCGGCGTGAGCGCTCGTTGCTACTGGATCGTGCGCGCGCTGGCGATGATGGGCCACCACGTCCACGTGGTGACCAACGCCGCCGAAGTCGAGGAGGACTACCGGCTCTGGATTCCTCCGGGAGACCAGACGCTGTCGTCCTCCGGTTTCCCGAACGGCGGAACGGTCGACGTAGTCAGTACCGGCCATGATCCCCGGAGAATGGCGCACATCCCGCAGGGCACCTCCTTCGTGACGGCGCTGTCGGCGCTGGCCACCGAACAGATCCGTCGGCACGGCTGCGAGGTCGTCTTCGCCTACTACTTCGAGCCGTACGGTATGGCGGCTCACCTGGCCTCGACGTGGACCGGCGTACCGCTGATCGTCCAACACGCCGGCAGTGACCGGGGCCGGCTGATGAGCCACCCAGACCTCGCGCTCGCCTATCGCGAGATGCTGCGCCACGCCGAACTGGTCGTCTCGAACGACCCGTCGCTGGTCGGCCTCGGGATCGGCGCGGACAAGCTGGTGCGGCTGCCGATCGGGTTCCTCCCAGACGGCCTGTTCACTCCAGAAGGGCCAGCACTGGACGTCGACGGGCTGCTGTCCGCGGCGCAGGCCCACCCCTTCGTCAGCTCAGTTGCCCCGCTGCCGGTCGGCGTGCCGGTCTTCGGTGTCCTCGGCAAGGTGGGCGAGGTCAAGGGCTCGTACGACCTGGTCCGGGCCCTCGCCCGCATGGCAGAGGACGGGCAGGAGTTCGTGTTGCTCGCGATGGTGGCCGGCACCGACCGCTGGAACTTCCTGGCCGCGATCGATGACGCCGGTCTCGGGCACCGCACCTGGACTCTTCCCCTGCTCCCGCATGGCCGCGTGGGGGAGTTCCTTCGAGTCTGTACGGCGGTCTGCGTGTTGGAGCGCGACTTCCCGATCGCGGCGCACTCCCCTTCGGTACCCCGCGAAGTCATGGCGTCCGGGGTGTGCGCGGTCCTCTCCGGGGAGATGGGTGCGAAGCAGCCGTGGCCGATCCGTCACGGAGTGGACGCCTTGGTGGTGGACGACCCGACCGACGTCGCGCAATTGGCCGACGTCCTGACCTCCGTGCTGGATGGGCGAGTGGATGCCGAGGCCGTCGGAACCGTAGGTGCCGAACTGACGAAGAGTCGCGGACTCACTGAGCTCGGACTCGCGTACGAGGCGGTACTCGCTCGAGCCGCCTCCCGCCGTCGCGGCCCTTCGTCCTCCGACGGGATCGCCGCCTTCCTCGCGCGTCACGCCCCGGCGACGTCGCGGCTCCGCGCTCGGGAGATCGCCGCCGCAGATTCGGTCGCACCCGAGGCCGCGCCGTACGCCGCCTACGAGCTGATCGACACCTGGTGGCAGCAGTGCGGCGAGGACAGCCAAGAACGAGAGATCATCGGATACGAACGCGACCTGGTCTGGCTGGCGGTGGACCTGGAGAGCGCGGCTGGGATCCCGGTCTTCCCGGCATCCTCGTTGTTCATGGCGGAGCCTGGCGACGCTCTCGTCCTGGTGCGGACCAATTGGATGCGTCTGACTCGTCATCCCTCGGACGTCGAGGCGCTGACGCGCGGCGTCGGCGGTTCAGTGGACGGGGGCGGCACTCTGGCGTGGTACCTGTTCCACAAGCGCGGCGATCTGAGCCCGTGCGTGTATCGGATCGGAGAAGCAACTGCCGCGCTCATCGACCTGTGCGACGGCTCATTGACACCGGAACAGGTCACCCGGCAACTGGTGCAGGCGCACATCGGCGATCGCGACCAGGTCGGGCAGGCCATCCGCCGACTGGTCCGCGACCAGGTGCTGGCGGTTCGTCCCGCGTCCAACGTCGACCAGGTGTTTCGCGCCACGCTTCCGGAGCCACCTGCTGAGAACGAGGTCGGCTTCAGTTCGCCGTGAACACTTCTGCCGACTGCAGCGCGGCGAGCCCACGGAAGCCACCAACCACGAGGACCCTGCCGCCCGAGATGAGAACGGCTGCCGGCGCATAGCGGGCCGCGGACATGTCGTTGACCCGACGCCAGCTTCCCGTGCGCTCGTTGTACACCTCGGCGTACTTCAGTGGGCCGTAGTCGTCGAGGCCGCCGAGGGCCAGGACGCGCCCGTCGGGCAGCCGGATCAGGTGGAACCCCGCCTCGCGCCCCACGCGCATCGAACCCGTAGGTGTCCACACGCCGGTCGCCGGGTCATATACCTCGGTTGTGCGCAGCACGCTGCCGTTCCAGCCGCCGGCGACGAGAACCTTGCCGCTGGCCAGCAGTACCGCCTGCTTGCAGCAGATTTCGTCGCTCTCCCGCGCCGTCGTCAGGTCCGACGCGGTCACCCAGCTGCCGGTGGACGGCACGTACACCTCGGTGCTGCGCAGCCCCGCACTGCCCGCGGTCCCGCCGGCGACAAGCACCCGACCGTCCAACCGCCGGGTGGCGCTGTGCCCGAAGCGGGCCACCGACATCGCGGCGGTGGGAGTCCAGCTGTTGGCCGCGGGGTTGTACAGCTCCGCACTGGCGGTCGCGGCCGAACCGGACCACCCCCCGGCGACAAGCACCCGGCCGTCGGCCAGCAGCGTCGCCGTGTGGTTGGCGCGCGGGCGCCGCATCGGCGCACCCACCGACCAGGTGCCGGAGGCCGGGTCGTACAGCAGGGTGGACTGCAAGACCGCGAACGTGGGGGAGAAGCCGCCGGTCACGAGCACCCGGCCGTCCCGGAGCCGGGTCGCCGTGAATCCGAGACGCCGGCCCATCGGTCCGGTGGCCGACCAGGTGCCGCTGGCGACGTCGTACACCTCGGCCGAGGCCAGCGGTGGCGCATCGAAGCCGCTGCCGGTGCCGCCGACGACCAGCACCTTGCCGCCGGCCAGGCCCACCGCCGTGCCGCCGCCACGGGCAGTGGTCAACCGCCTCGTTGCCGCCCAGGTGTCGATGGTCGTGGCCGGCCGCGGCGTCACGGTGTTGGACGACACCGAGAACGGGCCCCGACCGTCTGCGTTGATTGCGGCCACTTGGAAACTGACGGGCCCGCCGTTGGGCAGGCCGCCCAGCGTGGCCGGGGCGTCGGGCACCGTGAACAGGGCACCGGTAGAGGCGCGCACGCGGTAGCCCGTCACGGTCGACCCACCGTCATCGTCGGGCGGGAACCACGCCAGCCGCACCGACCCGTCGCTCGCAATTGCAAGCAGGCGCGTTGGCGCATCGGGCACGGCCGCCGGCGCGGGAGCAGGGATGACAACAACCAAACCCAGCCCGACCAGGAGCGACGCGGCGCACAATCGCCAGCCGTCACGCCGACGCGAGCGCACCCGGCCGACGAACCAGCCAGTCACCGCGACCTTCTCACACCAGGCACCACATCATCGTGATCCCGGAACCGGCCATCCGTCGAGAGGACCAAGGACACCCGACGGGCAGCCATCGGCGCACGAAAGGGCATCGACGGCGAGCCGATGACTGTGCGGTTGATCGAGGCCACCCAGGAACTCGATCAACCGCACTATCACTTCTTGGCGGACGCGGGGCCCTCGCCGCGGGCGGCGGCGACGCCTTCGACGCGTCCTGAGAGACTGCGTTGATCCAGTTCACTTCGTGAACTCGAATCAACCACTCAAGGGGTATCCACAGGCTCCAGATTGGGACTGGATCCCTGCGGCCACCGTCGAGAACATCAACATGTGGACGAGATCGATCGCATCATCACCGAGCAGTCGGGTGTCATCTCGCGTCGCCAGGTCTTGGGGGCAGGACTGGACGACCCGGACATCAAGCGGCAGCTCCGGCGCCAGGACTGGGCTCCGGTGCATCCGGGGGTCTACGTGACCCACACCGGGTCGCCGACCTGGCAGCAACGAGCTGGGCCGCGGTGCTGTTCTCGTGGCCGGCCGCGTTGTGCCACGAATCGGCCCTGCGAGCCGGCGACGGGCCGGGCCGGCGCAACGTCGACGAGAGCCTCATTCACGTCGCCGTCGACCGTCCCCGCAACCTGGTCGCCCCCGAGGGGATCCGCCTCCATCGGATGACCGGGTTCGGTGATCGGGTGCTCTGGAACCTTGGGCCACCCCGAGTCCGCTACGAGCAGGCCCTTCTCGATCTGGCTGCCGATGCCCGCACCGATCTCGACGCCCTCGGAGTCCTCGCTGACGCGGTCGGCTCGAGGCGCACCACCACGCAAAGGCTGATCACCGCTCTCGACCAACAGCTCCGCATCGCTCGTCGCCCCTGGTTGAGCTCGGTCCTGCGCGACATCGCTGGCGGCACCTGCTCGGTCCTGGAGCACGGCTACCTCACCAGGGTCGAGCGCCCACACGGGTTGCCGAAAGGTAGACGGCAGGCACCGGCGCGTTCGACGCGCGGGTCTGTCTTCAGAGACGTCGAGTACGAGGACCAGAGGTTGATCGTCGAGCTCGACGGGCATGTCCACCCGGCTCCCGGCTGGCGCATGACGGGTCATGGACCGGGACCTCGATGCCGCCATCGACGTGAAGCTGACGTTCGGATCGGATACGGCCAAGTCTTCGAGCGTGGGTGTGTCACCACCACCAAGGTCGGTTCCGTACTCAGCCGCCGGGGCTGGCCCGGCTCGATCGACCGCTGCCCCTTGTGCGGTTGATCGAGTCCACCCCGTGAACTCAATCAACCACACTATCCGCTTCTCGGCGGACGCGAGATCTAGGCCAGGCCGAGCTCGTCGGCCTGCACGACGACGGCGCGCCGGCTGGGCATGCCGAGCTTCGTCAGCACCGCCGAGACGTGGTGGTCGGCGGTCTTGGGCGAGATGTAGAGCCGCGCCGCGATCTCGGCGTTGGTGAAGCCGCGGGCCACCAGCCGGGCGACGTCGAGCTGCCGGTTGGTGAGCCCGGCCGGGTTGGCGCGGGTGCTGGCCCGCGGCCGCTGCGGCACCGTGGTCGTGGCCCTCCTGGCGCAGCGCGACGCGGTAGCCGGTCGGCGGTGCCGATCGCGCCGAGCCGGTCGAGCAGCTCGACGCCCCGGACCCGGTCGGCGGTATCGGCGAGTCGCGTCCAGGCCATCGCCTCGGCGAACGGGTCCGCCGGCCAGGTGCCACCACGCGCGGCCTCGGCGTGCCGGCCGTCGAGGGTGAGCCGGTACGGCTCGGCGACGCCCGGCGGTGCGTCGCACCGGGAGCCCGAGCCGGTGCAGCCAGACGGCCAGGTCGCCGGCGCCCCAGCCGGCGCCGGGCTGGGCGCCGAGCTCGGGCAGCTGCGTCGACGGCGTGCTCGGTCACCCGCTCGTCCGGCGCGCCGGTCATCCACATCACCTCGGCCAGCGCGGCCAGCACGGCCAGCCGGCGCAGCGGCTCGTCGAGCCGCTCGGCCAGCGCCCAGGCGTCGTCGAGTGGCTCGGGCCGGCGCGTCGTCGCCGCGACGCAACGGCACCAGCGCGGTGACCAGGTGCGGCCACAGCGTCGCCAGCGGCATGCCCGCGCCGTCGAGGACGGTCGTCGGCGTCCTCGAGCGCGGCGCCCCAGTGGCCCTGCTGGAGGTGCAGCCGCGACCGGACCCCGGTCTGCCAGTGGCGGCAGATCGGGATGTCGCGCTCGATCGCTGAACGGCAGCGACTCCTCGCAGCACGCGCTCGGCCGCGCGGTAGCCGGCCGTGCTCGACGTCGAGGTTGGCGACGCTGGGAGTAGACGGTCGAGGCCAGCTCGTCCCAGCCGTGGGCGCGGGCGCTCTCGACGTGGTCGAGCAGCTCGCGCGCGGCCTCGTCGTCGCCGGGCGCCAGCGCCGCTCGCGGCCGACGACGACCTCGCTGCGCAGCTCGAGGAGCTCGCCCTGGTGGCTCGCGCGTCGGCGACTCGATGGCCGCCTGCGGCGGCAGCTCCGGCGCAGCGTCGCACGTCGCTGCGCATGTAGCGCGAGATAGCCCCGGGTGGCCCGGGCGCGCCGTACGCCAGCTCGGCGCCGGCGTCGGTCGGCGATCTCGGCCGCCCGCTCGACGTGCGCCTCGGCCTGCCGGCGCCGGGCGTTGTAGTACTCGAAGATCGGCGACCGCCTCGTGCGCGGCGGCCAGCCCGGCGGGTCGCCGGCCTCCTGCCAGAGCGGGAACGTCGCGCGTGACGTTGTCGATCGCCGTCGCGAGCCGGCTGGTCATGTACTGCTCGTAGGCCAGCTGCGAGCAGCAGCTCGGCCCGCTCGCGCGGGTCGTCGCGTCGAGGTGCTCGAGCGCGATCTCGAAGAAGGCGGCGGCCTCGCTGTGCGCGCCGGCCCGGGTCGCGTCCTGCCGCGGCCTCGCGGGCGTACGCTCGCGGCACGGGCGCGCGTCGCGGGCGGCGACGGCGTGGTGGGTGAGCACGGCGGGGTCGCGCGGCTCGACCCGCTCCAGGGCGTCGAGGAGCCGCGCGTGCAGCCGCGGCCCGCCGCCGGGCGGGATCGGTGCTCTCGACCGCCTGCCGGGCCAGCTCGTGGCGGAAGACGATGCCCTCGGCGGTGCGGGTGAGCAGCGCGGTCTCGTCGCAGCCGCCGCAGCGTCGGCAGGTCGACGCCGAGCGCCGGCAGCACCCGGTCGTCGAGCCGGTCCGGGGCGGCGGCGACCAGCTGCAGGACCTCGAAGTCGTGCGGGGTCGACGTCGGCGGTGCGGGCCAGCACGGCGTCGCGGACCGAGGCGGGCAGCGGGCGGTCGGGCTCCTTGGCGACCTCGGTGACGAAGAACGGGTTGCCGCCGGTGAGCGCGTGCACCCGCTCGGCGTCGAGCGGCGGTGCCGTCGAGCAGCGAGCGCGACCGCGTCGACCGACAGCGGCTGCAGCGCGAGGGTGGTCGAGCGCCGTCCAGGGCGGCGAAGTCGCCGAGCAGCGGGCGAGCCGAGTGCCGCGGCCCGATCTCGTCGGTCGCGATAGGTCACGATCAGGGCCAGCGGCATCGACTCGATGCGGCGGGCGAGGAACCGCAGCACGTCGACCGAGGCGGCGTCGACCCAGTGCAGGTCCTCGACGACCAGCACGGTCGGCTCGGTGCGCAGCGCGGCGTACACCTCCTCGCAGACCTCGGAGAGCAGCACGTCGTCGCCCCGGCCGAGCACCGTCGAGTCCCGGCACGCGCGAGGTCACGGAACGGGCCGAGCGGCCGGGGCGTGTCCAGCGGGTCGCAGTCGCCGCGCAGCACCCGCAGCGCCGGTGACGCTCGCGGCAGACCGCCTCGATCAGGGTCGACTTGCCGGCGCCGGTGTCGCCGGCGAGCGCGATCCCGCTGCCCTGGCCGCGGAGGCGCCCTGGCGAGAGCAGCGCGGAGGCGCCGAGCTCGTCCTCGCGCTCGAGCAGCTGCACGATGTGGGCGCCTAGCGAGTGTCAGGGAGCGCCGGCAGTGCATGAGCCGCCTCGCGGCCTGCCGGTGACGGTGTCACGCCGAGCACCCGACCCCGAGATGGCGCCGGTCGACGCTCAGGCCACCTCCGCCTGCGCGCTGTCTGCGGGCCGAACTCGTTGGCCACCTCGGTCACCTTGTCCGCCGGAAAGCCGCCGCGGCGGGCGTGCTCGAGGATCGTCTCGGCGTCCTCGGCCTCGTGCACGCAGTAGATCTTGTCGCCGGCGACGTAGCTGTTGACCCAGGTGTAGGGCACCCCGAGTGAGGCCGACGGCCTCGTTGGAGGTCTGGGCGATCTCGGCCAGCTGCTCCTGCGGTCAGGTCGCTGGCGCCCTCGATCTCCCGCTCGATGAGGAAACGCTGTCATTGATCTGCTCCTTGTGTCGGTCCCAGCGGCCCTGTGCCTTTGGGATGGCTCAACCCTCGCCTTTGTCGTCGCCCCCGACATCGGGAGCAACTCCCTATGTTTGCCCGATGGCTTGCCCGACGGAGTCGGGATGGTGGTGACCAGCGGCAGCGGTGCATTCTGATTCTGGGAGGTTGTCGTGAGCTATCGGATCAGCGGCAGGCTTCTGCCGGACGGTAGCCGGCGGGACGTGTACGTCGTGGATGGCCGGTTCACGTTCGGGCCGGTCGAAGGGTCGCAGACACTGCTGGAGGATGCGTGTCTGCTTCCGGGGCTGGTCGACGTGCATGCACATCTGGCTCTGGCGAGTCCCGCACCCGACGGGGCGTCGCCGCGCGAGCGGGTTGAGGCGAGCGGGCGAGCGCACTTGGCCGCGGGAGTGCTTGCACTGCGCGAGCCGGGCAGCCTGGACTACAGCTCGTCAGGGCTGGGCCCGGACGACGGGCTGCCGCGGGTAGTGACTGCCGGCAGGTTCCTCGCTCCGGCCGGGAAGTACTTTCCGGGCCTGGCCCGCGAGGTCGAGGACGACCAGCTGCCCGATGCGGCCGAGGAGGAACTCCGCGCCAGCGGCGGGGCGTGGGCCAAGGTCATCGGCGACACCCCACTGGGTGCGGACCGTCTGACGCGCACGTACTCCGACGAGGCACTCGCCGAAGCAGCCCGACGCGTGCACGCAGCCGGAGGCCGCATCGCCATCCACTGTGCGCTTCCCGAGGTGATCCAGGGCGCCATCGACGCCGGGTTCGACTCCCTGGAGCACGCGTCCCTACTGCAGGCTGACCAGCTGGCGGGTGCGGCGGCCTCGGGTTTGGCGTGGGTCCCCACGATGACCATCGAGGCGGGCGTCCGGGCGATGGTGCGTGAATTTGGGTTTTCCGCTTCTGGGGTCCGCCAGATCGATGACGGCCTGGCCCGTCAACCGGAGGTCCTGCGGGAGGCGGCTGCCCTCGGAGTCACGATCCTCGCCGGAACCGACGCGGGACTGGGGCCGCACGGCATGATCCAAGGCGAGGTCCAGTTGCTGCTCGGCGCCGGGCTCACGCCTCACGTGGCGCTCGGGGCCGCCTCCTGGAATGCGCGCTCGTGGCTCGGACTTGCCCGGCATCGAAGAAGGCGCACCCGCGGACCTCGTCGCCTACCGTGACAATCCCCTGGACGACGTCGCCGTACTCTCCGCCCCCACACTCGTGTTCCTTGACGGGCAGCTGGTCACCGACCGTCGCCGACCATGACAGTGCGGTTGATCGAGGTCACCTGGTGAACCCGATCAACCGCACTCTCACTTCTTGGCCGACGCGGGCCCCTCGCCACGGGCAGCGGCCACGCCTTCGAGAGCGTCCTGAAGCTGCTTGATCCAGGCCTCTTCAGGTTTCTCGCCGTGACGACCTTCGGGACAGCAGACGACGCGAAGCAGTCCGTCGACGTGGTGCGCTCGATTCACACCCGGATCACCGGCACCACCCCCGAGGGCGAGCCCTACACCGCCGCGGATCCCCACCTGCTCGCCTGGGTGCACGCGGCGGAGGTCGACAGCTTCCTGCGGGCCCACCAGGTGTACGGCGCCCGTCCGCTCGACCGGGCCGGCAGGGACCGGTACCTGGCAGAGGCAGGCGAGGTGGCCGCCCGGCTCGGAGTGGTCGACCCGCCGCAGACCGAAACCGAGCTGCGAACGCTGATCGAGGACTTCCGCCCGGAGCTGCGGGCCACCGACGCGGCCCGCGACGCCGTGGACTTCCTCGTCCGTCAACCGCCGCTCCCGCTGCCCGCGCGGCCGCCCTACCGCGTCCTGGTCGCGGCCGGGATAGGGCTGATGCCGCGCTGGACCCGCGAGCCGCTCGGCCTGCCGTCGTCCCCCATCGCCGAGCGGACGGTCGTCCGCGCGATGGGCGGCGCCGCCACCCGCACCATCCGCTGGGCCATGGCGCCGCCACCAGCCCGGTCCGTGGGCTGACGCGGTCCCAGCGGGGCCCAGAGCCAAAACCAGATGACCCCTCGTCGCCAGGCGGGTAGAGTCACCCGGCCTCCACATCCACCTCCCACTCAGGAGGCCCTTCCGCGTGCCTACTCCCACGCAACCCCACCACCACGATCCCGAACTTCAGACCGAGCAACACCACCTGGCCGAGTCCCGCGCCCAGCTGATCCGGATGCGCGAGCGTACGGCGGGGATGGACTCCTCCGCCGCCGGCGACTGGGTCAGCCGCGAGTACCTCGAGTCGACCTTCCAGCTGCGGATGCGGCAGCTGGCCGACGACCCGACGATCCCGCTGTTCTTCGGCCGGATCGACTACGCCCCGGTGGTTTCGAGACGGTCGCAGAGCGACCTCCTCGAGACGGGCCGAGGGGTCCTCTGGACCGCCTCAACCACCGGCGGCGAGGACAGCTACTACATCGGGCGGCGGCACATCTCGGACCCCGACGGCGACCCGATGGTGATCGACTGGCGGGCGCCGGTGAGCCTGCCGTTCTACCGGGCCACCCGCATCGAGCCGATGGGCATCGAACGCCGGCGCAGGTTCGGGTTCCAGCACGGTGCCCTGACCGCCTTCGAGGACGAGGACCTGACCGCGCCGGAGGAGGACGGCTACTCCGAGCTGCTCGAGGCCGAGATCGAGCGGCCCCGCGTCGGGCCGATGCGTGACATCGTCGCCACGATCCAGCCCGAGCAGGACATCATCGTGCGCGCCGACCTGAGCGAGTCGATCTGCGTCCAGGGCGCACCCGGCACGGGCAAGACCGCCGTCGGCCTGCACCGCGCGGCGTACCTGCTCTACACACACCGCGAGCAGCTGCACCGCCAAGGGGTGCTGGTGGTCGGGCCGAATGCCAGCTTCCTGCGCTACATCCGCGACGTGCTGCCGGCCCTCGGCGAGATCGACGCCAAGCAGACCACGATCGAGGAGCTGGTCGGCAAGGCGACTCCGATCGCGGCCACCGAGCCGGCAGACGTGGCCACGCTCAAGGGCGACGCCCGGTTGGCGATCGTCCTGGAACGGGCACTCTGGTCCCACCTCGTGCCACCCGCGGAGTCGCTGGTCGTCCCGCGCGGTGCGAGCCGCTGGCGGGTGGCGACCTACGAGGCCGAGAGCATCGTGGCGGAGCTGCGCACCCGCGGCGTGCGGTACGCCGCCGCGCGCGGCATGCTGCCGCAGTCCCTCGCCCACCGGCTGCTGGTCAAGATGGAGCTCGCCGGGGACTCCCCCGACGACCGGGTGCAGAACGCCGTGGCCCGAAGCGCGCCGGTGAAGGCCTATGCGAACGCGCTGTGGCCGGCGGTCGAACCGACGCAAGCTCGTCTGGCGGCTGCTCTCCGACGCAGACTTCCTCGCCGCCGCGGCCGACGGAGTCCTCACCCCCGACGAGCAGGCGCGTGCTGCTCTGGACGAAGCCGCCGCGCTCGGCCGGCGCCGCGAAGTGGACCCTGGCGGACGCGGTCCTCATCGACGAGGCCACCGACCTCGTGGAACGCACCGGTTCGGTGGCCCACATCGTCGCCGACGAGGCCCAGGACCTGTCCGCGATGATGCTGCGCGCGCTCGGCCGCCGCTGTTCGACGGGGTCCGTGACGGTGCTCGGCGACCTCGCCCAGGCAACGACCCCGTGGGGAAGCCGGTCCTGGTCCGACGCGCTGACCCACCTCGGCAAGCCGTCCGCCCACGTCGAACAGCTGACCCGCGGCTTCCGGGTGCCCGGCGAGGTCATCGAGTACGCCGCCCGCCTGCTGCCGCACGTCGCGGTCGACCTGGAGCCGCCGACGTCGGTGCGTCGGAGCCGTGGCGAGCTGGCGTTCGCGCCGCGCTCGGAGCTGCGCCGCCGGCTCGACGGCGTCGCGGTGCTCGAAGGCTCGATCGGACTGATCGTCCCCGACGGCCTGGTCGAGCGGGTCTCCGGCAGAGCTGAGCGACCTGATCCTCGCCGTCGTCGGCCGCGAGGTGGGCGATGACGAGACCGAGTTCGACGCCCACCTCGACGTCGTACCGGCGTCGCTGGCGAAGGGCCTCGAGTACGACCACGTCGTCCTGGTCGAGCCGGCCGCGATCGTCGCCGCCGAGCCGGATCGGGTGACCGGCCTGCGTCGGCTCTACGTGTGCCTGACCCGGGCCGTGAGCTCGCTGGTGGTGCTCCACGACGAGCCACTCCCCGACGAGCTGGCTGCCACACTCGATTCATGAGCGACCTGCGCACCTGGTGGCCCATCGAGGGTCGAGACGGGCTCCGGGACGAGCTCGAGGCGGCGTACGCCGACCCGGCTCGGGGGTATCACGACACCCTGCACCTGACCGAGGTGTTCGCGCGCCTCGACGAGCTGGCCCCGTCGGTCCCCTACGAGCGGGACCCGGTGCTGCTCGCGGCGTGGTTCCACGACGCCGTGTACGACGGGCGTCCGGATGCCGAGGAGCGTTCGGCCCAGTGGGCATTGTCGGCGCTGGCCGGCCGAGCCGACGTCGACGAGGTGGCCCGCCTCGTCCGGCTGACCGAGCGGCATCTGCCGGCGCCCGACGACGTGAACGGGTGCGCGTTGTCCGATGCCGACCTGGCCATCCTGGCCGCGTCGCCGGAGCGCTACGCGGAGTACGTGGCAACGGTGCGCAGTGAGTACGCGCACGTCTCCGACCCGGAGTTCGCCGCCGGGAGGTCCGCGATCCTGGCCGACCTGCTGGACAAGCCGACCCTGTTCCACACGGCCTACGCCCGCGACCGCTGGGAGGCCGCCGCCCGGGCCAACGTCGGTGCGGAGATCAGCGCAATGCGTCCTCGTCGACCGTGAGCGTGCCGGCGCCGGCATCCAGGGTGGCGCGGGCGCCGAACGGCAGCGCCCGGTTCGTCGGACCGTGGCCGATCGGCGCGTCGTACGCCACCGGGACACCGAGGTCCCCCAGCCGTGCATCGAGCATCGTGCGCACCTCACCGGGGTCGCCGCAGTCGGTGAACTCGCCGCACACGATCCCGCGGACGTCGTCGAACCACCCCGAGCGCAGCAGCTGGGTCAACGACCGGTCGAGACGGTAGGGCCGCTCGCCGACGTCCTCCAGCACCGCGATGGCGCCGGCGCCGCGGCCCGCGTGCGGGGTGCCGGCCGAGGCGGCGAGCACGGTCACGTTGCCGCCGGTGAGGGGCCGCGGGCTCGTCCCGGGCGACCCCGTCGTGAGTCCGGTGAACGGCGCGCACTCGCCGTCGAACAGGAGTGCGCGGAGCGCGTCCAGGGTGCCCTCGTCGCGGTCGGCCAGGCTCGCTGCCGACGGTCCGTGAACGGTCACGAGACCCAGTCGGGCGCCGAAGGCCTGGTGCAGGGCGGTGATGTCGGAGAACCCGACCAGCAGCTTCGGGCCGGCGGCCGCGAGCGCCGTCCAGTCCAGCAGGTCCAGGATGCGCTGGGCGCCGTACCCGCCGCGGGTGGCGATGACGGCCCGCACCTCGGGGTCGGTCCACGCGGCAGCGAACGCCGCCGCCCGGCCCTCGTCGGAGTCCGCAAACCACGGCAAGGTGGGTGCGAGAGCCGCCGAAGGCGCGGCGACCTTCAGTCCCCATGACTCGAGCCGCTCGATCCCGGCCGCGAGCCGGTCGGGATCGACGGGTCCCGACGGACCGGTGATCGCGACCAGGTCGCCGGGCGCGAGCCCTTCGGGGCGGATCAGGGACCTGCCCGGCGCGCGCGGACCGAGCATCTCGGTCTTGCGCCGGCGCAGGCCGGCCCGGCGCAGCCGGGCGATCAGCTCGCGCGAGGAGACGGGGGTGGCGCCCGCCTCGACGACCCGGTCGTACCACTCAGCGGGCACGTCGTAGTGGTCGCGGTCGAAGCCACGCTCGGGGACGCCGATCACCCGGGCGAACGCATGCAGTTCGTCGTAGGCGGTGTCGCTGGCGAGGTGCGACCACAGCCGGCCGTGCCCCGGGGCGTTGGGTGGGTCGATGAGGATCATGCGCGCCCGTCGACCAGCAACCGCCAGGAACGGACGTGGGCAGCGTCGACGTACGCCTTGTCGCTCCCGCCGGGCCGCACCTGGTCACCGAGGTGGAACCGGGTGACGCCGGCCCGCATGAGCCACGGCACCATCTCCGCCTTGAGCCCTCCGCCGGGCATCAGCAGGCCGGCGACCACCGGATCGGACTCGGCGAGCGCGAGCAGGTCGTCGTAGCCGACGCCGAGACCGCGCGGCGAACCGGCCGACCGGACCGAGTCCACTCCGGGCAGCGCGGCGACGCGGCGCCAGGAGCGGCGGGGTTCGAGGGTGTCGTCGATGGCCCGGGTGAACGTCCAGGGCACCCCGGGCAGTGCGTCGGCGAGCGCCCGACAGGTCTCCACGTCGACCTCGAGGTCGGCGTCGAGGAACCCGAACGCGACGCCCTCGGCGCCGAGCGCGACGTACTCCTCGGCGAGCCCGACCAGGCGGGTGAACTCGCCACCGTTGGTGGTGCGGTTCCCGGACAGCCGGAGCAGGACCCGCACGGGTATGTCGGCCTCGCGCAGGATCGCGCCCACCGTGGCCGGTGCCGGGGAAAGTCCGTCCTCGGAGCCGCCCTCGAGCACGAACAACCGGTCCGCACCGCCCTCCTGTGCGCCGGCCACGTCACGCACCTGCAGCACGGTCACCTCGAGGAGTCCGGTCATGGGCCAAACCTTAGTGCGGCACAAGGCGACCGGTTTGGCCGAACGCGCAAGGATGGACTGGTGGATGACCCAGCGGTGTACGCCGCGCGCGCTCTGGTGCTCAGGGATCTGCAGAGCACCAGCGTTGTGGACGCCGTGGTCGTCTCGCTCCTCGAGGAGGCGGTCACCACCCGCCGCTGGTGGGCCGCGCAGTGGCCGGACGGGATCGAGTACGTCGCCGGGCTGGTCGCCCAGGACGTCCAGGACGCGCTGCTCGAGCGGGTCGGGCGCTGGCCGTTGTGCTCGATCTGCAACAGCGCGGAACCGCACGCGGTCTACATCCACCCCGAACTCGGCGGGCCCGACCCGGTCTGGGTGTGTGAGCAGTCGGGCACGACCATCGCGCCGCTGGGGAGTCTTTAGATCGTCCCGTCGAACTGGACCCAGAGCGTGTAGCGGTCGGCCCGGAACACCGCCCTGGACACCTCGATCGGGCGGTCGTGGACCAACGCTCGTCGGGAGACCCGCAAGACCGGCGATCCTGGGGCGACCTCGAGGCTCTCGGCCTCGTCAACCGTGGCGGCGTCGGCGGCCACCGAGTCCTCGGCCCACGTGGGCCGGAGCCCACGCGCGCTCAGGGCGTCGTACAGGCTCGTGGGCATGCCGCTCTGGAGGAAGCCCGGCAGCAGCACCTCGTTGAGATAGGCGTCCTCGACGCAGACCGGGGAGGCGTCGGCGCGACGCAACCTCTTCCAGTGGATGACGGGGTCGCCCTCGGTCAGGCTCAACGCGCGCGCCACGCCTGGTCCGGCCTTCTCACGACGCGCAATCAGGGTCTGCGACTCGGCCAGGAGGCCTCGAAGCGACATCTCCTCGCTGAAGCCGTGGAGCTTGCCAGGATTGCTTCGCGGCTGGGCCACGAAGGTGCCGCGTCCCGGGATCCGGACCAGCAGTCCCTCGCCGACCAGCGCATCCATGGCCTGCCGGACGGTCATCCGGGCGACGCCGAAGCGCTGGACGAGCTCACGCTCAGAAGGGGCGGACGAACCCGGCTCGCATCCCTCGATGAGGGAACGGACGTACTCCCGGACCTGGATGTGCTTGAGCGCTGGGAGAGCGGCAGCCGTTTCCATTGTCGAGACCCCTTCGGTCATGGAGCCGACTGTAGCGGTGGTCCAGACAACCGTCATCGAATCCTTGAAATTTGACCCTAGAGGGCTGTGCGCAAGGGCCCGATCGGGCTATTAGGGTCGGCTACTCGGTCGCGATCGCGCGGAGAATGTCGAGCTTGGCTGCCCTGCGCGCCGGCACCGCAGCCGCCAGTACGCCGACCAGCCCGGCCGCCAGCACGAAGATGACGAGGCGCACCCACGGGATCGAAAGCTCGGTCAGTCCCTGGTCGCGCAGGGCATAGATGAGGCCCATCCCGAAGGCCATGCCGAGGGCGATTCCCAGCAGTGCCCCGAACACGGCGACGACCACGGACTCGAGCCGGATCATCGTGCGGAGCTGTCGTCGGCTGGTGCCGATCGCCCTGATCAGGCCGATCTCCCGGGTCCGTTCGATCACCGACAGGCCGAGGGTGTTGACGACGCCGAGGATCGCGATGACCACGGACAGTCCGAGCAGCCCGTAGATGAGGTAGAGGAAGATCTTGATCTGCTCCTTCTGCTCGTCCGCGAAGCCCTCGGGGTCCTTGACCGTCACGGTCGGCAGGTCCTTCGTGATGTCCTCGATCGCGGCCCGCACCGCGTCGGTGTCGGCACCCGGCGCCTTGCTCACGAACACCATCGAGTCGAGCGGTGCGAGGGCCCCCTTCTGGAAGGTGTCGAAGGTGACGAGCACCTCGGCGGGAACCCCACTGCTCGCGCCGAACACGGCGGCCACCTTCAGCGGGACGTCGCCGCCCTGCATCGACATCTTGACCTCGTCGCCGACCTTGAGGTCCAACCGTTTCGCCACCGACTCGCTCAGCACGACGGTGCCGCTCTCCAGCGCCGCGAAGGAGCCCATCGCCATCGGGAGGGACAGTGCGCTGGGAGAAGTCCTCTGGGTCGATCGCGCCTGCGAACACGCTGCTCCCGTCCAGCTTGGCCGGAGCGGAGCGGAAGCTGGCGACCGACTCCACCCCGTCGACGTCGCGGATCTGGTCGGCCACGTCCGTGGCGAACGCCTGGCCCACCACGTTGGAGACGATGAACTGCGAGGTGAGGTTGGCCTTGACCGCCGCGTCGGTGGATGCCGCCGCCGAGCTGCCCCAGGATCGACATCATCGCCACCAGCGCCAGCCCGACCATCAAGGCGCTGGCGGTGGCGGCGGTGCGCCGCGGGTTGCGGATCGAGTTCTGGGTGGCGAGCCGGCCGACCGTTCCGAACAGGCCCTGGTACGGCGCCTGGAACAGCCCGATGACCGGCCGTGCCGCGATCGGGCTCAGCAGGGCCACCCCGATCAGGACGAGCAACATGCCGAGGCCGATCAGGCTGAGGCCCGTCGTACCGTCGCCTGCGAAGCCGGCCACGAGGCTCACCACTCCGAGCCCGACCAGCCCGGCTCCGACGAAGAGGCGTCGGCGCAGCGCAGTCTCCGGGAGCGCGACGTCGTCGCGAAGCGCCTGGATGGGGGCGATCGCCGACGCGCGCCGGGCAGGAAGGTAGGCCGCGATCACCGTGACGACGATGCCGACGACGTAGGACCAGAAGACGGTCGGCCACTCGATCGGGAACGAGGCGCGGCCCAGGTCGAGACCGAACAGGCCGAACAGGTATGCCAGCCCCCGGGCCAGCAGGTACCCGACTCCCAGACCGATGGTGGAGCCCACCACTCCGACCACCAGCGCCTCGAGAATCACCGACACGGTGACCTGCCGGCGTGAGGCTCCGAGCGTGCGGAGCAGGGCGAGTTCGCGGCTTCGCTGGGCGACCAGGATCGAGAAGGTGTTGATGATCATGAAGATGCCGACCACCAGGGAGACACCGGCGAAGACGAGCAGGAACGTCTGGATGAAGCCCAGAATCTCTTCCAGGCTGTCCTGGTTGGTCTTGACGTACTCGTCGCCGGTGCGGGCCTCGACGCCCTCCGGCAGCACCTTCTGCGCGGCGTCGCGCAGCTGCACCTGGCTCACGCCAGGCGCGGCGTTGAGCGAGATCGTCGAGTAGACGTCACGGCCGCCGAAGAACTGGTCCTGCATGAACTTGCGGTCGAACAGGCTCAACGTTGCGCCGTTGAGGCCACTCCCGTTGCCGAACTCCACCAGACCGGTGAGCTTGGCCTGGATCGCGGGAGGGGCGCCCGGCGTCACCAGGTCCACGGTGTCGCCGACGGCGTACCCCGCCTTGTCCGCCGTGTCCACGTCGAGCGCGACCTCGTACGGCGCGTCGGGCTCCTCCCCCTCTGTCAGCTCGATGATCGGGTTGCCGGTCAGCGCCGTCGCGCCCGTCGGGTTGAACGCCAGCCCGGGCGGCCCGTTCCCGCCGACGACCTTGCCGTTCTCGCCGACGACGAACACGGTGTAGAGGGCGGTCGTCGGATGGGCCGACCCCACCTCGGGGAGCTTCTCGAGCTCCGTCACGACCGACGCCGGGATCGTCCTCGAGTCCTGGACCGAGTCGAAGTCGTTGGCGCCCTTGTAGGCGATCTCGACGTCGGCGGTGGACCCTTCGATGATGTCGTCGAACGCGCCGCCCATCGCGTCGGTGAAGATGAACGAGCCCGCGACGAAGGCGACACCGATGACGATCGCCAGGCCGGAGAGCAGGAGCCTGATCTTCCGGGCGATCAGGTTGCGCCAGGTGACCTTGACCATTCCTCAGACACCCGCAGTCATCTTGGCCATGATCTCCAGCACCTGATCGCGGTCGGGATTGCGGAGCTCGTCGACGACGCGGCCGTCGGCGAGGAAGATCACCCGGTCGGTGTACGCCGCGGCCACCGGGTCGTGCGAGACCATCACGATCGTCTGGCCATGGTTCTTGACGCTGTCCCGCAGTAGTCCCAGCACCTCGGCCCCACTGTGGCTGTCGAGGTTGCCGGTGGGCTCGTCTGCGAACACGATCGTCGGCCGGCTCATGAGCGCGCGGGCGACCGCCACCCGCTGCTGCTGTCCGCCCGACAGCTCGTTGGGCTTGTGGTGCAGCCTGTCGCCGAGGTCCACGGTGTCGATGACGCTCTTGAACCACTCAGGTTCGGGCTTGCGGCCGGCGATCGACAACGGCAGCAGGATGTTCTCCTCCGCGGTCAGGGTCGGCACCAGGTTGTAGGACTGGAAGACGAACCCGATCTCGTCGCGGCGCAGCCTGGTGAGCGCCTTGTCCTTCAGCTGGCTCAGCTCCTGGTCACCGATGAACACCTGCCCGCCGTCGGGGCGGTCGAGCGCGGCGCAGCAGTGCATCAGCGTCGACTTGCCCGAGCCGCTGGGGCCCATGACCGCGGTGAACTCGCCGGCGGCGATGTCGAGCGTGACGTCGTCGAGGGCACGGACCAGGGCCTGTCCGGTTCCGTAGGTCTTGGTGAGGTTCTGGACCCGGGCGGCCGGGACGCCTTTGAGGACGGAAGTCATGGGTCCACTGTGCCGGGTGGGTCCCAATTGTCGCCACGGGATTCACCCTGAGAAATCCCCGATTCGTTCGAACACAGTTTCGAAGTCTTTGCTACGCTTGTCGTGTGACTGTGGAGATTCAGGGGAACCTGTTCGACACCGCGCCGGCTGTGTCGGTGGGGTCGCTTCGCGGGGTCGCCCGTCGTACTCCGCTGTCGCGGGGTGCGTGGGTCGACGTACGACCCAACTGGATCGTCGGCGCCGACGAGGTCTTCTCCGTGCTCCTCTCCGACGTGCCGTGGCGGGCCGAGCGCCGCGAGATGTACGACCGGGTGGTCGACGTACCCCGCCTCGTGCACACCTACGGCGCGGGCGAAGCGCTCCCGCACCCCGGTCTGGATTCGGCCCGCGAGGCGCTCTCGGACCACTACGCTCCCGAGCTGGGCGAGCCGTTCGTCACCGCTGGGTGCTGCTACTACCGCGACGGTCGCGACAGCGTCGCGTGGCACGGCGACACGATCGGGCGCGGGCAGACCGAGGACACCATGGTCGCGATCGTCTCGTTCGGCGACCCGCGGCGACTGCTGCTCCGCCCCCGAGGCGGCGGCGCCTCGATCGCGTTCACGATGGGCCACGGCGACCTCCTGGTGATGGGAGGCTCCTGCCAGCGCACCTGGGAGCACGCCGTCCCCAAGACCGCCCACGCCGGCCCCCGCATCTCCGTCCAATTCCGACCCCACGGAGTCGGGTAACGCCGACCCGGCGCAAGGACCGACGGCCCGCCCAGGACACGTGTACTCGCGAGCGCCGGGGGCGGCCGGTCGACGCGAGCGTACCCGTCGGCGAAGCTGAAGCGACGCGTGGCGGGTCTGAAGCAAGGCGACGCACCCGCCATCGGTGAGCGTCCCGACGCGGGGAGCCCAGCGCAGCCGACGTGGAACGCCGCTCAGCCCCGCACCAGCCGCACCCGAACCCATGCAAGCGAGTCCCTCCCAACTGGTTGCCCTCAGTGCGATTTGGCCACCAATTGGGAGGGAATCAGCCGAACGCCTGCCTCACCGCAGCAGCCGACGCAGGATCAACAGCACGACCAAGAGAACCCCGACGCCAGCGGCGAGCTGCTTGCCGTAGGCCTTCAACAGCACCGGCAGCACGGTGGCGCCCAGGTCGAGCGCGTCGTCCTCCGGTGGAGGTCGAGGGGCCTCCACCGGCTCCGGCGGCGCCATCGAGGGCGCGGGCGTCACTGCGGCCACCGCCGGGCGCCGCCGCCGGAGCAGTCGCCGGGGCGGCTGCCAGCCTGCGCCGCATCATGTACGTCGCCGACCTTGCCCTTGAGGCAGTCGACGAACTGATCCAGCAGCTTGTTGCTGACGTCCTCCATCACGCCGCGGCCGAACTGGGCGGGCTTGCCGGTGATCGCGAGATCGGTGACGACCTTGACCTGGGTCTCCGGGCCGGAGTCGGTCAGGGTCGCGACCACGTCGGCGCCCGCCGTACCGTTCCCGCGCTTGTCCTTGCCCTTGGCCTCGATCCTCATCGTGTGCGACGCCTCGTCCTTCTCGACGAAGCTGCCCGTGCCGTTGTAGACCAGGGCGATCGGACCGAGCTTGACCTTGCACGAGCCCTGGAAGGTGTCCCCCTCGGCCGAGGTGACCGTCGCGCCCGGGAAGCAGCCGGCCACCGACTCGATGTCGTTGAGCGCCTCCCAGGTCTGGTCGACGGTGGCGGGCACGGTGAACTCGTGGGTCAGCTCCACCGGCTCACGCTCCCGCGGCCGCGAGTACGGCGCGCCTGGTCAACACGGTGGCCAGATGCCTGCGGTAGTCGCTGTCCCCGTTGAGGTCGGAGGGCGGGTTGGTGCCGTCCGCCGCGGCTTGGGCTGCCGCACGTACGGCGTCGTCCGTGGCGGGCTGGCCGACCAGCGCCTGCTCGACCGCGGTCGCCCGCAACGGCGTCGACCCCATGTTGGTGAGCCCGATCCTCGCCTCGGAGATCGTGCCGCCCTCCGCCTTCACGGTGGCCGCCACGGCCACGATCGGCCACTGGTGAGCGACCCTGACGAACTTCTCGTAGTGGGCACCCCAGCCGGTGTGCTTGGGGATCCGTACCTCGGTCAGCAGCTCGTCCTCCCCGATGGCGGTCTCGAAGAGGCCGACGAAGAAGTCGTCCGCAGACACCGTGCGCGACCCGCCGGAACCGGCGATCACGAACTCGGCCCCCAGCGCCAGCGTCGGCGCACCGAGGTCACCGGCCGGGTCGGCGTGTGCGAGCGCGCCACCGAACGTCCCGCGGTGCCGCACCTGGGCATCGGCCAGGTGCGACACCGCCTTCGTGATCAGGGCAGCGTGCTGCGCGACCAATTCGGTCGGATACCACGTCTGCGTGGGTCGTCATCGCACCGATCACGATGGCGTCGCCGTCCTCGCGGATCCCGCGCAACGACTCGATCTTGCCGAGGTCGATGACGACGCCGGGCGCGTTGAGCCGCATCCGGAGAACCGGCAGCAGGCTCTGGCCGCCGGCGATCACCTTGGCTTCGTCGCCGTGCTCGGCGAGCGCGGCGAGCGCCTCCTCGACCGAGGCCGGCGCGAGGTAGTCGAACTGTGCCGGGATCACTGGCCTGCTCCTTCCGTGCGGTCGGCAGTGTCTGCCGGGTCGAAGTGCGGCGCGGCGTCACCCGTCGTGGGATCCGCGCCGTCGTTGCGGTGGATCGCCTTCCACACCCGTTCGGGGGTGCACGGCATCTGGATGTCGTTGATGCCGAACTGCCGGACGGCGTCGACGACCGCGTTGACCACCGCAGGAGTGGACGCGATCGTGCCGGCCTCACCGACGCCCTTGGTTCCGAGCGTGTTCGTCGTCGACGCCGACGTCGTGTGGTCGGTGTCGAAGCTGATCGTGTCGGCAGCGGTCGGCACCAGGTAGTCGACGAACGACGCCGAGACGAGGGTGCCGGCATCGTCGTACACCGCTTCCTCGAACAACGCCTGGGCGATGCCCTGGACGAGGCCGCCGTGCACCTGACCGGCGACGATCATCGGGTTGATGATGTTGCCGACGTCGTCGCAGCAGGCGTACTTGCGCATCGTCACCTGTCCGGTCTCGGTGTCGACCTCCATGGCACACAGGTGGGTGCCGTGCGGGTAGCTGAGGGCGTCCGGGTCGAACGTGGCGTCCGAGTCGAGCGAGGCCTCCACGCCATCAGGCAGGTTGTGCGCCGCGAAGACGGCGGTGGCGAGCTCGCCGATCCCCATGCCCTGGTCGGTGCCCTTGACCGAGAAGCTGCCGCCACTGAACTCCAGGTCGTCGGCCGACGCCTCCATGAGGTGGGCGGCGATCGGCTTCGCCTTCTCGATCACCTTGTCGACGGCCCGGACCATCGCCTCGCCGCCGACGACGAGGGATCGGGAGCCGTAGGTGTCGAAGCCCTTCGCGGCCACCTGGGTGTCACCGTGCAGCACCTCGACGTCCTCGAACGGCACACCGAGGCGGTCGGCGACGATCTGGCTGAAGGCCGTCTCGTGGCCCTGGCCGTGGGCAGAGGCCCCGGTGATCACCTCGACCTTGCCGGTGCCGGTCAGCCGGATCGTTGCGTGCTCCCAGCCGCCCGCACCGTAGTTGAGGCTGCCGATCAGCTTCGACGGCGCCCAGCCGCACATCTCGGTGAACGTCGAGACGCCGATGCCCAGCTGGACCGGGTCGCCGGACTCGCGGCGCCGCTTCTGCTCGGCGCGCAGCTCGTCGTACCCGAACATCTCCTTGGCCCGCGCCGTCGCCGCCTCATAGTTGCCGGAGTCGTACGCGAGGCCGGTCACGGTCGTGAACGGAAACTCCTCGTGGTTGATCCAGTTCTTCTCGCGGATCTCGAGCGGATCGACGCCGACCTCGGCGGCGAGCTCGTCCATGATCCGTTCGATGGCGTACGTCGCCTCCGGGCGGCCGGCGCCGCGGTAGGCGTCGGTCCAGGTCTTGTTGGTGAGCACCGTCTGGCAGTTGAACTGGTAGGCCGGGAACTTGTAGATCCCGTTGAACATGAACGCGCCGAGGATCGGGATGCCGCCGCCCAGCAACGAGACATACGAGCCCATGTCGGCCAGCAGCTCGATCTTGATCCCCGTGACGGTGCCGTCGCTTTCCGCGCTCAGCGTGAGCTTCTGCCACTGGTCGCGGCCGTGGTGGGCCGACATCAGGCTCTCGCTGCGGGTCTCGGTGTACTTCACCGGCTTGCCGACCCGCCGGGCCACGACCATGGTGATGAACTCCTCGGGCGTGGTCTGGAGCTTGCCGCCGAAGCCGCCGCCCACGTCGGGAGCCACCACCCGGAGCTTGGACTCCGGGATTCCGAGTACGGCGGCCAGCAGGAAGCGAAGGACGTGCGGGATCTGCGTCGCGCTCCACATGGTGATCTGCTCGCCGGTCGGGTCGACGACGACCGACCGGGGCTCCATGAAGGCGGGGATCAGCCGCTGCTGGCGGTACTCCCGCTCGATCACGATGCCGCCCTCGCGGGCCGCCGCGATCGCCTCCTCGACGTCGCCGCCGGTGCCGGCCTCGGCCGAGTCGAACTTCCAGAAGGCGCACTTGTTCGTGCCCAGGTCGGGGTGGGCGAGCACCTTGTCCTCCATGGCCTCCTTCATGTCGAGTGCGGCGGGCAGCTCCTCGTAGTCGACGTCGACGAGCTCGGCCGCGTCGCGAGCCTCGGCCGCCGTCCGGGCCACGACCACGGCCACGACCTCGCCGGCGAAGGTCACCCGGTCGACCGCTACCGGCGGGTGTGGCGGCGTGACCTGGTCGTTCGTGATCGGCCACGCGTTGGGCAGCGAGCCCTGGACGTCGGCGACATCCTGGCCGGTGATCACGGTGACGACGTTCGGGGCGGCCTTGGCCTCGGCGACGTCGACGTTGAGGATCTTCGCGTGGGCGAACGGGCTGCGCACCATCGCGAGATGCAGCATCCCGGGGAGCTGGAAGTTGTCGGTCCAGCGGGTGCGGCCGGTGATCAGCCGCTGGTCCTCCTTGCGGCGCCGGTCCCTGCCGACCTCGAGAGTGGGTCGTTCCTGGGTGGCGGTCATGACGCACCCGCCGTCCCGGCGGCGTGCTGAACCGCCTTGACGATGTTGTGATAGCCGGTGCAGCGGCACAGGTTGCCCTCGAGCCCGAGCCGGATCTCGTCCTCGGTGGGGTTCGGGTTGTCGTTGAGCAGGTCGATGCTCTGCATGATCATGCCCGGCGTACAGAACCCGCACTGGAGGGCGTGACACTCGTGGAAGGCCGCCTGCATCGGGTGCAGCTCGCCGTTCGTGGCCAGCCCCTCGATCGTGGTGACGTTGTGCCCGTCGGCCTGGACGGCCAGCACGTTGCACGATTTCACGCTCTTTCCGTCCAAATGGACGGTACAGGCACCGCAGTTGCTGGTGTCGCAGCCGATGACGGTGCCGACCTTGCCGAGCTTTTCCCGGAGGTACTGCACGAGCAGCATGCGGGGTTCGACGTCGTCGGAGACGGTCGCTCCGTCGACGGTGAGTTGGATCTTGGTCATGAGTGCTCCTGAGGGCAGGCAAGAGACAGCGGAACCGGGGACAGGGCTCACGCTAGGAGCCTGAGGTTGGCGAAAGGTTGGTGCCGTCAGCGGTCAGCGACCGGCCGCGGCCAGCCGTCCCTTGAGCAGGGGCTTCGCGGGATGGGCACGCTCACCGAGAGCCGCCAGGCAGACCTCCAGCACCTCCAGGTCGTACGGCGCCAGCTCGCTGTAGCGCACCACCGCGGACGGGACCGGGTCTGCCAGCAACGCCTCGCGGACGGCCACCGCCACATAGTCGGCGAGCTCGCACAACGCCGGGGAGTTGGTGCCGGGCAGCAGGTCGCCTCCGTAGGACTCGACGGCCGCGGCGACCTGCCCGCGGCGGAGCAGTTCGAGCACCGTGTCGACGTCGGTGTGCACCGGCATCGTCAGCCGGTAGGGGCGTGACGCGAGCTGTCCGGACAGGGCGCTGCGCAGGTGCGAGACCTCCGCCTTCAGCGTGGACATGGTGATCGCCGAGTCGCCGTACAACAGGGCGTGGAGGTGGTCGACCGACAGCCCCTCGGGATGGATGGCGAGCAACGCGAGGATCTCGGTCTGCCGGCGGTTGAGCAGCAGCCGGACGCCGTCGAGCCGGGCCTCGGCGGTGCCGAGCAGGGTCAGGCTGAGCCCGGGTTCACCGACCTCGAGATCGCCGGTGACCAGTCTGGAGCTGGTCAGCGGCATCGCGGTCTCGATCAGCCGCGCCAGCACCCGAGCCGTCGCCAGCCCGATCGGGTGGGTGCGGTCCCAGGTCGTCGACAGGTCGACCACGCCGAGCTGCTCGCCGGTCGTCGGGTCGTGCACCGGCGCCGCCCAGCAGACCCAGTTGTGCACGATCGGGGCGTAGTGCTCGGCGCTGAAGACCATGCTCGGTGCGTCCAGCCTGGTGGCGAGGTCGAGCGCGTTGGTGCCGACGCTCTCGTCGTCCCAGCGGCCGCCGGCCACGAAGTTGACGGTTTCCGCCCGGCGGCGCATCACCCGGCCGCCGTACGTCCACAGGATGCGGGTCTCGGCGTCGGTGACGGCGAGCACCAGGTCGCCGTCCTCCGCCGTACGGCGCAGCTCGGTCTCGACCCGTTCGACCGCTGTCTGCAGGGCCGACCCCTGCCAGATCGCCCTCGTGTCGGACTCGTCGGCCAGCGGCGCCTCGGTCACGTCGCGAGCCCGGGCCGCCTCGGACCGCTCCCAGCTGTGCAGGATCTCCGGCCGGACCAGCCGCTCGGCGTCGTCACCGTGTTCGACGAACGCGGACCAGGCGCGCACCGCAGCGACCCGAGCGTCCTGAAGGTCCTTGCGGTTGACGTGCATCAACACTCCTGTGGGCGGCCTGTCGCCACCGTAGCCCAGCACCGGGTACGACGGAACGGTGCCCGGATCCGGCTCAGTGGTGGATCCGGCCGTCCTTGCCGGCGAGGCGGTCGCCGGTGCCGCCCCACTGCTGCGCGATGATCTCGGCCGCGATGCTGATCGCGGTCTCCTCCGGTGTGCGGGCGCCCAGGTCCAGGCCGATCGGACTGGACAGCCGGTCCAGCTCCTTCTCCGTCAGTCCCGCCTCGCGGAGCCGTTCGAGCCGGTCCTCGTGGGTGCGCCGGGAGCCCATCGCGCCGACGTACGCCACGTCCGGAACCCGAAGCGCGATCTCCAGCAGGGGAACGTCGAACTTCGGGTCGTGGGTCAGCACCGCAATGATCGTGCGGTTGTCGATCCTGCCCGCCTCGACCTCCGCGGCGAGGTAGCGGTGCGGCCAGTCGACGACCACCTCGTCGGCCTCGGGGAACCGGGTGTTGGTCGCGAACACCGGACGGGCGTCGCAGACCGTCACGTGGTAGCCGAGGAAGCTGCCGACCCGTGCGACTGCGGCGGCGAAGTCGATCGCGCCGAAGACCAGCATCCGTGGCTTGGGTGCGAAGGCCCACACGAAGACCCGCATGCCCTTCGCCCGCGCCGCTCGCCGTCCGGCCCGTATTCCAGGGTGCCGTTGTGCCCCGATGCCAGCAGCCCCAGCGCGTCGTCATGGATGGCGGCGTCCGCGCGCTCGCTGCCGACGTGCCCTGCTGCGATAGTCCGAGACGTTCTGGCCCCTTTTCGGCTCGATTTCGGAGCCATTTCGTCTCGGACTATCCCCGGCGGGCGTACGACGAGCCGGCGGCCGAGTCGGTCCGGGTCGGGATGCTCGACGACGGTTGCCACGGCGACGGGACGGCCGGCAGCGATGTCGTCGGCGATCTCACCGAGCTCGGGGAAGGAGTCCCGGTCGACCTTCTCGACGTACACGTCGAGGATGCCGCCGCAGGTGAGCCCGACGGCGAACGCGTCGTCGTCGCTGATGCCGTAGCGCTGGAGCACCGGAGTGCCGTCAGCGGTGACCTCCTGGCCGAGCTCGTAGACCGCGCCCTCGACGCAACCACCCGAGACCGAGCCGACGGCTTCGCCGCCGGGTCCGACGATCATCGAGGCGCCGGCCGGCCGGGGTGCGGACTGGAAGGTGGCCACGACCGTGCCGAGCGCGACGGTGTCGCCCGCGCGCCACCAGGTCATCAGCTCGTCGAGCACTTCACGCACGGGCGACCACCTCGACCAGTTCGGCGTACGTCGCCATCGAATGTCCGGCCACGAAGTCGTCAACGTAAGGGAGCACCGCCACGATTCCCTGCTGCACCGGCTCGTAGCCGCTCTTGCCGCGGTGCGGGTTGACCCAGACCACCCGGTGCGCGAGCCGGTGCAGCCGTTCGGCCTGCCCGGACAGCAAGGCGGCGTCGCCGCGCTCCCAGCCGTCGCTGAACACCACGACGACCGAACCGCGGGCGAGGCCGCGCTGCCCCCACCTGTCGAGGAACACCCGCAGGGTCTCGCCCAGCCGGGTGCCGCCCGACCAGTCCGGCACCGTCCTGCCGGCCGCGACGATCGCGCGCTCCGGATCGCGCAGGCGCATCGCCCGGGTGACATGGGTCAGCCGGGTGCCGATCGTGAACACCTCGGTCCCGCCGGGCGGTCCGGACATCACGAACCGGTGCGCCAGCCGCAGGAGCGCGTCGGCGTACGCGCTCATCGAGCCGGACACGTCGATCAGGAGCACCACGCGCCGGGGCCGGCTGCCGCGTCGGCGCCAGGCGATCCGGTCCGGCTCGCCCATCCGGCGCACCATCCGTCGCATCGTGCGCGACGCGTCGACGTCACCGCGATGCCAGGGAGTACGCCGAAGCGCCCGGCGCCGCGGTGGCCGGGGCTCGAGGGCTGCGAACATCCGGCTCAGCCGGGCCCGGTCGGCGGCGGACAGGTCGGCGATGTCGCGGTGTCGGAGCACCTCGGTCTCGCTGGCCGCGACCCGCAGCACCTCGTCGTCCGGGCTCTCACCGCCCGCGTCAGCCTCGGCCGGCAGCCGCGCCGCCGCAGCCGCGGACTCCGGTCTGGGTCTGGTGGTGGGCAGGCCCTCGCGGGCCAGGAACCAGGCCTCGAACACCTGGTCGTAGCGCTCGAGGTCGTCCGGACCGCCGCACAGCGTGGCTCGACCGGCGAGCCAGGTGGCCCGCTGGTCGTCGAAGCCGACCCACGCGACCGCCTCGAGGAACGCGTGGGTGCGGTCGGCGGTGACGGGCACTCCGGCGACCCGCACCGCGGCGGCGAAGCCGAGCAGGATCTCGTCCGCCGCGTGGAGCGGTCATGTCGGTCAGCATCTGGTCGAGGGCCAGCTTCACGCGCTCGGTGTCCTCGCGGTACTTCACCAGCGCGCCCAGCGTGGCAGCCGCCACGGACAGGTCGAGGTCAGTCGTGCCGAGGCGCTCCAGCGCACGGGCCCAGTCCAGGGTCTCGGCCACCCCGGGCGGCTTGAGCAGGTCGTCGCGGGTGCGCAGCTGCTGGACGACCAGCACCACCTGACGGCCCAGCGCCTCGGAGACCTCCGGAGCCCGCGAACGGACGATCTCCAGCTCCCGCTCGAGGCCGGGGTGGTCGATCCAGTGGTAGAGGCAGCGCCGTTTGAGGGCGTCGTGGATCTCGCGGGTCCGGTTGGAGGTGAGCACCACGAACGGCGGCGTGGCCGCCTTGACCGTGCCGAACTCGGGGATCGTCACCTGCCAGGTCGAGAGCACCTCCAGCAGGAACGCCTCGAACTCGTCGTCGGCGCGGTCCACCTCGTCGATCAGCAGGACGGCCGGGGTGTCCTGGAGCGCGGCCAGGATCGGTCGCGCGAGCAGGAAGCGGGCGTCGTACAGGCTCTTCTCGGCTTCCTCCAGCCCGGTGCCTCCTGACGCCTCGAGCGCCCGCAGATGCAGGATCTGGCGCGGGAAGTCCCAGTCGTAGAGCGCCTGGCTGGCGTCGATGCCTTCGTAGCACTGGAGCCGGATCAGCGGCAGGCCGAGCGACTCGGCGACCGCCTCGGCCAGTGCGGTCTTGCCGGTGCCGGGTTCGCCTTCGAGGAGCAGCGGTCGCTGCATCTGCTGGGCGAGGAACACCATCGTCGCCAGTGACTCGTCGCAGATGTAGCCGGTGCCGCGCAGCCGGACCGCGATCTCCGCGACGCTCTCACCCTTCATCCGCCAAGGTTACTGGGGCGGCCGTTGGTCGAAGGTTGGTCTCGACACGGTCGCTGCGCGACCTGCTCGACCAACGGGGATCTCAGGGGGCGTCGACGTCGCGGCCGGTGGCGAGGTCACCGCACTCGACGCGCTCGTGCTGGTGGGCGGCGAAGTAGTCGCGCGCTCCCCTGTCGCCCACGGCACTCGCGACCACACCGGCCACGTGGTCGCTGCCGATGAGGACCGGATGGCCCGGCCGGCCGTCGTAGTAGGCACGGGCGAGGGTCGTCGGGCCCACGACCCGGTCGAGCAGGCGGCGTACGACGTCGGCGCCGACGTCCGGCAGGTCGACCAGAGTGAGGAGTACGGCGTCGGTTTGGATGTCGCGGTCCGCCAGCGCCGTGAGTCCGGCCCGGAGCGAGGCACCCATCCCGTCGGCCCAGTCCTCGGCGACGACGATCGCCGTCCCCGGGACCAGTGCGGCCGCCTCGTCGACAGCGGCACCGAGGACGACGGTCACGTCATCGCAACCGCCGTCCGTCAAAGCTTGCACCGCCCGCGAGAGCCATGGTCCGGACTCGTCCTCGACCAGCGCCTTGGGCATCCCCATCCGGGTGCCAGCACCGGCGGCGAGGACGAGTCCGGCGATCATGGACCCCCCATCAGCCGGCAGTCACTTGGTGAACGCCTTGTCGTAGAGGGCGGCGAGCTTGGCGTCGTAGCCGCCGCTGAAGCCACAGACGATCAGCTGTCCCGTCCTGGCCGGCCAGCAGGTAGCGCTCGCCCTTCTCGAGGTCAACCGACCCGAGCAGCGGCATCAGGTCCACGGAAGGGGCGGTCACCACGACCCTGTCGGTGGCGTCACCCGTGTACCAGTGGCTCACGTCGAGCGTGACCTGGTCGCCATCGGTCGACACCACGACGCCGTCCACTGCCATGTCGGCGTATGTCGGCGAGCATCTTGGCGTCCGGGATCACGCACATCGCAGTCGACTCCGCTGGCGCCTCGAGCTTGGTGACGCTCGGGGTCGTCCAGTCGTCGGCGCGGCGGTCGACGGACCCTTGTCGTCCCCGCCGTTCAGCGCGGCAACACCGCCGACGCCGAGCGCGCCGACAACGACGGCAGCGGCCGCCACGAGCACCCAGGTCCGGCGTCCCTGGCCCGATCGGGTCTCGTCGGTGTTGGTGTCGTTCATGGTGGCCTCCGTCAGGTCACTGATCCAGTGTTTCGGGGGGACAGGTGTGCGCTGCGCCGGGTCGGCTGCCTGCAGCCTCGCCAGCAGCTCTCGGTCTTCCGAGGAGTCGCTCATCGTGTCCTCCCTTCATCTGGTTCATGTCCGGACGGGTCGGCGTTCTTTCGCAGAAGCTCCGCAAGTTTATGCTTCGCCCGCGTCAGCCGGATGCTCACGGCGTTGGCGGTCATCCCGAGGGAGGCCGCGATGTCCCGCGGGGGCAGGCCCTCCCAGGCCCACAGCTGAACGAGTTCGCGGTCGAGGTCGCTGAGCTGTGCCAGCGCATTGTGTACGTCGTCGTACGACTCGGTCGCTTCGTAGGACCGTGGCGGGTCGAGGCGGGTGACCTTGTCGATGAGCTCCAGGTGCCGCCGTCCCGAGCGGCGGGTGTTGGCCAGACACTTGCGCGCCACGCCGTACGCCCAGGGCAGCGGGTCACCCGCCGGCACGTCGTCGAGTCGGCGCCAGAGAACCAGGAAGACGTCTGCGACCACGTCGTCGACCTGGTGAGGCGGGACGCGGCGAGCGGCATAGCGGCGTACCGGCTCGCCCACCTCGTCCGCGAGCGTTCGCGAAGCGCGCCGCCCGGCTCGATTCCTCTGCCACGATGTCAAGACTTCCATGTGTCCGGACGCGTTTGGCTCTTTCGAGAGCGCGGCGTCGCGCCGCAACCGCCCGGACGTGCACGCGGAACCATCCCGACTAGTCATGCGAGGTTCCCTCGGGTTCCCTAGGTTCAGTGCATGGAGTCGCGTCTCGGAACCTCAATGGCGATCCTGCTCGCATTGGCCCTGCTCGGGTTCGGGATCTACGAGATCTTCAGCTACCGCGACGACTCGTTCCGACAACTGGTGCTGTGGGGGGTGTCAGTCGTCGGGAGCGGGGCGATCGTCGCCGCGGGGATCTTCGCGCGGCGGCACTTTCCCGACGTCGGTACGGCGCTGCTCGTCGTCGGCTGCGTCGTCGCCGCCATCCCGACCATGTGGACCGTGGTGCTGCCGGTGCTCGAGCTGGTGGTCGTCGTCCTCGCCCTGCGCGACCATGCCCGGACCGGCATGGACCTCTGACCGTCGACCAAACGAGTTCGGCCCCGGTCCGAAGACCGGGGCCGAGCTTGGTTGTTCAGCGGTGGATCAGAAGTCCATGCCACCCATGCCGCCGGACGGGTCGCCGCCCATCGGGGCGGCCTTCTCCGGCTTGTCGGCCACGACGGCCTCGGTGGTCAGGAACAGCGCCGCGATGGAGGCGGCGTTCTGGAGAGCCGAACGGGTCACCTTGGCCGGGTCGATGATGCCTTCGGCGATCATGTCGACGTACTCGCCGGTGGCCGCGTTGAGACCGTGACCAGGCTTGAGGTTGCGCACCTTCTCCGACACGACGCCGCCCTCGAGGCCGGCGTTGATCGCGATCTGCTTCAGCGGGGCCTCGATCGCAACCTTCACGATGTTGGCACCGGTCGCCTCGTCACCCTCGAGATCCAGCTTGGTGAACGCCTCGACCGCAGCCTGCACCAGGGCAACGCCGCCACCGGCGACGATTCCCTCTTCGACGGCAGCCTTCGCGTTGCGAACGGCGTCCTCGATGCGGTGCTTGCGCTCCTTGAGCTCGACCTCGGTGGCCGCGCCGACCTTGATCACCGCAACACCGCCGGCCAGCTTGGCCAGGCGCTCCTGCAGCTTCTCGCGGTCGTAGTCGGAGTCCGACTTCTCGATCTCGGCACGGATCTGGTTGACCCGACCCTCGATCTGGGCGGTGTCGCCGGCACCCTCGACGATGGTGGTCTCGTCCTTGGTGATGACGACCTTGCGGGCCTGGCCGAGCAGCTCGAGGCCGGTCGACTCGAGCTTGAGGCCGACCTCCTCGGAGATGACCTGGCCGCCGGTCAGGATCGCGATGTCCTGGAGCATGGCCTTGCGACGGTCACCGAAGCCCGGAGCCTTGACGGCGACGGACTTGAAGGTGCCGCGGATCTTGTTGACGACCAGCGTGGACAGGGCCTCGCCGTCGACGTCCTCGGACAGGATCAGCAGCGGCTTGCCGGACTGCATGACCTTCTCGAGCAGCGGGAGCAGGTCCTTGACGCTCGAGATCTTCTGGTTCGCAATCAGGATGTAGGCGTCCTCGAGGACGGTCTCCATCCGCTCCGGGTCCGTGACGAAGTACGCCGAGATGTAGCCCTTGTCGAAGCGCATGCCCTCGGTGAGCTCCAGGTCGAGGCCGAACGTGTTCGACTCCTCGACCGTGATGACGCCTTCCTTGCCGACCTTGTCCATGGCCTCGGCGATGATCTCGCCGACCGTGTTGTCAGCAGCAGAGATCGAGGCGGTCGCCGCGATCTGCTCCTTGGTCTCGATATCGATGGCCATGTTGGACAGCTGCTCGGAAACAGCGGCCACGGCGGTCTCGATGCCACGCTTGAGGCCCATCGGGTTCGCACCCGCGGCCACGTTGCGCAGACCCTCGCGGACCATCGCCTGGGCGAGGACGGTGGCGGTCGTCGTACCGTCACCGGCGACGTCGTCGGTCTTCTTGGCAACTTCCTTGACGAGCTCGGCGCCGATCCGTTCGTACGGGTCTTCGAGCTCGATCTCCTTGGCGATCGACACACCATCGTTGGTGATGGTGGGCGCGCCCCACTTCTTCTCGAGGACGACGTTGCGACCCTTGGGGCCGAGCGTCACCTTGACCGCGTCGGCGAGCGTGTTCATGCCACGCTCGAGGCCGCGACGGGCTTCCTCGTTGAAAGCAATCAGCTTCGGCATTTCCTGCCATTCCTCACACGTTATGAGTTCGTGGAACGGATCGGTGGGTTGCCCGCGACGGACGATCCGGCTGACCCGACGGACCCTTCCCGCCGGCGCTGTTGGACCTCAACTCATCGATCCGAGTTTTGTCACTCTCATGCTACGAGTGCCAGCGTCATTCTTAGCACTCGCCCCCATCGAGTGCAAACGATCCGGCGCGCTCGAGCCGGTCGACGACGGGTAGTCCGAGAGGAAATGGCTCCCGACACGCCGTACGGAGGGACCATTTCCTCTCGGACTACCGCTCACCGCCACATCGGCGCCCAGGAGGCGGCGTACCCCTCCTCGCCAGGGGTCCAGCCGGTGACCTCGGTGACGCGACGTACGTCGTGGCGAGCCGACCCGCCACGCGAGCAGTCGGCCGCTGGACTCGAACACCACGGTGTTGGCGTCAAGCAACCCGGCCACCGGGCAGCAGCCCTTCGACCGGAGGGCCGAGCGGCCGGCGCTGTGGAGGGCGAGCGCGAACAGCTCGCGCCCTTTCCTGACCACCACGGCCTCGGGGTTGGACACATTGCCCTGCGGGCACCGGTTCGACCGGCCCCGCGAGGACCTGGCTCTGTGCGCTGCTGGCGCCTCCGGTCTTCACGGGACCGTAGACCTGGGCGTCGTCGCCGAGCATGACCGTCTCCTCCTCCGCCACGTCCGCGGACGAGATGAGGCGTCCGTCCACGCCGTACGTCCAGCCGCCCGTCGCGCCATCCAGTTCCGCGGGGACCCAGACCGTGTCGGCGTCCAGCCAGCGGGCGCCTTCGGCAAGCCAGTCCGGGGTGTCGATGGTCCGCCAGCTGCCGGTGGCCGGCTCGTACAGCTCGAGCGAGCTGTTCTGGACGAAGAAGAGGTGCCGACCGTCGGGCGCCAGGCTCCCATCGACCAACGGCGACAACCCGGCGTTCCCCTGCGCGTCCTGGACCGGTCCCAGCCTGGAGGTGTCAAGCGAGCGGGTGGATCCGTCGGGGGCCAGCAGCACGACCCGCCGCAGGGCGCCGGACTCGAGCTCGAAGACCGAAAACGCGGCCACCGCACGCTCCAAACCGGCTGCGTCGGGCGCTCCCTCCGCCAGGTCGATCTCGCGCGGCAACGGCGAATCGTCCTCGAGCCACGGCAGATCGGCTTCGTCCGCGAGCGTCGGGCTCCACCAGACCCCGGCTCCGGCGTACGTCGTGTCCGGCGGGCTTGACGGAAGCGGCGACTCTGTCGTCGGCGGCGGGCTCGGCGTGGTGACCGTCGGCGTCGCGCTCGGCGTGGTGACGGGGGGTCGGACGACGTGTCGGGTCGGTTCAACAATGCCGCGCCCAGCGGCGAGCGCCGCGACCGTCGTACCCGCTACGGCCGCGAGGCGCCGACGGCGCCTGGTGCGGGCGGCGCGCTCCCAGGCGGCGTCGACGCCGTCAACCGGGGTCGCGTCCGTGACGAGTTCCTCGAGGAGGTCGTGCAGCCGTTGGGTGGTCATCGGATGTCCTCTCCCAGGAGTTCGGCGAGCTCGGGCGCGGCTTCGCGCAGCCGCCGCAGTGCGAGGTGGGTCTGGCTCTTGACGGTGCCGACGGCGACACCCATGAGCTCGGCGGTCTGACGCTCGGTGAGGTCGTCGTAGAACCGGAGCACGACGACGGCACGCTGGCGAGGCGTCAGCGCGGCCAAGGCCCCGGCAAGCATCATCTGCCGGTCGGAGAGGCCTTCGCTCGTGGCGACCGGCTGGTCTCCGGGCTCCGTCAACGACTTCGGCCCGATGCTTGCGCCACCACGAGATGTTGTCGCGCACGATGACCTGCCGTGCGTACGCGTCGGGATGGCCGTCCTGGAGACGCCGCCAACGGATCGCCACCTTGGTGAGGGCGTCCTGGACGAGGTCCTCCGCGCGGTGGTGGTCTCCGGTGAGCAGGATGGCCGTGCGCAACAGCGCCAGCTGGCGTTCGCGTGCCCACTCCGTGAACGACTCGCGGTCGGTCATGCCCACCCCCTTCACCCCCATCAACGCGAGCGCGCCCCGAAAGGTTGGAGGAAGGTCACAACCGGGTGAGCACCATGTCCGCGAAGGCGTCGGCGTTGCCGGGGAGGACGTCGAGGTAGAGGCCGGGCTCGGTCACCTCGAGCTCGCTCACGACGAGCCGGTCGTCCGGCATCCGCATCATGTCGACCCGGGCGTAGGACAGGTGCCGCTCGAGGATGTCCGAGGCGCCCTCGACGACCCTGATCGCCAGGTCGGCGGCCTCGGCGTCCAGGGGTACGGCGGCGAACGTGCCGCCGAGGTAGTCGTGGACGAGGATCGATCCCGGCCCGGGAAGCTTGCGCACCTTGCTGATCGCCTGCCCACCGAACACGAACACCGACGTCTCGCCCTCGGTGTGCACCGACTCGACCTTCGGCTGCACGATCCACGGGCCCTCGCCGCGATCGACGTCCGGAAGCACGCCCCGCGTGATGACCTCCACCCCCCGGCCGCCGGCACCGACGCTGGGCTTGATCACGGCGACGTCGTGCGCCGCGGCGGCCTCGGCCAGGTTGGCGGCGGTCGCCACGACGGTCGGTACGACGGGCAGTCCAGCCTCGGCCAGCTGGGTCAGGTAGGCCTTGTCGGTGTTCCACGCGAAGACGGCCGCGCCGTTGAGCAGCCGCGGCACCTCGCGCGCCCAGCTCAGGAACTCCGGGAGCCGGGCGTCGTAGTCCCAGGTCGACCGCACCGCGACCAGACCCTCGTTCCAGTCGACCGAAGGGTCGTCCCAGACGACCCAGCGGGCGCCGACCCCGCGTTGCCCGAACGCGTCGACCAGGACGTGTCCGTCAGGCTCTCCCTCGGGCATGTCGGTGAAGGTCGCGAGCAGCACCTTGTCGTCCACGCAGGTCAGGCATCGGAGCGCGGGGCGTGGTGACGCACCCTCGGCAGAACCTAGAGGTAGCGGGGCGTGATGGCCGAACGGCGCACGTTCGGCGATGCCGAGCGCGACGAGCACCGACGGCAGGATCGCCTTCGCCGTCCGCTTGTAGCCCAGCGCAGACGGATGGAAGCGGTCCAGGCTGAACATCTCGTCGGGGTTGGTGATGAAGAACGGCCCGACGACGGTGGCGAGCTCGACGGCATGAGCACCGCGGTCGACGACCGCGGTTCGTTGTGCCGCGGCGAGCTGCCGCGAGGCGCGTGAGCCAAGCGCACGCAGCGGTTGGGGCACCGGCCGCAGAGCACCGAGGTCAGGACAGGTGCCGACCACGACGGCCGCCCCCAGGGACTGGAGCGCGGCGACACACCCGACGAGATCACGGACCGCCGCGTCGACCGGGACCCGGTGCGTCACGTCGTTGCCGCCGACGATCACCACGGCGACATCGGGGCGGTAGGAGGCCGGCAGGGAGTCCAGCTGCGCGGCAAGGGCCGACGACTCGGCGCCGACCCGGGCCGTCGTACGCAACCGCACCGCTCGGTGCGACTTCTTCGCCAGCCCTTTGGCGAGGCGGGCTCCCAGTGTCTGCTTCGGCAGGTCGGCGCCGAGCCCGGCCGCCATCGAGTCACCCACCAGCAGCAGTTCGAGGCGCTCGCCGTACCTCTTCTTGTAGACCTTGTCGGCATCGGGCGCCGCCTCGCCATGGGGCTTGCCGATGACGGCCCTGGCGACGGCTGCCTGCCGCTCGAGCACGTACCTCGCACCCAGCAGCGCGCCGGCTGCGCTCGAGCACGCCGACCGACGTCACCGACCCGATCAGCCGACTCCTGGTTGCCATCGACTCCGTTGAACCACACGCCGCTGAACATCCGGCCAACCCCACGGGTGGAGGCGATGTCGATTTCGTCGTACCTCGCCCGTCATCGCAGTGACAGACTCAATCCGACGAAAGGACCTTCCCATGACCGAGTACGTCGTACTGATCCCCGGAGACGAGGACCAGTGGGCCAACGCATCCGCCGACGACAGGGCGAAGATGTACGCAGCGCACGGCGAGTTCGCCAAGATCCTCGCGGAGCGCGGCCACAAGATGACCGGCGGCGCCGAGCTCGCGCACTCGAAGACCGCGCACATCGTGAGCGGTTCGCTCGACGACGTGACGGTGACCGCCGGCCCGTACGCCGAGTCGGTCGAGCAGCTGACCGGCTTCTACTCCATCGAGTCCGATGACCTGGACGACCTGCTCGAAGTGTGTCGGAATGCTCGCCGCCGATGGCAGGTCGACTCGAGGTCAGGGAGTGCGTGGACAACAGCGGCGGGACAGCATGAGATTCCTGGTGCTCATGGCCGACGACGGCTCGGCCTGGGCAGCAGGCAACCGAGGCCGAGCGCGCCGTCGTGTTCGAGAAGCACGCCGCGTTCGACAAGGCGGTCCGTGACCGCGGCACGATGGTGTCGGAAGCCGCGCTCGACGGCGCGGACACCGCGCGCACGCTGCGGAATGTCGGGGGCGCTCGGGTCGTCACGGATGGACCGTACGCCGAGACCGTGGAACAGATCGGTGGCTTCTACCTGATCGACGTCCTCGACGAGGACGTGGCGCTGGAGCTGTGCCGGATCCTGCCCGAGACCTACACGATCGAGGTCCGCCCGGCCATCGACCTCGAGGGCTACGACACGGGTGACTTTGCCTGACGGCGGCCGATCCCGAGACCGTGCTGGCCGAGGTCTGGCGCGACGAGTGGGGCCGTCTGCTGGCCCTGCTCGTCGCCCAGTACCGACGCCTCGACCTCGCCGAGGACGGTCTTGCGGACGCCTTCGAGTCGGCCACCCGCACCTGGCCGCGGGACGGGATCCCCACCAGCCCGCCGGCCTGGCTGCTCACCGCGGCCCGGCGCCGGATCCTGGACCGCCTGCGCGCCGAGGCGGTGGCCGCCCGCAAGCTGCCGCTACTGGCCGTCGAGGCCGACCTGACCGAGGAGGCACAGCGCACCATGGCCGATGCCGGCGAGGTGCTCGACGAGAGACTCCGGCTGGTCCTGCTCTGCGCCCATCCGGCGCTGGCGCCGGAGAGCGCAGCGGCCCTGACCCTGCGGCTGGTGCTGGGCGTACCCACCCACGACATCGCACGGCTGTTCCTCGTCGGCACGCCGACGATGGCGGCCCGGCTGACCCGGGCCCGCAAGCGCCTGTCGGGCGCCCGGTTCACGGTCCCGACCGGCGCGGCGCTCGAGGAGCGGGTCACCCTGGTCGCCGACATCGCCTACCTCGCCTTCACCGCGGGATACGCACCGGGCTCGGGTCCCGACGTGCTCCGCACCGACGTCGCGGCCGAGGCGATCCGGCTGGTCCGGGTGGTGCGCGACGTGGTGCCCGACGACTTCCCGAACCGCTCCGAGCTCGACGCCCTGCTCGCGCTGATGCTCATCCAGCACTCCCGGCGCGACGCGCGGGTGCGGGCCGGCCGGCTGGTGCTGCTGCCCGACCAGGACCGGTCCCGCTGGCACCACGACGAGGGGGTGGAGGCCATCGAGCTGCTCACCCCGCTCGCCAAGGCCGGCCCGGCGCCGTACCTCCTGCAGGCGTTGATCGCCGCCGAGCACGCGATCGCGGCCCAACCCGAGGACACCGACTGGGTGCGGATCGTCTCGCGGTACGACGAGCTGCTCGCCCTCGGCGACTCCCCCGTCGTACGGCTGAACCGGGCCGTCGCGGTGGCCGAGGCGGACGGGCCCCTGGCTGGACTGGCCGCACTCTCCGGCGTCGAGCTGCCCGGGCACCGGCTGCCCGGGCGTGCGCGGCGAGATGCTGAACCGGGCCGGGCTGCTCGACGAGGCTCGAGCGGCGTACGACGAGGCCATCGCCTGCTGTGACAACGACCCTGAACGACTCCTGCTCCAGGAGCGCCGCCCCTGACGGCGCTGACAACCACCGAGCGAGAGGCGCCGGGTGCATCAGCGAAGTCACGTCTGCTGAGGACAGCCAGATGGGCTGAGGCGCCCTCCGCACATGTCCGGCGTCGACACCGAGCCCGAGGACCCATGCGCCGTTGGGCGATCACCTCCGGCGACGGCGGCGTTGACGGGCGGCGAATTTCGACGGGATAATGCCAATAGGCACATCGACATCTTACCCACTGCCCCGATCATCAGCAAGACCTGCAGCCGGCTGCGAGCACGAAGGTGGACAACGTCTCCGAGTGCGGGTCGCACCAGGTCTTGGGCATCATCATCAGCACGGCCACGCAGTCGGCCGCGATGACGCAGGCCGTGGCGATGACAGGTTCGTCGACCGCGAGCCACCCCGCGACCCCGACGCCCGCCAGGGCGATCAACGAAAGGTCGAGCCGGGTGAGCCGACCGCTTCCGAGCCGCATGGAGACGGCCGAACACCAGGCACGTGCCGATCGTCTGGGTGAGCAGCGGCAGCAAGCTCCACCGGGCACCATCGGCGCGTTGAGCCTCCAGCGCCACCACCTCGAGCAGGCCCCAGATGAACCAGGTACCGCGATGCGGGACTGTCGTGCGACGCAGCGTGTCGTCGCAGGTAGGGCACGGTGCAGGCCACGCCCAGCAACCCCGCCGAGCAAGCCCAGCACCGGCGCGGCGTCGGTCATCGCGCTGACCCCCGCGAGGCAACCTGCCGCGAGCGTCACGTCGCAGCGCGGGCAGCGACGGGTGCGTACCGACATCGAGATCGGGCGACGGCTCGCCGTCGTGAAGGTCATGAGTTGCTCCTTGGTGGGTGCCGCGATCGGTCCGCAGCGTCGTTCCACCCAGACTGTTCGAGCGCAGGCGCCGAGGCATCGGCCGACTACCTCAGACTGCGAGCTTCTACTCCCTAGATCGGCGATGGGACGTGGCGAGCGGAGTACGACGTCCGTGAGTAGCGCAATGGCATTCCTGCCGGCCCCAAGACCGGTCATGCTGGTCCCATGGGTGAGTTGAAGACGCAGCGCGCGCCCGCGCGGACGCCGCGCCGGTCCGGCTTTGCCCCACCCAGTCGCACGGAATCCGGCGGGCCCTTCGAACGGATCCTGCTGCTGCAGCGGCGGGCCGGGAATCACGCGGTCGCGCCATTGCTGAAACCGGTCGGTGCCCAGACCGTCCAGCGGGCGCCAAGTCCGGAGAATCCGCCGGTCACCACCCTGAACCCGACCGGCACCATGAACGACCAGCAGTGGACCGCCGCGTACAAGGCTGCGGTCGCCAAACCGTCGGTGGCCGCATACGAGGCGCTCTTCCGCGACATTGCCATCACCGCCGGGATGGACCAGATCCCGGGCTTCAACCTGGCGTCCATCCCCACCACCGACGGCAAGACCGCCCAGCCCGGGCTGAACATCACACTCACGGCCAGCGAGACCGGCCACACAGCCTGGATCGACAAGACCGGCAAGTGGGGGGTCAGGCTGAACCCGAGCAAGAAGCAGGCGCCCGACGTGTCGATAGGGATCATCCTCGGGCCGCTCGCCCTCGACGCGGACAAGGGCCTGTCGCTCCGCACGATCCGGCACGAGATGGTGCACGCCCGGCACAAGGTGAAGGTGCTCGACGCCGTGAAGGCCTGGCAGAACGCTTCCGGGAAAGCCGGACTCGACGACTGGCTCAAGGAGCAGGTCACCAAGAAGAAGATGTCGGATCTAGACCTGGCTCTGATCAGCAAGGGCGCGCAGGACGCCGCGTCGAACACCGAGGTTCTCGGCTACGTCGAAGGGTTCACCAACGACTACCACCGCCGCCCCGCGACCATGGCCGCGGCGCAGATGTCGTTCTTCGAGCTGCTCGGCATCGTCATCACCGAGAAGGTCTACCCATGGGCGAACGCGGACCCGGCCGTCAGGCAGGAGGCTCTGGCCCGCCTCAAGGACTACCACGGTCGCCTGGACCCTGACCGCCAACGTCTCTGGAAGGAGTGGCTGGACCGTGAGAGCGGGAAGGTCGTGAAGGACCAGCCCGGGCGGACGGAATTCCTGAAGGCCCTGTCCGCATTCGTGGTCTGAATCCGCGATGCGGATCCCCACCAACGTGTGTGGCTCAGTCCACGCCGGGCACGATGCGGATGTCGCGGACGGCGCCGCCGTCGAGGACAGCCAGGGCTTCCTGGTAGGCGGGGCTGTCGTGCGCGGCGCGGGCGTCCTCGACGGAGTCGAACGCGATGAGCACGGTGCGGGTCTTCTCCCCCGCTTCGTAGGTCTGCTCGGGGAGGCCTCGGGCGACGAAGGTGCCCCCGGCGGCCCGTAGGGCTGGGCCGGCGAGTTCGGCGTACGCCGCAACCTTGGCTTCGTCTGTGATCTCTCGGTAGACGTTGATCCAGTAGGCAGTCATGACGTCATCCTTTCCGGCCGTCTCCCGGCTCGACCTGGTGAGGCCGAGCCGGGAGAGGTGGGCTGGGGCTAGAAGGTGGTGACGATGAGCTGGTAGCAGGTGGCGAAGATGGCGACGATCCCGACAGCGGCGGCGACGTTCTGCCACCACTTGTTGCGCAGGTCGCCCATGAGCCGGCGGTTGTTGCTCAGGATGACCAGCAGGATCCCGATGAGCGGGGCGACGACGACGGTCAACGCCTGGGCGATGATGATGAGCTTGACCGGCGAGGTTCCCTGGGCCAGCACCGTGACGGTGGCGCCGACGGTCAGCACGCCGAGGACGCCCAGACGGACCCGCCAGGAGGACAGCCGGTTCCCCCAGCCGAAGCCGTCGGAGAGCAGCGTTCCGCCCGCGGTGGCGTTGGCGATCATGGCGGAGATCGCGGCACCGAAGAACCCGAGCGCGAAGATGGTGCGGCCGGCCTCGCCGGCCAGGGGCTCGAGGACCGCGGAGAACTGCTGCAGGGTCGCGCCCTCGGGGCCGCCTTGGCCGCTGAGCACGGCCGCGGCGGCGGCGATGACCAGGGCGGTCATGATGCCGGGTGCGACGATGCCGGGGATGGTGTCGGCGATGGTGGTCTCGCGGTACTGGTCGCGACGCAGGCCGCGCTCACGTGAGGCGTAGCCGGCGTAGAACGCAGCGTTGAGGGAGAAGTTCGTGCCGACCAGCGCCACGAGGAGTAGCCCGACGCCGCTGGGCACCTGGGGCACGACGGCCCCGGTGCCGGCAGCCATCCAGTCGGGCTGGGTGATGATGGCGGTGGCGACGAAGGAGATGCCCATGAGGGCGACGATGGCCAGGACGACCTTCTCGATCACGCGGTAGGCCTGCCGCGCGAACATGATGGTGGCGACGACCACGCTGCAGGCGAGGGTCCACCGCACCGGTGACCCACCGAGGACGAGGGAGAGTCCCAGGCCGGTGCCCACGGCGTTGCCCACGGAGAAGCACAGGGTGATGGAGAAGACACCGAGACCCGCAGCCACGCCTGTCGGCTTGCCGAGGGTCTTCTTGATGGTCTCGACCAGCGAGCCGCTGGACATGAGGCCGACCCGGATGCTCATGTCGGCGAAGGCCAGCATGAGGATGGTCGACAAGGCGATGACCCAGATCAGCGAGTAGCTGTACAGGCTTCCGGCCTGGACAGCCGAAACGAGGTTGCCGGGACCGAACTGCCAGGCGCCCACGATGAACGCGGGGCCCATCATCGCGAGGTGGCGCATGAACTTGTTGCGGCGAGGGCCGGTCGGGTTGGTCGTGGAACTCGAGGTGGTGGGGAACACCGGGGATCTCGGATCAGCAGCGGGTGTCGCGGCCCTGGCGTGGGGAACTGCCGTGGATGCGGCAGTCGTGGGGACGGGGGGTGTGGTCTTCGGCATTGGTCTACAGTTTCCTCGCTCTTCGTGGGTAGGACCACGAAGTCGTCGGGATGGAGTTGCTTCCAGGCGGCGCGGCGGGAGCCTCGTGCCTGACTGGGTGGGGTCGATGAGCTGGTCGACCCCACCCGTCGGCTCTGGGTGAGCGCGGTCGTCAGGGGCTGGGAGCAGCCCAGGCGGGACGACGGGTCAGATGAGCCCGGCGCTCTTGAGGGCGAGGGTGATCTCCTCCTCCGCGCCGACCTGCAGGTCGCGCAGCGGCGGCCGGACGGCCGCGTGGGTGAGCACGCCTCGAGCCTTGAGGCCCAGCTTGAGCGCGACCGTGCCTTCCATGTGCGAGCCGCGGTGGTAGACGGCCTTGGTCACCGGAAGCAGCCGGTCGTGGACGGCACGCGCTGCGGCGTAGTCCTTGGCCTTGCCGGCCGCGATCAGCTCGATCAGCGGCTCGGGGGCGAGCCCGCCGTAGCCGACCAGGGCGCCGTCGACGTCGAACATGGTGTGCAGCAGGTACTCGTCGTGGCAGGTGAGGATCTGCAGGTCGGGGTGCTCGGTGCGCAGGACGGGGATCTCGGTGTCCCAGCGGCGCATGTTCCGCACGCCGTTCTTGGTCGCGAACACCCCGGGCTGGGCGGCGATCTCCAGCTGGGTGTCCAGGCTGTAGGTGGCCTTGGTGGCGTCGGGGTACTGGAACAGGATCAGCGGCAGCCCGGACTCCTCGTTCACGATGCGGTAGCGCTCCTGCGGGGCGCCGTCCTGGTAGCCGAAGCGCAGCCAGCCGTGGGAGGGGTAGAGCAGGCCTGCCGATGCGCCGGCGTCGACGGCGCGCTTGGCCTCCAGCCCGGCGACCTTGTCACCCTCGCCGGTGATGCCGGCGATGATCGGCACCCCGTCGGAGGCCTCGACCATGGTGCGGATGACGGCGACCTGCTCCTCGGGGGTCAGGTAGGTGCCCTCGCCGGCATGGCCCAGGCAGACCAGGCCCTTGACGCCGTCGATGGCGGACAGCCACCGGGTCAACGAAGCGACCGCTGCGTGGTCGACCTCGAGGTCGGGGGTGAACGGGGTGACCGGTGCGGGGACGAGGCCACGAAGATCGAGAGTCATGAGGTTTCGCTTTCGGCTTGAGGTGTGGGAACGTTCTTGGTATCGTTCCCGGGAACGTTCCCAAGCATGGGTGACCGGCACCACAATGTCAATGGGTAGAAGGAAAATCAGATGCTCTGGTCGCGCTATCGTGCCCCCATGACGCAACAGGCGGAGGTGCGCAGATGAGCCCCCGTCCGGCCACCATCCATGACGTCGCCCGGGAAGCCGGGGTCAGCACGTCCACCGTGTCGCGGATGCTCGACGAACGGCTCCCACCCTCGCGGTCGGAGACCGCCGAGCGGGTCAGAACCGCTGCCCAGAAGCTCGGCTACCGACGAGACATCTACGCCTCCGCGCTGCGCCGACAGCACACCGGCACCGTCGGTGTGCTGGTCCCCCGGCTGTCCGACACCGTGATGGCGATCCTGTTCGAGGAGATCGCGCGCGCCTGCGCGCAGCGATCCGGGTTCGCCATCGTCGCCACCACCCAGGACGACCCGGCTGCCGAACGCACCGCAGCCCAGACGCTCCTCGGACAACGCGTCGACGGGCTGATCCTGACCACCGCTCGACTCGACGACGACTTCACCGCACAACTGCGAGCCGACGAGGTCCCCCACGTCCTGGCGCTGCGCACCGACGGGGTCAGCCCGTCCTCAACCGGCGACGACGAGCTCGGCGGCTACCTGGCCACCCGCCACCTGCTCGACCTCGGCCACCGAACCATCGGAGTGGTGGCCGGCCCCAGCTACGCCTCCAGCGCTGTCGGGCGCGTTCGCGGGCACCGCAAGGCCATGGACGAAGCAGGCATCCCCGTCGACGACCGACTGATCCGCGCCTCCACCTTCGGGATGGAGTCCGGAGAGGACGTCGCACGGATCCTGCTCGGCGAACCGGGTCGCCCTACGGCCGTGTTCGCGGTCAACGACAACACCGCCATCGGCGTACTCGCCGCCGCTCAGTCACTCGGACTCACCGTGCCCGACGACCTCTCAGTAGTCGGATACAACGACATCCCCCTCTCCGCACGCCTACCCGTCCCGCTCACCACCGTGCGAGTGCCCCTCGCCCAAATCGCAGACGCGGCCGTCGAACTCCTCAACCGCCGAGCCGACGACACCACCTCCACCATCCACCGGGTCGCCGCCCCCACCCTCATCCCCCGACGCTCGACCGCTCGCCCAAACACCCAGTGACCGGGGCCAGATGATCGCCGCCGACTACCTCGAAATCGGTGCGGCCGGCTGGCGCTGGGTGCTCGACCAAGTGGGGTGGGACGACGGGCCGTGGATCCCGGAGACCACCGCTGACGTCGGGATCCCAGAGAGGCGCGACGGCATGCACAGCGGGATCGCCGGCCTGGCGCCCGCGCTCGCCGAGATCCGTCTGGCTCGCGGTTGGACCGACGAGGAGCAGGCCCTGGCCGACGGCATCGTCGACCGGATCCGCCACCGGACTGCCGCCGAGACCGACGTCAGCTACTTCCTCGGCCTGACCAGCGGAATCGGCGCGCCTGGGTGCGCTGGGTGCCGAGACCACGGACTCGCTGGCCCGGATCCGCGAGCTCGCCACCCCCGACGGCTGGTCACAGGACATCTTCGGGCCGCCGAGGAATCGGGCTGGGGCGCCGGTCAACGACGTCGTCATCGGTGCGGCCGGGGTCGCGCTCGGGGCGATCTGGGCTGGCGGACCCCTCGGCAACGAGGTGGCCGGGCTGGCCGCCGACGTCCTCCTGCGCAGGGCCGAACAGCTTCCGACCGGTCTCAACTGGCCGATGATCTCGCCCGCGGACCTGATCGGGAGTCGTACGGACCTGCCCAACTTCTCGCATGGGACGGCCGGGGTTGCCACCGCCCTGGCCCTGGTCGGCGAGGTCCTCGGTCGCGACGACCTCGTCGAGGCCGCGAGGCTCGGCGCGGAGCACCTGGTCACGCTGGGCGACATCAGGGGCGGCGGTTTCGCCGTACCCCACTACCTGCCGCGTGGAGACTCCGACGAGGACGAGGTGACCTATACCTGGTGCCACGGCCCCACCGGTACGTCGTTGCTGTTCCTCGCGCTCGACCGGGCAGGAGTCCGAGACGTCGCCGGCGACCCGCCCCTCGCGTGGCACGCGCGGTGTCTGCGCAGCGTGCGGAACCTCCGGGGTGCCGGAGCGGTTGCACCCGGGTTTCTGGGACAACGACGGTCGCTGCTGCGGTACGGCGGGGGTGGGCGACGTGTTCCTCGACTGCTACCAGCGCTCAGGCGACCCGGCCGACCTGCAGTTCGCCGTACTGATGGCCAACGCCCTCGTCGAGCGGGCGTACGTCGACGGCAACCGAGCCTGGTGGCGGTTCATCGAGCATCGCAACCCGGAACCCCTGCTGCCGCCAGGCGTCGGCTGGCTGCAGGGCGCTGCCGGCATCGCGACGTTCCTGCTGCGGATCGGGCGCGTGTTGGAGCAGGGCGTGGCATCGCCGGCCGTGGCCCGGATGGACAACTGGTGGGCGCTGCCGGCGACCGACGGGCTCAGGCGCCGCCCGCGACCGCGGGAATGACCGAGATCTGGGTGCCGTCGGGGGTGGCAGTGGCCAGGCTGTCGAGGAAGCGGACGTCGTCGTTGCCCACGTAGACGTTGACGAAACGTCGCAGTTCACCGGCCTCGTCGAGGATCCGGCCCTTGATCCCGGCGTACTTGGCGTCCAGGTCGTCGAGCACGTCGGACAGGGTCGAACCGGCGGCGGTCACCTCGGACTCACCGTCGGTGTACGTGCGCAGGATGGTCGGGATCCGGACACTTACGCTCACGAGCACTGCTCCTCTTCGATGCGGTCGGGGAACGTTGATCAGACTATGCCGGTGGCGGTGAACGCGGCGTACGACGGGTCGATGGTGGCCGCCGCACCGACCTCCTCGGAGATCGCGTCGAGGGTCTTGAGGCCCATGCCGGTGTTGATCACGACGGTCTCGAGGGAGGGGTCGAGCTGGCCGGTGTCGACGAGCTTCTTCAGGACGCCGACCGTGGTGCCGCCCGCGGTCTCGGTGAAGATGCCCTCGTTGCGGGCCAGCAGCAGGATGCCCGCGCGGACCTCGTCGTCGGTGATGTCCTCGACCGCGCCGCCGGTGCGACGGCAGATGTCGAGCACGTAGAGACCGTCGGCCGGGTTGCCGATGGCCAGTGACTTGGCGATCGTGTCCGGCTTCACCGGGCGGATCACGTCGTTGCCGCCCTTGAACGCGGCCGACACCGGGGAGCAGCCGGTCGCCTGGGCGCCGTACACCTTGTAGGGCTTGTCCTCGACGAGGCCGAGCTTGATGAGCTCCTGGAAGGCCTTGTCGACCTTGGTCAGCTGCGACCCTGACGCCACGGGGATCACGATCTGGTCGGGCAGCCGCCAGCCGAGCTGTTCGGCGATCTCGTAGCCCAGGGTCTTCGACCCCTCGGCGTAGTAGGGGCGGACGTTGACGTTGACGAACGCCCAGCCCTCCTGCTCGCCCGCGATCTCACTGGCGAGCCGGTTGACGTCGTCGTAGTTGCCGTTCACCGCGACCAGCGAGTCGGTGTAGACCGCGGAGTTGACCTGCTTGGGCTTCTCGAGGTCCGCCGGGATGAACACCACTGTCTTGATGCCAGCCCGCGCCCCCGCGGCCGCGACCGCGTTCGCCAGGTTGCCGGTGGACGGACAGGCGAACACCTTGCTGTGGAACTCGCGGGCCGCGCTCAGGGCGCAGGCGACGACCCGGTCCTTGAAGCTGTTGGTGGGGTTGGTGGAGTCGTCCTTCACCCACAGGTTGTCGATGCCGAGCGCGGCGCCGAGGTTGTTCGCCTTGAGCAGCCTGGTGTAGCCGGGCTCGGTGTTGGGGCTGTCCTCGATGTCGGACGGCACCGGAAGCAGCGCCTTGTAGCGCCAGATGTTGGCCGGTCCGGCCTCGATCTCCGCGCGGGTGACGTTGGGGAAGTCGTAGGCGATCTCCAGCGGCCCGAAGCACTCGGGACACGCGTAGTGCGGACCGAGCTCGATCTGGTGGCCGCACTCGCGGCAGGCCAGCGCGGTGGCGTGGCCGAAGGCGCCGGCACGGAGAGATGGCGTGGTGGTCTCGGCTGTCGGCGTCGTCGCCGTGTCGAGGGGCTCCAGCGAAGCAACGGTGCTCATGAGTCCTCCTTCTCATCTTCCCCGGGACGGATCTCGCCCCAGGCCGGAATTAGCACCGTTTCCGCGACTGCATCCGGTCGAATCTGTGTCGTTGACCGAATGCAGGAGGTTCGCGGCGGTTGCCGGGACTTCAACGGGCCGTTCCCTCAGTCCCTCTCGATGAGCTTCTGTCGCAAACCCTACGCGCGCCGTCTCAGGATGTGTACTCCGATCCCGCCATCTGGACCCGCCTCGGACCGCGAACTGTCGCTTGTGGCCCCGCGAACTGTCACTTGTGGCCCCGCGAACCGTCAGTTGTGGCCCCGCGAACTGTCGCTTGTGGCCCCGCCAAACGTCAGTTGTGGCCCGGGCGTAGGGGCCAGAATTGACGTCTCGCGGGGCCAGAGTTGACGGCTCGCGGGGCCAGAGTTGACGTCTCGCGGGGCCAGACCTGCCGGCTCGCGGGGCCAGAACTGCCAGCTCGCGAGATCAGGCGCGGATGGAGGCGGCGTCGGAGGTGAACTGCCGGAGCAGGTCGAGTACGCCGGGGGGACCGTCGACCACGACGTCGGCGAGCTCGAGCAAGGCTGTCTGCTCGGAGGATGCGGAGCACACGAGGAGGGTGGCGAGTCCTTGGGAGCGGAGGTCGAGCACGGCCTTGAACGCCTCGACGTCGCCGAGGTCGTCACCCGCGAAGAGGAACCCCTTGGCCTCGAAGTCCGCCGTGAGCTGCTGGACCGGCCATCCCTTGTCCATGCCGGATGCCCGGACCTCGATCACGTTTCGGCCGGGTTCCACGACGAGTTCGTGGCGGTGGGCGAGGTCCTCGATGAGGGGCAGCAGCCGCTCGAAGACTCGAGTCCGGGTCGTCCAGCCGCCTGGTGTGTACGGCGACAGCCAGGCCCTTCTCCTCGACGTACGCGTCTCCGGCCGAGGCCTTGCGCAACACAGCCGGCAGGTCGCGAAGGAACGACGACAACCCGTGCGGCGGCCGCGGCGAGATCACCCGGCGTTCGGTGGACGACCAGCGCTCGTTGCCGTACTGACCGAAGACGTGCAGCTCCCGACCCAGGTCGCCGATCGCGTCACCGACGACGTCCAGCCCGCCCAGCGCGAGGGCCTGGCGAGCCGGCCGACCGGTGATCACGGCAATGGCTCGCACCTGCGCCGACAGCGAGACCAGGACATCGTGGGCGTCCGGATCGATGTGCGCCTCGGTCGGGTCCTCGACGATCGGGGACAGCGTGCCGTCGAAGTCGAGGCAGACGACGGTGGGGGCGGAGGCGCGGACGAGCTCGGCGTACCGCTGTTCGGCCTCGGGCGAGGTGAACTCCATGAGCCCACCCAACCACGAACTCAGGAGTAGTCGGAGGTCAGGATCACCGTCAGCCGGTCCAGCGCATCGGGTCGATGGCGGGCTGGAGCCGCGCGATGCCGAGGTCCTTGGCCAGCGCCTTGGCCGCCGCCTTGAGGTCCGGCGGGAAGTAGACGGTGGACGCGTCGATGGTGCCGTACCAGTTGTCGGAACCGACGACCTTCCAGCCGGCGCCGCTCGCGATGCTCGCCGTGGTGCCGGCCAGCCCGGTGATGCTGGAGTTGTTGTAGACCTCGACGAAGATGTCGGACCGCCTGAACTCGGGCTTGTTCCTCTTCGCGGGCTTCTGGGTCGACCGGTCGGCTCGACGGCGTCGCCGTGGTGAGGGCGAGGGCTCGGCCCCGGTCGGAGTCCTGGCCGGGCGCCCTTGTCCTGCGTGACGACGAACGCGACGCCGGCCATGGCGACGGCGACGATGCTGAGAATCACGAGCGGAGACGGAAAGGCGACCCCACGTTGGTCACGGCTTCGCATGTCAGACCTCGAAACCGAGCCGGCGGGCGGAGCGCTGGCGCTGCCGGGCGGCACGCAGCCGGCGAAGGCGGCGGACGAGCAGCGGGTCGGCGGCCAGCGCCTCCGGCCTGTCGATCAGCGCGTTGAGCACCTGGTAGTAGCGGGTCGACGACATGTCGAACTTCTCGCGGACCGCCTGCTCCTTGGCGCCGGCGTACTTCCACCACTGGCGCTCGAACTCGAGGATCTCGCGGTCACGCTCGGAGAGTGCCGACGCCGTCGGCGACCCGACTCTCAAAGGCGTTCGCGGTGTCCATCAATCCTCTCCCCTGCAACTGTTGGGTTGCGCGCCCACTCTAGGCGACAAACCACAACGATGTCATTCGACCCACGGCGAGTCGTACGCCGGGCTGCCGCAACACCGCCGGGCGCGACGACCGGCCGTCGACCCAGCGACGATGAGGCGACGACTAGGGTGGCGGGCGTGACCGGCCAGGGCTCATCGACCTCGTCGTCGTCGCGAACCGGCTTCCCGTCGACCGCGTGGACAGCGACGACGGCAGCGGGAGCTGGCGGCGCTCCCCGGGCGGTCTCGTGACCGCCCTGGAGCCGGTGATGCGCGCCAACGACGGCGCCTGGGTCGGCTGGCCGGGCAGCACGGGGCGACCTCGAGCCGTTTGTCGAGGACGGGCTGCGGCTGGTGCCGGTGCCGCTCAGCACAGGAGGTCGAGCGAGTTCTACGAGGGCTTCTCCAACGGAACGCTGTGGCCGCTCTACCACGACGTGGTCGCCAAGCCGGAGTTCCACCGCGAGTGGTGGGACTCCTACGTGAAGGTCAACCGGCGCTTCGCGGACCGCGCCGCCGAGATCGCCGCCGAGGGCGCGATGGTCTGGGTGCACGACTACCAGCTCCAGCTGGTGCCGCAGATGCTGCGCGAGCTGCGCCCCGACCTGCGCATCGGCTTCTTCCTGCACATCCCGTTCCCGCCGACCGAGCTGTTCCAGCAGCTGCCGTGGCGCCGCCAGATCCTCGAAGGGCTGCTCGGCGCCGACCTGGTCGGCTTCCAGAGGACCGGCGGCGCCCAGAACTTCGTCCGGCTGGTCCGCCAGCGAGTCGGTCACAAGACCCACCGCGACATGGTCTACCTGCCCGACGGCCGCAGCGTGCAGGCCGCCGCCTTCCCCATCTCCATCGACACCGCCGTCTTCCAGGAGCTCGCGGCCTCCGACTCGGTTGCCGAGCGCGCGGCCGAGATCCGCGCCGAGCTCGGCAACCCCCGCCGGATCTTCCTCGGCATCGACCGGCTCGACTACACCAAGGGCATCTACGCGCGGCTGCGGGCCTTCAGCGAGCTGGTCCGCGACGGCCGGCTCGACGTCGAGGACGCCGTCTTCGTCCAGGTCGCGACGCCGTCCCGGGAGCGCGTCGAGCAGTACCGGCGTCCTCCGCGACGACATCGACCGCCTCGTCGGCCGGATCAACGGCGACCTGGGCCGGATCGGTCGTCCCGTCATCTCGCTACCTGCACTCGTCGTACCCCCAGCAGGAGATGGCTGCGCTCTACCGCGCCGCCGACATCATGGTCGTGACCCCGCTCCGCGACGGCATGAACCTGGTCGCCAAGGAGTACGTCGCCTGCCGGCTCAGGGTGACGGCGCCCTGGTGCTCTCGGAGTTCGCCGGTGCCGCCGACGAGCTGCGAGCAGGCCTGGCTGGTCAACCCCTACGACATCAACGGCATGAAGCCTGCGCTCCAGGCGGCGTACCACGCCGATCCCAAGGACATCGGCCGCCGGATGAAGGCGATGCGCAAGACCGTCCTGGAGAAGGACGTCGCCCTCTGGGCCAGGAAGTTCCTCGAGAGTCTGGCGGCGGTGCGGCCGACGCACGGCAAGGTCGTGCGCGCCGCGAAGGAGTCCTGAGGACTAGTCGGTGGGCGGGCCCTTGGGTTCGGGAACGTGCGCAGCCATGATCCCGATGATGTCCCGCTGGAGGTCGAGGCCGATCTCACTCCAACCCGGCCGGTAGCCGTAGACGTCGCCAAGTGAGGTCGAACCCTGGTGACCGTCCATCACGTCCACATCGCCGACGCTGATCAGGGCCGGATGCATGACGCCGACGGCTTCGGAGACCTTCAGCAGGTCGCGCCGCAGCGACTTGACGTAGTTGGCGACCCGGACGCTCTTCAGGGTGACGTCCAGCCCTCTCGTGTAGCGCGGGGTTCGGGTCGCGACGCCGACCGGGCAATGGTCGGTGAGACATTTCTGGGCCTGGATGCAGCCCAGCGCGAGCATGGCCTCACGGCCGACGCTCACCATGTCGACGCCGAGCGCGAAGGCCACGATCGCGTTCTCCGGGATCCCCAGTTTGCCGGCCCCGATGAACGTCACGTCGTCGACGAGCCCGGCGTCGGCGAAGCGCTTGTAGACGTACGTGAACCCGACCCGGA
>CAVRBN010000038.1:0-17571 GCA_963719255.1 uncultured Actinomycetota bacterium | reverse complement strand
GGCGGAGCCGTAGCGGCGGTCGCGGCGGGCGTAGGTGTCGATCGCGGCCCAGAGGTCACGACGGTCGACATCGGGCCAGAGCACGTCGCTGAACACGAACTCGGAGTACGCCGCCTGCCACAGCATGAAGTTGGACAGTCGCTGCTCGCCCGACGTACGCCACATCAGGTCGGCATCGGCGACCTCCGGCACGTAGAGGTGGCGGGCGAAGGTCTTCTCGTCGATCTTGTCCGGGTTCAGCCGGCCGGCTTTGACCGCCCGCCCCATCGACCGCGCGGCGTCGACGAGTTCGGAGCGGCCGCCGTAGTTGACGCACATCGTCAGGGTCAGGACGTCGTTCGCGCGGGTCAGCTCTTCGGCAACCTGGAGCTCACGGATCACCGACTTCCACAACCGGGGCGCCCGGCCGGCCCAGCGCACCCGGACGCCGAGCTCGTGCATCTCGTCGCGCCGACGGCGGATGACGTCGCGGTTGAAGCCCATCAGGAACTTACCTCCTCGGGTGAGCGTGACCAGTTCTCCGTCGAGAACGCGTATGCCGAGATTGCCTTGACGCCGATCTCGATCGCGCCCTCGACCACATCGAACAGCGAGGACTCGCCCTGGGTGTGACCGGCCGTCCGCGGGAGCCCACGCTCCTTCGCCCAGCGGCCGTTGCCGTCCATCACGATCGCGACGTGTCGTGGCACCAGCTCGCGCGGGATCGGCGGCGGCGTCGCCCCGGAGTGATGCGGGGTCGGAGCTTTCACGGTTCGGGCCACGCGCAAACGATAGTGTGCCCTGAGGGGGACGGCTTCGACTGAGAGGGACCCGGGTGGGCAACGCGAACGACGAGATCGAGCAGCAGTTGTTGCGACTTCTCCGACGGACCCAGGCGATCCATGTCCGGACGTCGTCGGGCGACGTCGTGCTGGAGCGGTCCAGCTACGGCATCCTCTGCCTGATCCTCGACGAGGGCCCGCAACGGCTCGGCACCATCGCCCAGACGTTCACCCTGGATCCCTCGACGATCACCCGTCAGGTGCAGGCCGTGGTCAACGCCGGCCTCGCCGAGAAGGCGGTCGACCCGAGCGACCGCCGCGCCACGCTGCTCTCGCTCACCGACGAGGGCAGGGTCGCGATCGAGGAGGCGCGCAACTACCGGCAGCACCAGCCTCCGCGCGGTGCTGGCGGACTGGACCGAGGAGGAACGCGGCGACTTCGGCCGTGCCCTGCGGCGGTTCAACACCACGCGTGGAGGAGTGGATAGCCAACGCTCCGGCGAGGGAGCTTGGCCAGCCTGAGGCCCAGCCTGATGCAGGGCCTGACGCGAAGGTGACGCGGGTCTAACGCTGCACGAAGGCCATCGAGCGCAAGTCCCGCTCGAGGTGCCAGGAGAGGTACGCCGACACCAGCGAGCTGGCCGCCTTGATGTTCCGGGGGTCGGCCGCCTCGACGGTCGTCCACTCTCCGGACAGCAACGCCCCGAGCACCTGCACCGTCTCGGCCGCCGGGTTGGCCGACCCGGGGACCCGGCAGTCGGCGCACAACATCCCGCCGGCGGCAGGGCTGAACCAGCGATGCGGTCCGGCATCCCCGCACCGGGCGCAACCGTCGAACGACGGCGCGTAGCCGGCCACCGACAGCGAGCGCAGCAGGTAGGAGTCCAGGACGGCGCCGGCAGCCCGTTGCTCGGACGTCATCGCCCGGAGCCCACCGACGAGCAGCAGGAACTGCTGGACCGCGGGTTCCTTCTCCTCGGTCACCAGGCGGTCCGCGGTTTCCAGCATCACCATGCCGGCGGTGTAGCGCTCGTAGTCCAGCCCCAACCGCGAATGGAACGGCGTCAGCGTCTCGGCCTGGGTGATCACGTCGAGGCTTCGCCCCTCGGCCAGCTGCAGATCGACATGGGTGAACGGTTCGAGTCGCGATCCCCAGCGTGACGTCGTCCGGCGGACGCCCTTGGCAACTGCCCGGACCCGGCCGTGCGACCGGCTCAACATCGTGATGATGCGGTCGGCCTCACCCAGCTTGTGGGTGCGCAGCACGATCGCTTCGTCATGGTAGAGGGGCACTCCCCCATTCTGCCGCGCCGAGCCTCACCTGCGGGGACGCCGAGCCGTATGGCGCGCTCTTGACGGTCGTTGGATTCGAGCCATACGTTGCCTGACATGGAGCTGCTTCCGTCCGCCCATGTCGACACCTTCTGCCGCGACCACCTGCCGCCGGCCGCACAGTGGCCGGACCTGATCTTCGAGCTGCCCGAGCTCCACTACCCCGATCGGCTCAACTGCGCCACCGCACTGCTGGACGACGTCATCGAGCGGCACGGCGCCGACCGCCCGTGCCTGCACTTCTCCGGCTCCGCCACCTGGTCGTACGGCGACCTGCTGGCTGCCGCGAACCGGATCGCCCATGTCCTGGTCGAGGACTTCGGGATCGTGCCCGGCAACCGGGTCCTGCTGCGCGGCCCCAACAACCCCTGGCTCACCGCGTGCTGGTTCGGGTCGCTGAAGGCGGGCGCCGTGGTCGTCACGACCATGCCCCTGCTCCGCGCCGGCGAACTGGCGACCATCCACGACATCGCCCGGCTCGACGCCGCCCTGGTCGACCATCGATTCCTGGACGCCACCGAGGACCTCAACATCGACACGATCGAGTACGGCGGTGACACCGGTCTCGCCATGCTCATGGCGGACAAGCCGGACCGGTTCGACGACGTCGCGACGTCCTCCGACGACGTGGCCCTGCTCGCCTTCACGTCGGGCACAACCGGCCGGCCGAAGTCGACGATGCACTTCCACCGCGACGTCCTGGCGATCTGCGACACCTTCTCCCGTCACCTGCTCCGGCCGACCGCCGACGACGTCTTCACCGGCACTCCGCCGTTCGGCTTCACCTTCGGGCTCGGTGGCGTGCTGCTGTTCCCGCTGCATGCCGGCGCCTCGACGCTGCTCATCGAGAAGGCCAGCCCGACCGAGCTGGCCGACCTCATCAACCAGCACGCGGTCACCATCTGCTTCACCGCGCCCACGGCGTACAAGGCGATGCTGGCCGCGGGCGCGGCGATGCCCACGCTCACCAAGGCGGTCTCCGCCGGCGAACACCTCCCCGCCGCCGTGTGGCAGGCCTTCCGCGACGCGACCGGGGTCGCCATCATCGACGGCATCGGCGCGACCGAGATGCTGCACATCTTCATCTCGGCCGCCGGCGACGACATCCGGCCGGGCTCGACGGGAAAGGCCGTCCCCGGCTACGTCGCCACCGTGCTCGACGAGTCCGGCCAGGAAGCAGCCCCCGGGGTTTCCGGGCGGCTCGCGGTGAAGGGACCGACCGGGTGTCGCTACCTCAACGACACCAGGCAGCGCGCCTACGTCCACGACGGCTGGAACGTCACCGGCGACACCTTCAGCCGGGACGAGGACGGCTACTTCTGGTACCACGCGCGCAGTGACGACATGATCATCTCGTCGGGCTACAACATCGCCGCGCCAGAGGTCGAGGAGGCGCTGCTCAAGCACCCCGAGGTCTCCGAATGCGCCGTCGTCGGAGTGCCCGACGAGGCCCGCGGCTCGATCGTGAAGGCGTTCGTCGTCCTCACGCCCGGCATCGCGGCCGACGACGTCAAGCGCCGGGAGCTCCAGGACTTCGTCAAGGCCGAGATCGCGCCGTACAAGTACCCACGCGCGCTCGAGTTCGTCGACGGGCTGCCGCGGACGGCGACCGGCAAGCTCCAGCGCTTCCGCCTTCGGCAAGGTGCCTGAACGGTGGACCTGGCACCGCGGCGGCTGATCCTGTCGCTCTACGGTCTCTATGCGCGCGAGGAGGGCAACTGGCTGTCGGTCGCGTCGCTCATCGCCCTGATGGCCGATCTCGGCGTCGACTCCGCGGCGGTCCGCTCGTCCGTGTCCCGGCTGAAGAAGCGCGGCGTGCTCGACCCCGAGCGGCGCGACGGCCAGGCCGGCTACGCGCTCTCGTCCGACGCGCTGGAGGTGCTGCGCGAGGGCGACAGCCGGATCTGGTCGCGGCCTCGCGCCACCGCGGCAGACGGCTGGGTGGTCCTGGTCTTCTCGGTCCCCGAGGCCGAGCGGGTACGGCGCCACGCCCTGCGGTCGTTGCTGACCGGACTGGGTTTCGGCAGCGTCGCGCCCGGAGTCTGGGTCGCGCCCGCGACGTCGTACGACGAGACGGTGCGGGCGCTGGACCGGCAGGGGCTCGCGGCGTACACGGAGTTCTTCCGCGGCGACTACCTCGGCTCCGGCGACGTGTCGACCCGGATGGCCGAGTGGTGGGACCTCGACGCGCTGACCGGCTTGTACGACGAGTTCTGCGCCACCTACGGCCCTGTGCTCGACGCACCCGCGTCTGATCCGGAGAGTTCGTTCGCGGTCTACGTGCCGATGCTCACGGCCTGGCGGCGACTGCCCTACCTCGATCCCGGCCTGCCGCTCGAGCATCTGCCCGCCGACTGGTCCGGGATCGAGGCCGGTGCCTTGTTCACCGCACTGGACCGGCGGCTGCGGCGAGCCGGCGCACCAGCACGCCGCAGCCATCGTGCATTGCGTGCAGCGACCGCAGTCTCGACCGGTGGTCAGTGCTCCGTCCGCGGCGCTTGCCTGTTCGTCCTGGTCGCTCTGGCATTCTGCCGACCCAGTGGTCGAAGTCGTCTCCGCCGTCGATGCGGTCCCTCCCCGTGCCGCCGGACAGGGCGTCGTCGCCCGCTCCGCCCCTGACCGTGTCGTTGCCCGCTCCGCCCCTGACGGTGTCCCCGACGGCACCACCGTCGAGGCAGTCGTTGCCGTCGTCCGCCCCTGATCACGTCGTCGCCGCCCGACCCGAGGATGACGTCGTTGCCACCCTTGCCGTCGATCGTGTCGTTGCCACCCGCGACCGTCGATCACGTCGTTGCCGGACGTCCCGTTGATGGTGTTGTTGCCGGATGTCCCGGTGATGACATTGCCCGTCCCTCCACAGTCGTCGGGGTGGACGCCGCCGCGCCCGAGGTCAGGGCGATGACCGGACCGGCGAGGGCGAGCAGGCCCGCTGCGGTCGCGACGGCGAAGCTGCGTGTACGTCGGTGAGACATGGATTTTCTCCTGGTTGTCCATGACGGCCGCTGTGGCCGCCCTGCCGCTACTTGCGGCGAAGTGAGAGTGACATCGCGGCATCAGCGTGGCGTCAGAACGCCGCCCGCGGGATCAGTTGGACGTGCGCATCCCGAACGGGTCGGGCGCGGCCGCCGGTCGGCGCCCCTCGCCCGTCGGGACGGAGGACGATCGGATCGGGCAGCGGGGCCTCGATCGCCCGCATCGCCGCCACCCACCGATCGAAGCTGCGGCGAGCCTCGCCATGCCGGCCGGCACGCGCCAGGGTCCGGACGAGCATCCGGTGCACCTGCTCGTCGTAGGGATCGGCCACGAGGAGGCGAACCAGCAAACCCTGGGCCTCGTCGACCCGGCCCTCCCGGCTGCGCAACGTGGCGAGGCGGCGTACCGAGCGCAGCCAGGCGGCCCTGACCTCCTCGCGGAGGCCCTCGGCCCACTCCTCGCCGGGCTCGTCCTCGAAGGCGTCCCCGTGGTAGTTCGAGTCGATGTCGACGAGGATCTCGCGCGCCCGGTCCGCGTCCCCCGCCTCCATCAGGTCAGCGGCATGGGCGGCGTCCTGGAGCACGCTGTCCGCGTCGAGGGCGACGTAGCGCAGGTCGAGCCAGATCCCGGTCAGGTCCGCGGCGACGTAGCGCTCCGGCGGCCAGACTCGCTCGGGGTCGAGCACACCCCGCACGGTGGTGAGCAGGACCGACAGGCGGTGACCGGTCTTCAGCGGATCGTCGTCGGGCCACAACAGCTCGCAGACGTAGGCACGCGTGAGCGGCCGACCGCGCCGGGCCGCGAGGATCTTGACCAAGGTTCGTGCCTGGCGAGAACGCCAGGCGGTGAGCGGTACGGGTTGTCCGTTGATGTTGACGGTGAAGCCACCGAGGACGCCGATCGCGACCGGCTTGGCCGTCCGCCCGTCCGCGACGGGATGTCCGTTGACATGCAGGATGCCGATCCGTTGCAGCGTGCGCGCGGCTTCCCGCGCCTGCGACCTCGTCGTGCCGTTCGCCCTGTCGAGTCCGCCGAGCAGCACCTCGATCCGGGCCGCCGCCGGACCGGCACCGCCGTCCCGCCAGATCGACAGGCTCTCGGCGAGGGCGACCCGCGCCTCATCGGCGTCGTCGGATGCCTCGCCCACGAGTTCCAGCGCGTCGGCCACCAAGTCGAACGACCGGGTCGACCTCGCCGACGCCACCGCGTCCCTGCCTCTCTGCGCAGCCTGAATCACGGTCGCCCTGCGCCAACGCAACCCAGCCGAGCGACACGAGGGCGAAAGGCATCAGAGCCGGCGTGGCGATCCGCTCGGCCTCCTCCGCGACGGCGCGGGCGTGATCGGTCGCGTTGACAGCCTCCAGCCGGGCCAGGCCGGCCAGCGCTGGGACGAGCATCGGAGCCTCGTTGGAGCCGCGGGCCAGGGTCACCGCTTCGAGGTAGGTCGCCCTGGCCTGCTCGTCGTGCCCGAGGTGGCGGTGGATGTCGGCGATGCCCAGGAGGCCCATCGCGCAGCGTCCCGGGCCGAGCCGGCGGCAGAGGGCGACGGCGCGTTGCAGCTGCCACTTCGCCTCGTCGTACTCACCGACCCGTGGTCAGCGCCTCGCCGAGATTGTGCAGGGCGGCGACCAGCCGACCGGTCGGGCTGCACAGCTCCGCCAGCCGGACGGACTCGCGGGAGACGACGCAGGCCTCCACGTATCGTGCCGCGGCCAGCAGAAGGTGGGACTGGTTGACGAGGACGCCGGCGGCCATCACCGCGTCTCCGGTCTCCGTCGCGGCCCGGAGCGCCTGTTCGTGATGGGCCTCCTTGCGCGGACCCGCTGTCCGTTCGCGCCATCGCCAGGTGTGCGGCGGCCAGGCGCGTGGGTCGCCGAGGGCCTCGGCCATGCCGCAGGGTCTCGACAGCCAGAGTCCGGGCCTGCTCGCGCCGGCCCAGCATCGACATGAGCTTCACGCGGCAGGCCCGCCACTCGATGCCGTGCAGGTCGGCCGCGACCTCAGCAGGGTCGACCCGGTCGAGCGCCGCCAGCGCGGGTTCGAGGTCGGCCTGCGTGTAGTGCACGGTCGCGACCCGGGTCGCCAGCGCCGGCTGCCAGCCGTCGCGGTCCGCGGCCTCGCAGAGCGGTTGGAGGGTACGACGGGCGCCGGCCGCGTCGCCGCGAGATCCGCCAGCGCGTCGGCGTAGGTCCGCTGGACGAGCGGTGGCCACGTGGCCGCGGGCTGGCGTCCCAGCAGGTCTGCGACACCACGGGCGTCCCCCTGCCGCAGCATGTCGTCGCCCCGCTCGGCGACGAGACGCTCCACGGCCGACCAGTCACCGGCCTGCGCGTAGGACTGGCAGGCCGGGAAGGCCAGCCCTTCGTCCTCGTAGGCGCGCGCGGCGGCTCGCAGCAGGTCGGCGTCGACGGTGGTCTGTCGCTGTCCTGCCAGCACGCCGGCGACCACGGGCACCACGGCGAGCGGCCCCTCACCGTCGAGCCGCCGGATCGGGACGAGAACGCCCATCCGGCGTAGCTGATGCATCGCTTCGACCGCGGGCTGGCCACCACTCGTCGCGCCACAGGCGCGCACACAGGCCCGGGGTCACGGCGCCGAGTCCGGCCAACACGTCGAGGACGTCCCGCACCGCGTCAGGCAAGCCGTCCAGGACGTTGGAGGTGACCCAGGTGGCCGCTGCGGATCCGGGCCGAGTGAGCGCCTGGGACAGGTCCGCGTGCGTGCTGGCGGGCGAGGACGTCTGCCGCGAAGTGGACCAGGGCCGGCCAGCCGGCTGTCAGGGCGTGCACCCTGCCCGCGGCCTCCGGGTCGAGCACGGCGTACTCCTCGGCAAGGATGCGCGCAATCGGGTACTGCTCCAACGCCAGGTCCTGGGGGCCGCGCTCGTAGACCTGGCCGCGCAGACGGCTCCTGGCCGCGGGGTCGAGCGGGGTGCGGGACGCGATCGCGATACCGGTCTCGGGCGGTAGCAGGGCCAGCTGCCGGACGATCTCGACCTGGTCGTGAGGCGCGAGGTCGTCCAGGTCGTCGACACCGAGCCAGGGCGCATCGGGGATCCCGCCGGCGAGCAGGTCGGCGGCCGGGCGGCGCAGTCCGGTTGCGGGCAGGTCGGCCTCGAGGGCTGCCGACTTGCCGTATCCCGCCGCCGCCACGATCAAGACACGGGACGGGCGTTGGGTGTGCGCGACTGTCACGCCAGCAAGGAGGGAGAAGCGCATCTCCAGATACACGCCGAGACCCCGTCGTCGCATTCCGATCGAGTAGAAAAGTCCCATGACCGTCTCGGACAATGTGTCCACGTGGATCGACCGCTATGTCGTGGCCTGGAACTCCAACGATCCCGATGACATCGGCCAGTTGTTCAGCGAGGACGCGACGTACTACACGGCACCGTTTCGCCAGCCTTGGCGCGGTCGCAGCCAGATCGTCGAGGAGTGGCTGCTTCACAAGGACGAGCCTGGCGAGACGACGTTCGTCTGGGAGCCCGTCTCCTCACCGATGAGGTGTCGATCATCCAGGGTGTGACGACCTACCCGGACGAGACGTTCAGCAATCTCTGGCTCATCCGGCTCGACGACGCGGGCCGCTGTCGCGAGTTCACGGAGTGGTGGATGACCCAGGACGACTCGACGACGAGTGAAACGCTCCGGCTTCCCTCATCGCTGAGTTTCGAGATACTGCTCGGCGGGTACGGACGCGTCGCCCGAACCGGATCTGACAGCTGATCTGCCATCTGCGCAAAAGAGGCCCCATGAACCTGTTCCGCACCAAGACCATCGAGCAGTCAATCGCCGACACCGAGGAGTCCGAACACCAGCTACGCAAACAGCTCGGTGCACTGCAGCTGACGGTCTTCGGTGTCGGCGTCATCATCGGGACCGGAATCTTCGTGCTCACCGGTGAGGCCGCGGGCGCCAAGGCTGGACCGGCGGTCGCACTGTCGTTCGTGTTCTCGGGGATCGCCTGTGCACTTGCGGCGCTCTGCTACGCCGAGTTCGCCAGCACGGTGCCGGTGGCCGGCTCGGCGTACACGTTCTCCTATGCCAGCCTCGGCGAACTCGTGGCCTGGACCATCGGCTGGGACCTGATCCTCGAGCTGGCCCTCGGAGCCAGCACGGTCGCGGTCGGCTGGTCGACGTACTTCGCCGACGTGATGGGCGAGATCGGCATCACCATCCCGGACTGGGCCTACGGCGAGGGTCACAACCTCGTCGCCGCGGTGATCGTGCTGATCCTGACCGGCGTCATCTGTCTCGGGATCAAGATCTCCTCGCACGTCAACTTCGTGATGGTCGTCATCAAGCTCGGCATCGTGCTCTTCGTGATCTTCGCGGGTCTGTTCTTCATCAAGTCCGGCAACTACTCGCCGTTCATCCCGCCGTCCGGCTCCGAGGCTGCTGCCGGGGCGACACCGACGCCTTCCCTGCTCCAGGACATGGGATTCGCACCCGGCGCCTTCGGCATCAGCGGCATCTTCACCGGCGCGGCGCTGGTGTTCTTCGCCTACATCGGGTTCGACATCGTGGCGACGGCTGCCGAGGAGACCAAGAATCCCCAGCGTGACATGCCGATCGGCATTCTCGCGTCGCTCGGCATCTGCACCGTCCTCTACGTGGCGGTGTCGCTCGTGGTGACCGGGATGGTCAAGTACGACGAGATCAAGGTCGAGGCGCCACTGGCGGAAGCGTTCCGCTCCGTCGGGCACCCGGGCTTCGCGACCACCATCTCGGTGGGGGCACTGGCAGGTTTGACGACCGTCATGATGATCCTGATGCTCGGCCAGAGCCGGGTCTTCTTCGCCATGAGCCGCGACCGGCTGCTGCCTCCCGCGTTCGCGGCGGTCAGCCCCCGGTTCGGGACCCCGATCCGGACTTCGGTCATGACCGGCGTGGTCGTCGCCGTCATCTCGACGTTCGTGCCACTGACCGAGCTGGCCGCGCTGGTCAACATCGGCACCCTCTTCGCCTTCGTGCTGGTGGCGATCGGCGTCCTGGTGCTGCGCCGGACCCGGCCCGACCTCCCGCGCGCCTTCCGGTGTCCCGGGGTGCCCGCGGTTCCGATCCTGGCCGTGCTGACTGCCGTCTACCTCATGCTCAATCTCCCGGCCGGCACCTGGATCCGGTTCATGGTGTGGATGGCCATCGGGTTCGTCATCTACTTCGTCTACGGTGCGCGGCACAGCCGGCTCGTCACGGACCCGAACTACTCCCGGGAGGCGGACGCGACTGCCGCGGACAAGCGCAAGTAGTCGCTACGGCAGGACGGCGAAGCCCTGCACCTCGACCAGCGCTTCCTCGTCCCACAGCCTGGAGACGCCGATGCCGGCCATGGCGGGGTAGTCCGAGCCGACCAGGCGCTTCCACACCCGGCCGATCTCCCGGGCGTGGTCGCGGTAGTTGTCCATGTCGACGATGTAGACCGTCAGCGACGTCAGGTCCGACGGCTGCCCACCGGCCTCGTGCAGGGCGGTCAGCAGGTTGGACAGTGCCCGCTCGAACTGCTCGACGATGCCCGCACCGACGATCCGGCCGTCGGAGTCCATCGAGGTCTGACCGGCGAGGAACACGGTGGTGCCGGTGGCCACGACCGCGTGCGAGAAACCACTCGGCGCGGCGAGGGACGGACGGGTTGATCCGCTTCATGACTGCACCTTCATGACTGGACCGCCCCGCCGTCGACGTTGATTCCCTGGCCGTTGACCGCGCCGTTGTCGACGCAGAGCATGACCGCCAGGGCGACCTCCTCGGGTGTGACGAGCCGCCCGATCGGTTGCCGTCGGGCCAGGATCTCGCGCGCCTCGGCGGCCGACTTGCCGGTCCGGGACGCGATCTGGCTGACGCTGTCGTCGGTCATCGGGGTGTCGACGTACCCCGGGCAGACCGCGTTCAGGGTCACCCCGCTGCGCGCCACCTCGGCGGCCCCGGAGCGCACCAGGCCGAGCACGCCGTGCTTGCTGGCGGAGTACGCCGCGATCCGGGCCTCGCCCCGCTTGGCGACCACCGATGCCACGACGACGATCCGGCCGAACCCGGCGGCCGTCATCGATGGCAGGGCGCGGCGGATGCAGCGGAACGGCGCGGTCAGGTTGAGGTCGAGCATTCGCTGCCACTCCTCGTCGGAGGTCTCGGCAAGCGGCGCGGAGGCACCGGCTCCGGCGCTGACGACCAGCACCTCGACCGGCCCCCACGTGGCCTCCACGGTGGCGAACGCCGCCTCGACGGCGGCGGGGTCGGTGACGTCGCAGGGTACGACGAGCGACTCGCCGGACAGTCCGCCGGCAACGACGTCGAGTTCCGACTCCGACCGGGACAGCAGCGCGACACGGTGGCCGGCCCCGCTCAACGCCCGCGCACAGGCGGCCCCGATGCCCTTGGAGGCGCCGGTGACCAGAGCAGTGCGCTGCTGGTCGGCAGGGCTCACCGGAAGGCCGGGATTCCGGTCAGCTCGGAGCCGATCGAGAGCAGGTGCATCTCCTCTGTGCCTTCGTAGGTCATCACGGTCTCGAGGTTGTTCATGTGCCGCATCACCGTGTGGTCGAGGGTGATGCCGGCCCCGCCGAGCGTCGTACGGGCTTCTCGGGCGACGTCGAGCGCCGCGCGCACGTTGGCGTACTTGCCGTAGGACACCTGGGCCGGCGTGATCGTGCCGGCGTCCTTGAGCTGTCCGAGCCGCCATGCCACGAGGCCGGCGTTGTTGACCGCGACCGCCATCAGGGCCAGCTTGCGCTGGGTGAGCTGGAAGGACGCGAGCGGCTTGCCGAACTGGCTGCGCTGGCCGGTGTAGTCGAGCGCCTCTTCCAGGCAGGCCCGGGCCGCTCCGACCGCGCCCCAGACGATGCCGAACCGGGCCTCGTTGAGACAGCTCAACGGGCCCTTGAGGCCGCGCACGTCGGGGAAGGCCGCGTCTGCCGGCAGCCGGAGGTCGGAGAACGACAGCTCGGCGGTCACCGAGGCGCGCAGCGACAGCTTGCGCGGGATCTTCGTCGCGGTGAACCCCGGGCTGTCGGTGGGGACGACGAACCCCCGGATGCCGTCCTCGGTCTGCGCCCACACGACCGCCACCTGCGAGAGCGTGCCGTTGGTGATCCACATCTTCGAGCCGTTGAGCACCCACTCGTCGCCGTCGAGCCTGGCCCGGGTCCGCATCGAACCCGGGTCGCTGCCGGCGTCGGACTCGGTGAGGCCGAAGCAGCCGATCGCCTCGCCCGTCGCCAGCTTCGGCAGCCAGGTCTCCTTGTGCTGTTCGCTCCCCCACCGGTGGATCGCGTACATCGCGAGCGAGCCCTGCACCGACACGAAGCTGCGCAGCCCGGAGTCGACCGCCTCCAGCTCGCGGCAGGCGACGCCGTACGCCGTGGCGCTCAGGCCGGCGCAGCCGTAGCCCTTCAGGTGCATGCCGAGGAACCCGATCGCGCCGAACTTCGGGCCGAGCCCGTCGGGCAGGGTGCCCTGGTCGTACCACTCGGCGACGTGGGGCGCGAGCTCGCGCTGGGCGAACTCGCGCACGGTGTCGCGGATGGCTCGATCCTCGTCGGTGAGCAGGTCGTCGATGTTCAGGAAGTCGTGGGACATTCAGCGGCCCTTCCATTCGGGTGGTCGTTTGTCGTTGAAGGCGGCGTGGAACTCCGCGTGGTCGGCCGTGGTCATCAGCAGCGCCTGGGTCATCGCGTCGAGCTCCATCGCGGCACCGATCGGCATGTCCAGCTCGCGGGTGATCAGCGACTTGGTCTGGGCGTAGGCCAGCGTCGGACCGTCCGCGAGCCGGCGGGCGAGCGTGGCCACCGCGTCGTCGAGCTCGTCGTTTTCGACCAATTGGTGCACAAGTCCGTAACGGTCGGCGGTCTCGGCGTCGATCGTGTCGCCGAGCATCAGCAGCTCGGTCGCCCGGCCGGCCCCGACGATGCGCGGCAGCAGGTACGCCGCCCCCATGTCGCCGCCCGACAGGCCGACCTTGGTGAACAGGAACGCGAACCGGGCGGACTGCGACACGACCCGGAAGTCCGACGCGATCGCGATCACCGACCCGGCACCGGCGGCGATGCCCTGGATGCCGGCGATGATCGGGATCGGGCACTCGCGCATCGCCTTGATGACGTCGCCGGTCATCCGGGTGAAGCCGATCAGGTCGCGGGCGTCCATCTTGATCAGCTCGCCGATGATCTCGTTGACGTCGCCGCCGCCGCAGAAGCCCTTGCCCTCGCCGCGGATGACCAGCACGGACGTGTCGCCGCGGTGCGGCAGCTCGTGGAGCAGGTCGCGCAGGTCGGCGTAGCTCTCGAAGGTGAGCGGGTTCATCTTCTCGGGACGGTTGAGGGTCACCGTGGCGACGCCGTCCTCCACCGCGAACCGGAAGTGCTGCCAGTCCTCGGTGATCGGGACGCTCCCTCGATAGCGGGTCACTGCTTTCCCTTCTGGTGGTCGCGGACGAGTCCGCGACCGATGATCGTGCGCTGGACCTCCGAGGCGCCCTCGTAGATCCGCGGGGCCCGGACCTCACGATAGAGCCGTTCGAGCAGGTGCCCCTTCTGCAGGCCCCGCGCACCGTGCAGCTGGACGGCCTGGTCGACCACCCACTGGGCGGTCTCGGTCGCGAACAGCTTGGCCATGGCGGCACTCGTGGTGATCTCGGCAGCGGGCGCGCCCGCGTCGTACGCCGAGGCCGCGGCGTGCACCAGCAGCCGGGAGGCCCGGATCCGGGTGGCCATCTCGGCGAGCGTGTGCTCGACCGACTGCTGCCTGACCAGCGGCGCGCCGTACACCTCGCGGGTGGTCGTCCAGGCGACCGCCGCATCGAGGGCGGACTGCGCCATCCCGACCGCGAACGCGCCGACGCTGGGCCGGAACAGGTCGAGGGTGCGCATGGCGACCGCGAACCCGCCGTCCACCTCACCGAGTACGTCGTCCTCGGTGACCCGGACCCCGTCGAACACGAGGCGGCCGACCGCGTGCGGGGCCACCATGTCGAGGCCTCACCGGACAGCCCGTCCGCGTCACCGGCGACGACGAACGCGGTCACCCCGCCGGCTCGTGCGCCCTGCGTGGTGCGGGCGAAGACGCTGTAGACGTCGGCCTCGGGCGCGTTGGAGATCCAGAGCTTCTCGCCGGTGAGCCCAGGCCACTGTCCTGAGCCTGTCGAGGCGGTGTCGCGGTCGGCCCGCAAGGCCAGCCCTGCGGCGTCGGAGCCTGCGTCCGGCTCGGACAGGGCGAAGCCGGCGACGGTCTCGCCGGTGACCACACCAGGGATCCAGCGCTCGACCGCGGCCGGCTGCCCCGACTGCAGGATCGGGTAGCTCCCGAGCCCCTGGAGCGCCAGCGCGGTCTCCGCCTCGGTGGTGACGGTGGCGAGGGTCTCGCGCAGCAGGCACAGCTGCATCGCGGCCGCGTCCCTCGGAGTCTCCTCGGGTGTCCCTCCGAACAGGCCGCGCAGGAGGCCGTGGTCTCCGAGCGCGCGCAGCAGCGGCCGGTTGACGGCGCCGTGGACGGCCGGGACCTCCGCCAGGTGCTCGCTGGCCACCCGGTGCACCCGGGCGACGTACTCCCGCTGGCCCGCGTTCAGGGCGTAGGAGTTCTCCACCATGCCGCCGACGCTATTGCGCCTTGACAACTTCCGTCAAGAACGCAATATGTTTGGTCTCGACAGGCTCGACCACCGAAAGCCACGCTCGACCACCGAAAGCCTGCTCGACCACCGAAAGCCAGCTCGACCACCGAAAGCCATGCTCGACCACCGAAAGCCTGCTCTACCAACGAAAGCCTGCTCGACCAACGGAGGGCGCATGCGGATAGCCGTCATCGGAGGCGGGCCCGGCGGGCTCTACTTCAGCGTGCTCGCGCAACAGCTCGCCCGCCAGACCGGCGACCCGCACGAGATCACGGTCTGGGAGCGCAACGCCGCCGACGACACCTTCGGCTTCGGCGTGGTCTTCAGCGACGAGACCCTGGGCGGCATCGAGCACGCCGACGCCGCGATCCATGCGGCGATGCAGCGCGAGTTCGCGGTCTGGGACGACATCGACGTGCACTTCAAGGGCGAGGTCGTCACCAGCGGTGGCCACGGCTTCGCGGCGATGTCACGCAGGCGGCTGCTGGAGATCCTGCAGGAGCGCTGCGCCGAGCTGGGAGTCACGGTCCACTTCCGGACCGAGGCTCCGGACGTCGACGAGCTTGCCGCCTCCCACGACCTGGTGGTGGCCTGCGACGGGCTCAACTCGGCGGTCCGGGCACGCTACGCCGACACCTTCCGGCCGACGCTCGAGGCCCGGGACTGCAAGTACATCTGGCTCGGCACCGACAAGGTCTTCGACGCGTTCAAGTTCTACATCGCCCAGACGCCGTACGGCGTGATGCAGATCCACGGCTACCCGTACGACGCCACCGGGAGCACGTTCATCGTGGAGATGACGTCGCGGGTGTGGGAGAAGGCCGGCTTCGCCGCGGAGGCCGACCGGCAGTGGGCGCCCGGCGAGTCCGACGAGAAGTCGATCGCCAGGATCCGCGAGCTGTTCGCCGACGTCCTCGACTGGTCATGAGGTGATGGCCAACAACTCGCGGTGGATCAGCTTCACCACCGTCCGCAACGAGCACTGGGTGCACGACAACGTGGTGATCCTCGGCGACGCCGCGCACACCGCACACTTCTCGATCGGCTCCGGGACCAAGCTCGCGATGGAGGACGCGCTGGCCCTGGCGGCGTGCCTCCACGAGGAGCCCGACCTCAGCGCCGCGCTCACGACGTACGAGGTGGAGCGCAAGGCCGTCGTGCTCTCGACGCAGCGCGCGGCGCAGGCCAGCCTCGAGTGGTTCGAGAACCTCACCAGTACGTCGACCAGGAGCCGCTGCAGTTCGCGTTCAACGCGATGACCCGGAGCCGGCGGGTGACCTACGACAACCTGCGGGTTCGCGACCCCGAGTTCGTGGCCCGCTGCGAGGAGTGGTTCGCGCGACGGGTGAAGGCGGAGGGTCACGGCGCCGGCGACGTACGTCCTCCGATGTTCCAACCCTTCCGCCTCTCGACGCGCGACGGCGCCGGACTCGAGCTGGTCAACCGGGTGGTCGTGTCCCCGATGGACCAGTACGTCGCCGTCGACGGCCTCCCCGGCGACTTCCATCTCGTGCACCTCGGCGGCAAGGCGCTGGGCGGAGCCGGACTCGTGATGACCGAGATGGTCTGCGTCTCCCCCACCGGCCGGATCTCCCCCGGCTGCACAGGCCTGTGGAACGACGAGCAGCAGGCGTCGTGGCGCCGGGTCACGGACTTTGTGCACACGCAGCTCATCGGCGAGGATCGGCCTCCAGCTCGGCCACTCCGGCCCGAAGGGGTCGACCAAGCTGATGTGGGAGGGCATCGACGAACCGCTTCCCGCCGACAACTGGGAGGTCGTCGCGCCATCCCCTGTGGCCTACCGCGAGGGCGTCAACCAGGTGCCCCACGAGCTCACCCGGGCCGAGATGGACGTCATCCGCGACGAGTTCGTCGAGTCCGCTCGCCGCGGCGCCGAAGCCGGCTTCGACCTGCTCGAGCTGCACTGCGCCCACGGCTACCTGCTGTCGGCGTTCCTGTCCCCGTTCACGAACCGGCGCGCTGGACGACTACGGCGGCAGCGTGTTCAACCGGCTTCGCTATCCGCTCGAGGTGTTCACTGCGATGCGCGAGGTCTGGCCGGCCTCGCTGCCGATGACGGTGCGCATCTCCGCGACCGACTGGATCAGCTCCGGGACGTCTCCCGACGACGCGATGGTCATCTCGAAGCCCTTCGCGAGCGCCGGCGCCGCCGCGATCGACGTGTCGACCGGCCAGGTGACCGCCGACGAGCGGCCGGCGTTCGGGCGGTCGTACCAGACTCCCTTCGCCGACATGATCCGCCACCAGGCCGGCATCCCCACGATCGCCGTCGGCGTCATCTCGTCCTACGACGACGTCAACTCGATCCTGATGGCCGGCCGTGCCGACCTGTGCGCGCTCGGCCGGGTCCACCTCTACGACCCGTCGTGGACCCTGCATGCAGCCGTCGAACAGGACTACGACGGCCCCGGTGCGGTCTGGCCGATGCCGTGGCGCGCGGGTCGGCGCAAGCCGCAGGGCGGCCGCACTGACGGTCCCAAGCCGCGGCTCCAGCTGATCCGCGAGGGCGAGACCGGCACCCGACACCGCCGCTGGACCCCACCGCGCCCGCCGGTGGTTGAGGAGGCGACATGAGCCTGGACGCGATCGAGGAGTGCTACGACGCCATTCCGCGTTCCGCCGCGACCACCGAAGAGGTCGGTCCGTTCACCCTGTTCCGCGCGATCGAAGGCACTGGCTGGCAGTTCTACGCTCGTCCCCGGCTCGGGCTGGCCGACCACATTACCGCTGACGACGTACTACGGGTACTCGATCGGCAGTCCGCGCTCGGTGTTCCGCACGCCCTGGAGTGGGTCGACGAGGTGACCCCTTCCCTGCTCCCCGCGGTCCGGTCGGCGCTGCCGGACGCCGCGGTCGAGGAATGTCCGCTGCTGATGGTCTCGAC
>CAVRBN010000037.1:0-38866 GCA_963719255.1 uncultured Actinomycetota bacterium | reverse complement strand
CTCCATTTCCGGGCGTTCACGGGTTACCCACCGCATCGCGACCGGATGGCGACCGAGGCGGGCCAAGCTGGTCCAGCCGCCCATCAGGAATGCCCGTTCGGAGGCGATCGTGCTCAGTTGGTCCTACCGTGACGAGGTGGAGTTCTCCGTCCTCGGTCCGTTGCTGGTCATGGGTGACGGCGAGCCGATCGAGATCCGTGGCGCGAAAGAGCGCACGCTTCTGGCCATCCTTGTCTCCAGGGCCGGGAAGGTCGTGAGCACGCGCGAGCTCGTCGACACGCTGTGGGGCGACAATCCTCCGCGCACAGCCGCCAAGTCGCTCCAGACCCACGTGCTCCGGCTTCGCAACATGCTCGAGCCGCAACGGATGGGGCTGCCGCGGCTGATCGTGACCGAGGGGCAGGGTTACCGCCTGGCCGTCGAGCCGGGACAGGTTGACGCGACACGGTTCGTCAGGCTCGTCGACGCGGCCCAGCGGAGCGCGCCGCAGGCCGCGCTTGACCCTTTTCGCGATGCGCTCGCGCTGTGGCGGGGCCCGGCGTACGCCGGCCTCGACTCGGCCGCCCCGCTGGCCGCGGACGCACGTCGTCTCGAGGAGGTGCGGCTTGTCGCCCTTGAGGGCAGGTGCGCTGCTGAGCTCGAGGTCGGACGGCACGGCCACGCCATAGCAGAGCTGGAGCGGTTGGTGACCGAGCACCCGCTCCGCGAGCGGCTGTGGGGTCTGCTGATGACCGGTCTCTACCGGGCCGGGCGGCAGGCCGACGCCCTGGGGGCCTTCCAGCGGGCGCGACAGGTGCTGGCCGAGGATCTCGGGATCGATCCGGGGCCGGAGCTCCGCTCGCTGCACGCCCGGGTGCTCGCCCAGGACGCGGCCCTCGGCCCGGCCAGACCCGCGTTCGCCGTGCCCCATCCGCTGGTCGCGTCGTCGGCGCCCCTGCATGGCAGGACGGCAGAACTGGCCGTCCTCCGCGACGCTTGGGACGCCGCACAGGCAGGCGAGCACCGGAGCGTCCAGATCCGCGGGCCGCGTCGGCGCCGGGGGCCGTCGGCTGGCGGCGGCCCTGGCTGAGCACGTCGCCGGCACGGGTGCCGCGGTGGTGTACGTCGGCAGGTCGGGCAGGCAGCCGACCGGGGAAATCCCTGCCGGACCGCTCCTGGTCGTCCTCGACCGAGTGGACGGCCCCGCGCCCGAGGCAGAAGGCCTTGTCCTGCGGATCACGGGTCCTGACGCTGCCACCGTCGCGGGGGCAATGGTGCTCGACCTGGTTCCGCTGGATGCGGCGGCGTTGCGGGCACTGGTTTCGGACTACGTCGCCGGCCCTGAGCTGGAGCGGGTCGCCGAGCGGGTGCACGCCGAGTCGGGCGGTTGGCCAGCGGCCGCCCATGCCAGCGCCTTGCGGTACGTCCGGGACTCGGCCACGGCCACGGTACGGGCCGCCGTGGCCGAGGCCGACGTGTCCCGCGCATCCCTCCACGACGCCCGGGAGCGCCTGGCTTCCGGCGTTCTTCACCTCCAGCACAGCCGCCCAGCCGAGGAAATCGAGCCCAGCCAGTGCCCGTGGCGCGGCCTGAAGTCCTACGAGGTCTCGGACGGACCATGGTTCGCCGGACGGGAACGACTGGTTGCCGAGCTGGTGGCGCGGTGCTCGGGGTCCTCTTGCCTCGCCGTGCTCGGTGCGTCTGGGAGTGGCAAGTCCTCGGCCGTCCGGGCCGGGTTGCTGGCCGGATTGGCCGACGGTCAGTTGCCGGGAAGCGCAGCATGGAGGCACCTGGTGATGCGGCCGGGCCAGCATCCGATGCGGGAGCTCGCTCGCCGCGTGTTCGGCGCCTCCCACGAGGACGCCGGCGCCATCCTGGAGCGGCTGGTCAGGTCCGAGAGCCACACCCCGCGAACCGTGCTCGTCGTCGACCAGTTAGAGGAGACGTGGACCGCTTGCCTCGACCAGGGCGAGCGCGCGGCCTTCCTGGACACCCTGGCCGAGGTCGCAGTCGACAGCGCCAGCGCAGTGATCCTCGTGCTCGTGCTGCGCGCCGACTACCTCGACCGGCTGGCCGATCACCCCACACTGGCCGGGCTGGTCGGCGACAACACGGTGCTGGTCGGCACCCCCACTCCGGACGATGTGCGTCGCGCCATCGAGCGGCCGGCTCAGCGAGGCGGCGCCGAGTTCGACGACGGCTTGGTCGACGCCATCGTGTCCGACGCGGGCGCCGAGCCGGGACTCCTGCCGCTGTTGTCGACCACGATGACCCAGCTCTGGGAGTCGCGGTCGGGGCGCCGGCTCACGTTCGCCGGCTACGTCGCCATGGGCGGCCTCAGCGGAGCGATCGGCCACCTCGCCGAGCGGGCGTACACCGGTCTGGACGAACCGCTGCGGCAGGTCGCCCGGTCGCTGCTGCTGCGGCTGACCGGACCGGGGGTGGGCACGGCGGTGACGCGCCGCCGGGTGAACCTGTCCGAGTTGGCCGGTCTCCCGCAGGCAGAGACCCTGCCGGTAGTGGAACGGCTCGCCCAGGCTCGCCTGCTGACCCTGTCCGGCGACCATGTCGAGGCCGCGCACGAGGCACTGTTCCAGGAGTGGCCGCGGCTGCGGACCTGGCTGGCCGAGGACGCCGCAGGTCGCGCCGTCCAGCACCGGTTGACGCTGGCTGCGGGCGAGTGGCACGCGGAGAATCAGGAATCCACACTGCTGTGGCGGGGGACCCGTTTGGAGTCGGGGCTGGAGGTCGCCGACGTTCGCCCGGAGGAGGTCACCGCCGTCGAGCGGGCGTTTCTGGACGCCGGACGCGCGGCGGCCGACGCGGACCGCCAAGAAGCAGAGCGGCGGGCAGCGGAGAAGGCGCGTCAGAACCGGCGGCTCAGGTCGCTGCTGGTCGGTACCGCCCTACTCCTCGCCCTGGCCATCGTCACCGGCATCGTCGCCGTGGTCGCCCGTGGCCGAGCCAGGGACGCTGCTGGGCAGGCTGCCGACGCGGCGGTCGCTGCGGATGCCAAGCGGCTGGCCGCCTCCGCGCTGAGCGTCGAGGACCCCGACCTCGGCCTGCTCGCCGCCGTCGAGTCCACCCGGCTGGAGAAGAGCCCGGAGACGTACGGCGCCTTGCTCACCCTGCTTGCTCGGCAGCCCGACGTGGTCACCCGCTTCCACACCGGAGACTGGCTGCTCGACAGCGCTGCCAGCGCGGACGGCAAGGTCGTCTACGTCAGCGAGCGCGGGCCGGTGCTGCGCGCTCTGGACGCCGAGACCGGCGACCAGCTCTGGGCGCGCGACGACCTGGCCGGAAGTGTGGGAGCGATCGCTCCCGCCCCGGACGGAGGAGCGATCGCCGTGACGATCCTCGCCGACGTGGACGACACAACGGGGGTGTCGTTGCTGGACCCGAACGAATGGCCACGAGATCCGCAACGTTCCCCTCTCGGCCTTGCGGGCACTCGCAGGACCCGACTCGGCGGCCTGGTTGTGGTACGGGCTGGGCTGGACCGCGGACGGGCGTCTGGTGTTCGCCTCCGACTCACACATCTTCGTGGCGGACGGCCGCGGGCGGCTGCAGGAGGCGGTGCCCTGGGGCCGTCGGATGCTGGACAGCGACAGCCTGCGAGTGTGGCCCGATGGACGCGTCAGCACGGGAGCTTCCGATGCCAACCCGGCCGTGATCGTCGATCTGAGCCGCCCGAACGCCCCTGCACGCAAGAGCCGGGGAACCATCCTCGCTCTGTCTCCGGACGGGTCACGCGCGGTCGCCATCCGAGACGACCGAGACCGGATCCACTGTGCGGCTTGTGGACGCCCGCACGCTCCGCCCGAGGTCGCAGGCATACCCAGTCGAGGGCACCGTGCGCGGAGCCTCGTTCTCCCCCGACGGCGACCGGTTCGCCCTCGGGGCGGACGAGGAGCTGCTGATCAGAGACGGCCGTACGGCGGCGCCGCTCGACACCTTGCTGGGACATAGTGGCGTGATCACGTCGCTGGCGTACACCGACGCCAGGAGCGACCTGATCTGGACCACGAGCCGGGACGGCACGGCGGTCGCCTTCGACACAACCGGCCAGCGCGGCGTACTCCGTACCGCGCCCATGCCGAACGCACCGCACTCTGGAGAGACGGCGACCGGCTCGGACACCGCGATCTGGACCAACTTCGACGACTTCGCTCCCAACCGTGCCTTCCTGCGACTGCCCGGCGAGCGTCGGGGTGAGGCGCTGCCGCTGACCGGACTGGAGAAGTGCGCATGCCAGGCGGCCTCCACCGAGCTGACCGCGGATGGGGGACTCGCGCTGGCGGGCTACCAGATCATGGGCCCCTTGTTGCCGGTCCTGGATCGCGGCTACCTCATGGTCTGGGAAACCGCAACGCGATCGGTCCGGTCGGATCGTCGACACCCCGTGGCCGGTGATCGGGATCGCCGTGAGTGCCGACAACACCCATGCCGTGCTCAACGGCACCGGCGGGTGGGGCGTACTCGACTTGGACACGCGGTCGATCGACGTCACCGCCGCGCCGGGGGTCGGGTACCCGCCGATCGACGGCACTGCCACCGTCGAGCTGTCCCCCGATGGACAGCGGGCCGCACTGCTGAGGCGTGGCCGCGTCGTGATCGTCGATGCGCAGAGCGGCACGGTCCTGGTCGACCGCGATCTGGAGCAGTCGCAGCTACCGCTGTCGGCGGCCTGGAGCCGCGACGGCTCCCAGCTCGTCGTCGGCACAGCCGAGGGCTGGCTCTACTTCCTCGACGCAGACACCCTGGATCCGGCCGCCCCGCGCCGACTCATCACCGGCGGGTTCGTCATGGACGTCGAAGCGAGTCCCGACGGGCGAATGATGGCTACCGTCGGCAGCGACGGCGACGTGACCTTGTGGGACGTTGCGACCTGGCGGCCGTACGGACAGCCGGTCCTCGACGACCGAGACCAGGGGTTCCTGTCCTTCGCTCCCGACTCCTCCGCGCTACGCGTCGACTATGAAGAGGGCACGCGCACCACCATCGACATCCGTCCCGTGGACTGGGTGACCGCAGCCTGCGTCGCCGCCAACCGCGATCTCACGTCCGACGAGTCCGCAATCATCCGACCCGGGCTCGATCCGCGCCCCACGTGCGGCTGAGGGTCCGCCAGCCGGACTCGCCTGCAAACCCTGACCGCGACCCGGCTGCGACCCGGCTGCGACCGTTGCGTCGGATGGTGGAGGTCACCGGATGGCGAACGGCGCCGCCGATGTCGGAAGCAGGTGAGACCCATGGTCTCGAGGAGCACTCGCAAGCCCAGTCGTCCGATCACCGCCGCCTGCCTTTCAGCGGGCCTGGCGGTCACCGGTCTCACCACCGTCCTGACCACTGCCGACGCCGGCGCTGACGCAGTCACACCGGCAGCTGGTTCGGGTGGGTGCCGGCTGGTCCGGTTGGCGCCGGCGGAGCGGTTCTTCGGCGGCAGCGTCATCGACATCGAGCGAGTCGGCGACCAGGTCGTCTACTACGGCTCCGGACAGCAGACTGGACCGCAACGGCGACGACCACCAGCGAGCTTTCATCTGGCGGGGCCGGAACGCCGAGCCGGTTCGGGTAGGCCCGCGCGGGTTCGATTCCGACACCGCCTATGAGCTGACCGACACCGGACTGATCAACGGCGTCTCGGAGAACTTCGACGGCGGCAGCGTCGCCTGGGTGCAGGACCTGGCCACCGGCGAGCTGACCTTCTTCGACATCGACTCGGGTCCGCGTGGAGCCGACCACGGGTACGCCAACATCCGGAGGATCAACGGCACGGGCGCCGCCGCTGGCCTCGTCGACCGCAGTGCCGACCGACCCCTTTGCCGGGAGCGACGCCGTCGCCTTCGAGGGTCCGGACGCGCCGATGACGCTCCTGGCAGAATCTCAGGACGCGCTGGCCGCCGGGGCGGTGGGCATCAATGACGCCGGAGACCGCGCTGGGTTCCTCGGTCGCGAGTCGGCTCCGGGGTTCCCCGACTTCCTGGTGTTCGACCCGATCGTCTGGGAGACCGACGGCACGGTCGTCGAACTGGCCCACCCACCGGGTGGTCTCGACGGGGTCCCGCGTTCGCTCAAGGACGACGGGACTGTGTCCGGTCTGTCCGTGTGGGGCGACAACCCCGACGTCGCCCACATCGAGGCGGCGTACTGGCCCGCACCGGGACACGTTCGTGGGGCTCGGCGTGCTCGAGGGCGGCGCCTACTCCGACGCCTTCGGCATGGATGAGGGAGGCTGGGTCGTCGGACTGTCCGAGCGGAACGTCGACGAGGACAACCCCTTCGCCGAGGACGGGGTCATCGGCTACGGCTTCCTCCGGACCCCCGAGACGTCCGAGGGCAAACTTCGGATCCTGCCGTCCCTCTACGCTGACCGAAAGGGCATCAAGAACTGGCGAAAGTGGAACGGAGGCGCCGTCCACGCCGTGAACCGCGACTTGAACCAGGCCGGGACCGGTACTCACTGGAAGTTCGACCGTCGGGGCCGGATCATCGGTGCGCCGACCGTGTATCTGCATGCCGACCGTTGCGGCCGGGAGGTGGCCACCACGCACGACCCGTTCCACCTCGAGGACGGCGCCTCCTCGGCTCCCGGGGAGCGCCGGATCCAGTGGCCGCACACGTCCGCGAAGCTGGCTCGGATCACGGCGATGATGACTCCATGACCCGCTCGGTGCCGGCTATGTGCCGGTCAGGAGGCGGGGAAGTGGAACGTCACCTGCCTGCCACCGATGGTGCCAACGGCTTTGGCCGTGGCAAGCGGCTCGAGGTCGTTCCAGGTCAGCCTCAGCCGAGCAGGTGTCGCTCCCGCCCCGGACACGTGCACGTTGGCGGTGACCAGACCCGAGCGCCGGTGCCAACGCATGCCGCCGGAGACGGCGACATCGCGGACCCAGCGGACCTTGCGGAGCTTCCAGACCACGACCGGATCAGGTCCCCAGAATGAGAGGCCCCCGTGGACGGCGAAGGTGCCGCCCCGGAGCCCGACGCCGTGGCTCGTGTACATCGAGAGCCAGCGCGCCAGCACGTCGGCGGCAGTCGCGGTCGCGACTCGCGCCGTACGGAGATGGGGGCCGTGCCATCCGGTCCCTGCTGCCCTGCGGGCGAAGTGCCCGACGAGCCGGTTCTCGTGATAGCGCGCCGCGCACGACGTGTCGCCGGCTTCACGGGTGCGGACGAATCGCCGGACCAGCACGGACGCGCACTGGTCGAAGTCGATCAGGGCGCTGATGTGAACGGTGTTGGCGGTCTCGACGAAGGTCGAGTTCGGGAACGCCCTGGCCGTTGCGCGGCCGCCCTCGGGCGAGGTCAGCGAGTCCAGGTCACCGTTGAGGACCAGTGTCGGCACGTTGGGGTAGGTCGCGTGCCGGGGGACGGGGTGCACCCACCTGCTCGGGCGTGGCCAGCGCAGGCAGTCGTCGTAGTAGCCGTAGGGCGACTTCACCCACTCCCGGGTGCCGAACGGGGCGAACAGACGCGGTTGGTGTTGTTTGAGGCTGCCGACGGCGCGATGGAACTGGCGGTAGCGCCGGGCAACCGGGTCCGTGACGTCGTACGGCTGCGGGTAGTCGTTGCAGGCCACTGCCACGTAGAGGCCCTCGGAGTACTCAGCAGCGGGGCCGGCACCTCCGACGTACGTCGTCTCACGCGCGAGGCGTAGCAGCGGTCGCAGGTAGGGCCGTGGTGCGAGGGCGGCCCGGATCGCGGCGTCCAGCTCGCGATAGACGGTCGGTGTCGTCGCGGCCGCGTTGACGATGTCGATGAGCCTGTTGACGTTCACCCGGACGCGGCGCACCAGGCCGTCAGCGTCGGGCGCCCGTCCGACGATCGGGTGGTGCCTCAGGAACCTGGTCAGGTGGGCGATCCGTTGCATCGGTCGGCCGGGTTGCCGGGCGCAGGCTGGGCTGCGGTCGCACGCGACGGTGAACGCGTGCCGCAGGGCTCGGTTGGTGTCGGAGTACCACGGGTCCGTGCCGCCGACGAAGTAGCTGCCGTCGAGGATCAGGGTCCGGAGCCGGGTCGGGTGGCGGAGGGCGAAGGTCTGCGAGAAGAACGTGCCGTACGAGTCGCCGTACAGGTCGATCCGGCCGATGCCCAGCTTGTCGAGCACAGCGGCCAGGTCGTCGACGGCGAACGCGCTTCCGTACAGGTCGGAGGTGTTGCCCAGCTTCCGCCCGCAGGCACCAATCGCACGGTTGCGGTTGCCCCGGTAGGACTGCAGCCATGGACACCGGATCGCACGTGAGGTGCCGGTGCCGCGGTTGTCCACGAGGAGCAGGTTGCGACGGCCGAGCAGGGGCGCGAACAGCTCGCGGTAGTAGGCACGGCTGTCCGTGGTCGAGTAACCCGGACCGCCCTCGACGGCGACGATGGTGCCGAGACTGGGGCTGGTCCGGTCGAGCCGCGGATAGAACTGGTAGCCGATCCGGATCCGGCCGGCCTTCGGCTTCGCCGGGTCGAGGGACCGCAGGAGGTGCCCGCATCTCGCCCGGCCGTTCACGCACGGACGGCCGAGGGCCGAGGCGTTGGCTGCGGCCGCCGCGGGGCGAGCGGCGACGGGGTCCGGTCTGGCCGGGGCCGCGGTTCCGTTCGCAGGCAGGAGCACCGCGGCGAGCAGAAGTACGACGGTCGCTGTGCGCGTGCGTCCGGCCATCTCAACTCACCTCGAGTGGTTCTGCCCTTGGCGAGTCTCACTGCGTGCCCCGGGGCCGTCAAGTGCTCGCACGAGTCACGAGGGGGTCCGGGTTTTGTCCGCGCCACGGTCGTGGCAGCGTTGCGCCATGGCTATCGACTCGATGAACAAGGTCATCCACGCAGCGGTGCGGCGCGACTTCGGGCGTTTGGACCGGGCCCTCGCGGCGGCTGGAGATGACCGATCAAGGGCTGCCGACCTGTATCGGGCCTGGCAGCACCTCGCTCAGCAGCTGCGTCACCACCATGAACAGGAGGACCGCATCCTGTGGCCCCGCCTCGCCGCGCTGGGTATCTCGACTGACCTCCTGGCCGAGATGGAGTCCGAGCACCAGGCGATGGCCTCGGCGTTGGACGACATCGAAGCGGCGATGGCGACGTACGCCGCCAGCGGCAGCGGCGCCGACGCGGCCACGGCGCTCGCGGCCGTGCGATCCGGCCTGGCAGTCGTCGAGCACCACCTCGATCACGAGGAGGCTGAGATCGAGCCGGCCCTCATCCCGCATCTGGCATCGCCGGAGTGGAAGGCCGCGCAGAAGGAGTTCCGCAAGCAGCCACCGAAGGTCGCCGGCTGGTTCTTCGCGTGGGTGCAGGACGGGATGACCGACGAGGTCCGCGCCTTCCTCGGCACGACCGTTCCCGCCCCTGTGCGGATGATCCTGAGCAAGGTGTTCGGCCGCGGATATCACCGGGAGATCGCCCCGGTCTGGGCCTAGGAGCCTGGTCCCTGCACCGGGTTGCTCACGCGTCGGTGCTGTCGCCCAGTTCCTCGAAGAGCGTGAGCTGCAGGCCGGCGGGTCCCTCAAGCCGTGCGTTGAGCGAGTTCCATGGGGTCACGGTGGGGGCCGCGATGACGTCCGCCCCGGCGTCAGCGAGTTCTTGGGTGACGCCTTCGGCGTCTGCCACCTCGAACGCAACGCGCAGGCGCGGGCTGACTCGGCGGCCCACTTCGACCTGGTCGATCATGGCGACCTGCTCGGGGTTGGAGAGCTCGAGCGTCGCCCTCCCCACATCGAGGATCGTCACCTTCTCGCCGTTGTCGCCGTGGACCCTCAGCTCCTCGGTCGCACCGAGGACGTCGCGATAGAAGCGGACCGCCTCGTCGTAGTCGTCGGTCTCGACGACGAGTCGCATCTGCTGGACCCGCCGGGGTTGCTCGGTCATTCGGGAGCTCCTGGAGTTGTTCGGCTCACGCTGTCACGCCGGATGAGTCGGTGCAACGGCGCGTCGCACCGGCTTGTGACTGATGGGACTGGTGATACTGGGGGTGCTTTCCCTTCCCCAGCAGAGAGGCACCCGATGCCACCCGCATCTCCCCCCGGGTTGCTCGATCAGGGCCGCGAGACCGGCGTACGCCGCCAACGACCGACCCAGCGACCGGCGGCCGACCGGGCCTCGAAGATCCGGTTCCGGCGCGCGATGACTCTGATGGTGATGACGCTCTTCGTTCCCGGCTCGGCTCAGCTGGTCGCCGGCAACAAGCGGGTCGGGCGGGTCGCCATGCGAATCTGGGGTGGCGTTGTCACCACTGTGGTGCTCAGCTTCCTGACCGCGGTGATCTGGCACGGCTTTGCGTTCTGGTTGGTGTCCAACACATTCTGGCTCGGCATCATCCGGTTCGCCCTGATGCTGCTCGCCATCGGCTGGGCCGGGCTGTTCATGGACGCCTGGCGGATCGGGCAGCCGTTGGCGTTGCGTCAGAACCACCGGCTCGCGGTCGTCGGCGTGAACGGCGTCCTCAGCTTCACGGTCGCCGGCGCCCTGCTGTTCGGCGCGCATCTCGTCACCGTGCAGCGCGACTTCATCATCGCAATGTTCGGAGACGGTACGGCGACCTCGGCCCACGACGGCCGCTACAACGTTCTGCTGCTGGGTGGTGACTCCGGAGCCGGCCGCTTCGGCCTGCGACCGGACTCGATAACGGTCGCCAGCATCGATGCCGAAACCGGCCAGACCGTGCTGTTCGGGCTGCCGCGGAACATGGCGAACTTTCCCTTCGCCGAGGACTCCGTGATGGCCGAGCAGTTTCCCGACGCCTTCGACTGCGAGGGCTGCTACCTCAACGGCGTGAGCACCTGGGCCGAGGACAACACCGAGCTGTTCCCTGACGAGGAGAACGCAGGCGTGGACGCCACGAAGATGGCGGTCGAGGGCATCACCGGACTGAAGATCAACTACTCGGCCATGGTCAACCTCCAGGGCTTCAAGGACCTCGTCGACGCCGTCGGCGGCGTCACGCTGCGCGTGCGGGACCCGATCCCGGTGGGCGGGCTCGGTGACAAAGTGACCGGCTACATCGAACCGGGGGTCCGCAAGCTCAACGGCCACGACACCCTCTGGTTCGCCCGCGCCCGCGAAGGCTCGGACGACTACTCCCGGATGGCCAGGCAGAAGTGCGTGATGGGCGCGATGCTCAGCCAGATCGACCCCAAGACCATGGTCACGAACTTCCAGGACATCGCGAAGGCCACCACCGGCATGGTGCAGACCGACCTTCCCGCCAGTGAGCTCGACCGCTTCATGCAGCTCGCCTTGAAGGCGAGGTCGCAGAAAGTCTCGACCGTCTCGTTCGTGCCTCCGATGATCAATACCGGCGACCCCGACATCGGGCTGATCCAGGAGACCGTGCAGAAGGCGATCGACCGGGCAGAGGGCACCGCCGACGAACCGGGCAAGGCGAAGAAGAACCCGCGCACGATCACCGGCGGGTCGCTCGGCTCGTACGACGATGGCTACCGCGCCAACCAGTCCGAGGACCTCGGCGCGGCCTGCTGACGAGTCGTCTCTGCCGTCGTTTGCCCGCGAGGTCCGGGCCCCAGGCGTCTACGTAGGTTCTCCGGGCTAGGTTCTCCGGGCTATTGCACTGACGGGTGCAGGGGACGAGCGTCCGTGAGAGCGGTCATCGGATGATGGCGCACGAACGACGGGAGATGCGAATGTTCAAGCGACTAGGTATCTCGGGAGCTGTCGTTGCAGTAATGGCCCTGGCAGCAGGCTCGGTCGGCCCCGCGGTCGGCTCCAGCAACGCCGCCGACAACGCTCGAGACCGGACGATCAGGGTGGTCTCGATCAACACCGAGGAAGAGTTCGTCGACGTCGGAGCGCCGGACTTCAGCCTTGGCGACTCGTTTATTTTCCGCTCGAAGCTGATGAGGCACGGTCACCGGGTCGGACACACTGGGGTGGTCTGCACGATCACGTCTGCTGACCACGAAGAGTCGCAGTGCGTTGGGACAGCGCGGTTCCGTCGCGGACAGATCACCATTCAGGGACTGCTTGCGGGCGAGCCGGAGACGTTCGTGTTTCCCGTAACTGGCGGCTCTGGCGCCTTCGAGGGCGTGCATGGCGTGTTGCAGGTGCGTGAGCTTTCCAGCACGAGGGAACGGCTCACGTTCCACCTCAGCCGGTAACGGCGGCGGTCGACCCGAGGCTCGGTGAACCCGGCGACACGGAGACACGTGTCGCCGGGTTCACGCGGGGTTTCCGACATCATTAACGTTGTAATCGAACTATCATCGAGTAGAATTTCAGCATGGAATGGGACATCGACGAACTCGGGCCGGCGGCCACGCTGGCAGCAGCGGAGTCGGTGTTGCGTTCACGTCGGGCCTTCGAGCTCGAAGACCTGCTGCTGGTCCTGCACTGGGCCGATCTACACGCGGCGGATCCTCAAGGGACGCACGGTGTCGGCCGAATCTGGTGCGGCGACGACCGTCTGATCCAGATCGGTGGCGACGGATCGCCGATGGTGCAGGAGCTGTGTCTGCCGGAGCTGGCGGTGGCTCGACGCGTGCACACCCTTTCGGTGCGCTCGGCCATGGCTGACGCCCTTGATCTGCGGCACCGGTTGCCGCGGGTCTGGGCCCAGGTCGAGGCGCTCGACGCGGAGGCGTGGGTGGCTCGGAAGGTCGCCGCGATGTCGCGTCATCTCGACCGGTTCCAGGTCCTTATCGTCGACGCAGCCATCTCGGTAGCGATCTCGGGCGAGTCCCCAAGCCGAGTGATCGCCATCGCCGAGGCGAAGGTGATCGAGGCCGACCGGGCCGGGCACGCGGCCAAGGTCGAAGCGGAGCGACGGCGTCGCTACGTCGGACTGTCGCGCGTCGACGAGCTCGGGTTCCGCAACGTCATCGCCAGGGTAGAGGCGGGCGACGCGCACTGGGTCAGTCACTTGGTCGATCAGGTCGCCGATGTCCTGGAGGACCGTCGCGACCTCGTACCCGATCTGCCAGACGACGTCGGCCGAGACGAACTGCGTGCCGTCGCCTTCGGATGGCTCGCGCGGCCCGAGGAGCTGACGCGCCTGCTCAGCGACACCGGTGCAACCGACGCATCCCAGTCGCACTCCAGGCGACGGGCCACCCTCTACGTGCACCTCCACGAGGTCGCCATCGACGGCGCCGATGCCAGCGATGGAGTCGCCAGGGTCGAAGGCCTGGGACCCCAGCTGTTGGGGCAGGTCAAGAGGTTGCTCGGCCACGCTCACGTGAGCCTCAGGCCGGTCATCGACCTGACGTCGACTGCCTCGGTCAACGCCTATGAGTTCCCCGAGTCCATGAAGGAGCGCATTCACCTCCGGAGCCCGGGCGAAGTCTTCCCCCACGCGAGCCGATTGAGTCGCAAGGTCGACCTGGATCATCCCGTCCCCTGGGATCCAGGAGGTCCACCCGGCCAGACGACCGACGGCAACTGTGGCCCGCTGAGCAGGACCCATCACAGGGCCAAGACGCACCTCGGCTACCGGGTCAGCCAGACCGGATTGCGGGAGTACGTCTGGACGACCCCCCATGGTCTGCATCGCCTCGTCGACGACCGCGGCACGCACCGCATCGACGAGTCCGAGGCCTCCGCGCTGACCGGCACCGACCCACTCGACCGCGCGCTGGTCCGGTTGGTTCACCAGGCGCGTTCGGGAGCCCTCACCTGACCGCTGGCGTGGCCCTAGCGACGACCGCTAACTGCGAAGGCTGATCCGAGACCTCGGAACCGTCAGCGCCGACCAGGCAACGCCATTCGTGGTGGTCTCGGGCGACCCATGCGGTCTGCCTCGTCGTCCGTGCTGGGCGGGGCTCCCTCGTTCCATCGGTCCCACGTCTGAAAGGTCCAGAAGACTGCGAGCAGGAAGATCTCCCACGCCTCTAACCAGAAGGTGCGGTGGTCGACCTCTAGGTGAAAGACGTCGAGTACGACGAACCCGATGAGCATGAGTGCCGCAATGGTCCCGTATGCGGCAGCGCCCGGCTTTCTCTCACGCAACCGCAACTTGACGGCCGGTGCCTGTGTGCGGCCTTTTTCGCGCTTGTCTTTCCACTTGTGATAGCCGATGTTGATGACAACGAAGCCGATGAACACGAACATGACGTTGGCCGCCCACTTGTGGGCATCATCGTAGATCCAGGTGCGGTCCCACCAGAACTTGATTGCACCGAATATCCACAGGGCCAGAGCCGACCCCCACGGGAGCCAAAAGGCGCGCGGTCGCTCGGTGATCGACTCCCATTTTGCTGAGTAGGCGATGATTCCGAGGGCGAGCAAGACGACGAGGACGGCGATGACGACGTAGAGGTAGGCCGTCATATTGTTGTCAATCGCGGGGTAGTTCGCCTCGATGACCTTTTCCTTTTCGTCGTCTGATTGCACCTGTTTGCCGAAGGCATCCTTGATTCCGCAGGTGTTGGTGTCATCAGTGGGAACGAACGCGACGACTGGGGCGAGCAGCCCGGCGAGATTGAGGAAGCCGTCTTCGAACGTTGTCCTGCCCCAGAGAACGATCATGACAAAGCCGAGCGCGAGGACAGTTCCGACGAACACGGTCTGGACCGGCGTGTAGTAGTACGCGCTGATCGATCCTTGGAGGCAGGCATCGGGGCCGTGATAGACCTCCCTGAGGATGGCGATTCCGAGGAGCGCGATCACGGCGACGGAGCCGAGGCGCAACGACGTGTAAGTGCGGAGCGCCATCACTGGCGGTGGAGGAGGTGGCTTGCCGTTTGGCGTCTCTGGTGCAAATGCAGGCTCGGGTGTCGCCATGGTGGCTTTCCTCCCGTGGTCCGTTGCCGCCGGGCAAACACATTTCGTGATACGCCGCTGTGCTGCCTCGTGGAGAAGTGTCCCGCGCGCGAAGAATAGCGGCGCAATATGGCCGTGAAACTCGTCGAGGTCGACGATTCTGGGTGCTATCTGCGGCTCGGGTTCGTGCCGGACGCTGGTGAGCCCGGGGTGGGGAACCAGCGCCAGATGACCGCTGACTGGCCAAGCGTCCACATCGAGTTGCACACCCAATACGCGAGGAGCGCCACAGGGACGGCTCCTCCAGCCACGATCAGACCGAGAGCCGAGAGCGCCGGCATCATCTGCTGGGCTCTGGCGAATGCCTCGGGCAGGCCGTCGGTCACGGTGTTGGGGGCGATGAGATACCTCTGCGTGACGTACGAGAGCGCGGCCGCCACAACGGCCAAGCCCGCAACAACGGCGAGGTGTGGGCTTCCGGCGCCGAGGTAGCCGCGCTCGGCCAGCGGGACTCCCAGCAGGGTGGCCGCACCCAGCGACGCGACCAGTTCCGGGCTCATCGCACCGACGGATACACCCGCCGCGACATCCGCCAGCAGACGGTAGAGCGCCAACCAGATCGGCAACTGGATCAACATGGCAGACACCCGAGTCGTGACATTCCGTGTTCGGCGGCAATGCGGCGGCGCTCTTCCATGAGGCGGCGCAAGCTGTCGGCGTCCTTGCGGTTTCGATAGCGATTGGCGAGGTCCTGGAGATGTGGCCGCGCTCGGGCCGAGGCGTGAGCCAGACGGACACCGTGGACGACCAGAGGGAGCAAAGCAACGCGGACCGCGACGACGACGGCGAGGATGCAGAGCAGCCACGTGGTGCCAGCGGCGGGGTCGGCGTCGAGGGAGGTCAGGCCGACGTGGGCTGCCGCAATGAGGGCAGCGAGGGCATGCGACAAAGGGTCGAGGAAGGACATGGGTACTCCTGGATTGAGTGATGGGGTGGTCGGACCGTGGGGTCGCCAAGAAGGCGAGGGTCAGACCAGTCCAGGAGCGCGCGGACGGCGCGGATGGTGGATGGGGTCGGTCACTCGGCCGGCGAGGAACGCGGGCGTCTCATCGGCGGTGTGAGGTGGCGGCGGCAGAACTCTGGCGAGCGAGCGTCGCGACTCGACTGTTGAGGCCAACCGCCGCGGCCAAGGCAATCACCAGCGCCGCCAGCACCACGGCCGAAGGTGGCGCCCGTCGTCGTTGCCAACAGCGAAGGCATCAGCAGGGCGACCGCGCCGCCGACCATGATGGCGAGCGCGAGCCGGAGACGTGGTGTCTCAGCACCAGGCTTCCGGCTCATGTGGAGAGGGTACGCCGCCCGAGGCCGCAAACCCGGGTACTGGCGGCATGAGCGGTTACTCTCGTGAGGTGGCCGCGCCGTACCGCGAGTACGCGTCGCCCACGGGCCTCGAGGATGTCGTCGCGTGCCTGTGGGAGAACGACCGGGTGCGCGTGGAGTCCCAGCTCGTGGTGCCCGACGGCTGCGTCGATCTGGTGTGGTTCGGCAGCGAAGGGCTGAAGGTCGTCGGCGCCGACACCGGTCCGCACGTCGTCGAGCCGCTGGGCTCGTCGACGGCCGGCATTCGCCTGCTGCCCGGCGCCGCGGGTGCGGTTCTCGGCATCCCCGCCTCGGAGCTACGGGACCAGCAGGTCGACCTTTCGCTCGTCTGGGGGTCGGAGACAGGGCTGACGGCTGAGGTGATGTCCACGGCGACTCCGTCGCATCGTCTGGAGTTGCTGGCCCGAGGGGTATTCCAGCGTCACGCCGCCCCCGATCCGCTGATCGTCGCCGCGGCCCAGGCGCTGGCTCAACCGACAGCACGGGTCGCGCGGGTTGCGGAGGGCACTGGGAGTCAGCGAACGCCAGCTTCGGCGACGGACGCTGGACGCGGTCGGCTACGGCCCCAAGACGTTGGCCAGGGTCGCCCGGCTCCGCAGGCTGATGGCCCTGGACGGAGAAGAGCTGGCGGTCCGCGCGGTGCTGGCCGGCTACGCCAGCCAGGCGCACATGACCGAAGAGGTACGTCGGCTGACGGGCAGCACACCTGTCCGATTCCTGAAAGACGCCGGGCCTACCGCTGCCTAGCGTCGGTGGCATGACCATCGACATCGAAGCAGCCCGACAGTTCGTCCACACCAACGGCCGAGTCATCGAACGCCATCGGCTGGCCACCCTGATCGACGGCGCCCCGACCGAGCCCCTCCTGACCGCCCTGCGTGCGTACCGGAACTCGGACGGCGGGTTCGGCCACGCGCTGGAGCCCGACGTCCGGTGCCCCGGAAGCCAGCCCGCGGCAACCCTCCAGGCCCTGGAGGTGCTGGTCGAGGCCGGCGCCACGGACGACCCGATGCTGGCCGATGCCGCCGAGTGGCTCGTCGCGATCTCGCGGTCCGACGGAGGGGTGCCGACCGTGCTGCCCTCGGCCGTCGGCTACCCGCGAGCACCCTGGATGGAGCCGTCCGAGGACAGTGGCTTCCTCACCTACGCCCTCGCCGGCAAGCTCTGGCAAGCCGGATCGGGCAAGGGCTGGCTGGATGCGGCCACCGAGTGGTGCTGGAGCCAACTCGAGGGCAGTGAGCCGGCCGGCGGCTACACCGTGAAGTTCGCCATCGACTTCCTCGACGCCGTCCCCGTCCCGCCCCGCGCCGCGGCGGCGCTGGAACGGCTGCGGCCCGCGCTGGACGCGGATGGCTGCCTTGCCGTACCGGGCGGAACCGAGAACGAGAAGCTCACCCCACTTGACTTCTCCCCTCGTCCAGGGCTGCCCAGCCGCGCTCTGTTCACCGACGACCAGATCGAGGCCGACCTCGACCGGCTCGAGGCCGGCCAGCGAGAGGACGGCGGATGGACGGTCGACTTCCTCCCGTGGTCGCCCGCCCAAGCGCTCGAGTGGCGCGGCATCGCGACCGTCCTGGCTCTCGGCGTCCTCCGTGCGAACGGGCGGGTCGCGTGATGAGGATTTCCGCGGAGGCAAGATCTGGCCCGAACAGGCTATTGCGCCGTTGAGCCGGTTCATGGCTCGCTTAGCGACAACGCCGCACTACAGCCTGGGACATTTCGGAGGCATCCATGTACGAGCCAAGATCTCTCACTCGCAAGCTGGTGGTCATTGGATTGCTGAGTTCGATGCTGACGGCCGGGGCCATCGTCGGCGCTCCATCGGCAACGGCGGATTTCACCGGATTATGTGACGACGCAACGCTCACATCGCGTCCCACACCAGGATCACGAGTGGCACCGGGGAGGAAGATCGTCTACATCGTGACCGTGCAGGTCGTAGGCGGCAGCGTTACCGGGTGCGCTCAGGACGTCCGAACGTCCCCGCTCCTCGATTTCATTGCGATCAAGCGCCATGGGATCTTCTTCCCCGACTTCGGTGGCAGCCCGCTTGCAACTGTCACGTGGGAGGGACCCTTCGACGAAGGAACGACGCTCCGTGGCCGCGTCAAGATGCGGGTGCCAGCCGATGCGCAGCCGGGAACTGAGATCGTGACCACGAGCGGGCCGCTGACAGTCACGCACACAGTCAAAGGCTGCAGAACCTGATGAGATTGGGGCCCACGGGGGGTCACAACGAGTCATTGCCCTGGGGTCGCGGGAGTGTGAGGCTGCGCTTAATGGGCGGGGGCCCATGTCTCGGTCTGGGGGATTGTTATGTCAAGCGTCACACGCACGGTTGCGGTCGGAATCTGTTTCGATTCTGGCATTCGCGGCTCTGTCGCAGGGTTCAGCTGAGAGTGCTGAGGGCGTGACGTGTCATGGTCACGCTGCCACCATCGTCACGCAACCTGGCGTGTACGAGGTGACGGGCACCCCGGGTCCCGACGTCGTCGCACAGGGCGACGGCGACCAAGAACTCCACAGCATCGTCACCTTCGGCGGCGATGACATCGTCTGTGCCCTCGGCGACGTCGTGACCACCGGGGCAGGAAACGACGCCGTCTACGGCGGTGGAGACTACGTGTCCACTGGTCCCGGAGCCGACATCGTCGAGGGCGAACCGTTCGGCGCTGTCCTGGCTGGTCCCGGCGCGGACAGGATCATCTCGTCCGGCTTCGCCTTTCACTGCGCGGTGAGGGAGGCAACGACTACATCTCTTCCGAGGGCAGCCTCTATGGAGCCGACGGTGGCGACGGCAACGACATCGTCATCGAAAGCCTCAGCCATGAGACGGGTGGCGGCCCCGGCAACGACCTCGTCATGGGCGGCACCGCCTCCAACAATGGGTTCGGGCCGTTCGGTGAGCTCCGCGGTGGACCCGGGAATGACCGCGTGATCGCCGGTCCCCTCGGCGAGTGGACCCTGTGGGACTCGCCCGACCTCGGCAACGACCGGTACGAAGCCAACGGCAACCCGGAGGTCCGGGTCAGCTATCTCTACGCCACGGCGCCCGTGCGCATCAACCTCGCTCGAGGCTTCGCGCGCGGTCAGGGCAACGACCGTCTGGTCGGCATCCGCGGCGCGGGGGGTGGTCACCACGACGACGTCATCATCGGCAACAGGTTCGCGAACAACATCTTCGGACTGATCGCATGGCATGACTCGCGGTGAGCATGCCCCCAGCGCAGGCGCCGACATCATCCGGGCCAAGGGCGGCAACGACTCCGTGTACACCGTCGGCGTCGGCACTCGCGTCTGGGGGCAGAACGGCAACGACACGATTCGACGCACCCTGGGCAAATGGCGGCAAGGGCAACGACGCGCTGTTCGGGGTCACCGAGGACCCGAGCGACGACACGCTGATCGGCGGTCCGGGCACGGACTCGGCCGAAGACATCTACACCACCGACCACGACACCTGCATCGCGGAGACAACAACTGGCTGCGAAGTCATCCCCTGACGGCAATCGCGGCGGCTGCCGCACTAGGGCCCGTCAGCCCCTAGGGTGTACGGCGTGCCAGCGCCAGCCGACCCGCCCCGCATCGTGGCGGTTGTGGTCACGTTCAATCGGCGCGACCTGCTGGAGCGACTGCTCGACGTACTGAGGACCACGGCGGAGCTTGCGGAGATCGTCGTGGTCGACAACGCGTCGACCGACGGGACGGCGGCGTGGGTGGTCTCGACAGGCTCGACCACCGAGGCAGGCTCGACCACCGAGGCAGGCTCGACCACCGAGGGTGTCCCTGTTCACCTGGTCGCGCTGGAAACCAACACCGGGGGCGCGGGCGGGTTCCACACCGGGATGCTGACCGCGGTCGAACGCGGCGCGGACCTGATCTGGCTGATGGACGACGACGGCGTCCCGGCCGGCGGCTGCCTGACCCGGTTGCTGGAGCACGGGACGCAGAAGTGGGACTTCTGGGGGCCGGCGGTGCTCGCCGAGCAGGACCCTGGCCGGCTCTGCTTTCCGATCCGGCTGCCCGGCAGGGCCACGCGTCGTACACCAGATGTCCGAGGTGGAGGCAGCAGCCAAGGACGGCGTGATCGAGGGCATCGTGATCCCGTTCAACGGCGTCCTGGTGACCCGCGCGCTCGTGGAGAAGATCGGCCCGGTGCGCGAGGAGTTCTTCATCTGGGGAGACGACGTCGAGTTCCGGCTGCGTGCGGAGCGGGCGGGTGCCCGGATCGCGACCGTCGTGGACAGCCACTTCCTGCACCCCGCGACCGACGACCTCGGCACCCCGATGATGTTCGGCCGGACGACGTACAACCACAGCCCCAGCGACCTCAAGCACTACTGCATGGCTCGCAACAACGTGGTCAACCTGCGTGACTACCGCGGCTGGCTCGCGGTTCTGGCGTTCCTCGTCAAGACGGTGTGGTTCTACACGCTCACCCGGCGGGATCTCCGGAGACTGCGGCTGAGCGCCGGTGCCGTGCGCGCCGGGCTGAAGGGCGACTTCAGCGGCCATCGGCGGTTCCTGAAGTGATGTCCTCGACAAGCGCGACCAACGAGTCCGTCGCCGTGGTCATCGTGACCTTCAACCGGGCCGACCTGCTTGGCCGGATGCTCGACGGGCTCGCGGCCCAGACCCGGCTTCCCGATGCGGTCTTCGTGGTCGACAACGCGAGCACAGACCACACCGCCGAGGTGGTCGAGGCGCGCCGGCACCTTCGGCTCCACGTCACCAACAGCCCTGACAACCTCGGCGGAGCCGGTGGCTTCCACCTCGGCATGCGGCAGGCGTACGACGCCGGTCACGACCGGATCTGGCTGATGGACGACGACGTGGTCCCGGCTCCCGACTGTCTCGAGGTGCTGCTCGCCCACGACGGTCCCTGCCTCGCTGCGGTCCGCGAGGACCTCGAGGGCCGGCTCGTCGAGAAGGCGGCGCTGCACTTCGACCTGCGCAACCCGCTGTCGATCCGGCCCAAGCAGGCGAGCGTCGAGTCGACCTACGCCAGCCGGGCGGAGATGCCGGCCGAGGTTCCCATCGAGAACGTCGCCTTCGAGGGGTTCATGGTCAGGCGCGAGGTGATCGCGAAGATCGGGCTGCCCGACCCGTCGTACTTCATCTTCTACGACGACGTCGACTTCGCCATCCGCGCGCGCCGGGCCGGCTTCCCGATCGTGGCGCTGCGCGACGCAGTCCTGGTTCGCCAGCTCGACTTCGACCAGCAGCACGCGCTCGACACGTGGAAGGGGTTCTACATGTTCCGGAACCTCTTCGTCGTGCACTTCCGCTACGGCGAGAACTGGCTGGTCCGCTTCAAGCCCTGGCTGATCACGCTCGCGGTGGTCCTGCTCAGTCCGCTGCGCGGCGGCCGCGCCGAGGCCGGCAACGTGGTCCGGGCGATCAGGTCCGCGCGGAAAATGAAGAACCCTCCGGGTGGTCTCGACAGGCTCGACCACCGAGAGTCGTAGCCTCGACCACCGAGAACCGTAGACTGACGGCCGCGCCCACCCAGGAGGAGAACGACCTTGTCCAACCCTGACCTCGTCATCGTCGGTTCCGGCTTCTTCGGCCTCACCATCGCCGAACGGTGCGCCAACGAGCTGGGGCTCAACGTCCTCGTGCTCGAGCGCCGCCACCACCTCGGCGGCAACGCCTACAGCGAGGCCGAGCCCGAGACCGGCATCGAGGTGCACGTGTACGGCGCGCACCTGTTCCACACGTCCAACGAGAAGGTGTGGGAGTACGTCAACCGCTTCACCGACTTCACCAACTACCAGCACCGCGTCTTCGCGAAGTACCAGGGACAGGTCTACTCGTTCCCGATGAACCTGGCGCTGATCAACCAGTTCTTCGGCAAGAACCACACGCCCGACGAGGCGCGCGCGTTGATCGCGGACCAGTCCAGCGAGATCGCGACCGAGGACGCCGCCAACCTCGAGGAGAAGGCGATCAGCCTGATCGGGAGGCCGCTCTACGAGGCGTTCGTCAAGGGCTACACGGCCAAGCAGTGGCAGACAGACCCGAAGGACCTGAGCGCCGACATCATCACGCGGCTGCCGGTCCGCTACACCTTCGACAACCGCTACTTCAACGACAAGTACGAAGGGCTGCCGGTCGACGGCTACACGGCGTGGCTTACCCGAATGGCCGATCACCCCAACATCGAGGTGCGCCTGGAGACGGACTTCTTCGACGTGGCCGACGAGTACAAGGGCAAGGTGCCGATCGTCTACACCGGCCCGATCGACGAATACTTCGGCAACTCCGAGGGCCGGCTCTCCTGGCGCACCGTCGACCTCGAGGCCGAGGTCGTGAACGTCGACGACTTCCAGGGCACCTCGGTGATGAACTACAACGACCAGGAAGTTCCGTACACCCGGATCCACGAGTTCAAGCACTTCCACCCCGAACGCACCTACCTGCCGGGCAAGACCGTGATCGTGCACGAGTACTCACGGGCGGCGGGGGACGACGACGAGCCCTACTACCCCATCAACACCGCAGAGGACAGGGCCAAGCTGCTGAAGTACAGGGAGCTCGCCAAGGACGAGCCGATGGTGCTCTTCGGGGGCCGCCTCGGCACCTACAAGTACCTCGACATGCACATGGCGATCGGCTCGGCCCTGTCGATGTTCGAGAACAAGCTCAAGCCGCACTTCGAGGACAACACGCCGCTGGTCGCCGGTCTCTGAACGTCGGCGTCAGTCCGCGGCAGCCGCTCGGTGATCGTCGCCCGGGCGACCACCACCGGTCATCATGCAGGTGTCGCACGGCTGGTGCCAGCCGTTGGCGACGCCCTCGCAACCCATGCTTTCTCACGTCCCGCAGGGTAGCCGGAGACCCGGGGACGGCTCACCCAAACGCGAAGACTCGTCGTGGGCAATGGCCGGGGAACGTGGCAGACGACGGCTACTGTGGTGCCTGCCATTGTCCGATCAGCTTCTACGGGGTGCTCCATGCGAAGACTTGCCGCTGTTGCGGTGTTCATGACGTTACTACTCCTACCCATTGGGGGCGCCTCCAGTCTGGAGACTGCGGCGACCCCCAGCCTGAGGGCGGCCGCGGCGTCGAGTGGCGAGGCCATTTTCAACACGCCCCGCCCATTTGGCGGCAAAAAGGCCAACTTCCGGATCGTCAGTCGCATCGAGCGCGCCATCAAGGCCACGCCGGGGAAGGTGAAGGGGAAGCCGCGCCAGGCCATCACGATCGCGACCTACCTGATGGACCACACGCCGTCGGTCACCGCGCTGATCAATGCCTGCCGTCGCGGGGTGAAGGTGCGGGTCCTTCTGGACGTGGGGATCTGCGAACCGTAACTCCCGCCGGCTGATCCGCACTCTGAACGGCGACAATGTGCGCGACGCAAACCACGACGGCAAGCCGGACTCCCCGGCGACGCGGGGCCCGTGCAACCGTCCCTTGGGGAATCCAAACAGGCCCCGGCGCGGCCCTCGGGGCGCAGGACGACGGAAAGATGACCTTGAAGGAGACCTTCGCGAGCGTCGACGCGAAGTTGGACGACCCGGTCACGTGGGGGAAGGACGGCAGCTACGTCAAGCGCTGCGCGCCGAGCTGCCGCACGAACAGCGGCAACATGCATACGAAGATGTTCCTGTTCTCCCGCACGGCCGCATTGCGGACGCAGCTACGTCAAGCGCTGCCGGCCGAGCTGCCGCACAAACGAGGGCAACATGCATACGAAGATGTTCCTGTTCTCGCGCACGGCTGCTGCCTCGAACGTCGTGATGGTGAGCTCGTCGAACCTCAACCGCGGCGGCGCCAGCTGGGGTGGAACGACATGTACGTCATCAAGGACCGTCCGAAGACCTACGGCGAGTACGTCAGGGTGCACCGCCTCATGACCGCGGGGGCGCCAGCGCCGACGAACGTCATCGAGTTCGTCGACGGGCCGTACACCAGCCGGTTCTTCCCGATCCGCAACGCCGGCCGCAACAAGGACCCGGTGCTGAAGGACCTCAACAAGATCAAGTGCCACAGCTCACTGGGTCGCACCCGGATCAACATCTCGATGTTCTTCTGGAAGGGCGCGCGAGGCAACTACATCACCGACAAGCTCTTCAGCCTCGCGCGCCACGGCTGTCAGGTCAGCATCATCTACGGCGCGCCGTCCCGGGACATGGCCGACCGACTGCGCGAAGCCGCGCGCAGGGGCCTCGTCTCGGTCTACGACAGCCGCTGGGACTTCAACGACGACGGTTTCAATGAGGTCCGCACCCACTGCAAGTACGTCCTGGTCCGCGGCAGCTACAAGGGCAAGCCGAAGCATGTCGTGATGACGGGGTCCCCCAACTGGGTGCACGGCTCGCTGTCGAAGGGTGACGAGTCGAGTCTCAACATCGAGCTGAAGTCGGCGTACAACGCCTACATGAACAACTGGGTGACCCTCAGGAAGCACTCCCGGAAGGTTCCGTACAACTAGCCATGAGCGTGGTCGCGCGCGAGCCAGGGGACGGTCCACGCGTCTTCCTGCACGTCGGGAGCCCCAAGACCGGGACGACCTTCCTGCAGCAGGTGCTCTGGTCTCAGCGCGACGCTGGCTGCCAAGCAGGGGGTCTACCTCCCGCTTGCCAGCTTCAACGACCACTACCTGGCGTCACTGGACCTGCGCGGGCTGGCCGGCCCGCCGCACCCGCGCAGGTCCGTGGGCATGTGGGAGCGTCTGGTCGCGGACTCCGCAGGCTGGCCGGGAACGGTGCTGGTGTCGCACGAGCTGCTGGCCGCCGCGAACGCCGCCCAGGCGCGGCGGGCGATCTCGTCGTTCGGCACCGACGTCGAGGTCCACGTGGTCCTGACCGCCCGCGACCTGCTGCGGCAGCTGTCCGCGGAGTGGCAGGAGCACGTCAAGCATCGATCGACGCTGCGCTTCGACGAGTTCGTCGCCTCGGTGCGCGAGCACGCGCCGTCGCGGTCGGGCTGGTTCTGGCGAGTCCAGGACTACGTCGGTCTGGCGAGCCGCTGGGGCGAGGGGCTGCCACCGTCGCGCGTGCACGTGGTCACGGTGCCTCCTGCCGGGGCCCCGCAGGGGTTGCTCTGGCGTCGGTTCGCCGGGTTGCTGGGCCTCGAGCCTGACTCGTTCGACACCTCCACCTCGCGGGCCAACACCTCCCTCGGTCTGGAGCAGGCCGAGTTGTTGCGACGGGTCAACGTGGCCCTGGGCGACAGGCTGGCGCTGCCCGGTCCCTATCCCGTCGTGGTCAAACAGGTACTCGCCCACAAGGTGCTGGCCGGACGGCCCGGCAGTCCGTTGCGGCTCGACGCAGCGGACATCGAGTTCGCCGTCGAGCGGTCCGGGCTCCTCGCAAAAGGGCTGGAGGCGGCAGGCGTTGATGTCGTGGGTTCGCTCGACGAGCTGGTCCTCGATGACGAGGCGGCTCGAGCCGCGGCTTCGAGCACGGGCTATGACCTGCCCTCTGACACCGTCCTCCTCGGCGAGAGCGTCGCAGCCATGTCGGACCTGTTGGTCGAGCTGTCGGGGGCCATCCAGCGTCACCGGGTCGCCGCCGAGAAGGCCGAGGCACGACGCCGGGCCCCGGTCCGGGCCGCCTTGGTGGAGCTCAGCGAGCGGCACCCGCGCCTGATGTCGGCCCGGCGGGCCTGGCGACGGCTCCAGGAGCGGCGTCGTTGACGCTAAGTCCCGTGACAGGTGGGGCTGAAAGTGGCTAAAGTGGTGTGCCGCACACTCGGATGTCCCTCATCTCCCGCGCATGCGGTCGGCGGGACCGGGGCCCCACCCCAGGAGGAAGCGTGGCCCGTTCGGTCTCTCCGTTCGCCGCACGCGTCGCCGTGCTCGGCGTCGCCGCGCTGACCCTGAGCCTCATGAGTTCCACCGCGAGCGCCGCGCCGGGCGCCAGCGCGTGGCCACGCGAAGCACTCGACCTTCAGTGTCGCCACCTTCAACGCCGAGGCCAGGCAGAGTCCCGCTCGGACCATGCGCAGCCTGGCCAGGCTCCTCGACAGCGAAGCCGACATCGTCGCCCTGCAGGAGATGTCCAGCGGGAAGAAGCGCAAGCTGGTGCGAGAGCGGTTCCTCGACTGCAGACGGTGTGACTGGGACGCGTTCATGCCCCGCCCGGCCGTGCCGGGTGAGACGCCGCTGCTGTTCCGCTCCCGCCACTTCCGGCTGGAGGCGTCGGGCACCAGGCAGGTCACCAAGGACACGTACGTCGGGCGGGCGGGTGCCGGGCCCTCCACCATGCGCGCGAAGTACGTGAACTGGGTACGGCTGCGCGACCTCAGGTCGGGGCGAGCGGTCCACGTGGTCAACAACCACACCGTCCCGAGCGTCCAGGGCAAGGGCGGCGGTCCGAACTACCGGTTGCCCAAGCGGTTGAAGCTCTATCGAAAGCACATGGCCGGGGTGCAGAGGCTGGTTCGGCAGATGACCAGGCGATACCCCTGGGGGCTGGTTTTCGTCGTTGGCGACCTCAACGTCAACTACCGCCGGGACCGGATCGTCACGCCCGTCCATGTTCCCTTACCGGAGGATGGGCAACGTAGGGCTGCGCGCCAGCTACCGGGCGCTGGGTGAGCCGCGCATGGGCACGCACGTGCTGGCCTCCGGCAACGGCACTCGCCTGATCGACCACGTCTACTTCCGGCCGCGCCGCTCGCTGGATCCGACTCGTCAGCGCATCATGACCGGACTGGCCTCCGACCACCGCCCACTGCTGGTCACCTTCAAGGTGAGGGACCTGCGCTAGCGACGACAGGCGCCTCCGACCCGCCTAGTATGGTGGCCGAACCGTGTCCGAGCCTAGTATCGGCCGCCAGCCTGTTTCGGCGATGAAGGAGGCCCCGTTGGGCAGTGCGCCGCGCCGGGTGGTTCTGCATGTCGGGACACCCAAGAGCGGGACCACGTTCCTCCAAAGGTCCTGTGGGACAACCACGACAACCTGCAGGCACAGGGGTTCCGCTTGGCGGGCAACCGCCAGAGGGACATGTTCCTGGCGGCCGTCGAACTGCGCGACTCCCACGAGTTCTGGGGGTACTCGCCCGAGCAGCTGGCGGGACGGTGGAGCGCGGTGTGTCGCCAGGCCCAGCGAGCACCCCGGGACGACCATCCTGAGCCACGAGGTGCTCGGGGCAGCGACCGACGAGCAGGTCGCCCGGGCGATGGCGGAGCTCGAGGGGCTCGAGGTGCACCTGGTTCTGACGGCTCGGGACCTGGCACGGCAGGTGACGTCGGAGTGGCAGGAGCGGATCAAGAACGGCAGCTCGCGCTCGTTCGCCCAGTTCCAGCGGCAGCTGTACCGGCAGATGCGCAACGGGGACTTCACCGCGGGTTCTGGCTCCAGCAGGACCCGACTGGGGTGCTCGATCGGTGGGCGCGCGAGCTGCCCGCCTCACAGGTCCACGTCGTCGTGGCCCCGCAGTCGCCAGCCGACCCGGGCCTGTTGTGGCATCGATTTGCCGAGGCGGTGGGTATCGATGCGACCGGCATCGACCCGACGGCGTCGAACCGGGCCGCCAACACCACGCTGGGGGTGGCTCAGGTGGCGGTTCTCAGGCACGTCAACGATGCGCTGGACGGACGCATCCGGCACCCGGAGTACGGCCGCCTGGTCAAGGCCCAATTCGCAGGGCGGGTCCTCGGCGGCCAGAGCTCACCGCGGCCGCAGTGCCCGCCGCGCCTCGTCGCCCGTCTTCGCGAGCTCGCCGAAGACCGCTCGGAGACGATCCGGCAGCGGGGATATGTCGTCCACGGCGACCTCGCCGACCTGGTTCCAGTCGATCCGGAGGGCCCTTACCATGCGCCCGACGCCGTCGATCCCGACCTCGAGCGGATGGCGTACGCCGACGCCATCGCGAGCATGCTCGTGCAGCGATCCAAGCAGCACAAGCGGCCGCCTCCCCCCGCCCTGAGACGCCGCGCCACCCCCCGAACCCCCGTGGACGCCTTCGCCGTCTCGGCGGGCAGTTGAAGCGCCGGCTGGGCCGCCGCTCCTGAGTCGGTCAGCCATCGAGCCGGTCAGACGGGTCCATGTCGGGGTTGTCGCTCCACGTCGCCACGATCCGGCAGACGTGGGCATCCTCAGACTTGTACTTCGCCAGCCCGAGACCGGTCTCCTGGTGTACGACCCTGCCGCCGGCGCCCTCGATCTGGCGCGCCACCGCGCCGGGCTTGAGGAACTCCCGCTTCCTGGTGTGGAAGACGTGGCGCCGCGCCCGGTCCTTGGTCGTCCGGAACTCGAGAAACAGGTAGCCGCCGCGGCGCAGTGACATCGAGGCCAGCCTCAGCACGTTGGCACGTCCGGTGGCATCGAGGGAGTGGAGCAGGAACCTGCCGTACAGGTCGACCGGCTGCTCACTCCGGCTCAGCCGCACGCCGAGGGACATCACGTGCCGGAAGTCGTTGAAGTTGATGAGCTGCCGGGTCACCTGCTTCCCGGGCGGAGGACCCAGCCGCATCGCCCCGCCGGAATAGTCGACGGCGAGGACCTCGCGTCGCCCGTTCCTGGCGAACCAGCGCGTGTCGCGGAGGTTCCCGGCGCCCAGATCGACCAAGGGCCGGCCGGACGGGAACGAGGAGCTCACCCAGCGGGCGAAGGCGCTCGGCGCCGTCGGGAGCTTGCGCCCATTCCGGGCGTAGAACGCGTCCCAGTGCTTGCGGTTGGTGCGCAGCCCACCGAACCAGCCGGTCAGGCGGCGCGCGAGCCAGAGCGGCGTCTCGTACTTGAAGGACGGGTCCGGCGTTCGCCAGCCCGGTCCGTACGTCAGCGCGAGCAGATCCTCGTAGGCGGCGGGAGCTGGGAACGGGCGACCGTGCAGCTCCACGGTGGTGAGCGGCACGATGTCCTCGCGTGGGATCACGAAGCCGGTGTCCTGGGGCATGTACAGCCGGTCTCCGACCCAGTGCGCGGTGAACACGTCGACGAAGCGCTTCGACCCGTCCGCCTGAGTGATGAGGACGTTCACCCGGGTGCCTGAGCCGCGGCGTACGTTCCATCCCTCGTCGCGAAGCACCCGTTCGACGTGGAGTCCTTCCCGGGCGACGTCCACTGGGTACGCCGCGCTGCTCAGGTAGGCGATGTCGACGTCGTTGTCGTGACCGATCAGCCGGCCGTCGCGAACCGCCCCCAACAGGGTCCCGTAGCAGATGAACGCCGGAAGCCCGGCCACGTCGCTCAGCGTGCCCAGCAGTTGTTCGACCTGGTCGAGGAACTGCGCCATCGAGTCGGGGGCCTCGCTCGACAGTGGCCGCGTCAGTCGGCCGTACTTGTCCAGGATGAGCCCGTTGCCGTCGGAGTCGATGACGCGCACGGTGCGGCTCGCGTCGCCCTTGAAGACGTGTTGTCCGGTGGCCAGGATGCGCTTCTCCGCGTGATCGCGCAGGACGACATCCGCGTGGCCCACGAGGTAGCGCCGCAACGCCTTGGGCCACGGAGCGACGGAGCGGCCGAACTGGGAATCGGCGTCCCGGCGAGGATGCAACGACCACACGTGGTTGCCGTTGAGCAGGATGTCGTAGGTGCGCTCGGGGTCGATGGTGCGTGGGAGGTGGACCCGGTCGTCGTCGACCACCAGTGGCTCGGTGCTGGCAGGAGGCTGGGGGACGCTCATGGGCGGTCCTCGCCGTGACTCGCCATCGCGTCACGGTGACTCGCCATCGGAGCCCGCCACGGAGTCGCCTGGCCAGTCGCCCCACCCGGCCACGGATCCGCGACCAGGTGGTCCGGGCAAGCGCCTCGTTGGCCCGGGCCAGTGCGCGGGCCTGGTCGCGCCACTCGTTGCGCTGCAGGGTCATCTCTCGCATGTCGCGGATCATCTGGTCGATGGCCCGGGCGGCGACGTCCAGCAGTTCCTTGTCGCCCACCCGGTCGGGGTGCGGGCCGTTCATCGCGGGCGCCTCCGCCGCGAGATCCTCGAGGTTGCCGACGACGTCGTACCCACGCCTTCGGATCTTGCGGATGGCGCGTCCGAGCGCCGCCGCAGCTCCTCGGCATACTCGGCGCTCGGGGCGAACCGCGATCCGGCCTGGGGCACGAGCACCTCGTGGCCGAAGTAGCGGCGCACCCATCGGTGCCGGGTGGGGCCGTCGAGCAACGGTCCGGAGAGGAACGGCTTGACCCGGAGCAGAAGGGCCGCCTGCTCGGCGCCCAGGGACTCGTTGGGGAGGGACACGTCGAGGTCGAAGCCGGTGTCGTCGATGCCCAGCGTCCGGCACCACCGTTCCCACAGCAGCTCCCGCGGGCTCCCGGGCGGGGGCACCGTGACGACGTGGATGCGTGCCGGCGGCACGACCTTGGACCACCTGCGGAGGATCACCGGAAGGTCCTGGGACGACCAGCCCCAGGCTCCGCTGCCGCTTCCCCGCGAACGCCTCTTCCATGAACTGGTCGAGCCCGCCGTCGTAGTTCATCTTGAGGGCCTCCTGCCAGATGGCAGGGAACTGGAGCGGGTACGCCCGGGCGGTCACGACGACATGGACCTCGGCAGGCTGGAGGCCGTCCACGACCAGGCGCCTCTGGCGGCGCGTGGCCATGCAGAAGAACTCGTGCGACACCAGCCCGACGCCGTCCCAGGACCGCAGCTCGTCGGCGAGCCTGTCCCAGGCGCCGGCGTGCGCGCCGCCGTGTCGCTCGTCCTTGCCCCGGACATGCTGAAGCGCGTGGAAGTGGTCGAAGCGGTTGGTCCCGGGGTACAGAATGCCCTGCTCGCGGAGCCTTGCCCGGTTGGCCCACATTGCCGTTTGCAGGAAGGTCGTGCCGGTCTTGGGCACACCCACGTGCAGGAAGACCCTGCTGGCCACAGAAGGGTCACCCCGTTCCTGAAGGCTGGTCGCGCGCCGGCGCGGTGGACGGTTTCCCCGGACCAGTCTCGCGCGCCGAGCCGCCGCCCAAGACCGTTGTGTTGCTTGACAGATACTGCTGGACGCGCTCGTCGTCTCGCTGGCTGATCGGCACCAGCAGTTCCTCGACGACGTCCATCAGCTCGGCCAGCCGGCGGTTCAGTCGTCGAGCCTCCTGCATCTCGTCCTCGAGCTCGGCGACTCGCCGCCGCAGGTTTCCAACCGCGGGGGTCGGGGCCGGGCCAGCCATGGCGCGCAGCCGGGCGAGACCTCGGCGTCGAAGACGTCTTGCGAGGTTGGTCATGTCACACATCCTTACCTTCCTCGTCGCCCTGGCAGGGCGGACGAGGCCAGTGCACGGGCCCGGGAGTGAGTCACGTTACTACGCGCTGGCCGGGTCATCCGGCGGCGGTCGGCGCGATAGGTTGGGGCCCGGCATGGACCGGTGGCGAGAAGCCGACGGTCGGGCGCACCGAACGGAAGGACGCTCCCAGATGATCGGAATGGTGCTCGCAGCAGGAGCGGGACGGAGGCTGCGTCCCTACACCGACTCCTTGCCCAAGGCCCTGATCCCGGTGGACGGTGACACGACCATCCTCGACATCGCCCTGCGCAACCTCGCGGCCGTCGATCTGCGCGACGTCGTCGTGGTTGTCGGCTATGCGGCGCAGGCCGTGGAGGAGCGGCGGGCCGCGCTCGAGCGCCGCTACGGCGTGACCCTGGAGCTCGTCCACAACGACAAGGCCGAGATCTGGAACAACGCCTACTCCCTGTGGACTGCCCGCGACTGCATGACCGACGGGGTGCTGCTGGTCAACGGAGACACCGTGCACCCAGTGGCGGTGGAGGAGACCCTGCTCGGGGCCCGTGGCCCAGAGATCCTGCTGGCCGTCGACACCGAGAAGACGCTGGCCGAGGAGGAGATGAAGATCCGGGTGGCCGACGACGGCCGGGTCGTGCAGATCACCAAGCTGATGGACCCCGCCGCGGCGTACGCCGAGTACATCGGCGCGACCCTGATCGAGGGGTCGGCGGCTCAGAAGCTGGCCGACGCCCTGCAGGCAACCTACGAACGGGACCCGCAGCTGTACTACGAGGACGGGTACCAGCACCTGGCCGACCACGGTGAGTTCATCGGTGTGGCGCCGCTGCCGGCCGGCACGACCTGGGTCGAGGTCGACGACCACGTCGACCTGCTGCGGGCGCGGGAGATCGCATGCCACTACTAGCGCGGATGCTCGCCAGCCCGCTCCACCTCGATATCCGAGCCGGTGCCGTTGACGATCTTCCCCGCCTGCTGCAGGACCGCTACATCTCCACCACGGGAAGTGTGCTCGTCGCGGTGGGGCCGTCGACCGGACAGGAGATCTGGGACCGAATCAAGCCGTTGTTGCCCGACGCCACGGTGCTGGCGGTGCACTCGGCGAGCCTGGCCGCCGCCTCGGAGCTGCAGACCGCACTCGGCGAGCGCGGGTACGACGCCGTCGTCGCGATAGGTGGGGGACGGACCCTGGACGTCGCGAAGTACGCCGCCACTCGGGCGGCCATCCCGATGATCGCGGTGGCCACCAACCTGGCCCACGACGGACTGTGCTCACCGGTCGCGTCCTTGGAGCACCCCCACGGAAAGGGGTCGTTCGGGGTGGCGATGCCGCTCGCGGTGGTGGTCGACCTCGACTACGTGCGCGACGCACCGGCCTCGCTCGTCGCGGCTGGCGTCGGGGACGTGGTGAGCAACCTGTCGGCGATCGAGGACTGGCTGCTGGCGAGCCGCGAACGTGATGAACCCGTCGACGGGCTTGCGCTGGCCTTCGCCCGGACGGCGGCCGAGGCGGTGATCCAGCGCACCGACTCCATCCGCGACGAAGCGTTCCTGGTGGTGCTGGCCGAGACCCTGGTGCTGTCGGGAATGGCGATGTCGGTGGCCGGCACGTCCCGGCCGTGCAGCGGCGCCTGCCACGAGATCCTCCATGCCATCGACCAGCTGTTCCCCGGGACGGCCAACCACGGCGAGCTCGCCGGGCTCGGGGCCGCCTTTGCCACCCATCTGCGCGGACATCACGACCGGTTCGCACAGCTGGTCGAGTGCCTGACTCGGCATGGGCTGCCGTGCGTCCCGGCGGACGTGGGACTGTCGGAGGACCAGTTCGTGACGGCCGTGCTCGCCGCACCGCAGACGCGGCCCGATCGCTACACGATCCTGGAGCACCTGGCGCTCGACCGGGATCAGACGGCGGCAAGAGTGACGGCCTTCGTGGCGGCCGTCGCCGAGGTCAGAAGCCGCACCTGACCTGGCTCGCTGGTAATGTTCGCGGCGTCCTCGCCGTCGTACCCTAAGGATCTCTAACGTGGCAAAGTCCTCTGAGGAATCGGCAGAGTCACGCTCCGCCAACGGTTCGAACGACGGATTCCGGGTCGTCCAGCGGACCATCATGCGCGCCTCCCAGGAGCTTGACGTCCGTGCTCTCTACATGGGGACCGTGACCTCCATGGGCAGCGGCGGCGACGCCTCTTCGGGGCAGTCCGGATCCGACCGCCGCACCGATGACAGCGGCGGATCCAAGGACGCGCCGCAGGCCGACAGCGGCATCATCGGTTACGGCCGAGTCAACGAGGACGACAGCACGGTGGCCGACCCAGGCCGTCGGATCACGTTCGGCACCTACTTCAATGCGTTCCCGGCGAGCTACTGGCGACGGTGGAGCGAGCACCGGTCCGTCCGCCTGGAGGCCCGGCTCCGCGGCGAGGGGACGCTGATCGTCTACCGCTCGACCGCGCGGGGCCACGTGCTTCGCGCAAACTCGGTCCCCGTCAGCAGCGACACTCACGACGACGGTCACCCTGGACCTGACCCTGAACCCGTTCATCGACGGCGGCTGGTACTGGTTCGACCTCGAGGCAGGCGACGTCGAGCTGGTGCTCGAGAGCGCCGAGTGGATGATCGAGACCGACCGGCTGGAGTCGGGGCGGGTGACCCTCGGCATCACCACGTTCAACCGGCCCGACTTCTGCGCAGACCAGCTCGTGGCGCTGTCGCAGGACCCGTCGACCCTGGAGATCCTCGATGAGGTCATCGTGGTCGACCAGGGCACCCAGAAGGTCGTCGAGACCGAGAAGTACACCAGCGCCAAGGCGGTGCTCGGCGACCGGGTGCGCATCATCGACCAGCCCAACCTCGGCGGCTCCGGCGGTTTCTCGCGCGCGATGTTCGAGGTCCTGCAGCAGGGTGCCTCCGACTACGTCCTGCTGCTCGACGACGATGTCGTCTGCGAGCTCGAGGGCATCAAGCGCGCGATCGCCTTCGCCGACCTGGCCCAGCGGCCCACGCTGGTCGGTGGCCACATGTTCAGCCTCTACGACCGCACGGTGATGCACGCCTACGGTGAGGCGCTGAAGAAGTGGACCTGGTTCTGGGGGCCCGCACCGTCGACGACCCACTCGCACGACTGGGCACGCAGCCCGCTGCGGTCGACGCCGTGGCTGCATCGCCGCATCGACGTCGACTACAGCGGCTGGTGGATGTGTCTGATCCCGACCGCGGTCATTCGCGAGATCGGGTTGTCGCTTCCCCTTTTCATCAAGTGGGACGACGCCGAGTTCGGGCTGCGCGCGGGCGAGGCGGGCTTCCCCACGGTGTCGTTGCCGGGCGCGGCTGTCTGGCACGTGCCGTGGACCGAGAAGGACGACACCATCGACTGGCAGGCCTACTTCCACGAGCGCAACCGCCTCATCTCGGCGTTGCTGCACTCGCCCTATGACCACGGCGGCCGGCTGGTGCTCGAGAGCCTGACCAACCATGTCAAGCGCCTGGTCTCGATGCAGTACGGCACCGGAGAGATCATCATGCTGGCGCTCCAGGACGTCCTCGACGGTCCCGAGCGGATGCACCGCGACATGGGCACCCGGCTCCCGCGCCTGCGCGAGATGGTGAAGAGCTACGACGACGGTCGGAGCAACCCGGCGCTCGACCTGTACCCGAAGCCCCGCATGAAGAAGCCGCCGCGGCATGGCAAGGGCATCGCGAACCCGACCAAGCCTGCCGGGCAAGGTCAAGATGGCCGCCACCGGTCTGGTGCGGCAGTTCACCCCACCGCGCGACCTTGTCCGCCCAGTTCCCGGAGGGCATCGTCCCGCATGTCGACCAGCGGTGGTTCCGGCTGGCGCACTACGACTCGGCCATCGTGTCGGCGGCCGACGGGACCTCCGCCGCGTGGTACCGCCGCGATCGACGGCAGTTCATGGACCAGATGCGCCGTACGTCCGAGCTGCACGCCCGGCTCTACCGCGAGTGGCCGGAGCTCAGCGACCGCTACAAGGATGCACTGGCTCAGCTGACTTCCCCGGAGGTCTGGAAGGCCTCCTTCGAGGGCTTCGACGACGACTGACCCAGCACCCCGACGTCGGAAACTTCTTGACAAAGTCGGGAACCACCGGCGTGTCGACTGGAAATTACAGGTTTGTAGTTACTCACGACCTATTGGTAACCAGTGTTACTGGTGTGAAACTTGGTCCTTGTGTGAACCTTCCCCTCACACTTGGAGCAGTCGAATGCGTCCCAGCCAGGTCCGATACGTCACCGCCTGTCAGCAACTGCTCGCCCTCGGTGTTGTCCTCGCTGTGCTCGCTCCCGCCGCCACGGTGATCTCGCTCGACGTGGTCATCTCCCAGCCCGGCGCGGCCCCTGCGTCGGCAACGAGGTCTGACGCCCGCGCGGCCCTGGTGCCCCAGGGGCCGGTGGACGCGGTCGTCCAGGAGTACTCGCTGACGGCAGAGTCAGGCTCCGGCGCAAGCCAGGCACGGCCAGGCCGCGCTGGGAGCAGCCGTCGGCAGGACCGAGCTGCGCGGCCAGCCGGAGACGGTCGATGGCTTCGGGACCGTGGGCGTCACCTGGAACGGCGCTGACCAGCTCGCCGACGGCGACATCACGGTCGAGGTACGCACCGAGACGGACGGGGCGTGGTCGCCCTGGAACCTGATGCCGTACGACGCCGACCACGGACCCGACCCGGGCAGCGACGAAGCCAGGAGTGCCCGGCCCGGCACCGATCCGGTGGTCGTCGGCGACGTCGACAAGGTGCAGGTCAAGGCTGTGACCAGCGTCGGAAAGTCGCCGACGGACGTGAAGCTGGCGGTGATCGCACCGGGCGAGGCAGCCAGCAGCGCGGTGCAGGAACCGGCGATCGACACCGCCGCGGTCGACTCGTCCGAGGGTGCCGGGGGCGGGGCGGCGTACGGCACCGACCGAGTCCACCGGCGGAGCCGCTCAGCGTGGTCACCGACAAGCCCAGGATCTTCTCGCGTGCCCAATGGGGAGCCGACGAGAGCATCCGCGACCCGGGGTCGCTGCACTACTTCGAGGTGCACGCCGGCTTCGTCCACCACACGGTGAATGCGAACGACTACTCCCGCGACGAGGTTCCGGGCATCCTGCGCAGCATCTACGCCTACCACGTCCAGTCCAAGGGCTGGTCCGACATCGGCTACAACTTCCTCGTCGACCGGTTCGGCCGGATCTGGGAGGGCCGGTACGGCGGCGTCGAGCTGCCGGTCGTGGGTGCGCACACGCTGGGCTACAACGACTACGCGTTCGCGATGTCGGCGATCGGCAACTTCGAGCTCACCCAGCCTCGACGGGCGATGCTCGACGCCTATGCCCGCCTGTTCGCCTGGAAGCTGTCGCTGCACGGGGTCTCCGTCTCGTCCACCAGGCAATGGGTGGGGGACCAGTACTTCCAGGCGATCAACGGCCACCGCGACGCCGGCCAGACCGCCTGCCCAGGCAGGTACCTCTACGCCAAGATCCCCTACATCCGGACGCTGGCCGCCGACTACCAGCGAGTCCTGGAGCGGTCGACAGCGCGACGCCGACGTCGTCTCGACGCCGTACCCCGACATCTTCCTGCGCAGGGCCGACGACAACGCCGGCTTCGTCCTGCCGACGCAGGGACTGCTGTGGATGCGCAGGCCGCAGGTCTCCGACTCGACCGGCTGGTCGCGCATGGACACGATCGTCGCGACGCCGGACGTCACCGGCGACGGCAAGACCGACCTGTTCGCCCGTGCGGAGGCCACCGGGAGGTCGAGGATCTACCCGGGCGACGGCACCGGCCACTTCGGCGCGGGCATCAGACCGACCAAGATGTTCGCGGGCCTCGACCAGATCACCGCCGTCGGCGACCTCAACCGCGACGGTCGCAACGACCTGACCGCGCGGAACCCGGCTACCGGCGGGCTTCGGCTGCTCTACGGCACGGGCCGCGGCGGCTTCGCGATGAAGCTGATGTCCAGCCGCTGGAGCTATGACAAGACCATCGGCACGGGTGACTTCAACGGCGACCGGTTCAACGACCTGTTGGGACGGGACTCATCCGGAACGCTCTGGCTGATCCCGGGCACGCGGTCGGGCGGACTCGGAGCCCGGGTGCGCATCGACGGCAGCTGGGACGGGTTCGACGTCATCACCGGGTACGGCGACTACAACCACGACGGCCGCCCAGACCTGTTTGCGCGCAGCGCCCGCAGCGGGAAGGGCTACGTGTTTCCGAATGTCGGTGGCAACAAGCTCGGCCACTGGTTCGGCCCGATCCGGTCCGCCAACCGGATCGCCGCGCTGAGCTCCGGCGGGAACGTCGTCGACGGTGGGCCCGCCGACCTCGTGGGCCGCAGGGGCGACGCGCTGGTCGTGCTCGCGCACTCCGGCACCTGGAACACGAGCGCCCCGAGGCGCGTCAACGTGGGCTTCGGGAACGCCGCCCAGCTGCTCAACGTCGGCGACTGGGACCGAGACGGCGACGGCGACCTGATCGTCAAGACCCGGTCCGGCAGGCTGATCCTTCGTCTGTCGAACGGTCGCGGCACGTTCGGAGGCCGGCGGGTGGTCGGCACCGGGTTCGACCGGGTCGGCTTGCTGAGCGCCGTCGGGGACATGACCGGTGACGGCTATCCGGACCTGATGGGTCAACCGTTCGGTGGAGCGATGCGGATCTATCCGGGCCGTGGGGCGACGGGTCTGGGCGCGAGCTACGTGGCCTACCGCGGCATCTCGGCCGAGCAGCAGTACGGCGTCGGCCTCTGGGACGGCGACGGCTCTCCCGACACGCATGCTCCGGGTCGCCGACCAGTTGGAGCTGTATCCGGGCAACGGGCCGGGTGGACTGACGGGCCGGGAGCCGCTCGGCGTTGACGTGTCGAGCTACGACTGGGTGCTCGGAGTCGGCGACATCAAGGGCTCCGGTCACGCAGACCTGATCGTCCGCGCGAAGCGGACCGGCGACTTGTGGCTGCTGCCGGGCAAGGCGTCCGGGTTCCGACACCGGGTCTTCCTGGCCGAAGGGTTCGGCGGCTACAACCTGGCCGGCTGATCGCCGAAGACCTCCGTCGCGCGCTCGTCGTCGTACTTCCGGTGCCATGAGCCCGGATCCGGGTTCCGGACCCAGACCGTCGACCCGTCCTGCCCGAGCGGCTGGGTGAACGCCGCCAGCCCGTCCGGCGTGACGGGATTGGTGGCAGTGAAAAGGCGGCTACCGGGCCCGACGGTGCCGTCGTCCGCGAACAGCTCGGCCTGGGTGCGACCGAAGGCCGCGAGGTCATCAGGGGTGGCCGGGTCCCACGGGACGAACGCGTCCGGCTGCGACCAGACCTCGACGCCGAAGTCGTGGACGCCGGCGGGGAGCGCTTCGGCGAACCTTACGCCGAGCGGGCGCAGGGAGCAGGCGATCGCGGCGGGATGCTGCTGCCAGCGGACGACCCGGTCCGGCCCACAGATCGCGATGTCTGGCTCCGGGTCGAGAGTTGCGACCAGGCCGACGTTCCAGGCGGCGCCGAGGAACACCGGGCCGAGCCAATGGCAGGGCAGGTCGATGTGGACAGACCCTCCACGTTCGGCGTCGAACTCCTCGACGAGGAGTGAGCTGGTCTTGGCCACCCAGTTGGCGTACGTCGCGACCGACAGCTCGACCCGTTCGCCGGTCGCGTCGTCGTAGAACGTCACCAGTGGAC
>CAVRBN010000036.1:0-30198 GCA_963719255.1 uncultured Actinomycetota bacterium | reverse complement strand
GAACGCGCAACCGGCCCTCGGACGCCTCGTCGGACTCGACGTGGCGCGATGTCTCGCGCTGCTGGGCATGGTGACGACGCACGTCCTCGACGAGCGCGAGCCGAGCGGTGGGCTGACGCTCGGGCAGGCCGTCGCCGGTGGCCGGGCCTCGGCGCTGTTCGCCGTTCTGGCCGGCGTCAGCCTGGCCCTGATGACCGGCCGCCAGGAGCCGCTGCACGGCCGGCCGCGGATGGCGGCTGCGGTGGGCCTGGCCGTGCGCGCCCTGCTCATCGCGGCGATCGGCATGACCCTCGCCGACGTCGACTCGGGCCTGGCCATCATCCTGACCTACTACGGGCTGCTGTTCCTGCTGGGGATTCCCTTCATCGGCCTGCGCGCTCGGACCCTGTTCGTGCTGGCCGGCGCGTGGGTGGTCGCCGGCCCGGTGCTGTCGCACGTCGTCCGACCCGAGCTCCCGCCACGTGGCTTCGACAGCCCGACGTTCGGACAGCTCTCGGACCCGGGACAGCTGCTGAGCGAGCTGGCCTTCACCGGCTACTACCCGGTCGTGCCCTGGTTGGCCTACCTGCTCGCCGGGATGGCGCTGGGCAGGCTGGATCTTCGCGACCGACGAGTCCAGATCGCAGTGGCCTCCGCTGGCGCCGCCCTTGCCGTGACGGCCACCCTGGTCTCAGCAGGCGCTCACCAGGCGGCCGGACGTGGTGCGGGCCCTGCTTGCCGATCCGCCCGCCCCTGCGTCGTCCGGGCCCGAGCTGCTCGACGCGATCTCCTCGGGCATGCACGGCACCACCCCGACTGACGCGGCCTGGCAGTGGCTGCTGGTCGTGGCGCCGCACAGCGGCACGCCATTCGATCTCGCGCAGACCATCGGTAGCGCTCTTCTGGTCATCGGTCTTGCGCTGCTGGTCGTTGGCCGCCTACCGGCTGCCGGCCGGACCTTCGTCGCGGTCTTCTTCGGGGCGGGCACGATGACGCTGACCTTGTACTCCCTGCACGTGGTGATGCGGAGCGACGGCGTGTGGCCCGCGGAGACGCCGGCCAGCTACCCCTGGCATCTGCTCGTGCTGATGGGCATCGGCGCCATGTTCGTCGGACTCGCCCACCGCGGCCCACTCGAGGAGCTCGTCGCTGACGTCTCGACCCTTGCCGCCAGCCGGCTGCGCAGGCACTGACGGCGGGGTCAGCCTGGCTCGCTCAGCTGGGTGCTGGCACGTCCAGGAACGTGGGCGTCTCGGCGTGCGCCTGCTCCACAAGCGCCCAGCCGGACGCACCCAGGGTGACCACGGAGACCGGGAAGATGCCGAGGTCCTCGCGCTCGATGTGACGGTCCAGCTCCTCCAGGAGGGCACGGACCTGGACGTCGAAGTCGGTGCCGTCCGGCGACAGATCGTCGATCGCCGTGTCGAAGTGCCGGTGCTCGGCTTCGAGGGCCGAGACCTCGTCGGCGAACTCTCCTTGCATCCGCAGTGCGGCGAAGATCCCCCGCTCCTCCCGCCGCACATGTGATTCGAGACGGCGGACCAGGTCGACGACCGCGGTCCGCGCTGTGTCCCGATCGCCCGTGCTCATAGCGGTCCGAACCCGGTCCGCGTCGTCCTTCAGGGCGTCGTGCTCGGCCATGAGCTCTCCGATGGCCTCGTTGCCCCGGCAACCGCAGTACTCACACATGTCTGGTCACCCTCAAAGACTTGCTCGCCCGGGCGCGGTCCAGCAGAGGCGAAGGTCCCTGCCCGTGTATCAGGCGGCCGCCTCCTGTCTCGTTAGTGAAGTAGGCCACGTTCCTGACGTCGGCATCGAGGAGAGGGCATGCGCGAAACCCTGACAACTGGGCGAGGCGCCACTGAGACTTGGAGTTCGGCGTGTCCGACTCTCGTAGTGCTCTGATCATCTCGAGCGACAAGTACACCGATTCAGGTCTTAGTCGGCTGCACGCTCCGGCCAAAGACTCCGAAGCCCTGGCGGGGGTTCTGCGAAATCCTGAGATCGGCGACTTCCTCGTGACGGCGCTCCACAACAGCACAGCTCACGAGGTCAACGTTGCTGTCGATGACTTTTTTGCCGATCGCCGACCCGACGACCTGCTCCTCCTGCACTTCTCTTGTCACGGGGTCAAGGACGAAGAGGGCGAGTTGTACTTTGCAATGACCGATACCAGGCTGGGGCGGCTCGGCTCGACCGGTGTCTCTGCTGAGTTCGTCAATCGGCGGATGGCTCGGAGTCGGTCTCGGCGGGTTGTTCTCCTTCTCGACTGCTGCTACGCGGGTGCGTTCGAGCGCGGCATGTCGCACAGAGCCGGTCCCGGAATTGGGATCGAAACGCAATTCGGCGGACGAGGCCGTGCCGTCATCACCGCATCGAGTGCCTTGGAGTACGCCTTCGAGGATGAGGTGCTCACGGATACGCATACACCGACGCCGTCGGTCTTCACCAGCGCCCTGGTGGCAGGCTTGGAAACGGGCGAGGCTGATCGCGACCAGGACGGATTGGTGGGGCTCGACGAGCTCTACGACTTCGTATTCGACAAGGTCAGTGCGGCCACCCCGCACCAAACGCCCGGCAAATGGATGTTCGGGGTCGAGGGCGGTTTGGTGATAGCCCGGCGCGGTCGCCCAATTACGGTCCCTTCGGCGCTACCAAGCGAGATCCAGGACGCCATGAGCAGCTCGTTGCCGGCCGTGCGGCTCGCGGCCGTCACCGAGTTGGGTCACCTGTTGCGTGGCAGGCACGCTGGGTTGGCCCTCGCCGCACAGATTGCCCTTCAGCAACTCACTGACGACGACAGTCGTGCGGTCGCCAGGGCAGCTGACGATCTTGTCGAACGAGCATCCGAGGCGCCGGACCTCCATCTTGACGAAGACGCCGCGCAGGTCCGGGTCGCGCCGCCGTTGCTCCCTGCGAGAGACGCAGCGACGCCGACGGACCAGTCGTCGCTCTCAGAGGTCGTCGACGGGTCGGACACCGTTGAGCCTGCCGGTGGCATTTCCGAGACGCTGAGGGTCGCGCTCGCCGAGGCACAGTCTGGCCACGCGAAGGGTTCGGTTGCGTCGAACGCTCAACAGATGGAGAGGCCGACGGAGCATTCGTCGTTCCCAGAAGTCATTGAAATGCTCGACGAAGCTAAGGCTTCTGGTGGCACTCCTGAGGCGCGGCACACCAAGCATGCTGAAGAGCAGTCTTCGCGCTGGGGTCTCCAGATCAGCGGGATCAGCTATCCGACGGTTGTCGTAACGTCAGCCGAGCAGGCGGAAACCGCGGCGACACGGACAGGCCAGCGAAAGCACACAGAGGTCGTGGAGGGGACCGATGCCGAGAAGTCTCCCAATGGCAGTGAGACGTCCCACGCTGAGCATGCTGAAGAGCCGTCAGGGCGCTGGGGTCTCCAGATCGGTGGGGTCGACTATCCGGAAATGCAACCCGCCCTTCAGCTACTCGGCAGAAGCCATCCTCAAGAACGCCGGATAGGCAATCCGCCCGTTCGACTTCGACCACGCAGCCCGCGGCGAGCTGGTCGTCGTCCCATCTGAAGGCCGCCCCACGGCGCTCCGAGCTGATGCGTCAATCCACACAGGCTTATAGCATTCTGCTCTGGATCTTTGCGCTGCTGAGCGTGACCGGCATTTTCGTGCTGCTCCTTGCAAACGGATGACAATCGAGTGGCGACAACAGACTCCCACCTGGCGGGGGACGGTCGTGCCCTAGGACTTGACCGAGCGTGACCTCGCCGGATTCGGGCCGACCGCACGTTGCGCAGCGATGGAGAGGTGATCCCATCTCAGATGGCTGACGGATCGCCCCTGATTGCAAGCAAATTGAGAGGGGACTGGTTCATGCCCGGGTTCGCGGTGCGATGGTTCGGTGCTGCGGGGCCGCCTGCCTCGGCTGCGCTGGGCTCCCCGCGTCGGGACGCGTCACCGATGGCGGGGTCCGTCGCGGTTGCTTTGAGGCGTCCCGCCGCGCGTCGCTTGTATGCTTCGCCGACGCGGCACGCCGCGCCGCCCCGCACCAACCGCCCCGAGGGCGCGCGCCCGCCCGCGCTCAGTTGGGCGGGAGGGGGATGGTGTCGGTCGGGGTGACCAGGTAGGTCTGGCTGTGGGGTCCGGTCCACTGGTAGTCGCCGGAGGGGGTGCGGTGGTAGCGCCATCGCCGGAAGGTCTTCGCCCGGTGGTGCCGTCGACACAAGGCGGCGAGGGCGTCGGGCCGGGTCTGGCCGGGTGGGCCGTTCTCCTCGTAGGGGGTGATGTGGTCGAGGTCGGAGGCTCTGGCGTCCCGGGTGCACCACGGGAACACGCAGTGCCGGTCGCGGAGGATGACCAGTTCGCTCATCCAGGCGGGTGGGTCGTGGGCGTCGACGGCGTCGGTGCGGGTCATGTCGAGGACGGGTTGGATGGTGACCCGGGACCGGCCGGCCCAGTCCTTGATCCGGGCGATGGTGGCCGGCCCGAATCTCTCCACGGTCCCGAACCCGGACCCGTCGCTACTTCGGTGCCGTCGAGCCCGAGGAGGTCGGCTCAGTGAGAGGTGGAGGTAGAGCTTGGTCTTCGGCCGACCGGCGGCGACGGGCTGCGGCCCGTCGGCTCTGGTGACCGGCTCGTCGTGTCCGAGGAGGGTGCCGAGGTCGAGGGTGGCTTGGCGGTTGGCGATCACGCCGACGGCCTTGGCCTTGCGGACGTCGAGGGTGTCGGTGTCGCCGAGGGCTTTGAGTTGGGCGGCCTGGTCACACACGAGGTCGTGGAAGGTGGTGAGGTCGAGGGTGTCGCCGGTGACCTCGAGGTGGGAGGTGCCGACCCAGTCGTCGGCGCCGTCGGTGGCGACCCCGCGGTGGAACAGCCGGACCCCCCAGGCGTCCCGGCCGTGCTTCTCCCGGGTCTCGAGCAGGTGCGGGTCGTAGGTGGCGATGGCCTGGGCGACCGCGGTCTCGATGGCCCGCCACCCGCACGACCCGATCCGGTCCGCGAGCTGGGCGTCGACCGACGCGGCGGCGGCTTGGGAGAGGTTGTGGGTGGCCTGGGCGATCTTGCGGGCCTTCCACGGCGCCACCGCGAGTGCTTCGACGGCGGCCCAGAGGCGGGGGAGTCGGTGTTGGAGGTCCAGGGCGTCGGCCAACAACTGCAGCCCGGTCAGGGTGGACACCCCGAGCGCGGCGGCGAACGGTTCGGGCGTGAACGCCGCCACCAACGGCGTCCCCTCCCCACCCAGGGCTGCCTCCTCGTCCGGGCACAGGCCCGGCAGGCCGGTGTCGGACCAGGTCACAAACCCCGACTCCTCGGTGGCCGGGTGCAGCACACACCACCGGGCAGCGGCCCGCAGCTTGGCGCGGCCGGCCTGGCGTTCCCTGACCTCGGCGTCGGCGGCGAAGTCGAGCAGCCACTCCGCGTCGAGGCTCGAAACCTCGACCAGACTGCCGTTCAACATCGTCTCCAACATGCATCAATCCAAGCAGCCGGCACCGACATTTCGGCCCCGAAATCGGGGCTGAAACAAGGATTGTGGAGAAGCATTTTCGAGGAGTTTCCTCAACCCCGCTTGGATTGCCGTGGCTCGTGGCGTGGTTGCAGTTCAGCGGCCAACCCGCTGTGGTTGCGGTCAAGCCAGCGTGCGACCGTTGATCGGGCCCTGCCCGCGTGCGCCGACGCGTCGCAAGCCGCCCTCCCCCGCTTCGCTCCTCCGGGCGTTTCCGACGAGTCGGCGATACCCGCCTTCGGCGGGTGTCAGCCGTGCGCCAGGCCGTGCTCGTGGGCGAACACCACGATCTGGACCCGGTCGCGAAGGTTGAGCTTGCGCAGGATCGCGCCGACGTGGGTCTTGACGGTCGACTCGCTGGCGAAGACCTGGCCGGCGATCTCGGTGTTGGACAGCCCGCGCGCGACGGCGGCGAAGACCTCGCGCTCCTTGTCGGTGAGCGAGGCGTAGCCCGCGGGCACCGGAAGCCGCGCCCGGAACTGGCCCTCCAGCAGCGTCGAGAGGTCCTGCGGCGCGAGCACGGCGTTGCCCGAGTGCACCGTGCGGATCGCGTCGCGAAGCAGCACCGGCGTGGTGTCCTTGAGCAGGAACCCACTCGCGCCGTAGCGGATCGCGGTCGCGGCCCGGTCGTCGAGGTTGAACGTGGTCAGCACCACCACCCGCACCGGCTTCTCGCGGCGGGCCGTCCGGACGGCGGAGAAGATCTGGCGGGTCGCCTCGACGCCGTCCATCTCGGGCATCCGGATGTCCATGAGTACGACGTCCGGCGCGAGCTCGTCGACCAGTCGGACCGCCTCCACCCCGTCGGCGGCCGAGCCGACGACCTCCATGTCCTCCTGGGCGTCGACGATGACCGCCACGCCCGCCCGGAAGAGCTCCTGGTCGTCGACCAGCAGCACCCGGATGGGTGCGCTCATATGGAGGCCGCCCGAAGCGGCACCCACGCTGTCGTGGTGAAGGTGGCGCCCACGGCCTCCTCACGACGGCGTACGTCGAGATGCCCGCCGACCGACTCGAGCCTTCGTCGCATTCCGTTCAACCCCTGTCCCTGCTGGTGATCTCCCTCGGGCGCGGTGCCGATGATGTTGCGCACCTCGATCCGGAGCTCACCTTCCCAGTGCCGCTCGACGCTGACCGGCTCGCCGCGCCGACCGTACTTGATCGCGTTGGTGAGCATCTCCTGGAGCACCCGGAAAGCCACGACCTCGAGCTCGGGCGGAAGCGGCTGGGGCTTCCCGACCTCACTGGAGGCCACCTCGTAGCCGCCGGAACGCACCCCCTCGATCAGGCTGTCCAGGCCTCCGGTCGCCCCGCTGGGCTGCCGTTCCGTGGCCGTGGTCAGCACCTGGCGGACGTCCTGAAGCGACGAGCGGGCCGACGTCGCGATGTTCTCCATGGTCTTCTTGAGGGCCTGGGTGTCGGAGTCCTTGATGAACTGCGCCGACTCGGCCTGGGCCAGGATCACCGCGAGTGAGTGACCGACCACGTCGTGGACGTCGCGGGCCATCCGAGCCTGCTCCTCGCGCAGGTGGGCGATCTCCTCGGCCTGCGACCGCGCCTCCTCGGCCGTGTGCTGCGCCTCGCGGGAGGTCCGGGCCTGCTCGCTGATCCGCAGCATCAGCCCGACCAGCCAGGGAATCACCAGCGGCACAAGGGCGCTCAGCCCGAGGACCAGCGTCGGCCGGACGGAGTAGGAGTCGGCGGCAATCCGGCCGACACCGCCCAGCGAGTCGAGGATGTCGGCTCCTCTGAGGGTGACGTAGGTGATCCCGATGACGGCTGCCGCGGGGATCGAGAGACCACTGAGCCACACGACCGCCGTCCGTCCGTAGCGGGCGCAGCCGAAGGACACGATCGTCACCGCCAACTGGACGAGCATCACGTCGAGCCCGGTCAGGACCTGGAAGGCACAGCTGAGCCAGACCAGTGCCAGCGCGGCCTCGGGCGACCTGCGGAACAGGCCCGCTGCGACCGCCATCCCCAGTACGACGAGGTAGCACTCCACCGGCGATGCATCGAACCAAGGGGTTCGGTCGTTGACCTCCCAGACGCCGAACGCCGCCACTGCGACGCCGAGCGCGAGATCGGGCCACCACTCGGGGACGCGACGGGTCATGCCGGCACGGCCGGCCGGCCGAACCCAGTGAGTACGGCGATGACCGGGCCTCCTGCCAGGTAGGTGCGGGCGTGACCCCGCAATGGAATCACGCTCAGGATGCCAACGCTCCCTGCACGAGCACGTCGAGCAGGTCGGGATAGCTGAGCCCGGCAGCGGCGAACATCTTCGGCACCTGCGACTGCTCGGTCATGCCGGGCATGGTGTTCACCTCGTTGAGCACCGGGCCGGCCTCGGTGAGGAAGAAGTCGATCCTCGCGACGCCGGCGCAGCCCAGTGCCTCGTACATCGTGAGGGCGGCGTCCTCCAGCTCCTTGCGCTGTACGTCGTCGAGCTCGGCGGGCAGCCGGAAGTCGGCGCTGCCGTCGTACTTGCTGGCGGTGTCGAACAGCTCGTCGACCACGATCTCCAGTGCGGGTCCGACGAACAGCGCGCCGTCCGGGCGGCGGAGGACAGCGAGGTCGATCTCGCGGCCGACCACCAGCTCCTCGACCAGCACCCGGTCGTCGATGGCGAGCGCCCGCGCCAGCGCGGGCTGCAGCTCGTCAGCCGTGTGGACCAGCGACACCCCGTGGCTCGACCCCGCGGCGACGGGCTTGACCACGACCGGGCCATCCCACCCGACCGCGTCCCGGCTTGTCACCAGGACTCCCGAAGCGGTCCCGATGCCCATGGCCTGGGCGATCAGCTTGGTCGTCCACTTGTCCATGGCGAGCGCGCCGGCGCGCACGTCGGCGCCGACGTAGGGAACCCCGGCCAGCTCGCACAGGGCGGCCAGAGTGCCGTCCTCACCGCGTGGTCCGTGTACGACGGGCAGGACCACGTCGCACGCCTGCAGTGTCGCCACCGCTCCAGCCAGCCCGACGGCACCCCCGTGGTCGTCGAGCCACTCGCCATCGCGGGTGATGGTCAGCCGCACCACGTCGTACGACGCCGGGTCGAGTGCTGCCGGCGACCGAGGCGGCCGACGCGATCGAGACCTCGTGCTCGCAGTTCTGGCCGCCCCCGATGACGGCCACCTTGATCCGTTTCACGACAGGCTCCGCAACGGGATCGGGCGCAGACTTCGCGAGACGCGTGGGCCGATGCCGGTGACGATCTCGTGCTCGATCGTGTCGGCCCAGCCGGCCCAATCGGCAACGGTGGGTTCGCCGTGGTCGCCTGGTCCGAAGACGGTCGCGTGTTCGGGCGGCCCATCCGGCCCGGCCGCCGAGGGTCCCAGGTCCACCACGGTCTGGTCCATCGAGATGCGACCCACGACCGGACAGCGCCGGCCCCGGACCAGCACCTCGGCCCGGTTGGACGCGGAGCGGGGCAGGCCGTCGGCGTACCCGACGGGCAGCAGCGCGAGCCACGTCGTGCTGGTGGTGACGTGCGTGTTGCCATAGCCGACAGGCGTTCCGGCGCGGACTCGCCGCACACTCACGATGGGCGCCGTCAGCGTCATGGCGGGTCGGAGTGCCGTGGTCCCGGAAGGGTCGATGCCGACCAGCCCCGCTCCGATCGCGAGACATGGTGTGGTGCGAGCGCGGGTCGGTCAGGGTGGCCGCGGTGGCGGCCAGATGCCGCTGCGACGGCCGCAGCCCCACCGACCTGGCCACCTCCACCGCCCACGCGAACCGGGTCCGGCCGGCGGCGTTGGCCGGGTCGTCCGGGACGTCGGCGCACCCGAGATGCCCCATCACGCCGACGACCCGGACTAGTCCCTGCTGCTCCGCCCGACGAGCCCCGCGGCACAGCTCGGGCCAGAGCATGGGGGGACAGCCGTCGCGGGCCATGCCCGCGTCCAGATGCAGGTGCACCCGGGCCGGCTGTCCGCTGACTGCGGCTATCGCCAGCGAGATGCTCACGGCTCGGGACGGCCAGGTCGACACCGGACCCGATCGCGGCGCCGAAGTCGGCATCGACCGGGTTCAGCCAGCTGAGGATCGGCGCCTGCAGCCCGGCCGCCCGCAGCGGCAACGCTTCCTCGATCGAGGTGACGCCGAGCCAGGTCGCGCCGTTCGCCAGCGCGGTCCGGGCCACGGCGAGCGACCCGTGCCCGAATCCGTCCGCCTTGACGACCGCCATCAGCTCGCCCGCCGCCCTCGCCGCGAAGAGCCGGCTGTTCGCGGCCACCGCTTCGAGGTCGACGGTGAGCTCCGGACCCACCGCAGCGGGTCGGGCAGTCGCCATCGCCGTCGTCATCGGCAGGGCACTCATGCCGCCACCCGGACTTCGACGGGGCCGTAGACGGCGTGGTCGGCACCAGTGGACAGGGCCCAGTAGCGGTCCCCGTAGCTCCAGTGCCACCACTCGGTCGGGTAGTTCACGAGCCCGGCGTCGGTCAGGACCCGGGCCAGCAGGTTGCGGTTGGCGCGGGCGTCGCGGCTGATGTCGGCTGCGGCGAAGTAGCACCGGCCGCCGCTCTGCTCGGGTGTCGCGTCGATGGGCGTGCCGAGGTCGAGCTCATGGCCGCAGGCGTCGATCAAGGTCAGGTCGACGGCGGCGCCGGCCACATGGGGGGCGACCTCGAGCGGAGCCACGAACCGGCTCGACAGCCGGTGCAGGTCGTCCGCGGAGATGCCCGGGTGGGCGGCGCACAGCTCGGCCGAGTACGACGTCACGATGGCCTGCTGGGATGCGGCGGTCCGGTGGCCCTCGACCACGTGCAGCCGGATCCCGAGTGGCAATGCTGCCTGGGCGACTGCCAGCCGGTCGGCGAGGCTCGATCGCACGAACGAGCGGCGCCCGATCATCGGGTCCAGCCGCACGAGAGACTCGCCGTTGTCGTGGACCGGGATGGCGGACACCCGTGGGTCCGATAGCAAAATCGTCATACCGACACGTTAGAAACGGGGAAGGGCCCCGCGCCTCCACCGCGAGTACCGATTCACTGTCCGGAAGGATGAGAACCGGTTACTCGTCCGAACTCGTCCCACGCAGCTCTTTGACCTGTCCCCGTTGCTTCTTCGTGTCCAGACGGCGCTGCTTCGAGCCCTTCGTCGGCCTCGTGGGACGCCGGGGAGGGGGCGGGGGCGCGAGCGCGTCGCGGAGCAGACCTGCCATCCGTTCCCGGGCCGCGACCCGGTTCCGATGCTGGGATCGATGCTCGGACGCGACGACGATGAGGCGGCCCTGCACCAGCCGGTCGCCCAGGCTCTTGATCGCCCGGGTCCGCTGCGGTTCGGTGAGGGCGGCCGACGTACCGACGTCGTATTCGAGCTCGACCCGGCTGTCGGTCGTGTTCACCGACTGGCCGCCGGGACCGGGGGAGCGGGAGAAGCGCTCGACGAGGTCTGCCGCGGGGATGGTCAGCCCGTCGGGCAGGCCAGGGCCGGAGTCGAGCCGAAGATCACCTCCGGGGCGGGTCATGAACCGCGCCGGCTCCACTCGATGGCGGGACAGGTGTCCATCACCATCGGCACGTCGGCCAGCGTCGTACGCCCGAACGCGTCGGCGTCGATCACGCCGAGCTGGAACCAGACGCCCTTGGCGCCGACCGCCACGGCCTGATCCGCGAACTCGCCGGCCTTGTCCGAGCGTCGGAAGACGTCGACGACGTCGATCGGGAAGGGCACGTCGGCCAGCGTCGGGTAGCCCTGCTCGCCGAGGACGGTCCGGGCCGCTGGGTGGATCGGCACGATCTGCTTGCCGCGGTGCTGGAGGAGCGACGCGATCCGGTACGCCGTCCGGCTCGGGTCACCGGACAGGCCGACCACCGCCCAGACCTTGCAGTCCTCGAGCATGAAGTCGACCGCTACCGGGTCCTGCCAATCGTTGCTCACGGCTTCAACCGTAGACGTGGCCGGAAGCCCGCCATCCGGAGCGGTGAGACGCAGGTTAACGATCGCTCACCCACGACTAGAATCCGGGCATGCTGGCCGACTACCCGATGTACGCCCTCTCCGAGGAGCACCAGGCGATCCGCGAAGCGGTGCGCGCGCTGTGCGACGCGAAGGTCGCGCCGTACGCGGCGGACGTCGACGAGTTCGCCCGCTACCCCGAGGAGGCCGCGCAGGCGCTGCAGGCCGCGGACTTCCATGCCCCGCACGTTCCCGAGCAGTACGGCGGGGCCGGTGCCGATGCCCTTGCGACCGTGATCGTGATCGAGGAGGTCGCCCGGGCCTGCGCGAGCAGCAGTCTGATCCCGGCGGTCAACAAGCTCGGCTCCCTGCCCGTGCAGATCTCCGGTTCCGAGGAGCTCAAGGAGAAGTACCTCGGCAAGCTGGCAAGGGGCGAGGGCGGCTTCTCCTACTGCCTTTCCGAGCCGGACGCGGGCTCCGATGCGGCAGGGATGAAGACCAAGGCTGTGCGTGATGGCGACGAGTGGGTGCTCAACGGAGTGAAGCGCTGGATCACCAACGCTGGCGTCTCGGAGTACTACACCGTCCTCGCCGTCACCGATCCGGACGAGCGCGCCAAGGGCATCTCCGCGTTCGTCGTGGAGAGGTCCGACCCGGGCGTCTCGTTCGGAGCGCCGGAGAAGAAGCTCGGCATCAAGGGCAGCCCGACCCGAGAGGTCTACTTCGACAACGTCCGCATCCCCGCCGACCGGATCATCGGCGCCGAGGGCACCGGCTTCGAGACGGCGATGACGACCCTCGACCACACGCGCATCACCATCGCGGCGCAGGCGGTCGGCATCGCGCAGGGAGCGCTCGACCATGCGCTCGGCTATGCGCGCGACCGCCAGCAGTTCGGACAAGCCGATCGCGGACTTCCAGGGACTCCAGTTCCTGCTCGCCGACATGGGCATGAAGGTCGAGGCCGCCCGCCAGCTGACCTACGCCGCGGCCGGCCGTTCGGAGCGCGGGGACAGGGACCTCACGTTCTTCGGTGCGGCAGCCAAATGCTTCGCGTCCGATGTCGCGATGGAGGTCACCACCAACGCCGTCCAGGTGCTGGGGGGCTACGGCTACACCCGTGACTACCCGGTCGAGCGGATGATGCGCGACGCCAAGATCACCCAGATCTACGAAGGCACCAACCAGGTGCAGAGGATCGTGATGGCCCGCCAGCTCCTCTCCGGGATCCAGTCCGAGCTCTGAGCGCGCCGAGATGCGTCCGGTTTCGGGGGATATGGCCCACTTATCCGCTGTCTGCCATGCAGATTTCGGCGGAATTCGCATCGGTTTGGCCGATTTAGTCAAGTTTTCACCCGACCGGCCTAGTCAAGATGTGCCTAAACGGCGATTCAGCTTGGCGCTGTCCCTGGTGGCGCTTATCCTCGAACTTGCCGGAGTGAGGGGGTTGCTTCGGTTTCAGCCCGGGGGGGTTAAGAGTTATGGCAACAAAATCATTTGTGTTCGCGCCGAGAGTGCACGTAGTGACGCTCGAAGGTGCACGGCTGGGGGTTGCTCGCGTACGTCATCCGGCGTCCGGTGTGCAGTGCCTGTCCTTCACGAATCCAGACGGGCGCCGCGTGGCGCTCGTGTCCCGAGAGTCCGTGACGGACCTGCGGCAGCGTCTGTGGAGGGTCTCCGCCACCGATGGTGTCACGCACACATTGGGTCCGGTCGACATCGCAGTGTTGCGGAACCTCGCTTCCTGAACACTCGCTGGAGCCCCATTGTCCTGTGTAAACCGGACAATGGGGCTCCTGTGCGTTTGTTCGAAGGGGCTCCTAGTTCGAGTCGAGTGTCGGTGGATCCGGGTCGGCCTGGCGGGTCCAGATCGGGATCACCGCCCACAACAGGGCGAAGAAGGCCAATGCCGTGGTCACGGCGATGATTGCCTGGGTCCGGCCCGAACCACGTCGAAGACGAGGAACAGCACGCCGGAGCTCGTGAATGCGAGCAGTACCAGCCCGGCCCTTGCGCAGTGGTTCGCGGCCTCGACCAGCCAGTCGCGCATGCGTTGACGGAAGAGGACCCGGTGAAACGCCACCGGCGCGATCACGAAGCCCGTGGTGAGCACCGCTCCGCAGAGGACCGCCAGGTACGTCGCCACCTGGACCCGGTCGAGATCATGGAACCGGTCCGAGAACGGGACCGTCAGCAAGAATCCGGTGAGGATCTGCACTCCCGTCTGGGCTACCCGTAGCTCCTGGAGCAGCTCGTTCCAGTTGCGCGTGAGCGTCTCCTCGTCCTGTTCTCGACTCGCCATGGTCCGTCAGTACCCAGGCCGCAACGCCGGCAGCACCTCGCGCCCGTAAAACTGGTGTCGCATCGGCTTACATGGTTCACTCACTGTGTGTTCAGACAGGGCGGTGTCTCGCGAGTTGCAACATGGCGAGCACGGTGAGCGGGGTCGACGCCGACGAGTTCGCGGAGATGGCCCTGTCCCTCCACGACGAGCCAACCATCCACGACACCGTCGAGCGAGTGCTCGAGTACGCGCTCAAGGCGGTCAACTGCACGTCGGCCGGCGTCATCTTCGTCCACGCCAAGAACCGCGTCGAGACGGTCGCCACCACACATCCGATGGTGGCCGACTTCGACAAGGTGCAGTTCGAGTGCGGCGAGGGCCCGGACATCGACGTCACCCCGGACCGCTACAGCGTGCTCATCTCCGACACCCGCAGTGACTCGCGCTGGCCGGACTGGGCCCGCTACGTCGCGGATGCCGGCGTACACAGCGTGCTCGGGACCCGGATGTACACCAGCGCCACGACGATCGGCAGCCTCAACCTCTATGACGAGGAGCCGAACCACTTCAGCGTCGAGGACCAGCAGGTCGCCCACATCCTGGCCAGGCACGCCGCGGTTGCCCTCGACTCGGCGAAGGACACCGCCAACCTCTGGCGAGCCATCGACGCGCGCAAGACCATCGGCCAGGCTCAGGGGATCCTGATGGAGCGCTTCTCCATCGACGCCGACCGGGCCTTTGCCGTCCTGCGCAGGTATTCGCAGGACAACAACATCAAGCTCCATGCGGTCGCGGAGCGCCTCATCGCCACTCGCAAGCTCTCTGGCTGAGCCGACCTGCTCTCGTCGCTTCCGGACCGTCGCGTTTCAGCATTCACGGATCGGGCACCTACCCCATGTCGGGTTTAACCCGGCTCCCTGTCGGGCCCTCTCGGTTGAAACGACAGCCGAGAGGGTTCCCGTCAAGTCAACCGCCCCGCGTCGAGCATGGTCAGCTGCCTTGTGACTGGTCGTCTTCGTTCGGCGCCGGATCGGTGTAGTTCTTCTGCTCCTCCGGGTCCTTGTCCAGTCGCTCGGCAGCGTCGCCGACGGAGATGCCCTCTTCAGCTGGGACGTCTTGCAGCTCGATGGGTCGCTCTTCTTCCGGTTGATAGGTCATGGCCTGCGGGTACCCGATTCTCGAGGCCGCCATGCCGCCGTTTGGGCTCCTGACGTCGGGGTACGTGCGGCTCAGGCGGCAGTTGCGATCAGACGTCAGACCAGGGAGGTGACCCATGCCCGCCAGGAGCTGGACCAAGAAGCGCGAACGCCAGTACGAACACATCAAGGAGGGGCTGGAGGACCGAGGCACCGAGGAGGACAAGGCCGAGGAGATCGCCTCCCGCACCGTCAACAAGGAGCGCGCCCGCAAGGGAGAGGCACGGACGGCCAGCAAGACGTCCACGCAGGACATCTCGTCCTCGCGGAGAGGTGGGCTCCGCTCGCACTCCGGCGGGGGCGGCCGCACGAAGGACCAGCTGTACGCCGAGGCCAGGAAGAAGAACATCAAGGGCCGTTCCAAGATGAACAAGGCCGAGCTCGAACGAGCTGTCGGCCGGTGACCGCCAAGGCACTGCCCGGGCCGATTGAGCGCTGACACTACCCCTTGGGGGTATTGCCGAGACGCACGCGAAGTGCTTTGGTTGGAGCAGTGGTTGAGCCAACTGCCACGCCGAGCATCCTCTGTGGAGGTGTTTGCCGTGCGACAGATCTCGCCGAGCCCCGAGTCCCTATTCGCTGCCGACGATCCCGAGTCCGGCCCCTTGAACCGCCGCGAGGCCACTGCGCGCCTCCTCGAGCGCGCTCGTCAGGCCTCGGCCGAGGAGCGCTGCCAGCTCGAGGATGAGGTGGTGCGCCTGAACATGTCGGTCGCCGGTGATCTGGCCAGGCGATACCGCGGTCGCGGCATTCCGCTCGACGACCTCCAGCAGGTCGCCTGCCTCGGCCTGGTCAAGGCCGTCAAGGGTTTCGATCCCGACAAGGCGAGCGACTTCCTCAGTTTTGCCGTGCCGACGATTCGCGGTGAGCTGCGCCGCTACTTCCGGGACTTCGGCTGGGTCGTGCGTCCGCCGCGGTCGATCCAGGAGCTGCAGGCCAGAGTCACCGCCGCGGAGTCCGAGCTGTGCCAGCTGCTCGGGCGATCCCCGCGCCCGTCCGAGATCGCGACCCACCTCGACGTCGAGCTCGACATGGTCCTCGACTCGCTGGCCGCGAACGGATGCTTCGCGCCCACGTCGCTCGACTTCCCCGACGACGGCGACGGCGGCATCGGTCTCCGGCTCGGCACCGAGGACCCTGGCTTCGCCGGGGCCGAGGCCCGGGCCGCGCTGGAGCCGCTCATTCGCCGCCTCGACGCCAGGGAGCGGCTGATCCTCGAGATGCGGTTCTTCCGCGGGTGCACCCAGGCCGAGATCGGGAAGGAGGTCGGCGTCACCCAGATGCAGGTGTCCCGGCTGATCGCCGGCCTGCTGGCGCGGCTCCGTGAGCAGGTCGGCCAGTCCGCGGCGTGATGCCGCGATGACGCCATTCGACGTACTAGCCTGACGGCGTGACTCCCGAAGAGATCGCCGACCGGTCGGCGGCGGCGATGTGGGCCGGGGATCGCGCGAGCCAGAGCCTGGGGATGGAGCTGGTCGAGGTCGGACCCGGCCGGGCGGTGCTGACCATGGCCGTGCGCGAGGACATGGTCAACGGTCACGACATCGGACACGGCGGGCTCACCTTCACCCTCGCCGACTCGGCGTTCGCGTTCGCCTGCAACTCCTACAACCGGCGCACGGTGGCTGCCGGTGCGGAGATCCGGTTCCGCAGGCCGACCCGGCTGGGCGACGTCCTCACCGCTTCGGCAACCGAGCGCAGCCGTGAGGGCCGCGAGGGCGTCTACGAGATCACCGTGACCACATCGGCCGAGGTCGTCGCCGAGTTCGTCGGGAGGAGCAAGGAGATCGGCGGGACCCTGTTCGACCAGGCACGGGAGAAGCGGTCATGAGCGGCGAGATTCCCGACCTGAGCCGTGACCAGCTCGAACACCAGCAGCTCACCCGGCTCCGGGAGACGCTCTATCGGGTCTACTCCAACGTCCCGCACTATCGGCACGCGTTCGACGAGGCCGGGGTCCGGCCCGAGCATCTCGAGAGCCTCGCCGACCTTGCGAAGTTCCCGTTCACGACGAAGGCCGACCTGCGCGCCAACTATCCCTTCGGCATGTTCGCGGTGCCGCGCGACCAGGTCAACCGCGTCCACGCCTCCAGTGGTACGACGGGCAAGCCGACCGTTGTCGGCTACACCGCGGACGACCTCGCGACCTGGTCGGAGGTGATGGCCCGGTCGATCCGTGCCGCCGGCGGCCTTCCCGGCGACATCGTGCACGTGGCCTACGGCTACGGACTGTTCACCGGTGGGCTCGGCGCCCACTACGGAGCGGAGCGGCTCGGGTGCACGGTGGTGCCGGTCAGCGGCGGCATGACCGAGCGCCAGGTCCAGCTGATCGTCGACTTCGAGCCCCGGATCATCATGGTGACCCCGTCGTACTTCCTGGCGATCCTCGACGAGATGGACAACCAGGGGATCGACCCCAAGGACACCCGGCTGGAGATCGGGATCTTCGGCGCCGAGCCGTGGACCGACAAGATGCGACGAGCGGTCGAGAAGCGGGCCGGCATCAAGGCCGTCGACATCTACGGGCTCAGCGAGGTGATGGGCCCCGGCGTCAGCCAGGAGTCGGGCGAGACCCAGGACGGGCTGCATGTCTGGGAGGACCACTTCCTGCCCGAGATCGTCGACCCGGTGACTCTCGAGGTGGTTCCCGACGGCCAGGTCGGCGAGCTCGTCTTCACGAGCCTGACCAAGCAGGCGATGCCGGTGATCCGCTACCGGACCCGCGACCTCACCCGACTGCTGCCGGGCACGGCGTATCCCGCGTTCCGGCGGATGGAGAAGGTCACCGGCCGCACCGACGACATGATGATCGTGCGCGGTGTGAACGTCTTCCCGACCCAGATCGAGGAGCAGATCCTGACCATCGAGGGGCTGGCGCCGCACTACCTCTGCGTGCTGACCAGGCCGGGCAACCTCGACGTGCTCACCGTCCAGGTCGAGGCCTCGGGAGAGCCCGACGAGGAACCCGACGAAGAACTGGGACGACTGCTCGCCGACCGGATCAAGCACCGCGTCGGCGTGACCGCGAAGGTCGAGGTGCTGGCACCGCACGCCCTCGAACGGTCTCTCGGCAAGGCGAAGAGGATCAGTGATCAGCGGCGCGAGGTCCACTTGAGGTAGGTCCGCGCGGCCCAGCCCAGCACCTTGCTGTGATCGGCCTTCTCGAGCGCGAGGACCCGGAGCCGGAACGAGGTGGCGCGAACCTGGCTCGACACGTTCGCACCCCTGCGCTTCTCAGCCCTCTCCTTGAAGGCCTTCCTCCGGCGTTGCATCCGAGCCCACAGCCGCGACCGGTCCCGAGACACCGCGGCGAGCGCCGCGAGCGCGGCGTCGGCCAGCTGACTGTCGGTGGGGGTCCCTGCCGGCCCGTCGGGCGGCTTCGGCTTCAGGTCGTCCAGCGACCCGACCACCTGGTAGCCGCGATGCTCGAGCTCGGCAACCATCTCCGCCGCTCGCTTCTCGATCCACGCGAACTCGGCGGCGGGTACGACGATCTGCTGGGACTCCCGCTCCTGGAGGCCGCCCCGGATCACCCGCATCAGGTTGAGTCTCTGGTTCTCCTCGATCGAGTCGGCGAGATGCTCGTTGAGTCGGCGTACGACCTCGGTCTCGGCAAGGCCGAGCGAGGCGTTTCCCTTCGGCTCGCTTCCGCGCAGCAGTCCGGCCGGCGCACCGATGACCTCGGCGAACCGGTCGTTGAGGAGGTTCGGCGGCTGTCCGGGAGCCGGCAGGGTGACCACCCGGATGTCGGCGCGGGGCACGGCGGACTCCCACGAGTTCAGCGTGCGGATCACGTCCTGGCGCATCCAGAACCCGACCCCGGCACTGGTCGGTCCGGAGTCGGGATCCCGGACCGCCCGCAGGAAGTCGGACGAGGGGTTCGGGGCGGCCCATCATCACCATCTGCTGCCAGTAGGAGCCCAGCACCCTCCCGAGGTCGCGCACGGTCACGATCACGACGACGCGACGCGGCGCGAGAGAGTCGACCAGCCGCTTGACGGTCCGGGGCCGGGCGAGCGCGAGCATCTCCTCGGAGAAGACGACGGTGGGTGCGGACGAGGCTCGGATCGACGCAGCGAACGGCTTCCAGGCACCGGTGACCCTCGAGTTGTCGTTCTTGTTGGCGCCGCCGATCCGGCGGCCCATCAGGTCGTAGACCGGCAGCCGGGTGTCGGCGTGAGTGCTGCCGGGCACGTCGATGCCAAGTTCGGCGAGGGCTTCCTTCTGTTCGCTGAGCGCGCGCTGGAGCGTGCTGGTGCCGGTCTTGCCGAGCCCGACGTGAACGAAGACCGTCTGCGACGAGGTAGGCATCTCAGCCGGTCATCCCGTGACGCTCTTGGGCAGGCCTGATGGCGTGCACAGGTTCTTGGGGATGCTGTCCGCCTCGTCGTCGATGATCTTCTGGAACAGCTGCTTGGACCTCTCCGGATCCCAGTCCACGTTGAGGTTCGCGATCGGTACGCCGCAGGTCAGACCCTTGTCGCCGCTGACCCGGGTCATGGCCAGGAACATCCTGGCTGTCGAGATCGCACTGGTGTGCTCGCCGACCCGGATTGCTCGGGCCGCAGCGAAGTTGAGCTTCCAGTAGCGCACGGGGTTGATGAAGCTCCACGGCGAGAGCGCGCTCTTCCCGATGGCGGAGATGACCTCGCGCTGGTTTCCGGCCCGGTCGATGTCGCCGAGCTCCTCGACGTGCCGGGACCGGGAGTAGGCGAGCGCGGTCTTCCCGTCCACGTCCTGGCACCCCTTCTTGATCTTCAGCTTCGCCTTGGGGTCGTTCATGTTCTCGGTCGGGCACACCTCGATCCCGCCGACCGCGTCAACCACGTCGACGAAGCCCGTGAACCCGATCTCGGCGTAGTCGTCGACCCGGATCCCGGTGTTCTTCTCGATGGTCTCGATGAGCAGTGGGGCCCCGCCGAATGCGAAGGCGGCGTTGATCTTGGTGGTGCCGTGGCCGGGGATCTCGACGTTCGAGTCGCGCGGGATCGACATCAGCACGTTGGGACCGCTTGCCGGTGTGCAGCAGCATGATCGAGTCGGTGCGGGACCCGGAGGTGTCGTCCTTGCGGGCGTCACTGCCCACCAGGAGGTACGTCGTCCCCGGCTGGTCGTCGGGTCGACTCCCGTCGGGGGTGTCCTCCACCTTCGACACCTTGTTCCAGGCGATGAGCGGAGTCGCGACCAGGAACAGCAGCCACAGTGCGATCAGGTAGGCGATCCAACGCAGCTTGGGTCGCGGCTTCGCGAACCGCCCCCAGCGGCCAGCTCCCCGACCCGGTGGCGGTGGCGGCGGTCCGATGGGGCGACTGGTTGGGCTGCGTCGGGCCTCCGGGCTGTTCCGGTACGTCGCTCCGATCGCGGCCCCAGGGGCATCGCCCTGGTGGCGTCCGGGTTCGTGCCCATCGCCTGGGTGGAGTCGTTCCCGGCCGGCGGGGGTCGATTGCCGTAGAGCCAGTTGTACTCGGGCGTCCCCTCGGCCGGCGGTGGCTTGGGTGGCCGGTTCGGGGGAGGGCCACTGGAACGGTGGGTGGGCCCCTCGTTGGACGGCGGAGTCCGGTCAGACATGGGGCTGACGCTACCGTGCAGAGCATGACCGAGCTTGCGCCTCCTACTGGCGAGGCCGGCCCCGATGCCCTCTTCGACGCCTTCGAGGCGTGGGTCGGCGGGCAGGGGCTGACCCTCTACCCGGCGCAGGAGGAGGCGGTCATCGAGGTGCTGACCGGCTCGAACGTCATCCTGTCCACGCCCACCGGGTCCGGGAAGAGCCTGGTCGCCACGGCCGCCCACTTCGCCGCGCTGGCCGAGGGTCGGCGTACCTACTACACGGCGCCGATCAAGGCGCTGGTCAGCGAGAAGTTCTTCGCGCTCTGCGACATCTTCGGCGCGGCCAACGTGGGGATGCTCACCGGCGACAGCTCGGTGAACCGGGACGCACCGATCGTGTGCTGCACGGCCGAGGTGCTGGCCAACATCGCCCTTCGCGAGGGGCCGCGTGCCGACGTCGGCCAGGTGGTGATGGACGAGTTCCACTTCTACTCCGAGCCCGACCGTGGCTGGGCCTGGCAGGTCCCGCTGCTCACCCTGCCGCAGGCCCAGTTCGTGCTTGATGTCGGCCACCCTCGGCGACGTGACCAGGTTCGTCGACGACCTCACCCGTCGTACCGGCCGGGAGACCGCCGTGGTCACCTCCGTCGAGCGTCCCGTGCCCCTGAGCCACACCTGGGCGCTCACCCCGCTCCACGAGACGCTCGAGGAGCTGTTGCACACCCACCAGGCACCGGTGTACGTCGTGCACTTCACCCAGGCCGCCGCGCTCGAACGGGCCCAGGCCCTGACCAGCATCAACGTGTGCACCCGCGAGGAGAAGGACCGGATCGCCGAGCTGATCGGTGGCTTCCGGTTCAGCCCCGGGTTCGGGAAGACCCTCTCGCGCCTGGTGCGGCACGGAATCGGCGTCCACCACGCCGGCATGCTCCCGAAGTACCGCCGGCTGGTCGAGACCCTGGCCCAGGCCGGCCTGCTCAAGGTCATCTGCGGCACCGACACCTTGGGCGTCGGCATCAACGTGCCGATCCGAACCGTGGTCTTCACCGGGCTGACCAAGTTCGACGGCTCCCGCCAGCGGGTGCTCAAGGCCCGCGAGTTCCACCAGATCGCGGGGCGTGCGGGCCGCGCCGGGTTCGACACGTCCGGAGCGGTCGTCGTCCAGGCCCCCGACCACGTGGTGGAGAACCACAAGGCGCTCGCCAAGGCCGGCGACGACCCCAAGAAGCTGCGCAAGGTCCAACGCAAGAAGCCGCCCGAGGGCTTCGTGTCCTGGACCGAGGACACCTTCGACCGGCTCGTCGCTGCCGAGCCCGAACCGTTGAAGTCGCGGTTGCGGGTCAGCCACTCGATGCTGCTCAACGTGCTCGCCCGCGAGGACGACCCGTTCGAGGCGATGCGGTCCCTGCTGCGCGACAACCACGAGGACGGCCGCAGCCAGCTCCGGCTGGTCCGCCGCGCCGTCGCGATCCATCGCACCCTGCTTGCCGCCGGTGTCGTGGAGCGGCTGGACCCGCCCGACGAGTCCGGCCGGCGGATGCGCCTGGTCGCGGACCTGCCGTTCGACTTCGCGCTGAACCGGCCGCTGTCGACGTACGCCCTGGCCACCTTCGAGACGCTGGACGCGGAGTCTCCGACGTACGCGCTGGACATGGTGTCGGTCGTGGAGGCGACGCTCGAGGACCCGCGGCCGGTGCTGTCGTCCCAGCAGTACAAGGCGCGTGGCGAGGCGGTCGCGGAGATGAAGGCCGACGGCATCGAGTACGAGGAGCGGATGGAGCTGCTCGACGAGGTCAGCTGGCCCAAGCCGCTGCTGGAGCTGCTGGAGGCGACGTACGAGCTCTACCGCAAGGGTCATCCGTGGATCGCGGAGAGTGCGCTGTCGCCCAAGTCGGTGGTCCGCGACATGTGGGAGCGGGCGATGACGTTCGGGGAGTACGTCGCGTTCTACGGCCTCACCCGGTCCGAAGGGCTGGTGCTGCGCTACCTGTCGGACGCCTACAAGGCGCTGCGGCAGACGGTGCCCGAGGCGGCCCGGACCGAGGAGCTCGCCGACCTCATCGAGTGGCTCGGCGAGGTCGTGCGGCAGACCGACTCCAGCCTGCTCGACGAGTGGGAGCAGCTCGTCGACCCCGACCGTCCGGAGGTCGTGTCGAGGTCACTGCCAGCCACTGTCGCGCCCATCACCACGAACGTCCGGGCCTTCCGGGTCCTGGTCCGCAACGCCATGTTCCGCCGCGTCGAGCTGCTCGCCCGACGCTGCGTTCGAGGAGCTGGCGAGAGCTCGACGACGGCGGCGTCATGGACGTCGACGAGTGGCGGGAGTCGGCTGCGGACTACTTCGCCGACCACGAGTCCGTCGACACCGGTCCGGACGCCCGCGGTCCGGCGATGCTGCTCGATCGACGAGCAGCCCGACCGCTGGCTGGTCCAGCAGATCCTGGGTGACCCGGCGGGGGACCACGACTGGCGGATCTTCGCCGAGGTGGACCTCCGGGCCTCCGACGAGGCCGGGGAGCTCGTGCTCGAGGTCACCGGCCTGCAATCGCTCTGACTTAAGGTGCCGGCCGGCCCGAATGTTCAAGGGTCACTCTGGAAGCGGGAGCCCACCTGGGGTCTTGGTGTATCCAAGCTGCTCGATGACGCGACCGCCGCTGACCCGCGTCACATTCACGCCGAGAACGGATTCTGCGTCGGTGGGCCCGAAGCGGTATCGCCACCGCACTGCCGCCCAGTCGCCATCTGTGAACACGTGCTGGACCTCGAACGTGGTCGACTCGTCGTCCATCAGCTCGGCCCAGAACGTCCACGCACGCCTCCTTCCCGACGTACGCGGTGCCGTCGGGGGCGGGCTGGGCCGACACCATCAGGCAGTCCTCATGGACCAGGGCGGCGAGCGCGTCCTTGTCGCGGCGCTGAAACGCCTCGTTGAAGAGGCCGATGGTCTCGGCGGTGTCCTTGGCGGTTGGCGTATCGGATGCGGTCATCTCATCCTCCTTGGAAGTAGACCGATTGGTCTACTTCCGACGGTATAGACTGGTCGATCTACTGTCAAGCGGAGGATCACGATTAGCCAGATGAGCCCCAAAACCCCACCGGGCCCCCGGGAACGACTTCTCGCGGCAGGGCAGCAGCTCTTCTACTCACGCGGCGCCTCGGTCGGAGTGGACGCGCTGCTCAAGGAGGCGAACGTCGCCCGCAGGTCGCTCTACGAGCACTTCGGAGGCAAGGACGGCCTGATCGCGGCGGTTCTCCGCCGCGCCTCCGACGAGGATCTTGCGTGGTACGAGGACGCGTTGGCCGGCGCCGACGGAACCCCGAGCCCGGCTTCTTGGGCTCTTCGATCGGCTCGACGAACTCGTCTCGAACGCGGACTTCCGAGGCTGTAGGTACTTCGCGACCGACCTTTCATTTGCGGATCCCGGCCATCCGGCACATGCAGAGACCGACGCGTTCCGGCGGCGCCTTCGCGCGCTTCTCGTTCGGGAGCTCGAGGCCTTGGGCCATGGCCGCCCAGAGCGCGCTGCAGAGCAACTGCATCTGCTGATCGAGGGGACATTGGTGATGGGCGCCACCCAGGACAACCAGCATCCCGCTCGTGCCGCGCGCGACCTCGCCGCCCTCGTCATCGGCTGACGTCGCTAGCGTTCGGACCATGACCGACCTCGATCCGCTGCCGCCGTCCCACGCCCGGGTGTCGCTCGCCGTGCTGATGGGCCCGCAGGCCGCCAACCTGCTTGGCAACATCCACGGCGGCGAGATGATGAAGCTCGCCGACTCGACCGCCGGTGCGGTCGCGATGCGGCACAGTGCCGGCCCGTCGGTGACCGCGGCCATGGACGAGATGGCCTTCCTGCATCCGGTTCACGTCGGCGACATCGTGCACACCTTCGCCCAGGTCAACTGGACCGGGCGTTCCTCGATGGAGATCGGGGTCCGGATCGAGACTCAACCCTGGAACGACGCCTCGGGTGAGTCGCTGCACGTCAGCTCGGCGTACTTCGTCTTCGTCGCGATCGACGCCGAGGGGCACCCACGCCCTATCCCGGCACTCCGGCCCGAGACCCCCGACGAGGTACGCCGGATGCGCGAGGCCGACATCCGGCGTGCCCACCGGCTGTCCCGCAAGACCGAGATCGAGGCCGGTAGACGCGACACCTGACGGTGCGTCGAGCGGTCACAACTCCCGCCGGGCCACGGCACCCTGGGCGACGACGAGCTTGATCCTCTCGAGCGCCGCGGCGTCTTGGAGCGGGTTCCCGTCGACGACCACGAGGTCGGCGTCGTAGCCACGTACCAGCCGTCCGATGCGCCGGGACCAATGCAGCAGCCGGGCCGCGTGGGTGGTGGCAGCCCGGATTGCTTCGAGGTGAGGTAACCCTGCCTCGATGAGGTGCCGCACCTCGCGACCGATCGGGTCAACGTCGGTGCCGAAGGAGTCGGTACCGGCGACGACCGTCACACCCCGTGCATGGGCCTCACGTACCGCCGCCTGCAGCACGGGCGTGTACGTCCGGCCGCGCTCGGCGAGGATCGGGTCCGGCGACGAGGCCATGCCCAGGATCGCGGCCATGGTGGGAGTGAAGTACGTGCCGTTTCTGGACATCCGGTCCAGGGTCGCCTCACCGACGAAGACGCCGTGCTCGATGCTGCGTACGCCGGCCCGGACCGCACCGTCGATCCCGGCCTCGCTGTAGGCGTGGCACAGCACTCCGGCGCGTCCCGCAGCGGCGACGACCGCAGCGATCTGTTCCCGGTCGTAGACCAGTTCCGTGGGGTCCTGCTCCGCGATCCCCGCCCGTGGGTTGGCCCGCGTCTTGATCACGTCGACACCCCGCGAGAGGTTGACCCGGGTCAGGTAGCGCAGGTCGGAGGTGGACTGCACGCCGTCCGGCAGCGCTGCGAGTGGCGCGAGGTGGGGGTCGGCGAGCACGGTGTCGCCGAGCTGCGGCGAGACAAAGACACCCGCGGCGCGGGTACGCGGCGCGATCCCGGGTGCCCACTGCGAGAGCGGCCGCAGGGCCACATCCTGGTAGAAGTTCGACGACCCACTGCGGACCGCGGTGGCGCCGGCACGCAGGACGGCACCGGCGTCGGCCAGCGCGTTCATGTGCACATGGGCGTCGACGAGTCCGGGCAGGATCCACTTTCCGGACGCGTCGATCCTGTCCGCGTGGGGCGCCACCGCGGCCACCGCCCGGCGGGTGGCGGTGCGGGTACCGGCGGCCAGGACCACGCCGTGCGCCAGCACGACCACTGCGTCTTCGACCACCTGCCCGGTCAACGGGTCGAGCAGGGTGCCACCCTCGACGACGAGTGGGGCGGGAACGGGGGGACGGCCGCTGCGATCCGGCACTCCTGCCGCGGCTCCGGGGCCGGCGTTGGCCGCCGACGCCGCGGCCACTCCGGCGGCGGAGACGCCAGCCAGTACGGCCGCGCCGGCCAGGGCGTTGCGACGGGTGATAGCGGGCGGAGCGACGGCGGAGACGTCGTGATCGTGCAGGCACATGGGTTACTCCAGAGTGGTTTCATCGGAGGGGGTCCTCGAAAGCCGGCTCCGGCACCCCGGCGGACCGACTATCGTGGACCAAACTGGTATACCATTATGGTATACCAAATGACCGAAGGAGAGACAATGGTTACTGGCGAGAAGGACTCGCGGCCCGCGCGGTCGATGCGCGACACCGTCCGCGAGGCGATCCGGGCGCTGATCATCGAGGGCGAGCTACGACCCGGCGACCGCCTTGTCGAGCGCCAGCTCGCCGCGCGGCTGGCGGTGTCGCGGGTGCCGGTGCGCGAAGCGCTTCGCCAGCTGGCGCACGAGGGCCTCATCGAGGAGCGGCCCACCCGAGGAATGGTCGTCCGCCGGCTCGACGAGGACGACATCGACGCCCTCTTCGAGGTGCGCGGCGCCCTGGAGAGCATCGTGTGTCACCGCGCCGTCGCCACTGCCACCGACGACGCGCTGCAGACGCTGGACGCAGTGGTCGAACGCACCACCGCCGCCCTGGCCCGATCCGACCTGCGCGCCGCCATCGAGTCGAACGCCGCCTTCCACACCGTCCTGGTCGACCTGGCCGGCAGCCCCGTCATCACCGCGGTCATGGAGCCGGTGGCCGGACGGATGAAGTGGCTGCTGAGCCAACACGAGGACCCCGCAGCCATGAACGACGAACACGCAGCCATCGCCGCGGCCCTGCGCAACCGGGACGCGACGACCGCCAAACGGCTCTGCCGAGAGCACCTCGCCACCAGCCTCGCCGCAGTCACCGCCGCGTCCCGGCACAGCAGCGCCACGTCCGACACGCGTGTGCGTGCGCGTCAACAGTGAACCCGTGTGACAGCTGGGACCGCGGCGGAGGACTCACCGCGGTCGGCGCGCCGTGCGCGTGTGCCTCCGGGGCCGGGCCTTTGCGACAACAGCGTCGACATCGAGTGCATCGACCGACGCGGCGACCTTTGCCAGCAGGTGGACGAACGTCTCCCGCTCCTGCTGATCGAGCACGGCGAACTCGTGGGCGTGGAGCGTGGTCACTTCGGCCAGGTAGGCGTCGACCACCGGGTACGCCGCGTCCGTGAGTTCGACGAGCACGACGCGGCGGTCCCTCGTGCTTCGGGTCCGACGGACCAGGCCGGTTCGTTCCAAGGTGTCCACCAGCGACGAGACGCTGGCGCCCGTGACGAAGAGGCGCTCGGCGATCGCCGATTGTGAGAGGGGTCCATCCGCCCCTTCGAGCGTGGCGAGCAGGATTCGCGCAGCGATGGAGAGTCCGTGGTGTCGGAGCCCACGTGAGTCGGCGTCCATGAAGAGCTCGGCCGCACGCAACAGGTTCTGGGCGCACTCGGTCGCCGACGGGTCGCCCGAGGGAAACTCGCGCCGGAAAGCGGCACGGTCGACGCGACGCGGCGCGACGGCGGCCCCCCCGGATGGGGAGAGGCCGCCGTCATCGTTCCGCTCGATGCCCGTCATCCGTCGCCTCGATCAGTACTGGATCGCCTCGACCTCTTCGAAGATCTCGAAGCGAGGTGTGCCGACCACGCCGGCGTCGCCCATGACCTGTTTGAGGTCGGGGTTGTCACGGAATTCCAGCGCGGCTTCGACAGTGTCGAAGCCCGCGACGACGGTGACGTTGTTCTGGTTGTCGACGTTGCGGTTGACGCGGTGGAAGCGGGCGTCGCCGCGGGCGGGAGGGAAGGCGTCGAAGGCGTTCTTCCACGTCGCGTAGTCCGCGACGTCGTGGTTGACGGCCATTACATACATGGTGTTGCTCCTTCGGGTTTGGGTGGTGCTGGTTGTTCACCTGCCAGGACCCCGAGGTCGTCGCGATTGCTTAGGGTTCTAATGATTAGGACTCTAATCAAAATGGTGTGCCCGTCAAGCCTGGTCTAGACCCTGGGGTCCAGCCGCTGTCGACTTCGCGACCCTAGGCGATTTCCTACTGCCCTTGACATGCCGCCGCCGCGAGGGGTCGAGTAGGTCCCGGTCATGGCGCCGTTCGTCCGTTGTCGCGGACCCGCATTCGGCAAGCGCCGCACCTTTGGAGAACCCATGAAGAAAGCGCTTCAGTCAGCCGGGGTCGCACTCACCATGTGCGCGGCCGGCCTCCTCATCCCCGTCGGAGCAGCGTCTGAACCGGCGCCCGCGGCGGGGCCATCAGCCAAGCCGACGACGAGCGACGTACGAGAGGTGTCGCCCGACGCGAAGTTCTCGACGAAACGGCTCGGCCTCTCGCCTGCGCAGCAGCGCGGCATCGGCCCGAAGGGCCTCGCCGCCGAGCCGACCCCGCCGGTCGGGACCGTGCGTCAGTGGCTGGGCCTCGACGACGCCCAAGGCAGGCTCTACCGCAAGGACTACACGCTGCGTGGTGTCGGAGACCACATCGAGGTGTGGGTGGCCAACGACCGGGCGTTCCCCGCAGGCGACTGCCGGCTCCAGATCGCCGGATCGACGGACATCACCGACGCCCAGGTTGCCCGCCTGGTCAGCGAGTTCGACGGCAACATGTACCCGAAGGAGACGGCCACCTTCAGCACGCCGCCGGACCGCGACGGTACCAACGCGATCCTCGGTCCCGACGCCGACGGCAACGGCGGCGTCTACACGGGCGGCGGCGAGAAGACGGTCGCCCTGGTCGACAACGTCCGCGACGACAACTTCTACACCTTCCCGGCCGCACCGACGTACATCGCGGGATTCTTCTCCTCCCAGTTCAACGAGCTGCTCGACCGCAACGTGATGACCGTCGACGCCTTCGACTGGGTGCACCGGACGACGGACAACCCACCGGACGAGCCGACCGCGGACCTGTGCACCAGCCGTCCGGCGCGGCCGAACCTCTACGAGAGCACCTTCGCCCACGAGTGGCAGCACCTGCTGCACAACTACACGGACCCGTTCGAGACGTCGTGGGTCAACGAGGGTCTTTCCGACTTCGCGCAGACGCTGACCGGGTACGTCGACTCGACCGCGACCGTCTTCGACCGCGGGGCGGACAGCCACCTCTACTGCTTCCAGGGCTTCGGCATCGTGCAGACGCCGTTCAACACGAACCCGCGCGACTGCGGTGGTCCCCAGAACTCGCTGACCCTCTGGGGCGAGGATCCCAACCCGAACGCCGTCCTGGCCGACTACGGCAACGCCTACTCGATGATGCTCTACCTCTTCGACCGGTTCGGGACGGACTTCATGTCCGCGCTGCACCGAGACGGCGAGCACCAGGGCATCGACAGCCTTGCGACACAGCTCGCCGCGGAGGGCATCTGGACCCGTACAAGGTCATTCACCAGTTCCAGTCGATGGTCCTGCTCGACAAGCTGGTCGGCGACTCGCGCCGGTCCCTGGTGCTTGGCACCCGCAAGAGCCTGGTGACCACCCCGAGCTTGCGCTCGACGGTCAACCTCGCCAACCCGTCGTCCTACATCACCCCCGGTGCCGCACCCAACGGCGCCGACTACGTGGCTCTGCGTGGGCCGGACGGGCGAGTGCTCAGCGGCAAGGCCCTGCGCTCGCTCCGGTTCGACGGCGCTTCGGCTCTGCCCTCACTGCCGTTGACGTGGACCGTGGTGCCCAACGACCCGGACCGTGGGTCCAACCCGGTGCTGTGGTCCGGCAATGGCAACAATTTGGACTCGGCGGCGGTCGCCGAGGTCGCAGTCCCGACCGGAGACCCGACGCTGCGCTTCCTCGCCAAGTACGGCGCGGAGTTTGGCTTCGACTACGCCTACGTGCAGGTGTCGACGGACGGCGGCAGGACCTACACGTCGATCCCGCGTGAGACCGCCGAGCCAATCGAGGGACCGCTCGGCCCGGCGCTCAACGGAACCACCGTTGGGTTCGAGCCGCACTCCTACGACCTGTCCGCCTACGCCGGTCAGACCGTGCTCCTCAGCTTCCGCTACATCAGCGACGGTGGAGTCAACGAGGGCGGGCTGCTGGTCGACGACGTGACGGTCGGCGGCACACTGGTGAGCGACGGCTCGAGCCTCGCGCCGTTCCGCTCGCCGACGCAGATCCAGCCGGTCCAGGTGGCGAACTGGAACCTGAAGCTCGTGGGCCTCCGTCACGGGCGAGTGCCGGTGGCGCTCCAGGTCGAGTTCGACGGCCGCGAGCACGTCAGCCTCGACCGGCGCGCGCTACGCGTGGCCAAGCTTTTCGACAAGGTGGTCGCCATCGTCGCCACCGACGACTCGACCGAGCTGGTGCAGCAGTACGCGCCGTACACGCTGCGGGTCAACGGGACGCTTCAGCCCGGGGGCTAGCGGACCCAGTGATAGAGCTGCCCGTCGCGGACCTCCACCGCGGCGGGCGGC
>CAVRBN010000035.1:0-145573 GCA_963719255.1 uncultured Actinomycetota bacterium | reverse complement strand
ATCAGCCCGATCGTCCCGACCTGCACCAGGTCCTCGTAGGGTTCTCCGCGGTTGCGGAACCGTCGTGCGCAATGCTCCACGAGCGGCAGGTGCAGCCGGACCAGGTCGTCGCGAGCCGTCGTACGGGCCGCCTCGCTCGCGTCCGGGTCGCGGAACAAGACGAACAGCTCCGCGCTTCGGTGTCGAGTGAGCTCCACGCCGGTGAGGGCGATTGGCTCGTCTGCATCGGTCATGTCAGAAGTCGACCGCCGAGCGCAGCGTCATCGACACCGTGAACTGGCCCTCCGCGGCGCTCGAGGTTGCCTCGCGGTCAACGCTGTCAGCACCTGCCAGGCCCACGAGTCGAAGTCGGTCGGCTTGGGGTCGGCCGCGGTCACGCTGACGGATGCGGTGATCGATCCCGGGTCCAGGTAGAACTGGGCGACCAGGTCTGAATCCTCGTCGGCCTCCGGCAGTGCGAGCGCGCATGCCTCGCTGACGGCCATCCGGACGTCCTCGATGTCGTCGATCGTGAAGTCGAGGCGCGCTGCCAGTCCGGATGCCGCCGTACGCAGCACCGAGACGTAGGCGCCGTCGGCCGGAAGTCGGAGCTCGACGTCCGAGCGCCGCGTGGGCTGCCCGATCCTCGGGGTGTCTGGGGCATCCATCGAATCGACTCCTCAACCGGTCTGGACCTGCGGATCACATTAGTGCGGGGGCATTTCACGTGGGCAAGGAGGCCCAGGTGGAGCCAGACGGACATTTCGCCGAAAAGAAGCGGCGCACCACTGGAATCCACAAACCCGGACGTGCCATTCTGGAGTCAGTGCTCCCTCGGGGAACGCTGGCCCGCCCATCTGCTTCTGTCCCGGACCCCGACAGGGCAACTCGATCTGGAGAGTGCCCAAGTGTCCGAGACAATGCCAGTGTTCGAGATAATGCCATCGCCACCCCCCTCCCTGCTCGACCTGTTCCGAGGGCTCAGACCGCAGTCGAACGAATCGCTGGAGGAGGCCGTCCGGCTGCGCAGACGTCCCGGCATCACCGGCACCATGGTCGTCCACATTCCCGCCGACGTCGATCAGGCTTGCGAGGTCATCGTGGTCACTGGGAGGGCTCGGGTGGTCGTCGACCCCGCAAAGATCTAGGAGCGTGGCGCTCACCCGGATACGCTGGGCTCAGAAAGGACCGAGCGCCATGACAAGAGATCGCCACGGGGGCGGGTCGGAACCCACCAACGTGGTCATCACGCTCGACGTTGACACGGAGAACGGGGCACCGGTCGACTGGGTCCATGTCCAAGGCGACGACAGGGACGCCTTGTCCGACATCGACCGGGCCATCGCGGCGCTTGTCAAGGCGCGTGAGGCGCTGGTCGCAGGCAAGCAACGCAAGGACCCCGGTTGACGGGCGGCGCGCAGGAAACCGCCCACGGTTTCGGGTCCGTGGGCGGTTCCGAGCGGTCACCGGTCCATACGTGCCGGGGACTCCCCTCACTAAGGAGACGCAACTAGCCAGAACCCGTGACGCAACTTCGGCAAACCGAGTGCGCGGAGTGCCCACCCTTCGTGGCCTGGCGAGCGGTCACCGCCCCCTCGGGTGGGAGCGGGATGGGGGGAAACCCGCAACATCCAGCGTGGGAGCGGCGACGTCCCGCTGGCCTCGACCCCGTCGAGACCGTCGGTAGACAAATTCTCTCTCGGCGGTGCAAATGAGTAACGCGGGGTCAGCCGATCGGCTTGAGTTCCTGGCTTTCCCGGCGGCCGACGGGCTTGTCGTGCGACATTCTGGGCACCCGCCGAAGCGACAAGGACACCCCAAGATGACCGACACCAGCCACTCCTTCAAGCCCGGCGACGTCGCCAACGGCCACGTTCTCACCGAATCAGGTCAATGGCTCCCCGTGGGCAGTCCCGGCCCGACCGGGTCCGGCAGCCAACCCAAGAAGCCGATCTGGACCCGCTGGTGGATGATCGTCCTCTATGTGTTCGTCGCCCTCATGATCGTCGTCGCGATGACCTCCGGCGGTAGCGACCCGAAGACAGACGATCCCCCGGCCAGCAGCAGCCCGAAGGCCGAGGAGCCCATCGTCGACGAGCCCGTCGTCGAGGAGCCCGTCGTCGAGGAGCCCGTCGTCGAGGAGCCCGTGGCGGCGCCCGAGCCGAAGCCCGAGCCGGCGCCTGAGCCGAAGCCCGAGCCGAAGCCCGAGCCGAAGCCCGAGCCGAAGCCTGAGCCGAAGCCCGAGCCGAAGCCCGAGCTGACTGCTGGTCAGGAAAACGCTCTTGAGTCCGCCGAGAGCTATCTCGACTTCACGGCCTTCTCGCACCAGGGACTCATCGAGCAGTTGGAGTTCGAGGATTACTCGACCAAGGACGCCACCTTCGCCGCTGACCACGTGAACGCCGACTGGAACGAGCAGGCAGCCAAGTCCGCCAAGAGCTACCTCGACTTCTCGTCCTTCTCGCACCAGGGACTCGTCGAGCAGTTGGAGTTCGAGGGCTACACCCGCGAGCAGGCTGAGTACGGCGTGAACAAGGCTGGCCTCTGACCCCGGCCGTACTCGTCCGCCACTCCTGTGCGACGGGGCTTGGTCTTGCGTGCGGAGTGGCGCTCAATCGCTGAACTCGATCCTCGAACGTATGTTCGACGGTCTGTCATGATGTTCAGATGGTTGGCGGCATGAACAAGCGCGGGGATGGCATCCCGATGGCCGAGCGCGTGCGCCTCGGGAAGAGCGATGAGTGTCCGGCTCGTCATTGCTGGGTTGCGGATCCCGCCGACAGTTCCGGCGTCAAACGCCCGGGGCTGCTCCTCGAGTGGCGACACAGCGCCGGCGTGTGGGAGGGCCGAGTCGTCTATGCCGCGTCCGTCCGTGAGCGGCGTTGGGCATCGGTCGAGGAGTGGATCGCGTCAGACCTCTTGTCCGCCAACCCTTAGGCGTGCGGCACCCCGCGAACTCGACGCCGGATCGTGAGCGCGACAGGCGTGTCTTACATTTGGTGTTACATTGTGTCTGTGGCTGACACGATTACCTTCCGTCCCGACGAGGACGCGTCTCGGGCCTTGGCAGCGCTGACCAGTGACGGTACGTCGGTGTCCAACGCTGTAAGAGCAGCCCTGATCGACGCGGCCCGTGAGCGTGCCCGATCGGTACTTCGTGCCGAGGCCGAGTCGTTGGCGGCAGACGAACAGGACCGAGCCGAGGCGGCACAGGTGCTCCGAGACATGGAGAGCCTGCGTGCGTGGTGAGGTGTATCGGCTGCGTGCGCCTCGCGATGTCCGCGGACACGAGCAGCGGAGCCCCCGGTACGCGGTGGTCGTCCAATCCGACCAACTCCGCTCTCGACCTGGCTGGTTGCCCCGACGTCCTCATCGGCACGTCCAGCAAGCTTTCGGCCAGAGGTCGTGATCGGCGGTCGGATGACCCGCGTGCTCGCCGAGCAAACCGCAGCGGTCGACCCGACTCGCCTCGGCGACAGCCGAGGACATCTCACCTTCGACGAGCTTCGCCGCGTGGATGCAGCCCTTCGATTGGTCCTCGATCTTGAGGCGCTGCCGGATGTCTGACGACCGGACAGCGGCTTGCGGAGGCTCTCAGGACTTCTTGGTCTCGTTGTTGGCAGCTCAGGTGGTTACCGTTGGCAACGGTTGGCATCGGTGGCCTGACCTGCCAAAACTCCGCGTAGAACCGTTGGACACCGATGGACGTTGCGGACGTCTCGCGGACTGTCTGCGGACTGCAAACAGTCGCTTTGGACAACCAGCGCCGCCGCGGCGGCGTACAAAGAGAACGGAAACCAAGGCGGCCCCGCCGATCGCGTCAACGATCGACGAGGCCTCGGGCAACACCTAACGCAGAGGCATCACCCCTGAGCACATCATTCCGCACCCTTCCTCTCATGCGCCTGTAGGGCGCGACCTCCGTCGCGCTCGTTCCTGTCGAGCGCGTGCGGTGGTCGCGTCAACCGGACGTGAAAAGGAGGGGATAGGCAACACCATGACCATCGATTTCATCCCCACCCCGGAGCAGCTCGACTGGATGGCCGAGCGGCTGCGAGCGCAGTTCCCTGACCTGACCGTGTGTGTCGAGATGCGCGACGGCGGCCTGTACGTCGAGGCGGTCCCGGCATGACGACGCAGACCACTCCCGAGGCAACCACGACGTGCCCGTCGTGGTGCACGCTCACCCCCGGCCACCCGTGGGACTCCGACGGCGACGACGACAGCTCGGCTCGCGGGCACCAGGGCCCGAAGTTCGGGCCGTACGTCAGCGCTGGATCCTTCGAGTACCCCACCCATCCCGGTGTGCAGCTTCACGAAATCAACGTGGACGACTTCGTGACCCACTCCGACCTGCTCGCCGAGGACGCGGCCGACCTCGCCCGCAACCTCCTGGCCGCGGCCCAGTAGTTCGAGGCTCGCGAGTCGGAGGCTCGGGCATGACAACCACGACGGACCTATTGAAAGCCATCGCGCCCACGACGCTGTTCGCGGAGTACGCCGGGGGCGGAAGCATCGAGGTCGACCGCTACGACGACGAGGACGCGCTCTGCAAGGTGCTCGGACCCGTCCTGTCGACGACGAGCGGGTGACTCGCATAGTCGTCACACTGGCGAAGGGATGTTGTAGCGGGGCGCCGATCGACACAGTGTGGTTCCACCAGGACGACGACCGGGAGATTGCCTATCTCGACACGGCCATCACGGCGTTTCAAGCGGCCAGAGAAGCTTTCGCCGCAGGCCAGCGATGACGGTCCTCGATCGAGGTGGCCGTGATACGGCCACCTCGATCCGCACCATGACCGACGACCTCCTCGAGGAGTGGGAGTTGTGGGTGCGCGGCTGGTGGGACCCACAGGACCATCGAGTGCAGACGGGGGACGCTGCGGCGGCTGGGACGCGAGGCTGGCTGTCCACTTGAGGAGCTGACACCGCTCGATCTGGCACGGTGGCTCTCCACGGAAGCCGACGCAAACAACCCGGGTGACGTACTGGCGGCACGCGCGCTCGTTCTTCGCGTGGCTGAAGGTGGCGGGCTACCGGCTGATGTACCCGACCGAGGTATTCAAGTCCCCCAAAGAGAAGCCGGGCAGACCCCGGCCGATCACCGATGAGGACCTCACCCGCATCCTGGCGGCCTGTGTGGGCAACCAGCGAGCGTGGATCATCCTGACGTCGTACGCGGGCCTCAGAGCCCACGAGATCGCCAAGCTCCGGGGCGAGGACATCGATATGCAGACCAAGACTCTGCATGTGATCGGGAAGGGCGGCACAGACTGCCTGGTCGAGTTGCACCCGTTCATCGTGGAACTGGCCGCCAAGTACCCACGAACGGGCTACGGTTCCCGAGTCGTAGCGATGGAGGGCCGATCAACTCGCGGTCGATCAGCACCATCACCACGCGGTCGTTCTCGGGCCTTGGAATGGAGGGCTCGATCCATCGGTGTAGGCACTGGTTGGGCACGTCGATCCTCTGGTCCAGTGGCGGCAACCTCAGGGTTGCTCAGGAACTGCTCCGGCACGCCTCGCCCGCTTCGAGGGCGGTCTACACGCTGATCGACGGCACGGAGCGCTCAGCGGCCGTCCTGGCGCTGCCCGGCTGATCTCGCGACGCAACAGAACCGCCCACGGCGCTATGACCGTGGGCGGTTCTGTGCTTCGTCACCGGTCCGTCGCAAGACGTGCCGGGAACCTCCCTCGCACGGGTGAGACGCTTGGGATGAACGTCTATGACGTCGATGCGGAGATCTCGGTGATTGGGCGGAACCGCCCACGGGACGGGGGAGTCACCGCGGGCGGCCCTTCCTAGACGGCTTCATCGAGGGGATTCACGTCGATGAGACAGCCGCCTAACCGGGAACGTATGCCCTACTGGTCCTCGCGCGATATGGCACCTTGTGGGACGGCAGACACCCCATGCGGCACTGGGGGTGGTGCTTCTGCGTCTCGACGCAAGAGAACCGCCGTGAGCAGGTTCGCGGCAGGGGGCCACCGAGAGCTGTCGGAGTCGAATAGGCGACCCCCTGCCAGAACCGCGGTACCCAGCTAGCCCGACCGCTAACGCCTGTCTCGCCGGGCCATCCCTGGCGCCCGACAGCAAGCCTGCGAACGGACAGAACCGCCCGCGGTCTCGGGTCCGTGGGCGGTTCTGTGTCTGATCCTACGGCGCTCAGAAGCCGTCCGGGTGCTCTGACGTCCGCGACATGATGGGCGGGCACGATGCGCTCGGGCCCCAATGCCGCGGCGAGCTGATGCACATCCAGCGACGCATCCACCGCCCGAAGGCTCCCGCTCCCGATCGTTTCTGGCGTCATCAGACCCTCGATTGCCTGCACCACCGGATCTCCGCAACGAACTGCTTGCATGCCTCCAGAAGCGCGTCCAGGACGGGCACGGCGATGCCGGACACCTCTTGCTCGGCGTCACTGTCAGTTATCCGGGTCAGGTCGTTGTAGAGCATCCAAGCCCGCTCACGCGCTGAATTCTGGTCCACGCCTCCGACGGTAGCTGTCAAACACGTTGTGCGCTGCGGGCACTGGCCGCTGTTTGCTGACCGCACTATTCGGAGGGTGTGGTTTCGTCGGCCTCGGGCTCGAGCAACGCCGACGGCTTACTAGGCTGCGAGACTCGCCACCGAGCGGGTGCAGGCGCTCGAGGTCGATGTCATAGTCGAATTCCGCCAGGTGCACCGCGGTCTCCACCACAAAGTCGCGGCAGAACTCGAAGTCCTCCTGATTGCGGTTGTAGGGGAGGCCGTGGCCATACCAGGCTCGCCGCCCTTCGCGAGCACGGTGAACCGTAGGGGTGAGGACGTTAAACGCGCGCATACCGCCGAGGTCGACCCCGAAGCCGACCAGCATCAACGAGTAGTCGAGGTTGCGGAGCGACCGCGCGAGTGCGTCGTCGAGGGCCTCGCGGATCCAGTGACCTTGCTTCCCGGTTCGTCAGCCGGTCTAGTGGGCCCTCAATTGAAGTTTACTTTGCCCCGCCGGCCGGCGTCGAGCTTACGCTCGACGTAATCGTCAAGCACCTCGTCGAAGGCCTCCCGGAGGTCGGCGAAGGCTTCAGCTTGCTCGTCCGCGGCCCAGTGCATTTCGGCGGCGTTGACGGCTCGCGCAGCAGCCTTGGAGGCAAAGAAGGGCGCGAGCGAGATCTCGTCGAGCTCGACTCCGAAGATGTCGGGTGACTCGTCGGTCAGCAGCCCACGGACGGTCTCGATGGAGCCGTGCACCTCAGAGCTGGCCGGTTCGATCCCGTAGTGCTTGAGGTTGACTCTCGTCTTGTTTACGCGGGTCATCGCAGCTTTGTAGGCCAACGGCCGGCCGAGCAGCTTCTCGAGCTCGGTCCAGTAGTTCATGAATTCTCTGGGGATGGCTCCCTGGAGCTTCTCCACGGCCAGGGCGAGGAACATTCGGCGACATCGTGCACGCGGTTGACCGCGTCGACGCTGTACGGGCCGGGCTGTTGGGCCGTCTCCTCAGCCCGGGTGAGCAGAGACGGAGCAGGGCAAGCCGGCGGAGCACTCCGCGGCATCTGGATGATCCACCTGTGGACGCTAACTTGTGACGCCACGGACTCGGGTCCGTGGCGGTTCTAAATTTCAGTGTGGCAGACGCCGGGCGATTCGGAGCTTAGGCCGTGGGCCACGTGCGTTGACGGTTCCTCCCTGTAGACATTGCCAGAATCCGACGTCATGCCGCGCGGCGCCCCGTGTGATTGAGAGTCTCGCGGCGACGAAACGAGCGGCCATCTCACGTACATCCAGGTTTCCGTCAGAGAGGCAGAATATGTGACCGCTGGCGAGCGCCCCGATCTCACGCGCCCTATAGCGGATCTTTCTATCCTTTGTCAGGCATATCCATCCGCGAGAGCACCCGAACTCGATCCATTCCTCATCGGGTGTGCGCTCGCCGTGGTGCTCGAAATGCTCGTGGATGAGTAGGACCGTCCATCCCTCTGAGCGAAGGATCTCTGCCGTGAGCTTGCCGAGGCTTCGCTCGAAAAAGAACTCAGGCTGCGGACGCGGCGCGGAGGACATCCTCGACGACATCCCCAGGCAAGCCGAACTCTTCCGCCACCGCTGTCATGGGCTCGCCGGTGCGCCAGAGCTGCAGCATCGCCTCAACCGGAACCTTTGTTGGGCGATACGGGGGCTCCCCGACCGAACCGGGGATCGATGATTACCTCGGCCTGCTTGGGATACTGCCTCAATCTCAGGCGAGCCGGGCGACCGTATCATCCCACGTTATGTAACGCAGGTAGTCGTCTACGACCTCGCGCAAAGCGAGCTGATTCCCACGAACGTGCAGCAATGATTTGCTTCGGCCAACTCGACAAACGGGCAACCCCGTCCGAGGCGATGCGTTTGGAAGCGAGCGCGTACTCGTCTTTGAACTCCTTGCGAACGAAGTCCGCTGCGAGGCGATTTTCGTCCTTCGGGATGAACAACTCTGAGCGAACGGAGCACGTAACCTCGATGATGGCCGTGAAGGGTAGACGCGGCCACCCTCGACGCTCCGGGTGTGACTGCGTGGATCAGAGGCGACTGACCTTTGTCGGCGGCAATCCAGGCATCCAGCGTCGACTCAGGCATCTCTGAGATGGCGAGCCGCATCGCGTGCGGTTAGCAGAGGTGTAGTTCGCAGATCCACCCTCTCCACCTCCCGTCATCGAACCGAACAATTGGCAGGACTAGCCCTCAACGGCGACATACCACCGCCAGACGCTTAACTTGGGCCTGTCGTACTCGGTAGCGTCGGTCCGCTTCTCGCTGGGCGAGCTTCCTGCACACGTTGCAACGCTTCGCCAGTGGGCCCGGGCCGGTGTTCGCGATCGACGAGCCGCAATCCATGCAGACGGAGTAGCGGGCGCTCTTCTGGCTCTTGGCCATGTTACGGCGAGTGCGCTCCCGCTTGCCTCGGCCCGGCACGGCTCGCACCGCTTGAACCACGGCCCGGCGCCCGGATTCTGCTCGACTGCCGCACCGCAGTCCATGCAGCGGTGACGACACGGCGTGACGGCTCGGCCTGCCCGGCAATCCGACACGACGGACAGTCACGCTCGCCCCAGCTGCCAAGCCAGGAGTCTGCGAAGCGGTGGCCTTGGGGACAGTGGGTCGGCGACCGGCCGCCTCTTCGCGGCGAGCACGCGCAGCATGGTCGGCGTCGACCTCCTCCGCGGTGCCGTACGCCAGGTTCTCGGGATGGTCGTTCAGCGGGTTGCCGTCGAGTCGAGTCGCACCTCGGCGCCGGGAGGCCGGGGCCCGATGAAAGCGGCGGCAACGAGCGTCCCGACCCGACGTGTCATGCCGCCGCCGACGAGCGCAGAGACTGTGACCGTGCGGAATCCACACGGGCCAGGGCTGGCCTTCAATATGCGAGGTTCCCCGCGGCGGCGCAGTCACCGGGCACGACCGCGGTCACTGGCCTCGTAGCCCGGGTCGCCGGGCACGGGGCTCCATTCCTCGACGGCCGAGGCGTCGTGGTCCTCGCCCATCAGTCTGGCCCTTCTGTTGTGCCCCAGATGGAGGGGTCGAGGGCTCGTCCGGGATCAGGTCTTCCTCGGGGTCCTCGGACCCGCTGAGGTCGATGGCCTCGATCTCCCGGGTGATCTCAAGCAGGCGACGCGACAAGGCGGCCAGATCCCGCTGCGGACAATGCAGGTCCGCGACCACCTCCGCGATCCGCGCACGGCGCCACCAGCAACTCACGCCGCGTGCCGTTCGCGGCGGCCTGCGCGACGGTCATCGGCTTCGTTCGGGGCTTGGCCGCCTTCTCGTTCGGGGCGACGGCTCGGAGGGGCGGTCGCTGGTGGCGGGTGACGACATCGCCGGGATAACGGGAAGGTCGGCGCGGTGCGCGACGACGCCGGCAAGGAGCACGCCCGGCACTTCGAACGGAAGGTCGACGCGCAGCAGTGGCTCGACGAGGTGACCGCCGCAGTCGTCCGCGGCGACTACGTGGACCCGACGGCGGGAAGACCACCGTGCGCGGCCTACGCGGGACGCTGGGAGGCCGTACAGGTGTCGAGCGCAGGCACGAAGCGCATCGTGGACAACGCGCTACGGCTGCACCTCCTCCCCGCTCTCGGCGGCCGTCGCGATGACGTCTGTGCGGCGCGGCGACGTCCAGGCGTTCGTGAAGTCGCTCGAGGCGAAGGGGCTCGCGCCGGGTCGGTGCGGAACATCTACGACGTGACCGCCCAGGTGTTCGCGGCCGCGGTCGACGACCGGGTGATCCCGTCGAGCCCGTGCCGCAAGATCACGCTGCCGCAGGGACGAGACGGGAGAGGTCGTGCCGCCCACGCTGGAGCAGGTCACGCGCGGCGAGCGACGCGATCGCCGAGCGCTAGCAGGCCGTCGTGGTCACGCTGGCGGGCTCGGGCCTGCGGATCGGCGAGCTGCTCGGCCTCGCGTGTCGTCGACGTCGACTTCCTGCGCCGGACGATCCGGGTCGAGCGGCAGCGGATGCAGTCCGGCGAGCTGGCGCCGGTGAAGTCGAAGACGTCGCGGCGTACGGTCCCGGTCGGCCAGGTCGTCATCGACCAGCTGGCGGCCCACCTGGCCAAGTACCCGAGCGACGACGTCCTCTTCACCGACGAGCTGGGGCGCGCCGTTGACCTACCGGACGCTGGAAGGTGCTGTGGAGGGACGCGGCCGCCGAGCGGCCGGCGTCGACGGCGACGTCCCACGACCTGCGGCACTTCTTCGCCTCGGCCCTGATCTCGGGCGGCGCCTCGGTCAAGCAGGTACAGACGTTCTCGGGCACGCGTCCGCGGTCATCACCCTGCGGACCTACGCGCACCTCTGGCCCGGCGATGACGACCGGACCAGAGGCGTGATGGACGCCGCTCTCAATCCTCTTGCGGACTATCTGCGGACTAGCGCGGCGTCCAGAGGCTAAACGCGCAGGTCAGCGGCCTGCGGAGGCCCTCAGGCCTTCTTGGTCTCCCAGAAGATCTCGGCGATCTCGTCAATCTTGGCAAGCAGCTGGTCGGCCACGCCGGCGTCCAGCGAGCCCTTGGTCCCGGAGGCACCGGCGAGCTTGGTGGCCTCGTTGACCAGGGTGTGCAGCTGCGGGTACTTCTCGAAGTGCGGCGGCTTGAAGTAGTCGGTCCACAGCACCCACAGGTGGTGCTTGACCAGCTCGGAGCGCTGCTCCTTGATGATCACCGCACGGGTGCGGAAGTCGGGGTCGTCGTTGTCGGCCAGCTTGCCGATCATGGCCTTGATCGACTCGGCCTCGATCCGCGCCTGGGCAGGGTCGTAGACGCCGCAGGGCAAGTCGCAGTGAGCCTGAACTTCGACGGTGGGTGCGAAGAATCGCGTGAACATCCGTGGGTGTCCTTCCTTGTCATTCGGGGTCATTCGGCGGTCAATGGGATCGGTCGGAGTCTCGAGCAACTGGGACACTACTCCGCGTGCCGATGCTGAGTACCCCGAGGCTGGGCTTCGCAATCGTTCGCGGCCGTTCGATGCTTCCCACCCTGCGCGGGGGCGACCGGCTGCTGGTGCGCTACGGCGCCGAGGCGCGGCCCGGCGCGCTGGTGCTGGCCCGGTTCGCCGACGGCACGCTGGCCGTCAAGCGCGCTGCCGAGCGGCGTACGACGGACCAGGGCGAACCGGTCTGGTGGCTGGTCAGCGACAACCCCGACGAGGGAGTCGACTCCCGGCACCGGGGGACGGTCCCGGAGGCCGACGTCATTGCGGTCGTACGCGCGCGGGTGTGGCCGCCCCGGCTGTTCCGCAGACCGCCAGCAGCCACTGCCCGATTGAGCATGCCGGACGGTGCCGTCGCCGCTCTGGCAGGATGTGTTCGTCATGGCTGCCAACCCTGAAACCACCGCGTCCGAGGCCGGTCACCCGCTCGCCGGAGACCCGGTCTTCGATCTGCATGTCGGCGGCAAGATGGAGATCCGTTCGACCGTCCCGCTGACGGGAAACGCCGAACTCTCGCTCGCCTACACCCCCGGAGTGGCCCGGGTCTGCGAGGCGATCGCCGCCGACCCGACGATGAGCCTCCACTACACGTGGGTTCCCAACACCGTCGCCATCGTGACCGACGGCACCGCCGTGCTCGGCCTCGGCGACATCGGGCCGGCGGCCGCGATGCCGGTGATGGAGGGAAAGGCGGTGCTGTTCAAGCAGTTCGGCAGCGTCGACGCCATCCCGATCTGCCTCGACACCACCGACTCCGACGAGATCGTCGAGACGGTCGTCCGGCTGGCTCCCAGCTTCGGCGGCATCAACCTCGAGGACATCTCGGCGCCCCGCTGCTTCGAGATCGAACGACGGCTCAAGGAGCTCCTCGACATCCCTGTCTTCCACGACGACCAGCACGGCACCGCCGTCGTGGTCCTGGCGGCGCTGAAGAACGCGCTGCTGCTCACTGACCGGGTCGCCGAATCGACGCGCGTGGTGATCTCCGGAGCGGGCGCAGCCGGGGTCGCCGTCGCCAGGATCCTGCTCGAGGCCGGCATCCGCGACCTGGCCGTGGTCGACCGGCGCGGCGTACTCAACTCCCGACGCGGGGACCTCACGCCGGTGAAGGCCGTCCTCGCCCGGGACACCGCAGACAACTTCGACCGGTCGGGCGCGCTCGCCGACGTCATGGACGGGGCCGAGGTCTACATCGGAGTGTCCGGAGGCACCGTGCCGGAGGAGGTCGTGGCCACGATGGCACCGGACGCGGTCATCTTCGGGCTGGCGAACCCGCACCCGGAGGTCCACCCTGACGTCGCCCATCGGCACGCCCGGGTGGTCGCGACCGGCCGCTCCGACTTCGCCAACCAGATCAACAACGTGCTGGCCTTCCCGGGCATCTTCCGGGGCACCTTCGACGCCAACGCCACCTCGATCACCGAGGGGATGAAGCTCGCCGCGGCCGACGCCCTGGCCGGGCTGGTGGGCGACGACCTGCGCGAGGACCTGGTCATCCCGGGACCGTTCGACCCGCGCGTCGGACCGGCCGTGGCTGCTGCGGTGGCCGAGGCCGCCCGACGAGACGGCGTTGTCCGAGCCTGACCCCGGCCCGATAGCCTCGAGCGCATGTTTGCTGTCTATGCCGAAAAGTTCTCCGTCGAAGACCCGCTGACCGGGCTGGTGGTGGGGGAGCGGCCCGATCCCGTCGCCCCCGACGGCTGGACCACGGTCACCGTCAAGGCCGCCGCGCTCAACCACCACGACCTGTGGTCGTTGCGCGGCGTGGGCCTGAAGGAGGATGCGCTGCCCATGATCCTGGGCTGCGATGCCGCGGGCTACGACGAGGATGGCAACGAGGTCGTCGTCCACGCCGTGGTCAGCGACCCGGCCTGGACCGGCGACGAGACGCTGGACCCGCGTCGGTCCCTGCTGTCGGAGCGCCATCAGGGGACCTTCGCCGACCGGGTCGTCGTACCGCGGAACAACGTCATCGCGAAGCCGTCCTCGTTGAGCTTCGAGGAGGCGGCCTGCCTGCCGACCGCGTGGCTGACGGCCTACCGCATGCTCTTCGTCCAGGGCGGCCTCAAGCCCGGCGACACCGTGCTCGTCCAGGGTGCCGGGGGCGGGGTCGCCACCGCGTTGATCACGCTCGCCCGGGCCGGCGGTCTCACCGTGCTCGCGACCAGCCGCGACGAGGGCAAGCGCGCCCACGCCCTGGAGATCGGCGCCCACGAGGTGTTCGAGAGCAACCAGCGGCTGCCCGTCACGGTCGACGCGGTCATGGAGACCGTCGGCCGCGCCACCTGGACGCACTCGGTCCGGTCCTTGCGACCCGGCGGCCGCATCGTGATCAGCGGTACGACGTCGGGCCCCAAAGTCGACGACGCCCAGCTGACGCGGGTCTTCTTCCTCCAGCTCAGCATCGTCGGCTCGACGATGGGCACGCGAGGCGAGCTGGCCTCGCTGGTCCGGCTGCTGGATGCCACCGGCACCCGGCCGTTGATCGACCGGGTGCTGCCGATGACCGAGGCCCGGGAGGGGTTCGCGGCGATGGCCGACGGCGACGTGTTCGGGAAGGTGGTGTTCACCAGATGATCACGGAGTCGATTCGGCGCAGGCACCTGATCACCGGCGCCGGGTCGGGCATCGGCGCGGCCGTGGCCCAGGCGCTGCACCAACGTGGCGACGAGCTCTGGTTGCTGGTCCGCTCCGAGGAGCGGGCGCATCAGCTGTCCCCGGCCTTCCCGCACGCGCACCTGCTGGTGGCCGACCTGACGGATCCGGCGAGACTCGAGGACGTGGTGCACGACCACCGTGTTCCCCATGGAGCTCGACACCCTTCTCCACATTGCCGGGGTGGTCGACCTCAACCTGGTGGCCGACCTGCCGGTCGAGCAGATCCGGCAACAGGTCGACGTCAACCTGGTCTCGCCCATGGTGCTGACCCGCTTGATGCTTCCGGCTCTGCGGGCCCGTCGCGGCCTGGTGCTGTTCGCGAACTCGTCGGCCGGGATGTCGGCCGGCGCCAACTGGTCGGCGTACGCCGCCTCGAAGTTCGGCGTCCGCGCGTTCGCCGACAGTCTGCGTGCGGAGGAGGCTGAGCAGGGGTTGCGGGTGACGACCGTCTATCCCAGCCGGACCGCGACGCCCATGCAGGCCAAGGTGCACGAGCAGGAAGGCGGCGACTACGACCCCAGCCGGTGGATCCAGCCGGACACGGTGGCCCGGTCGATCCTGCACGTCATCGACCTGCCGGGCGACGCGACGATCCCGGAGATCACGATCCTTCCCGTGGTCCCCAGACAGGCATGAGGCCTGCGGCATGGGTTTGTCGTCAGCCGTGCAGCCGTCGATAGGCGCGCACCGCGGCCGGGTGAAGCGGGATGGCCCCGGTCTGGATCATGGCCGGCGGGGCGAGGTACTGCAGGCCTCGCACGGACGCCGGCACCAGATGTCCGGCATCGGTCACCATCAGCTCCGTCACGGCGTCGATGAGCTCCGCAGGCGCGTCGCGGCGGCAGAGCAGCAGGTTGGGAACCCCGATCGTGTGCGCGCCCCCGGGCGGCGAGTATCCGACCTCGGGCACGCGCCGCGAGGTGTAGGGGTAGCCCGATCGCGAACGCATCGGCCCGGCCAGCTGGTCGAGTCCGAGCATCCGCAGAGGGAAGGTCTCGTCGAGCTCCGACAACGCGGGAGTGGGCACGCCACCGGACCACGCGAGAGCATCGACGGTGCCGTCGCGGAGCTGCACGAGACCGTCCTCGAGTCCGGCGTGGGTGACCCGAAGGTCCACGCCCGGCCGTAGACCGGCGGCGCGCAGCATGACGTCGCAGGTGACGGCCGCGCCTGAGGAGGGCGCTCCGAGGGACACGCGCAGTCCACGGAGGCCGGCGATCGACGCGACCGGTGAACGGTCGGCAACCACGAGCTGCAGGTAGTTCTCGTAGACCCGCGACACGGCGCTCGGTGCGGCTTGGGGGAATTTGCGACGATCGATCTGCGCCACGTCCGACAAGGCGAGGCCAAGGTCCGCCTTCCCGTCCCGGATCAGGGCGAGGTTGTCGACGCTTCCGTCGGTGGCCAGCACGTCGACCGAGACGTCCGGGAAGCGCCGGGTGAGGCGTTCGGCCATGAGCTCCGCGAACGCGATGTACAGGCCCCCGTGTTCACCTCCGGCGATCACCAGCCTGGGCTGGAGCTCGGGCCCGCCGCAGCCCGCCGCCAGGCACCCGAGCGTGCCGCCCAGCAGGAACGTGCGACGCGTCGTCATGGCGCGCTCCCGGCCAGGGGGAGGCCGAAGCAGACTTCGGCTCCGCCGCCCGGCCCTCGCCGGAGCACGAACGTGCCGTGCTGTCCCTCCACGATCTCCCGGGCGATCGAGAGTCCCAACCCGGAGCCGCGCACATCGGTCTGGCCACGCCAGAACCGGTCGGCGGCCCGATCCCAGTCGTCCGCGTCCAGCCCTGGCCCGTCGTCGCTCACGATCAGGTCCACCCGGTCCGCGGCCTCCCGCGTGGTGACGGTGACGACCGCCCCGTCCCCGGCGTACCGGATGGCGTTGTCGAGCGTGACGTCGAGCAGCTGGGCGACGTCGTGGTGGTCGAGCGCGACCATCGCCTCGGCGTGGACTGCGCTGACGAGACGCTGCTCACGGGACTCCGCCACCGTGCGCCAAACCTCGACCCGCTCGTCGACGACCTCGTCGAGCCGCGCCGATTCGTGGTGGTCGCCCTCGCCCTGCCCGGCCCGGCGGAGGCTGCTCGTCTCCTCCGCGCGGGCCAGCCGGAGCAGCTGTTCCAGCAGCCCCTGGAGACGGTCGAGCTCCCGCGGTCATTGCCGACGTAGGTGTCCCGGCCCGCCGGCGCCACGTGGTCGTCCAGCGAGTCGGCGCGGAGACGGACAGCCGCGAGGGGGTTCCGTAGCTGGTGCGAGGAGTCGGCGACGAGCCGGCGTTGGTGTTCGAGGGAGCTTCGCACGGCCTCGGCCATCCGGTTGAACCCGGTGGTGAACTCTCGGAGCTCCGGGGGGCCGGCTGCGAAGACCGGCGGTCCGGGCTCCCCGATGGTCATTTCGGCCACCGCGCGCTCCAGCCTGTGGACGGGTCTCATCACCCATCGGGTGAGGGCGCGGGCCGCGACGATGGCCAGGAGCAGCAGGGCCACGCACCCGGCCGCGACCCAGGACCACGATCGGGTGATGTCGGCCGCGGCAGCGCCCCGATCCACCTGCGTCACCACGACCGCGGCGATCTCCCCGTCCTTGCGGACGTTGGTCCCCAACAGCACCGGGTCCGAGTCCCAGGGCAGCACCCTCGCCCATGCCTCTGGCGGCTGGTCCACCAGCGCACGCCGGACCTCGGAGGTGACTCCTTCGTCGGACAGGCCGAAGCCTGGCGAGGTGGCCACCTCCTTGCCGTCCGCGTCCGCGACGAGGACGGGTTCGCCGTACACGAGCGCGTAGCGCGCGATGACCTGGTCGATGGTGACCCGATCGTCGGGATCGGCGGCGATCGTGTTGCCGAGCTCGATGAGCTGTGCTCGCCGCTCGTCGGCGAGTTCGGAGGTACGCCGATCCGCCGAGGTCAGGGCGAGGGGAATGGCGAGCGAGCCGATCGCCAACAACAGGAGAACGACCACCACCCAGCGGACGCGGCGTCCCACTCAGCCCGCCAGCTTGAAGCCGAAGCCGCGGACGGTCTCCAGGGGGAAACCCTCTCCCAGCTTTCCCCGCAGCTGGGAGATGAAGAAGTCCAGGGACCGGGAGCGTCCCAGGTCGGGCGTGCCCCAGACCTCGAGCGTGAGCTCCTCGCGGCTGACTGCCTCGCCGAGCCGCCGGGCGAGCAGGTTGACGATGTCGAACTCGGTCCGGGTCAGCGCCACGGGATCGTCGTCGACCCGGACCTCGCGGCGCTCGAAGTCGACCAGGACGCTTCCCGCACGCACAACGGCTGCGGCCGCGGGTGTCTCCGATTCGCGGGTCCGCCGCAGGACGGCTTGGATCCGGGCAAGCAGGACCGGCTTGCTGACTGGCTTGACGAGGTAGTCGTCCGCGCCGAGTCGCAGTCCGAGCACGACGGCGCCGTCGCTGTCCCGGGCGGTCATCACGATGACCGGGACGGTTGACGCCTTGCGAATGACTCTCAGGACGTCCAGCCCGTCCATGTCGGGAAGGCCGAGGTCGAGAATGACGATGTCGTGGCCGACGACCGAGTTGACCCCATCTTCGCCGCGAGCGCAGCGGGTCACGGAGGCCCCGGCCTGAGCCAGGAGCTCCTCCATCGCGGAAGCCACGCCGTCGTCATCCTCGACCAGCAGCACCTTCACAGCTCTGCATCCTAGTGACGGCTAGGCGTGCGCGGCACCTTCCGGGCGGCTCGCTCCTCTGCCAGCCGCTCCTCCTCGCTTTCGAGGTGCGAGCTGCCGGACGACTCAGCCATGAACCAGTAGACCAGCAGGGACACCAGGGCGCAGCCGGCGACGTAGTAGAAGAACCACGACTCGTGACCCAGGTTCTTGAGTCCCAGCGCGACGTACTCCGTGGTGCCTCCGAAGATGGCGACGGTGAGCGCATACGGCAGGCCGACGCCGAGCGCCCGGATCCGAGCCGGGAAGAGCTCGGCCTTCACGATCGCGTTGATGGACGTGTATCCGGACACGATGACCAGCCCGACCATCATCAGCCCGAAGGCCGCCATGGACGATTCCGCATGACCCACTGCAGTCAGGAGGGGGACCGTCAACAACGTGGCGCTCACGCCGAACGCCAGCAGCAGCGGGCGTCGCCCCACCTTGTCGGAGAAGGCCCCGAAGAGCGGTTGCAGGATGACGAAGGTCAGCAGGGCCACGAAGTTGATCCGCGAGACGTTCTCCGTGGGGAGTCCTGCCGTGTTGATCATGAACTTCTGCATGTACGTCGTGAACGTGTAGAAGCACACGGTTCCGCCGAGCGTCAGGCCGACGACTGTCAGGCACGCCTTGGGGTGCTCGAGGAGGACTCGCAGGCTTCCGCGCTTGTCGGAGCCGGCGTCGCGGACCGCGAGCTCGTAGTTCTCCGACTCGTCCATCGTCCGTCGCAGCCACATCACGGTGATCGCGGCGAACGCGCCGATGACGAAGGCGACCCGCCAGCCCCAGGACGCCATCTCCCCTTCGGTGAGGTACCGCTGAAGGATGATCTGCACGCCCAGGGCGATCAGCTGGCCGCTGATCAGGGTGACGTACTGGAACGACGAGTAGTAGCCCCGACGACGAGGTGTCGCCACCTCGCTCAGGTACGTCGCGGACGTGCCGTACTCGCCGCCGAGGGACAGCCCCTGGAGCAACCTGGCCAGCACGAGGATGATCGGCGCCAGGGCCCCGATCTGCTCGTACCCGGGCGTGAGTGCGATGACGAGCGACCCGCCGCCCATCAGGCTCACCGAGAGCGTGAGGGACGCTCGACGGCCGTATCGGTCGGCGTACCAGCCGAACAGCCAGCCACCGACGGGCCGCATCAGGAACCCGACGGCGAACACCCCTGCGGTGTTGAGCAGTTGAGCGGTGCTGTCGCCCGAGGGGAAGAAGGCGCTGGCGAAGTAGACGCTGAAGGCCGCGTAGGCGTACCAGTCGTACCACTCGATCAGGTTGCCCAGCGAGCCGCGGATCACGTTTCCGGCGACGGACCTTTTCCTCGTTGTCTCGTGCTGTTGCATGGTGGTTCCTCCTAGTCCAGACGGACAGGATGTGTCGAGCGCAACAGCAAGCGGAACCGCGGAACCGGGTTTGGGCGTGATTCCTTACACAACCCACAGATTGGTGGGCGCGTTCGACGGTTCCGGCGGGCTGGCGGTCAGTCGTCGGGGTCGTCGAGGCGAGCCAGCCAGGTGGCCAGCCGCTCCACCGGCGTCTCGAACTCCGGGTGGGTGTCGGTGAACTCCTGGAGCCGCTCAGCCAGCCACGCCAGGGTGACCTGCTCGTGGCCGCGGCGCTTCTCGAGCTCCTCGATCCCGCGATCGGTGAAGTACATCAGTAGTCGTGGTGCGGGTCAGCGTTTGCCTCGGCGAAGGCGGCCTCGAGCAGGGTCCGCTGCTCCTCCTGATGGCGCTTGACCGTGCCGACCGACGGCGACGACGACGCCGGGCGCGCGACGGGCTCGACCACAACGTCGAGTCCGGGCCACACGTTGAGCTGGTAGTGCGGCCACGGTCCCGCGTTCATCGGCTCGTCCTGCACCCAGCGCACCGCCTTGAGGTTGGGGTACTTGTTGATCTCCTCGATGATCCGGTCCGTGGGCCGCGGGTAGAGCTGCTCGAGACGCGCGATCGCGAACTTCGCGCCGTTGTCGCGCTTTGCCCGGTCGACCATGAGGTCCCAGGTCACCCGGCCCGAGCACAGCAGCAGCGTCTCGACTGCGTCGATGTCGGCTTCCGCGTCGGTGATCAACGGCCGGAACGTGCCCTCGGTGAAGTCGGCGGGATGCGAGGCGGCTTCCTTGCGCTTCAACATCGACTTCGGAGTGAACACGACCATCGGACGGTGCTCCTCGCCGAGCGAGTGCTGGCGCAGGAGGTGGAAGTACGACGCCGGCGTCGACGGCTGGGCCACCACGAACGCGTCGTCGGCACACATGGTCAGGAACCGCTCGATCCTGGCGGAGGAGTGGTCGGGGCCCTGTCCCTCGTAGCCGTGCGGCAGGAGGAGTACGACGCCGGACTGCTGGCGCCACTTCATCTCCCCTGCGGAGATGAACTCGTCGATCACGGTCTGGGCGCCGTTGACGAAGTCACCGAACTGGGCCTCCCAGAGGACCAGCGCGTCCGGGCGGGCCACGGAGTAGCCGTACTCGAAGCCGAGTGCGGCGTACTCGGACAACAGCGAGTCGTAGACGTGGAACTTCGCCTGGTCCTCGATCGAGGGTCGTCAGTGGCGTCCACTCGTCGGCGTTCTTGCGGTCGATGATCGTCGCGAACCGCGACACGAAGGTGCCACGGCGCGAATCCTGACCAGCGAGACGCACCGGACGCCCGTCCATCAGCAGGGAACCGAACGCCAGGATCTCGCCCGTGCCCCAGTCGATCGGGCCATCGGTGATGGCCGCGGCCCGCCGCTGGAGCTGCGGCATCACCTTCGGGTGGACGGTGAAGCCGTCGGGCGGCGTGATGTAGGCGTCCGCGATCCGCTTGAGCACCTCGGGCGTGATCGCGGTGCGGGCCTCGCCCGCGGGCTTCTCGGGGTAGTCCGGGACGGTCGTCCACTCAGACGGGTGGCTGCCCGCCTCGCGGACCTCGGTGAACACCCGCTCCAGCTGCAGCTGGTAGTCGCGCAGGACCTGCTCGGCCTCTTCGAGCGTGATGTCACCGCGACCGATGAGCGACTCGGTGTAGAGCTTGCGCACCGACCGCTTCTGCTCGATGAGGTCATACATCAACGGCTGGGTGTACGACGGGTCGTCACCCTCGTTGTGACCGCGTCGGCGGTAGCAGACGAGGTCGATGACGACGTCCTTCTTGAACGCCTGGCGGTATTCGAACGCCAGCTGCGCGACGCGGATGCAGGCCTCCGGGTCGTCGCCGTTGACGTGGAAGATGGGTGCCTGGACCATCCGGGCGACGTCTGTGCAGTAGAGCGAGGAGCGCGACGAGCCGGGAGAGGTCGTGAAGCCGACCTGGTTGTTGACGACCAGGTGGATGGTGCCGCCGGTGCGGTAGCCGCGAAGCTGGGACAGGTTCAGCGTCTCGGCGACCACTCCCTGGCCGGCGAACGCCGCGTCACCGTGCACGAGAAGCGGGAGCACCGGGAACGCTCCGCCCTGGTCGAGCACGTCCTGCTTGGCCCGCGCGATGCCCTCGAGCACGGGGTCGACGGCCTCCAGGTGGGACGGGTTCGCCGCGACCGAGACCTTGATCCGGTCGCCGTTGCCGGCGATGAACTCGCCCTCGGCGCCGAGGTGGTACTTCACGTCTCCCGAGCCCTGGACGGTGCGCGGGTCGATGTTGCCCTCGAACTCGCGGAAGATCTGGGAGTACTTCTTGCCGACGATGTTGGCCAGCACGTTGAGCCGACCGCGGTGAGCCATCCCGATGGTGACCTCGTCGAGGCCGGCCGCCGCGGCCGCCTCACAGATCTCGTCGAGGACCGGGACGGTGGTCTCGCCGCCCTCGAGCGAGAACCGCTTCTGGCCGACGAACTTGGTCTGGAGGAACGTCTCGAACGCCTCGGCCTGGTTGAGCTTGAGCAGGATCCGGAGCTGCTCCTCGCGGGGTGGCTTGGTGTGCGGCTGCTCGACCCGCTGCTGGATCCACTGGCGCTGGTCGGGATCCATGATGTGCATGTACTCGATGCCGGTGGTCCGGCAGTAGGAGTCGCGCAGGATGCCGAGGATGTGGCGCAGTTTCATGAACCGCCGGCCCTCGCCTCCGAAGGAGCCGGTGGCGAACTCGCGGTCGAGGTCCCACAGGGTCAGTGCGTGGGTCTCCACCTCGAGGTCGGGGTGGCTGCGCTGCTTGTACTCGAGCGGGTCGGTGTCGGCCATCATGTGGCCGCGGACCCGGTAGGCGTGGATCAGCTCGAGGATCCGGGCCTGCTTGGTGATCTCGTCGTCATGGGAGGTCGCGATGTCCTTGGCCCAGCGGATGGGCTCGTAGGGAATGCGCAGCGACCGGAAGATCTCGTCGAAGAAGTCGTCCTCGCCGAGCAGCAGCCCGTGCACGCGGCGCAGGAACTCGCCCGACTGGGCGCCCTGGATGACCCGGTGGTCGTACGTCGAGGTCAGCGTCATGACCTTGCTGATCGCGTTGCGGGTGATGGCCTCCTCGGAGGCGCCCTGCCACTCGGGCGGGTACTCCATGGCGCCGACCCCGATGATCGCGCCCTGGCCCTTCATCAGCCGTGGCACCGAATGGTTGGTGCCGATGGTGCCCGGGTTGGTCAGCGAGATCGTCGTACCTTGGAAGTCGGAGACCTCGAGCTTGTTGTTGCGAGCCTTCTTGACGACCTCCTCGTAGGCGGTCCAGAACGCGGCGAAGTCCATCCGCTCGGCGGCCTTGATGCTGGGCACCAGCAGCTGCCGGGTGCCGTCGGGCTTGGCCATGTCGATCGCGAGGCCGAGGTTGATGTGGGCCGGCTGGATGAGGTTGGGCTTCCCGTCGACGACGTCGTAGCCGACGTTCATCTCGGGCATCGTGCGCAGCGCCCGGACGAGGGCGTAGCCGATGACGTGGGTGAACGACACCTTGCCGCCGCGAGCCCTGGCGAGGTGGTTGTTGATGACCGTGCGGTTGTCCCACAGCAGCTTGACCGGAACCGAACGGACCGAGGTCGCCGTCGGCACGGTGAGCGACACGTCCATGTTCGCGGCGGTGCGCGCCGGGGCGCCGCGCAAGACGGTGTACGCCGGCTGGTCGCTCGCGGCCGCCCGGGCGGGGGGCTTCGACTCCTTGGGCACCGGCTTGGCGGTGCCGGCGGCGGGCTCGGCGGCCTTCGTCGCCGGCCGCGGCTTGGCGACCGGCGCCGGCGCAGTGGTCTTGGCGGCCGCTGCGGTGGACTCTGAAGTCGACTGGGCTGCTGCTGGGTCGGCTGTGGGTCTGCTGCTGGTGCCGGCTGTGGCTGCCGGCTGGGACTTCGGCTGGGCTGCCGGGGCCTGCGGGGAGGCCGGCTGGGAAGCCGGGGCAGTCTGGGCGGCGGGCTGGGAGGCGGTCTGGGAGGCGGTCGGGCTACTGGGCGCTGCGGGAGCGTTGCTACCGTTCGGGCCATCGTGGGTCTTGAAGTAGTCCTGCCACGCGGGATCGACCGCGGAGGGGTCCTTCTGGAATTGCTCGTACATCTCGTCGACGAGCCACTCGTTGGCTCCGAAGTCTTCGAGTGGTTGAGTGTCCTGCGACTCGGGCACGGCTTCGTTCGCCTCTTCCGGAAAAACGCGATCTTTGTGGGCTGACAGGTTGCAAGGCTAGTCCTACACGCTGACAAATGCCGAGGGTGGGCCGCCTCGTCAGGCAAGGTGTTCCGAGAGTCACAACGGATGGGAATGACACACACATGAATGCAGCGCGAGTTGGCCGGTTCTCCACGGCCGCCGTCGTCTGCGCAGCGACGCTCCTGCTGGGCGGCTGCAGCGGTGACGACAGCCCCGACGACGGTGGTGACGGGCCGGCAGGCGATCCGAGCGGCACCGCCGCGGGCGGCGACACCGTGCAGCTGAAGGCTGACCTCGGGAAGGTCAGCGGCAGGCTGAAGCCGAAGGCAGCCGAGAAGGTGGTGGCGCAGGTCGCACCCGTGGTCGACGGCTGGTTCGAAGCGGCGTACCTCTCGGGCGACTATCCACGCAAGGACTTCGCGCAGGCTTTCCCAGGCTTCACCAAGGGGGCCGCGGACGACGCGAAGCGGGACGCCGCGCTGATGACGAACAAGGACATCGGCGGCGACATAGACTCCGTGAGCGCCCAGATCAAGGAGGTCGCATGTCGATCTCCTGGCCGCGGACCGGAAGGCGGCTGGAGCGACGGCGCGGTTCACGCTCGTGTTCAAGACCGCGGGCAACTATGCGAAGCAGGTCAGCGTGAAGGGACAGTTGTTCCTGACCAAGGGGGACGACGGCAAGTGGCGAGTCTTCGGCTACAAGGTCACGAGGTCCTCCAAGTGAGGGCCGGGACCCATCGGACGGCCCGGGCGGGTGCTCCGGCGTGTCCTCAAGACGGTGGTGCTCTCGAGCGTGCTCGGCGTGACGCTGCTCGTCGTACCCGACGCGTCGGTGTCGCCCGCCGAGACCGCGCTGATCAAGATCGAGCGAGCCGACGGGATCGACCTGAGCCCCGACGTCATCTGGATCATGGCGATCGGCTCCGATGCCAGACCTGGCGAGGAGATGACCCGCAGCCGCGGCGACGCGCTCCAGCTGGTCGGCATCAACACGCAGACCGGTGCGGCGGCGACGATCGGCATACCCCGCGACTCGTACGTCGACATCCCCGGGCACGGCAGCAACAAGATCAACGCCGCGCTCACCTTTGGCGGTCCCGCAGCTGATGGCCAGCTCGGTCGGGAACCTCATCGGCATCGAGCCCGACTACGTGATGGTCGCCGGGTTCGTGGGGTTGGAGCGCATGGTGAACGGCATCGGGGGCATCACCGTCGACAACCCGATCGCCTTCAGCGACGACCCCCTCAAGCCCGCTGGCTTCCAGGCGGGCAAGATCCGGCTGAAGGGCTACGACGCCATGGCCTTCTCGCGGATCCGGCACAACTTGATCGGCGGCGACTTCGACCGCTCAGCCAACCAGCAGCGCACGCTGATGGGCATCCTCAAGAAGATCCGTGATCGCGCGGACCGACCCGGGTTCATCCAAGCCGGAGTCACCTCTGTGCTGAAGGGCATGGACACGAACGCCTCGCCCGGTGAGCTGTTCCAGATCGCCCAGGCCATTGCGCAGGTCGATCCGAAGAAGGTGACCCACTGCGTGCTTCGAGGCGGTATCGGCTCGGCCGGCGGCGCCAGTGTGGTTTTCCCCGACGTCGCGATGGCCCAGCGGCTGGGCGATCAGGCGCGCAGGGACGCAAGCATCGAGCAGTGCTGACCTGACGGCTTCAGGGGCCGGTCATCTGTGGACCACGTTGGTGCCGGGCCACTTGTCATGCAGCGCCTGGCTCTTCGCGTCCCACAGCGGCCACAACCCGTCCAGCCACGCGCAGATGACCACCAGGGAGCCGAGCAGGGGGATCAGGGCGGCGAAGTCGGGTGTCAGCTGCACGAGCAGCCGCTTGGAAATGGCGGACCAGGGGAGTTGGCCGTCCCGCTCGCGAAGCCGGACGCGGATCCCGAGTGCCTTCTTCCCGAGGCTTGCCCCGTCGGCGAGCCGAAGGAACGTGGCGTGGTAGAGGATGAAGGTCGCGATCCCGATGAGCACGATCACGACGAGGTCGCCCCAGGATTCGAAGGTGCCGAAGAACGGGCTGGGAGAGATCGTGCCGGAGCTCACGGCGTCCTTGACCCGGTCGAACAGATCCTCGACATAGCCTGAGAGCCATCGCCACGACAGTGACAACCACACGGCGCCGACGATCAGCCCGTCGATGAGGTAGGCGCCGAACCGGCGCCCCCACGAGGCGAGCAGCGCGCCGTCAGGAGTCTTTCCCGACTCGGTCCCGAGCGCCGTACGGAGTGGTCACAAGCGGCACTGTAATCGCGGGTTACCCCAATCCGACCGATGCGGTATCGGCGCGGCCCGGTCAGACTCTTCCTGGGAACAGAAGGGAGTCGGCATGCCGCTGGATCATGGATACGGGGTCGCGATCGGCACGTTCGCATCGTTCACCCGCGAGGACCCGAGCGACTTCGGGCACTGGTACCACGGGAAGCTCCGCATCGACACGCCCTCGGGACAGTACGAAGCCGCCCTCGACGTCGACACCCCCAGCGGAGTCGGCGTCAGCTACCGGGTGGTCACCGACCTCACGACGGCGAGCATGCCGGGCATCGTCGCCATGCCGGAGGGGTTCCACGCCCTGGCCTCGACGCCGCTGTCGGGCGCACTCGACTACGTGCGAAGTCCGATCCTGCGTGACGGCTGGGTCGTCCAGCGGCTGCGGTGGTGGATCGGGGCGCCGACTCCGTTCGACGCCCTGCTCGCGACCCTTCACCGGTTGTTCAGGTGGAGGTGGCTGCGCTGGCGGTCGTTCCCCTGGGTCACCAGCGACGGCGACAATGCCCTCGACGTTCTGGAGCCCCTGGTGCAGGGCGCGGTCCGGATCTACATCTTCGGCGAGCCGTACACGACCGGCCTGGGAGTCCACAACGTCCACTACAACCAGGGTGACCCGCCCGGGCCGCACCAGCGCGAGGACGGGATCTGGCAGGACGGCGCGGTGCTCACCCAGGCGGCAGACGGCTCCCTGACGGTCTGGCAGGTCAAGTTCAACACCCAGTCGTTGCACACCGACGACAACGGGCTGCCTGTCTGATCTCGTCAGTAGCCCGTCAGTAGCCCGCGAGCCGTCAGTTCTGGCCCCGCGAGCAGTCAGTTCTGGCCCCGCGAGCAGGCAGTTGTGGCCCACGTCGGACGGCGTTTTCCACAGGCTGCGGAAGAGGCTGATTCGCGGACCTGCTGATCGGGCAGTTCCGTCGGCATGACAAGCCTGCCTGATCGACCCTTCACTGTCGCCGAGCTCCGGACTCCCGACCGGAGCCGCCGCTACTCACGTGGCGAGTCGTGGGCCGCTAATGCCGGCTCGCGGGGCCGAATGCGGCTCGTGGGGCCAGAACTGACGGCTCGCGGGGCCAGAACTGCCAGCTCGTGGGGCCAGAACTGCCCGCTCGTGCGGTCAGGGGCCGTTGAGCACCGGGGCCGCCTGCGTCACCTCGAGGGGCTGGGTGTCACCGGCGACGGTCAGGGTGTCGGGAATGTCCTGCCAGGCGCCGTTTCCGACCCGGTAGCGGCCCGAGTAGACGACGTCGACCGAGGGGTGCACGGTGACGTCGGCGTCGAGATAGACGTAGTGGTTCAGCTGCTCGGGGTCGTCTCCGGGCTGGTATGGCTTGTCCCGGGTCGGTGGTCTCCCAGGTGTCACCGTCGACGTCGGAGTGCCAGACGTACGACGTCGGTGTCGCCTCGATCGTGACTCGCTGGCCCAACAAGGTGACTGTCTGGGTCCGGGTCTCGGCCAACGTGGTGGAGAACAACGTTTCGAGGTTGACCATCGTCCGATGGTCGGGCGGCTGGATGACCAGCTCGGCGCTCGGCCACTTGAGGCGTCTGAACTCGCGCAACACCTGACCCGGACTGACCTCAAAAAGCTCTGACGCTTCACTGGGCAACAGGCACAGCCATCCTGAAGGACTCTCCGTCACGAAGTAGCAAGTACTGCCGCTGCGGGGGGCGACAAACGTTCGGACGCTGGCGGTTGCAGGAAACGCGTTCCCCCGGGCAAATCATCTTCAGGGTGTACGTGTGGCCATCCCCGGAATTGACGATCCGACGGGCCTCCTTGAAGTCATCGGATCTGCACTTACTCGTCGACGTGCCGAAGAGTGACGTCCTGCGTCGCAGCCGGCTGCCGCGAGGGACGGGCGATACCGAGACCAGCGAGTGAGCCCGGCGAGGACACACGACACTTGCCATCGCGACGGCGCACATCCGACCGATCATGAGGCCAGCCCCGTCGGAGCTTGTGACGAACCAGTCGGTCGTTCCTGCGTTCGAGGGTTACCTGGTAAGTGACCGTGCCGCCGTCGTAGTGACTTCACCGGGCCGCCCTTTTCTCCGTGTATACTGTTGTGGCTCCCGAACGAGTTCTCATCTCAAAAGCGGCTGCCTTACGTGAGCCGCCGGTCCGGGTGATGCCTCAAGACTGCGCGTGCCCTCGAACTCGATGTAGCCGCCGCTTTTCGTAGATGCGGTCGACGTGGTCCGCGAAGCTGCTTGCACGACCCACAGTGGCGGGTGACCGCACGGTAGGTCGTGGTGTCGCCGGTTGCCTGCATCTCGTTACTCGGCCGTCATCCAGCGGCGGATGAAGTCCTCGGCCGACTCCGGCTTGGGGGTCTCCGAGGGTGAGCTCGTCGGCGACGACGAACTGGAGTCCGGCTCGAGGGGTTTGGGCTTGACGGGGTCCTCGGAACACGAGGAGAGCGCAAGCACCAAGCGGCCAGCGGCGACAGCGGCCAGGCGATGGACCAACATGCGTGCCAAAACCTCCGAGTTTGGCCAGGGTGCCCGCAACCCTAACTGCCCGCCCGGGTCCCGCACAACCCGATCCCGAGGCTGTGGAAAACTTTTACCGAAGCGCTGGGCCCGGCAGGCTCCGCGCGTGCTCGGGCGGGCTCCAAGTCAACGCCAAGTCCCCTCCAAGAGCCTCACTCCAGAGTTCAGGTCAGCAAAACAAACCTCGAACTGGGAGACATCATGAACGCAACACACCGAGCCATCGCCCGCCGTACGATCACGGCCTCCGGTGCTCTGGCGGCCGCAACCCTGACCCTCATGGGTACGGCGGTCGCAACCGGCACGACCACATCGGATGACACTCCGGTCCAGGTGGCGCCGCTCGTGCAGCCCTCCGTCGTGTACGAGACCATCACGTGGTCGGGCTACGTCTACGACCGGTTCAACAAGCAGTACGTCCAGGACCAGCCCTTCACCGTGACCGATGCAGTGCACCGGGTTCGTCGTGAACCCCAACGGGTACGTCGCGACCGCGGGGCACTGCGTGGATCCGGACGGGGGCAAGGACGCGATCAGGCGCCAAGCCGCCGAGTGGGCGTTGGAGAACTACTACGACTATCCGGAGGCGCTCACCGTCGAGGACGTGATCGGTGACTACCGGGTCGACATCCTCGGGGACGACAACCAGGTCCACCGCAACCAGGCCGAGCGCAAGGTCGGCGTCTCGTGGGGCGCCTCCGTGTCGGGCGTGAAGGTGCAGAAGCAGAAGCCTGCCCGCGTGCTCGGCTTCCAGGACTTCGACGAGGGCGACGGCGCCCTGCTGAAGGTCGACGAGACCGATCTCAATGCCATCGAGCTGGCCGACACCTCAGGCGTCGAGATCAACCAGGGGGTCGTCGCGATCGGCTACCCCGCGATCATCGACTCGTTCACCGACCCGGACCTGACCCCAACGTTCGACTCGGGCAACGTCAGCTCCATCAAGACCGTGGCCGACGGCCTGCTCTCGGTCTTCCAGCTCTCGGCAGAGCTCTCCGGTGGCATGTCCGGCGGCCCCACCGTCGACGCGGAGGGCCGCGTGATCGGGGTGAACAGCGCCCACTTCGTCGGGGAGCCGTTCAACTACGCCGTCCCGGCGGAGCGGATCAAGGAGCTGCTCGGCAGCGCCGGCGTGGAGAACACGGTGTCGGAAACCACGGAGACCTACCGCGACGGGATCCGCGCGTACTTCGCAGGCGACCGGGACACCGCCGTGGCCGAGCTGACCGAGGTGCTGGAGGAGCAGCCCGCGAACGGACTCGCCGAGACCTACCTCGCAAAGGCCAAGAAGCTGCCGGCACCGGTCGAACCCGCCGACGACTCCGTGAACTGGGTCGGGTGGGGCGCCCTCGCAGGTGGTGTCGTCGCGGCGATCGTCGGTGGCCTCGCTGCGCTGATGCTCGTCCTGCGGAAGATGCGCCGTCGTACCCCTCCGGTTGTCTCCGGCGGCCAGCAGTTCCCCGCGGCCGGGACCACACCGGGTCAGCCTGAGGTGGCCACGCAACCGCAGTCGACCTTCCGGCCCGTCACGACCGGCTTCGCCCCCAGCGCGGCGCCAGTCACGGTTCCCGTCCCTGACGGGAGCGCCGGCAGCGTTGCAACCGCCACGATCCCCACGGCGGTGTACTGCACCACGTGCGGCAACGGGGTCGACGCCGGCACCAGCTACTGCAGTGCCTGTGGCGCCCGCAACCTGGCTCGAGGCTGAGGGAGGCCACCCGCACGATCACGAAGGCCCGGACCGCATGGTCCGGGCCTTCGTGCTTCGGTAGGGAGCGCATCCGTCCTAAGTAGCAGGGAAAGCATTCTCCTGCCCGATCCGCAGCCCCCGCAGCGCGCCGATGCTGGGGGCATGACTGCAATCAAGGCTTCGTTGTTGATCCTCGTCGCGGTGGCAGGGATGTTCAGTGCGCCGGTCGGGGCCGCGCCCGCACCAGTCGGTGCCGGCGGTGGAACTGTTCGTCTCACCCGACGGGAGGGACTCCTGGCCGGGCACGAAGAGCCGCCCGTTCGCGACGTTGGAGCGCGCGCAGCGGGCCGTACGGGCGCGTACGGCGGGCATGCGCTCGGACATCATCGTCAGTCTGCGCGGCGGCACCTACAGGTTGCGCAAACCGCTGCGCTTCTCGGCTGCGGCCGGCGACTCAGGTCAGAACGGTCACCGCGTGATCTACCGGGCCTACGGCGACGGGACGCCCGCTCACGAGCGCGTGGTCATCAGCGGCGGTCGCCGCGTCACCGGCTGGCGGCGGGCTGGGAACGTCGATGGCGCCTGGCGTGCGAACGTCGGCGACCTCGAGACTCGCCAGCTGTTCGTCGACGGCAAGCGCGCGCGGCGGACCGCACTCGGCCGTGGCCTTCCCGGCAAGGCGATCAGCGTGCCGCGCGGCTACGCGACCCGCAACACCGCGCCGCAGTCTTGGCAACATCCCGAGGACATGGAGCTCGTCTTCAACGGCGGCAAGGCAGGGCTGCCCTACTCGGAGGCCCGCTGTGGCGTCTCCCGCATCCGCGGCGACGCGGAGTGGAGCTTGATCGTCGTCGACAAGCCGTGCTTCAGCAGTCTCAAGAAGGGCTACGACGCGGATGTTCCGGGGCTGACGCCCCCCGCACCCACGGACGTCGAGAACAGCCTCAGCCTGCTCCGCAAGCGAGGTAGCTGGTACCTCGATCGTTCCCGGCCGGGCCACCATGTTCTGTACTACCTGCCCCGCCGGGGCGAGGATCCGCGGCAGGTACGGGTCGTCGCCCCTGTCCTGTCTCGGCTGCTCGTGGGCGAAGGATCGGCCGCCGCCCCGCTTCACGACATGGCGTTCAGGGGGCTGACCTTCTCCTACGCGACCTGGCTGGCCCCGAACAAGCCGACCGGCTTCCCGCAGATCATCGGGAGCTGGTTCTACTTGAACGGCAAGGGCTACCTCAGGATGCCGGGCCACGTCGTGTTCCGCGCTGCCGAGCGGATCAGCGTCGTACGCAGCCACTTCACTCACCTCGGCGGGCTGGCGTTGGTCCTGTCCAGGGTGGGCTCGAACAACACGGTGCGCGGCAACGTGGTCGACGACGTTTCCGGCGGCGGCGTGGAAGTGCGCGGCCCCGGTGTCGGCAATCTCGTCGAGAACAACTGGGTGCACCACATCGGCGTCGACTACCGCAGCTCCGTCGGCATCTCGGTCGAAGACTCCCCGGATGCGACGGTGGCCCACAACCAGGTCAACAACGTGCCGTACACGGGAATCTGGGGCCAGTCCCCAAGCGGCTTGCACGTCGAGGGCAACCTGGTGTTCAACGCCGTACGGGCGGTCCCCGACGGCGGCGGTATCTACCTCCCCTTCGCCCAGGGCACGTCCTTCGACGACGGAGCCGTCGTACGCCGCAACGTGGTTCACCACGCCGGCGGCACCGGCATCTACCCCGACGTCGGCGCCGACTGGGTCACGCTTCAGCGCAACGTGCTCTACGGCAGCGACAACGCCGTCTCCGGCGTCGAACCGAAACGGATCAGGATCGCAAACAACTTCTGGGACGACGACAAGCCGTTCTGGTGGCCGGAGGACACACCTACAGACGGGTCACGCTCGTCGGCAACACCCTGCTGCCGCGCGCCAACCCGGCAGCGTCCTGCCGCGCCGACACCGCATGCGCCGAGATCCTGGTCACCGCGGGACGGCGGCAGCACTGAGGTTTCCCGATTTTCATCGCCGATGGCGGGCTGCTCCCGCAGCAGGAGCGCTTCGAGGTGCTCCAGCTGGCCGGCTGAGGCGCCGCGATCAGCTGGAGCACGCCCGGTCGGCAGCCGGGCCGTGATTGGCCCCAGTTCTCTGCGAAACGGTTGTTGGGATCGGCGTGTCGGCAACCGTTTCGCAGAGAATGCGGCGGCGGAGCATCGGGACGTGGACGCTAGCGCGGAGCGGTGCAGCAGCGCCCCCGGAAGGATTCGAACCTTCGCTCCCGCCTCCAGGTGTGACAGGGCGCGGTGCAGCAGCGCCCCGGAAGGATTCGAACCTTCGCTCCCGCCTCCAGGTGTGACAGGGAGCGGTGCAGCAGCGCCCCCGGAAGGATTCGAACCTTCGCTCCCGCCTCCGGAGGGCGGTGCTCTATCCCCTGAGCTACGGGGGCCCAAGGTGCGTCGATGACCTTACAACCCGCGCGCAGGCGCGGCGAAACCGGCGGGCGGTCTCGGCCCCGCGATATCGATGCGAATCACGGGCAGCCCCGCGGATAGGCTTGGCGGGTGACCCCGGACCAGCTCTCCGCCGCCATCGTCGACACCCTCACGGGCCTGGTGAACGACGGTGCGATCACGCTGCCCGACGGCGTGCCCGCGACCGTGACGGTGGAGCGTCCACGGCAGAAGGGCCACGGTGACTACGCGACCAACGTCGCGATGCGGCTGGCCAAGGCGGCCGGCACGAACCCGCGCGAGTTCGCGGGGCTCCTTGCCGACAGGCTCGCAGCGGCAGACGGCGTGGCCAGAGTCGACGTCGCCGGGCCGGGCTTCCTCAACGTCACCGTCGAGGCCGGCGCCCAGGGCATCGTCGCGGCCGAGGTGGTCGCGGCCGGGTCGTCGTACGGCGCCTCCGACGCGTTCGCAGGCGAGAAGATCAACCTCGAGTTCGTCTCCGCCAACCCCACCGGTCCGCTGCACATCGGTGGCGTGCGTTGGGCGGCCGTGGGCGACGCGCTGGGCCGGATCTTCACGATGGCCGGCGCCGACGTGACGAGGGAGTACTACTTCAACGACCACGGCGCCCAGATCGACAGGTTCAGCCGGTCCCTGCTGGCCAGTGCCACGGGACAACCCGTCCCGGAGGACGGCTATGGCGGCGACTACATCGCGGAGATCGCCAAGGCGGTCGTGGCCAAGCGCCCGGAGGCACCCGGCCTGCCCGAGGACGAGGCCCAAGAGGTGTTCCGCGCTGAAGGCGTGGACATGATGTTCGCCGAGATCAAGAAGAGCCTCCACGACTTCGGCGTGGACTTCGACGTCTACTTCCACGAGAAGTCCCTGCACGAGTCGGGCGCGGTCGACCGCGCCATCAAGCGGCTCACGGAGATGGGCAACACCTACGAGCTGGACGGCGCCCTGTGGCTGGCCACGGAGAAGTACGGCGACGACAAGGACCGGGTGATCATCAAGTCCGACGGGAGCCTGCCTACATCTCCGGTGACCTCGCCTACTACCTCGACAAGCGCGAGCGTGGCTTCGACCGGTGCTACATCATGCTCGGGGCCGACCACCACGGCTACGTCGCCAGGATGCACGCCATGTGCGCCGCTTTCGGTGACGAGCCGGGCAAGAACCTCGAGATCCTGATCGGCCAGATGGTCAACCTGGTCCGCGCCGGCCAGCCGCTGCGGATGTCCAAGCGGGCCGGCGACGTGATCACGATCGACGACCTCGTCGGCGCGATCGGCGTGGATGCGTCCCGCTATGCGCTGGCGCGATTCAGCTCCGACTCCACCATCGACCTCGATCTCGACCTCTGGGCCAAGCAGTCGAGCGACAACCCGGTCTACTACGTGCAGTACGCCCACGCCCGGGTGGCCTCGATCCTGCGCAACGGTGCCGACCTCGGGTTGGTCTCGACAAGCTCGACCGGCGAGGGGAGCTCGACCGGCGAAGTCGGCGTGGACAGTTTCGACCCGTCCCTGCTCGCCCACGAGAAGGAGGGCGAGCTGCTCCGGGCGCTGGCGGAGTTCCCGCGCGTGGTGGCGGCTGCTGCACAGCTGCGCGAGCCGCACCGGGTGGCCCGCTATCTGGAGGCGACGGCGGCCTCCTACCACCGTTTCTACGACAACTGCCGAGTGCTCCCGATGGGCGACGAGCCGCCGAACGAGCTGCATCGGGCCAGGCTCCTGCTCGTTGCGGCCACGCAGACCGTGCTCGCCAACGGCCTGCGCCTCCTCGGGGTGTCCGCGCCCGAGCGGATGTAGCGCGGATGCCCCCGTCCCACGAAGCCGGCTGGGCGCACGCCGACGGCGCCCTCAAGGGCCCGTCCTGGCTGCGCGAACCCGCAGACGCCAATGCCCTGGTCCCGCTGCTCTGGTCGCAGACCGCGCACAAGTCCGACGGTGTGCTGACCGTCGGAGGCGTGCCACTCACCGACCTGGTGGCCGAGCACGGCTCCCCGGCGTACGTGCTGGACGAGTCGGACTTCCGCTCGCGGGCGCGGGCGTTCCGGGAGGCGTTCGCCGGCTACGACGTGTTCTACGCCGGCAAGGCGTTCCTGTGTACGACGGTCGCGCGCTGGATCGCCGAGGAGGGACTCAACCTCGACGTGTGCTCCGACGGTGAGCTCAGTGTCGCGGTGCGCGCCGGCTTCGACCCGGCCAGGATCGGCTACCACGGCAACAACAAGTCCCGCGCGGAGCTTGCCCGGGCTGTGGAGGTCGGGGTCGGCCGGATCATCGTGGACTCGTTCGACGAGATCGAGCGGTTGGTGTCGATCACCTCCGGCTCCGGTCGTCGAGACCCGGTTGGCGCAGCAACCGTCTCGACCACGGTGCGCTCGACAACCTCCGGTGGCCCGGTGAGGGTGATGGTCCGGGTGACGGCGGGAGTCGAGGCGCACACGCACGAATACATTGCCACCGCGCACGAGGACCAGAAGTTCGGCTTCTCGATCACCTCGGGTGACGCGTTCGCGGCGGTGCAGCAGATCCAGGCTGCCGAGGGGCTCGAGCTGCTCGGCCTGCACAGCCACATCGGCAGTCAGATCTTCGACTCGTCCGGCTTCGAGGTCGCCGCCCGCCGCGTCCTCGCGCTCCATGCCCGGATCTCATCGGAGCTCGGCGTGGACCTGCCCGAGATGGACCTGGGTGGAGGTTTCGGCATCGCCTACACGACCCAGGACGATCCGGCCGACCCCGCGCAGCTCGCCACCGAGATGCGCAAGATCGTCGAGCACGAGTGCCGCGCCCTCGGTGTCGCGGAGCCGAGACTCTCCATCGAGCCCGGCCGGGCGATCGCGGGCCCGAGCGTGTGCACGGTCTACGAGGTCGGCACGGTCAAGGAGGTCGCCCTCGACGGGGGCGCCCGCCGGACGTATGTCAGCGTCGACGGCGGCATCAGCGACAACATCCGCACCGCGCTCTACGACGCCGACTACTCCTGCACGCTCGCGAACCGCGTCTCCGACGCGGCTCCCACCCTGGCCCGGGTGGTCGGCAAGCACTGCGAGGCCGGCGACATCCTGGTCAAGGACGAGTTCCTGCCGGGCGACGTCAGTTCAGGCGATCTGGTCGCCGTGCCGGGCACGGGCGCCTACTGTCGGTCGATGGCGAGCAACTACAACCACGCGCTTCGCCCGCCGGTGATCGCAGTGCGGGACGGAGCGGCGACGGTCGTCGTACGCCGTGAGACTGAGGACGACCTGTTCGCGACTGACCTGGCGGTCATCGACGACGGTCAGCCTGCGGATGCCAACAGGAGTGGGAGCAAAGGGTGAGTGACAAGCCGCTGAAGGTGGCCGTGCTCGGCTGCGGTTCGGTCGGGTCGCAGGTGGTGCGGCTGCTGACCGACCAGGCCGACGACCTGGCTGCCCGGGTCGGGGCGCGGGTGGATCTGGTCGGTGTCGCCGTACGCCGACTCGACGCCGTGCGCGAGGTCGAGGTACCCGAGGGACTGCTGACCACCGACGCGATGGGTCTCGCGAGCCGCGCAGACGTCGACCTCGTCGTCGAGGTCATCGGCGGCATCGAGCCCGCCCGCTCGCTGATCCTGGCCGCGCTGGAGAACGGCGCGAGCGTCGTCAGCGCCAACAAGGCACTGTTGGCCGAGGACGGCTCGACGCTGTTCGAGGCGGCCGAGAAGGCCGGCCGCGACCTCTACTACGAGGCCGCGGTCGCCGGTGCGATCCCGATCGTGCGGCCGCTGCGTGAGTCGCTCGCGGGCGACCGGGTGACCCGGGTGCTCGGCATCGTCAACGGCACCACGAACTTCATCCTCGACAAGATGGACACCTCGGGTGCCGGCTTCAGCGAGGCGCTGGAGGAGGCCCAGGACCTCGGGTACGCCGAGGCGGACCCCACCGCAGACGTCGAGGGTTTCGACGCCGCCGCCAAGGCAGCGATCCTGGCCAGCCTGGCCTTCCATACCCGGGTCACCGCCGCCGACGTCCACCGCGAGGGCATCTCCGAGGTCACGGCTGCCGACATCGAGAGCGCCCGCGAGATGGGTTCGGTCGTCAAGCTGCTCGCCATCTGTGAGCTCAACGGTGACGCGGTGGCCGCCCGCGTGCATCCGGCGATGATCCCCAGGTCACACCCGTTGGCGAGTGTCCGCGGAGCGTTCAACGCGGTGTTCGTGGAGTCCGAGGCGGCCGGACAGCTGATGTTCTACGGACCGGGTGCCGGGGGCTCGGAGACCGCGAGCGCCGTACTCGGCGATCTCGTGACGGTCGCGCGCAACCGGATCAACGACGTTCGCGGAGCGGGGGAGTCGGCGTACGCCGATCGTGCGTTGCTGCCGATGGGGGAGACGCTCACCCGCTACCACGTCGCCATCGACGTGGAGGACCGGGCCGGTGTGCTGGCGTCGGTCGCCACCGCGTTCGCCGAGCACGACGTCTCGATCCAGACCGTGCGCCAGGAGGGACGTGGCGACGAAGCCCAGCTCGTCGTGGTCTCGCACCGCGCGACCGACGCGCAGCTGTCGGCCACCGTGGCAGCATCTGCGCACGATGGACATCGTCCGCGACGTCACCTCGGTCATGCGAGTCGAAGGCGGATCGGACGAATGACTCATCAATGGCGCGGCGTGATCGAGGAGTACCGGTCCCTCCTCGACATTCCCGAGGGCACCCCCGCCATCACCTTGGGCGAGGGCGGCACGCCGCTGGTCGCCTCGCACTGGCTGTCCGGTGTCACCGGCGGCGAGGTGTGGCTGAAGGTGGAGGGCGACAACCCCACGGGCTCGTTCAAGGACCGGGGCATGACGACCGCCATCTCGGTGGCGGTTCTCCAGGGTGCAGCAGGCAGTCGTGTGCGCGTCGACCGGCAACACGTCCGCGTCGATGGCGGCGTACGCCGCGAGGGCCGGGGTCAAGCCCCTCGTACTCGTCCCGGAGGGCAAGATCTCGGCCGGGAAGATGGCCCAGGCGATCATCCACGGCGCCCAGGTGATCATGGTCCGCGGCAACTTCGACAGCTGCCTCCAGATCGCCCGCGGCCTGTCGGAGAAGTACCCGGTCGCGCTGGTGAACTCGGTGAATCCCGTCCGGCTGCAGGGCCAGAAGACCGCATCCTTCGAGATCGTCGACTTCCTGGGGGACGCCCCGGACTTCCACCTCCTGCCGGTCGGCAACGCCGGCAACATCTCGGCCTACTGGCTGGGCTACCAGGAGTACGCCGCCCTCGGCCACGCGACGAAGAAGCCCGTGATGCGTGGCTTCCAGGCCGAGGGGGCGGCACCGCTCGTGACGGGCGAGCCGTTCCCGAACCCAGAGACCAAGGCCACCGCGATCCGCGTCGGCAACCCGGCCTCCTGGAAGCTGGCCGAGGCCGCAGCCGCCGAGTCCGGCGGGCGCTTCGCGGCGCTGACCGACGACGAGATCCTGTCCGCGCAGCGTGACCTCGCCGCCAAGGACGGGGTCTTCGTCGAGCCGGCCTCCGCCGCCGGCGTGGCCGGACTCCTCAAGGAGGTCGCGGAGGGGGAGTCGTACGCCGGGTCCACGGTGGTCATCACGGTCACCGGCCATGGCCTCAAGGACACCGTGACCGCGCTCGAGGGCTTCGGACCTCTCGTCGACACGATCATCGACTCCGACGTCGATGCCGCAGCCCGTGCCGCCGGGCTGACCTGACGGTGGTGGACTTTCTCCGCGGCCCCGTCCGGGTGTCCGTCCCGGCTACCTCGGCCAACCTCGGTCCTGGCTTCGACTCCCTTGGCCTGGCCTTGTCGCTGCGCGACTCCCTGACAGCGGGTGTCGCCGGATCAGGGCTCGCCGTCGAGGTCACCGGTGCTGGTGCAGACGCGGTGCCCCGCGACGAGTCGCACCTCGTCGTACGGTCGATGCGCGCGGCCTTCGACCTGCTGGGTGCCCAGCCGCCGGGGCTTGAGCTCCGGTGCGACAACCTGATCCCGCACGGTCGCGGCCTGGGCTCGTCGTCGGCGGCGATCGTCGCGGGCGTCTCGCTGGCCCGGGCGTTGGTGCGGGGTGGGTCGCTGGTGCTCGACGACGAGGCGCTGTTCCGGCTCGCCGCCGAGATCGAGGGGCATCCCGACAACGTGGCGCCTGCCTTCTATGGCGGCTTCGTGATCTCCGGACGCGAGGACGGCGCCTTCTTCGCCGCCAGGACAAGCGTCGACCCGCGGGTTTCGGCTGTGGTGTTCGTGCCGCCCACGCCGGTCGAGACCACGGTGGCCCGTCGGCTGCTCCCGGCCGTCGTCGCGCACGCCGACGCCGCCGCCAACTCGGGTCGTACGGCGTTGCTGGTTGCCGCCCTCGCCGGCCAGCCCGAGCTCCTGCTGCGGGCAACCCGGGACTACCTGCACCAGGAGTATCGAGAGCCGGCCATGCCTGCCTCGCTGGCGTTCATGCGTGACCTTCGCGCAGACGGCATCGCGGCCATCATCTCTGGGGCCGGGCCAACGGTGCTCGCGTTCACCGACGGCGCACCGGCTGTCAGAGCCCCGTCGCCGAGCGCTCCGGAGGCGCTGCTGGAGAGGTGTCCGGATGGGTGGAACGCGATGCACCTTGCCGTCGAGACCGCCGGCGTCATCCTGAGTTGACACCCGGTGCGACGCCCTTCGAAGGCGGGTGCCACAAATGTCTGGCCTGGTGTTAAAGTGGCGGTGCGCCACAAGTCTCGGCGCTCGCACACTTCGGCTTCTGCCGCAGGTGCAACCACTTCCTCGTTCCCTTGCGGATCCGCCGTTGCGGCGTGCCCTTGAAGCAGGAGAAGTGACTAACGAAAGCCGACGGCACTCGAGCCGGATCGGCCAGATACGTGGGAAGGACCTCACGTGACGGAAACAGTCGAAACCACCACTGCTGCGCCGGAGTCGGCGCCAAAGAAACGCGGTGGCGGTCTCAACTCCATGCTCATTGCCGATCTGAAGGCGATGGCCGGCGGCATGGGTATCCCCGGCAGCGGCGCGATGAAGAAGGCGCAGCTTGTCGAAGCGATCAAGTCGGCCCAGTCGGGAGCACGGTCCGATGGGCAGTCGGCGCCAAGTCGCGGCGGGCAGGTCCGCTCCCGCGAAGCGCGAGCAGCCTGAGAAGCGCGAGCAGCCTGAGAAGCGCGAGCAGCCCGAGAAGCGCGAGCAGCCGGGAAGCGCGAGCAGTCGGGAACCAGTCGGGAAGCGAGGGCAGTCAGTCCGACGGTGGCGACAGCCAGGGCCGCAACCGCGACAGCAATCGCGACCGGAACCGGGACAGCAACCGGAACCGCGACAACCAAGGTGGCGCAACCGCGACGCCCAGAGTGACCGCAGCCAGAACCGCGACGGCGAGAACCGCGACACCCAGGGCGACCGCAGCCAGAACCGCGACGCAGAACCGCGACAGCCAGGGCGACCGCAGCCAGAACCGCGACGGCCAGAACCGCGACAGCCAGACCGCGACAGCCAGAACCGCGACGGCCAGAACCGTGACAACCAGAGTCGCGACAACCAGAACCGGGACGGCCAGAACCGGGACGGCCAGAACCGGGACGGCCAGAACCGCGAGACCTCGAACCGAAACGACGAGGGTGACGGCAGCCGCCGCAACCGTCGTCGCCGTGGCCGAGACCGCGACGGCCAGGGTGGCGGCAACCAGAACCGCGACAACCGCGGGGGCGGCTGCCGTCCAGCGCAGCGGCGGCCGCAACGAGCCCGACACCACGATCCTCGAGGACGACGTCCTCGTGCCGGCGGCCGGCATCCTCGACGTGCTCGACAACTACGCGTTCGTCCGCACCAGCGGCTACCTTCCCGGCACCGACGACGTCTACCTCTCGCTGGCCATGGTCCGGAAGTTCGGACTCCGCCGCGGCGACGCGATCGTCGGCCAGGTGCGCCAGCCCCGGGAGGGCGAGCGCAAGGAGAAGTTCAACCCGATGGTCCGCATCGACTCCGTCAACGGAGCCGACCCGGAGACGGCGAAGGACCGGATCGAGTTCCAGAAGTTCGTGCCGCTGCACGCCAGCGAGCGGCTTCGTCTGGAGACCGAGTCGAACAACCTGATCGGCCGGGTCATCGACATCGCCGCGCCGATCGGCAAGGGCCAGCGTGGCCTGATCGTGAGCCCGCCGAAGGCCGGCAAGACGATGGTGCTGCAGTCCATCGCCAACTCGATCACCACCAACAATCCCGAGTGCCACCTGATGATCGTGCTGGTCGACGAGCGTCCCGAGGAGGTCACCGACTTCCAGCGCACCGTCAAGGGCGAGGTCATCGCCTCGACCTTCGACCGCCCGGCCACCGACCACACCATGGTCGCCGAGCTGGCCATCGAGCGCGCGAAGAGGCTGGTCGAGCTCGGCCACGATGTCGTCGTACTGCTGGACTCCATCACTCGACTGGGCCGCGCCTACAACCTGGCGGCGCCGGCGAGTGGCCGGATCCTCTCCGGTGGCGTCGACTCGAGTGCGCTGTACCCGCCCAAGCGGTTCTTCGGTGCCGCTCGCAACATCGAGAACGGCGGCTCGCTGACCATCCTGGCGACCGCGCTGATCGAGACCGGCTCCAAGATGGACGAGGTCATCTTCGAGGAGTTCAAGGGCACCGGAAACATGGAGCTCCGCCTGCGACGCGAGTACGCCGACAAGCGGATCTTCCCGGCGATCGACGCGGTTCAGTCCGGCACCCGCCGCGAGGAGCTGCTGATGAGCAAGGAGGAGACCGCGATCGTCTGGAAGCTGCGTCGCGTGCTCGCCGCGCTCGACGGCCAGCAGGCCCTCGAGCTGCTGCTCGAGCGGCTGAAGAAGAGCCACAGCAACGTCGAGTTCCTGATGCAGGTCCAGAAGACGACACCCGCCGTCAACGGTCGCGACAGCGACTGACTTGGGTCAGACCCGCTCGAGAGCGACGTCCCGCCGGGTAAGCCCGACGGGACGTCGGTATGTGCAGTTCGTCCTGGTTCTGGGCTGTCTCATCGCGCTGGGGCCGCTGACGATCGACATGTATCTCCCCGCGTTCCCTCAGATCACCGAGGAGTTCTCGGCCTCCGAGTCCCAGGTCCAGCTCACGCTGACCGGCATGCTCCTCGGACTTGCCACGGCACAGCTGGTGATCGGGCCGGTGTCCGACGCGTTCGGCCGTCGGCGGCCCTTGATCGTGGGTCTCGGCGTGCATGCGCTCGCGTCCGTTGCCTGCTCGCTCGCGCCCACCGTCGAGATCCTGGCCGGCGTCCGCGTCCTCCAGGGGTTCGCGGGTGCCGCGATCTCCGTCACCGCGATGGCCATGGTTCGCGACCAGTTCGCGGGCGTCGCCATGGCTCACCTGATGTCGCGGCTGATCCTGGTTGTCGCGCTCGCACCGATCATCGCTCCGTCCCTGGGCAGCGTCATCCTGCGGTGGGGGGACTGGCGACACATCTTCGACCTGCTCGCCGTCGCGGCCGTCGTCCTGATCGCTGTCGCCTGGTTCGGCCTCCGCGAGACCTTGCCCGCCGAGGCAAGGCGTCCGGCGCGCCTGGGCTCGGCGCTCTCGGCGTACGTCGGCCTGATGCGGGACCTCCGGTTCGTGGCTGTTGCGCTCGTGGGCGGCGCGATGATGGGCACCCTGTTCGCCTATGTCGCGGGAGCCACGTTCGTCCTCCAGGACGGCTTCGGGCTGTCGGCACAGACCTTCGGGCTGGTCTTCGGTGCGAACGCTGCGGGACTCCTGCTCGGCTCTCAGCTGAACCCGTTCCTGCTGCGGCGACACAGCCTGGGCACGGTGCTCAACGGCAGCATCCTCGTGACGCTCGCCGCGTCCCTCGGTTTGTTCCTTTGCGCCGTCACCGGCCTGGCAGGACTTGCCGGAGTGCTGATTCCACTGGCCGTGGTTCTCGCGGCGGCCGGCGTGGCGATGCCTTGCACGCCGGCGCTCGCCCTGGAACACCACGCGGGTGAGGCCGGGACCGCCGCCGCCGTGCTCGGGTGTCTGCAGTTCGGCGTCGGCGGCGCGATCGCGCCGTTGGTGGGTGCTTTCGAGACGACTTCAGCCGTCCCCATGTCCTCCGTCATGGTCGGACTCGCCGCACTGGCCGCTCTCCTGATGTTTGCCGTGGTCAGACCCCGGGCCGGTCGGGAATGACGCGATTGGCTTCGGCGTTGTCAGGGGTGGCACACTTCTGTGTTGGTTCCGGTTCACGTCTCCTGCAAGGCGCGGTAGGCGACCCGGCGACTGAGAGGACACCATGAAGAAGGACATCCACCCGAACTACGTGGACACCCAGGTCACCTGCACCTGTGGCGCGCAGTTCACCACCCGCAGCACCGCGACCTCCGGCTCGATCCATGCCGACGTCTGCTCGCAGTGCCACCCGTTCTACACCGGCAAGCAGAAGATCCTCGACACCGGCGGCCGCGTCGCCCGCTTCGAGGCCCGCTACGCCAAGAAGACCGCCAGCAAGTAGCAACCTCAAGGCGCCGGTCCCCGCATGCGTGCGGCGACCGGCGCCTTTGGTTTCGCCCAACGAGCATCGGTGTATCGAGCTTGTCGAGATCACCCGTCCGCATCGGAGGTCACCCGTGTTCGAGGCAGTCGAAGGGCTCGTCGTCGAGCACGCCGAGCTCGAGCGACAGCTGGCGGACCCGGCCACCCATGCCGACCAGGCGCTGGCAAAGACGCTCAACCAGCGGTACGCCGTGGTGTCGTCCATCGTGCGCACGTGGCGGGAGTGGCAGCAGCTCGGTGACGACGTCGGCGCAGCCCGCGAGCTCGCCGGCGAGGACCCGGAGTTCGCCGCGGAGGCCGAGGAGATCGCCGCTCGGCGGGACCAGGCCGAGGAGCACCTGCGCCACCTGCTGGTGCCCCGGGACGCCACCGACGCCAAGGACGCCATTCTCGAGGTGAAGTCCGGCGAGGGGGGCGAGGAGTCCGCGCTGTTCGCCGGCGACCTGCTCCGCATGTACACGCGGTACGCCGAACAGCGCGGCTGGAAGACCGAGATCCTCGATGCCACCGAGTCCGACCTCGGCGGCTACAAGTCCGTGACCCTGGCCGTGAAGGCGCGGTCGAACGCAACCCCCGAGCCGGGCGAGGCGCCGTACGCGCTGCTGAAGTTCGAGGGCGGCGTCCACCGCGTGCAGCGGGTCCCGGTGACCGAGTCACAGGGTCGGGTGCACACCTCGGCCGCGGGCGTGCTGGTGATGCCCGAGGCAGAGCCGGTGGATGTGACCATCGACGAGAACGACCTGCGCATCGACGTGTTCCGCTCGAGCGGCCCGGGGGGTCAGAGCGTGAACACGACAGACTCCGCCGTGCGCATCACCCACCAGCCGACCGGGATCGTCGTCAGCTGCCAGAACGAGAAGAGCCAGCTGCAGAACAAGGAGTCCGCCCTGCGCATCCTCCGGGCCCGGCTGCTGGCGGCGGCCGAGGACCAGGCGAACGCCGAGGCCAGCGTGGCGCGCAAGAGCCAGATCCGCACGGTCGACCGCTCCGAACGCATTCGCACCTACAACTTCGCCGAGAACCGGATCTCCGACCACCGGACCGGCTACAAGGCCTACAACCTCGACACCGTGCTCAACGGCGAGCTCGCCCCGATCATCGCCAGCTGTGTCGAGGCCGACCTCGAGGCTCGGCTCGGGGCCCTGGAGTCGTGATGGTCACCCGCGAGCTCGACCGGCGAGGTCTGCGGAGAGCAGCGGTCGGACGGCTTGCGGCGGCCGGGGTGGTCTCGCCGGAGCGGGACGCCGACGAGCTGCTGGCGCACGTGCTCGGGGTCGGTCTCGGGCAGCTGGTTCTGGTCGACGAGCTCACCTCGGACCAGGCCGCGTCCTTCGACGCCCTGGTCGTACGACGGGCAGCCCGCGAACCGCTCCAGCATCTGCTCGGCACCGCGGCGTTCCGACACGTCGAGCTCGCGGTCGGGCCCGGCGTCTTCGTGCCGCGACCGGAGACCGAGCTGCTGGCCGGCTGGGCCATCGACGAGGCTCGCAAGCTCGAGAGAGCCGTGGTCGTCGACCTCTGCACGGGCTCGGGGGCGATCGCTGCGGCCGTGGCCGACGAGGTGCCGAACGCCGAGGTGCACGCGGTCGAGCTGGATGAGGTGGCCTTCGGCTGGGCCACGCGCAACCTCGAGGGCACCAGGGTCGACCTCCGGCACGGCGACCTGGCCACCGCGTTCGACGACCTTGCGGGGACCGTCGACGTGGTGGTCTGCAACCCGCCGTACATCCCGCTCGAGGCCTGGGAGTCGGTCGCCCCCGAAGCCCGGGACCACGACCCGCACCTGTCGCTCTTCTCGGGGGAGGACGGCCTCGAGACGCTGCGGATCCTCGAACGCCGGGCGGCCGTTCTGCTCCGGCCCGGGGGAGTGGTCGGCGCCGAGCACGCAGAGGTCCAGGCCGTGGCCGCTCCCGCGCTGTTCTCGGCCTCCGGACGCTGGGACAACGTCCGTGACCACCTCGATCTGGCAGGTCGTCCCCGCCATCTGACTGCGCGACTGGCACGATGACCCGGTGAGGTCCGCAGCGTGAGCACCAGATACCCGACCGGCGCCGACGAAGAGCGCGAGTCCGCGATCGCGGCCGCCTCGCTCGCGATCCGCCGGGGCCAGCTGGTCATCCTGCCCACCGACACCGTCTACGGCCTGGCCGTCGATGCCTTCGACCCGCTTGCCGTGCGCAACCTGCTGGCCGCCAAGGGTCGCGGCCGCGACATGCCACCGCCCGTGCTCGTCTCCGCGGCCACCACGGCAGACGCGCTGGCGACCAGCCTGCCCGACTACGCCAGGGCGCTCATCGAACAGTTCTGGCCGGGCCCGCTCACGATCGTCGCCCATCAGCAGAAGTCGCTCCAATGGGACCTCGGCGACACCCGGGGCACGGTGGCGATCCGGATGCCCGACCATCCGATCGCCCTCGAGATCCTCGAACGGACCGGCCCGCTCGCCGTCAGCAGCGCGAACACGACGGGCTCGCCCGCCGCCACCAACGCAGACCAGGCCGAGGAGATGCTCGGCGACCTGGTCGAGGTGATCGTGGACGGCGGTCCGAGTCTCGGCAAGGACGCCTCGACCATCGTCGACGTCACCGGCAAGCAGGGCCGGATCCTCCGCCGGGGCGCGCTCTCGCTGGACGCCCTGAACGCGGCGTTGGAGTCGCTGGGGACGACCCTCACCGACGAGCTCTGATGCGCGAATACGTCCTCGTCTTCCTCGTCGCAGCGGCAGTCACCTATCTGCTGACGGTGATCGCGCGGGAGATCGCGCTGCGCACGGGAGCGGTGGCCCAGGTGCGCGACCGCGACGTACACGCGGTGCCGATCCCCTACTTCGGCGGACCGGCCATGCTCGGCGGCCTCGTCGCCGCCTACCTCGTCGCGAACCAGCTGCCGTTCCTCACCCGTGGCAACGACCTGGTCTTCCACGACATCCGGACCGTGCTGATGGCCGGGGCGATGATCTGCGTCGTCGGCGTCCTCGACGACCTGTTCGAGCTGGATGCGCTGACCAAGCTCGGAGGCCAGGTGCTGGCCGGCGCCTTCCTGGTGTTCCAGGGCGTCCAGCTGTGGATCTGGCCGCAGCCGGGTGGCGGGCAGCTGTCGCTCGACCAGGCCCAGGCTGCGTTGCTGACGGTCTTCATCGTGGTGGCCACCGTCAACGCGGTGAACATGGTCGACGGGCTCGACGGCCTCGCTGCCGGGGTGGTCGGCGTGGGCGCGGTTGCCTTCTTCGTCTTCTCCTACCAGCTCGCCACCCAGAACCAGCTCGCGCTCTCGATGGGGGCGGCCATCCTGTGCGCCTCCCTGGCCGGCGCCTGCGCCGGCTTCCTGCCGCACAACGTCTATCCGGCCCGGCTGTTCATGGGCGACAGCGGCTCCATGTTGATCGGTCTGGTGCTCAGCGCCAGCGCCCTCGCCCTGACCGGTCAGATCGACCCGCGCGACCTCAGCGACCGGGCCAGCCTGCTCCCGACGCTGCTGCCGGTCATCCTGCCCGTCTCGATCCTGATCGTCCCGCTGGCAGATCTCGTGCTCGCCGTCGTACGACGCACCAGGGAGGGTCGCTCCCCGTTCGCACCCGACAAGCAGCATCTGCACCACCGCCTGCTCGAGATCGGTCACTCCCATCGCCGGGCCGTGATCATCATGTGGATGTGGTCGGCGATGATCGGCTTCGGGACCGTGGTCGCCAGCCTCGCCAGCGGTCCGCTGATGTGGTCCGCCCTGGCCCTCGGGCTGGCCATCACGCTGACCGTCACCTTCGTCCTTCCGCGGCTCCGGACCATCCATCCGCTCCCGCTCCACAGGGACTGAGGGACCCGGTTTTCGGCGCATCCGACCCTTGTGCTATTTTTCACAAGCGTTCGAAAGACCTTCGAACAACCCCTACACAGAACGGCCGCCACCACCTTGACGACCGAGCCGAGCAGGATCCGATCCGGGCACCGGGCCACCGCCGTGCTCCCAGCGTTCGCGGGCCCCCTCGGCTGTGGTAGTTTCGCGCAGTCGCCGGACCGGTCCAGCCGCCCGAGTGGTCACCCGGCCGGCGCCGTCGTGGCTGCCCCCGAGAGTGACGAGGACACATGGCCGACCAGCACCCCGAGAGCTCCCTTCGAGGTCGTGACCTCATTGGGCTCGGTGGACTGTTGGCCGGTGCCGTCATCGCCGGAGTGGTCATCGGACTGGTCGTCGACGACATGGCCGACACCGCCCCGACGTTCACGCTTCTGGGCCTCGCCGCCGGCATGGTCGCCGGCGCGGTCGGATTCTGGATGCGGGTCCGCGGCGCCCTCGGTGGCGGGAGCCGCCCATGACCGGCAAGGTGGCAGTCATGAGCGCAGCTGACGTCGTCCCCGGCGGGAAGCCGTCGGTGTTCAGGGTCGTCCGAGACCAGCGCAAGGCGATCCTGGTCGCCGCCGTCATGGTCGTCGCCTCGTTCTGGATCATCGGTGCGCTCGGCCGGTGGTCGCTGGCCGGCTGCATCGCCGGAGGAATCGCCCTCGGGCTGGTCAACCACCTCGTCACCGAGTTCTGGCTGCTGAAGATCATCACCTCCGGCGAGCAGCCCACCCGCAACCAGATGATTGCCACCACCCTGCTCCGGCTGCTCGTCCTGACGGTCGTCGCCGTCGGCATCGCCGTGCTCGTCTGGCCCGACGGGATCGGCCTGTTGCTCGGGCTGGCCATCTTCCGACTGATCGCCCTGGTGATGACCGGGATCCCGTTGCTGAGAGAGCTGAAGAAAGGATGACCCACGTGGGCATGTCTGGCCTGCTTCCGCTCGCCGCAGAACACGAAGAAGAGGGCGGCGGAAGCGACATCGAGATCGGCCACCACGTCACCCGTGACCTGGGCGGCTGGATCTTCAACATCGACACGATCTGGACGACCCTGGTCGCAGGGGCGATCGTCCTCATCCTGGGCTTCTGGGTGCGGAGCAAGCTGACCCAGCCCGATGTCGACCACGTGCCCTCGAAGATCCAGATGATCTGGGAGGCCGTCGTCGGCCAGGTCAACACCCAGGTCGAGGACAACCTCGGCAAGGTGCACCCGTTCGTCGCGCCGCTCGCGGTGTCGCTGTTCTTCTTCATCCTGTTCGCGAACTGGCTCGAACTCGTCCCGAGCAAGCTCAACGAGGACTCCCCGCACCTGCTGGCCGCACCGACCGCCGACACCAACCTGACCTACGCCCTCGCGGCCGTCACCATCGTGAGTGTGTGGACCTACGGGATCCAGCAGAAGGGCGTCAAGGGCTACTTCAAGCACTTCCTCGAGCCGTTCCCGGTCCTGCTGCCGCTGAACATCCTCGAGGAGCTCGTCAAGCCGATCACGCTGGCGCTGCGACTCTTCGGCAACATCTTCGCCGGCGGCATCATGCTCGCGCTGATCGGGCTCATCCCGCTCTACGGCCTGTGGGCGCCGAACCTGCTGTGGAAGCTCTTCGACATGTTCATCGGTGGCATCCAGGCATTCATCTTCGCCCTGCTGACCGTGCTCTACTTCGCGATGGCAGGCGCAGGACACGGACCCGAGGACGAACACGAGACCGAAGACGAGCACGAGACCGACGAGCAGAGACGTTGGACGCACAACCCGAACCAGCGCACTGACCCGTCCCGGGGAGTCCGCACAAGAGGTAACCACGATGCGTCGGGAGACCGGCGCAGAACCAAGGAGAGATCAATGGCAGTAAGCGATGAGGCCGTACAGCTCGCCGGCGCATTCGTCGGTGGCGGAATCGCACTGGCCGGCGGCGCCATCGGCGCCGGTATCGGTGACGGCCTGGCCGGTTCGTCCTACATCCAGGGTGTGGCTCGCCAGCCCGAGGCTCAGGGCCGCCTCCAGACCATCTTCTTCCTGACCGTCGGTCTGGTCGAGGCGATGTTCTTCATCAACCTGGCCTTCATGGCGATGTTCGTGTTCGTCCTCAGCTGATCAGGACAACGACCCAAAGGATCTGACAGATGACAAGCGTTGCGAGTTTGCTCGTCCCGCTCGAGAGCAACTTCCTCGTCCCGAACGCCACGTTCCTGGTCGAGCTGTTCGCCTTCGCGCTGATGTTCTTCATCCTGGCCAAGTACGTCGTCCCGCCGATCAACAGGGCGATGACGGCTCGGCAGGAAGCGATCCGCAAGCAGTTCGCGGACCTCGACGAAGCGAAGCAGGCGGCGAACGACACCGAGGAGCAGTTCCGGGCTCAGCTCGCCGACGCCCGCCATGAGGCGGCCCGGATTCGCGAGGAGGCTCGCGAGCAGGGCGCCCAGATCGTGGCCGACATGCGGGCCCAGGCCCAGGCCGAGGCGGCCCGCATCGTCGAGCACGCGCACACGCAGATCGAGGCCGACCGGGCAGCACGCCGCGGCGTCCCTGCGTAGCGACGTGGGCAAGCTGGCCACCAGCCTGGCCGGCCGCATCGTGGGCGAGTCGCTCGAAGACGAGGCCAGGCAGAGTCGGGTCGTGGAGCGCTTCCTCGACGAGCTCGACCAGCTCGACGCCGGCGACGCCAGGGCGGGAGCAAACTAATGCGGGGTTCCTCCGCAGACTCACTCGCCCGGCTGACCGGGAGCCTCGACCAGGCTCTCGACTCGGGCGCGGACGGTGACACCGTCGGGGACGACCTGATCGCGGCGGCGCGCGTGCTGCGCGAGCAGGTGGCGCTCCGTCGGGCGGCAACCGACCCGAGCTCACCCACGGAAGCGAAGTCGGGCCTGCTTCGGGGGGTCTTCGGCAGCCACCTGAGTGCCGAGGCGACCGCCCTCGTCGCCGAGGCCGGTGGCCTGCGCTGGGCCACCAGCACGGATCTCGTGGCCTCGCTCGAGCGCCTCGGTGTCATTGCCGTGGTCAAGAGCGCCGACAAGGCGGGCGACGGTGACCGCCTCGAGGACGAGCTGTTCTCGTTCGGCCAGACGGTGGCGCACCACCCGGGCCTGCGTGACGCGCTCTCCGACCCGTCGCGATCGGTCGCCGACAAGCAGGCATTGATCCGCTCGCTGCTCGAGCGACAAGGCGACCTCCGGGACGGTCCGGCTCGCCGCCCAGTCGGTGTCCGGATCCCACCTGACCGTGGCCCGGGCCCTGGAGGAGTACTCCCGGGTTGCCGCCGACGCGCGCAAGCGCCTGGTGGCCACGGTGCGGTCCGCCAAGCCGCTGTCGCGGCAGCGAGCAGGAGCGGCTCTCCGCCGTACTCGCCCGTGACTACGGCCAACCGGTCCACCTCAACCTGGTGGTCGATCCCGGCCTCGTCGGCGGCATCCAGGTCGAGATCGGTGACCAGACCATCGACGGAAGCATCTCCAGCCGCATCGACGACGCCTCGCGGCGTCTCGCCGGCTGACCACAGACTCAACAGACGCAACTCAGGACCAAGAGAGTAGGGACCAAGATGACGGAGCTTTCGATCCGTCCGGACGAGATCCGCGACGCCCTCCAGAAGTACGTCGCGGACTACAAGCCGGAGACGGCCAGCCGCGAAGAGGTCGGCACCGTTTCGCAGTGCGCCGACGGAATCGCCCGGGTCACCGGCCTGCCCTCGGCCATGGCCAACGAGCTCCTGGAGTTCGAGGACGGCACCCGTGGCCTCGCCCTGAACCTGGACACCCGCGAGATCGGCGTCGTCGTCCTCGGTGACTTCGACAAGATCGAGGAAGGTCAGCCCGTCCGCCGTACGGGCGAGGTCCTCTCGGTGCCCGTCGGCGACAACTTCCTCGGTCGCGTCATCGACCCGCTCGGCACCCCGATCGACGGGCTGGGCGACATCGAGGCCTCCGGCCGCCGCCCGCTCGAGGTCCAGGCACCCACCGTGATGCAGCGCAAGTCGGTCCACGAGCCGCTCGCGACCGGCATCAAGGCGATCGACGCGCTGACCCCGATCGGCCGAGGCCAGCGCCAGCTGATCATCGGCGACCGCGCGACCGGCAAGACCACGATCGCCATCGACACGGTCATCAACCAGAAGCAGAACTGGGAGTCCGGTGACCCGGACAAGCAGGTGCGCTGCATCTACGTCGCGATCGGCCAGAAGGGCTCCACGATCGCCGCCGTCCGCGGCGCGCTCGAGGAGGCCGGTGCGCTGGAGTACACCACGATCGTGGCGTCTCCCGCCTCGGACAGCGCCGGCTTCAAGTACCTCGCCCCCTACACCGGCTCGGCCATCGGCCAGCAGTGGATGTACGACGGCAAGCACGTCCTGATCATCTTCGACGACCTCACCAAGCAGGCCGAGGCCTACCGCGCGGTGTCGCTGCTGCTGCGCCGCCCGCCGGGTCGTGAGGCCTACCCGGGCGACGTCTTCTACCTGCACAGCCGTCTTCTCGAGCGCTGCGCCAAGCTCTCCGACGACCTCGGCAAGGGCTCGATGACGGGTCTGCCGATCATCGAGACCAAGGCCAACGACGTGTCCGCCTACATCCCGACCAACGTCATCTCGATCACCGACGGCCAGATCTTCTTGCAGTCGGACCTGTTCGCGTCCAACCAGCGTCCCGCGATCGACGTCGGCGTGTCGGTGTCCCGCGTGGGTGGCGCGGCCATGACCAAGGCCATGAAGAAGGTCACCGGATCGCTCAAGGTCGACCTGGCCCAGTTCCGGGCGATGGAGGCGTTCGCGATGTTCGCCTCCGACCTCGACGCCGCGTCCCGACAGCAGCTCGACCGGGGTGGGCGACTGATGGCGCTGCTGCGCCAGCCGCAGTACTCGCCGTACCCGCTCGAGGAGATGACGGTCTCCCTGTGGGCCGGTACGTCCGGCCGCCTGGACCGGGTCCCCGCAGGCGACGTGCTCCGGTTCGAGCGCGAGTTCCTCGACTTCCTGCGCCGCTCGCACGAGAACCTGCTCGGCGGGATTCGCGAGTCCCTGGACTTCACCGACGACACCGAGTCGGCACTCGGGGACGCGTACGACTCCTTCCTCGACCAGTTCGAGACTTCCGAGGGGGAGTCGATCAAGCCGGGCACCGACCCGAAGGTCGACGCCGTGACCGACGAAGAACTCGAGCAGGAGCAGATCGTCAAGCAGAAGCGGGGCTGAACCGATGGCCGTTTCGCTACGTGAGTACCGCGCCCGGATCAAGTCGACGGAGTCGATGAAGAAGATCACGCGCGCCATGGAACTCATCGCTGCCTCGCGCATCATCAAGGCGCAGCAGCGGGCACAGCAGGCGGCGCCGTACTCCCGGGAGCTCACTCGTGCGGTCTCGGCGCTGGCGACGTACTCCAACGTCGACCACGCGCTGACCACCGAACCGGAGAATCCCACCCGGGCAGCCATCCTGATCATCACCAGTGACCGCGGCCTGGCCGGCGCCTACTCCTCCAACGTGCTGAAGGAGGGCGAGCGACTCGCCGAGCGGCTCCGTGGCGAGGGCAAGAAGATCACCACCTTCATCGCCGGACGCAAGGGCGAGGCCTACCACAAGTTCCGCAACCGCGAGGTGGCCGAGTCGTGGGCCGGCTTCTCCGACCAGCCCCGCAACGACAATGCCCGCGACATCGGCGACGCGTTGATCAAGGCGTTCGTCGGCGAGGAGGACGGTGAGCCGTTGGTGGACGAGGTGCACCTGGTCTTCACGCAGTTCAAGTCGATGCTGGTCCAGGAACCGCACAGCGTTCGCCTGCTCCCGCTGGAGGTGGTCGAAGGCACCGAGCCGCCGGACGAGGACGAGGTGCTGCCGCTCTACGAGTTCGAGCCGTCGGCCGAGGAAGTGCTCAACGCGCTGCTTCCGAAGTACGTCCAGAGCCGGATCTACTTCGCGCTCCTGCAGTCGTCCGCCTCCGAGCTCGCTGCCCGTCAGAAGGCGATGAAGTCCGCGACGGACAACGCCGACGAGCTCATCAAGAAGTTCACCCGAGTTGCCAACCAGGCCCGTCAGGCCGGTATTACCCAGGAAATCAGCGAGATCGTCGGCGGCGTCAACGCGCTGGCCGACGCAAACGCCGGGAGTGAGTGAGAGACATGACTGCCACCATCAACGAATCTGCAGAGACCAAGGCGGAGAGCGTCGGCCGGATCGCGCGGGTCATCGGCCCGGTCGTGGACGTCGAGTTCCCGGTGGACTCGATGCCGGAGATGTACAACATGCTCGTGACCGAGTACGAGCTCGGCGGCGAGGAGAAGACGCTGCTGCTCGAGGTCGCGCAGCACATCGGTGACGGCATGGTTCGGGCCATCTCGCTGCAGCCCACCGACGGCCTGGTCCGTGGCGCGCAGGTAAAGGACACCGGCGGGCCGATCACGGTTCCCGTCGGTGACATCACCCTCGGCCACGTGTTCAACACCACCGGTGACTGCCTCAACCTCAAGGAGGGCGAGACGCTCGACGTCAAGGAGCGCTGGGGCATCCACCGCAAGGCACCCGCCTTCGACCAGCTCGAGTCCAAGACCGAGATGTTCGAGACCGGCATCAAGGTCATCGACCTGCTCACGCCCTACGTCCAGGGCGGCAAGATCGGCCTGTTCGGCGGCGCGGGTGTCGGCAAGACCGTGCTCATCCAGGAGATGATCGCGCGGGTCGCCAAGGACCACGGCGGTGTGTCGGTGTTCGCCGGGGTCGGCGAGCGCACCCGTGAGGGCAACGACCTGATCGAGGAAATGCAGGACGCCGGCGTTATCGGCCAGACCGCGCTGGTCTTCGGCCAGATGGACGAGCCGCCGGGCACCCGTCTGCGGGTCGCCCTGTCGGCGCTGACGATGGCGGAGTACTTCCGCGACGTACAGGGCCAGGACGTGCTGCTCTTCATCGACAACATCTTCCGGTTCACCCAGGCAGGTTCGGAGGTCTCCACCCTGCTCGGCCGGATGCCGTCCGCGGTGGGCTACCAGCCGAACCTCGCCGACGAGATGGGCACGCTCCAGGAGCGGATCACCTCGACGCGTGGCCACTCGATCACCTCGCTGCAGGCGATCTACGTGCCCGCCGACGACTACACCGACCCGGCCCCCGCGACGACCTTCGCCCACCTCGACGCGACCACCGAGCTTTCCCGAGAGATCGCCTCGCTCGGCATCTACCCGGCCGTGGACCCGCTCACCTCGACGTCGCGGATCCTCGACGCCCAATACATCGGGGCGGACCACTACAACTGCGCGATCCGCATCAAGCAGATCCTGCAGCGCAACAAGGAGCTCCAGGACATCATCGCGATCCTCGGTGTCGACGAGCTCTCCGAAGAAGACAAGATCATCGTGTCTCGCGCGCGCCGGATCCAGCGGTTCCTGTCGCAGAACACCTACGTCGCCAAGCAGTTCACCGGCCTCGAGGGTTCGACCGTCCCGGTCACCGAGACCGTCGAGGCGTTCAACAAGATCGCCGACGGTGACTACGACCACGTGGCCGAGCAGGCGTTCTTCATGTGCGGCGGTCTGGACGACGTCGAGCGTCGCTGGAGCGAAATCCAGAAGAGCCTCTGATGGCCAACACGATGAGCGTCTCGCTCGTCTCGGCCGACCGCGAGCTGTGGTCCGGTGAGGCGACCGTGGTCAACGCCCGGACCCTGGACGGAGAGATCGGCGTGATGGCCAACCACACGCCGCTCATGTCCGTCCTCGAGGCCGGCCAGGTCGACGTACGCACCGTGGACGACGGCCACTGGGTGGCGGCTGTCGACGGTGGCTTCATCTCCGTCGCGAACAACCAGGTACGGCTGTTGTGCGAGCACGCCGAGATCTCGCACGAGAGCGACTACGACGAGGCGAAACGGCTGCTGGATGAGCGAAAGGCGAAGCTGGAGGCGGGCGAGGCCTGAGCAGGGCCTGAGCAGGCCCGCTGACGGAGACGTCGGACACGGAGAGGGTGATCGATGCCGCTGTGGGCGTGGCTGGTCGACGCGGTCGGCCTGGTGCTGGTCCTGCTCGGCTGCTACGGCATCGCTCTCATCGTTCGTCGCCGGCTCCTTGCCCGCAACGGCGGCACCTTCGAACTCAGCTACCGCGCCCGGTCCAGCAAGGTCGGGCGCGGCTGGGTGCTCGGGATCGGCCGATACTCCGGAGAGTCCCTGGAGTGGTTCCGGATCTTCTCGCTCGCGCCGCGACCGAAGCGGGTCTGGCAGCGCTTCGACATGGAGTACGTCGGCCGGCGCCGACCGATCGGTAGCGAGCAGGTGTCGCTGTTTGCCGGCAACACCATCGTCTCCTGCGTCACTGCTGCAGGTGAGGTTGAGCTCGCCATGAGCGAGTCCTCGTTGATGGGGTTCCAGTCGTGGCTGGAGGCGATGCCCCCCGGATCGCGGGGCGTCCGGCCAGGGGACGCCCCCGGCCTCGGCTGAGCCTCGGCTGACCCCGAATGGACCCAGTCCTCCGAGCCCGCAACGCCGTGGGCGTCACGTTCTTCCTCAACGGGTTCGTCTTCGCCACCTGGGTCTCGCGGATCCCCGACGTCCGCGACTCACTCGGCCTCGACAACGGCCAGCTGGGCCTGCTGCTCCTGTCCGGGGCGGTCGGTGCGGTCCTCGCTCTGCCCACCGCCGGAGCCGGGGTGCACCGATTCGGCACCGTTGCGGTGATCCGCGCCGCCGCGGTCCTGGCGGCGGCGGGGCTGGCGCTGCTCGCGGTGGCCGCTGAGTTCGGGATCCCTGTTGGTGCCGCGGTCGGCCTGTTCGCCTATGGCATCGGCACCAGCCTTTGGGACGTCGCGATGAACGTCGAGGGCGCCGAGGTCGAACGGCGGCTGGGGCGGACGATCATGCCGCGCTTCCACGCCGGCTTCAGCCTCGGAACGGTTGCTGGTGCCGGGCTCGGCGCCCTCTGCACGGCGATCGGGGTCGCCCCTACCTGGCACATCCCGGTCGCCGTCGTGTTGTCGGTCACGATCGTGGTGCGCAGCGCCGGCGCGGCTCCGCCGGTGGAGGAAACCGGGCACCCGCCGGCCCGGCGTTCCGCGCTCGCGGCGTGGCGGGAACCGCGCATCCTGCTGATCGGCCTGATGGTGCTCGCGCTCGCGCTCACCGAGGGCACCGCCAACGACTGGCTGGCCGTCGCGCTGGTCGACGGCTACGACGCCGCCCACTGGATAGCCGTCACCGGCTTCGGTGCGTTCGTCGCTGCGATGACTCTCGGCCGCTGGTTCGGCCCGATCCTGCTGGACCGGCACGGCCGGGTGGTCGTGCTCTGGGGAACCATGGTCGCGGCCGGGGTCGGCGTCCTCCTGGTGGTGTACGGCGGGCACCCGGGCGTCGTCGTCCCGGGCATCGTGCTCTGGGGACTGGGTGCCTCGCTCGGGTTCCCCGTCGGAATGAGCGCCGCGGCCGACGATCCGGCTCACGCCGCCGCCCGGGTCAGCGTCGTCTCGACGGTCGGGTACGCGGCGTTCCTGGGCGGCCCGCCCTTCATCGGCTTCGTCGCGGACCACGTCGGGACGCTCAAGGCCCTGCTCGTCGTGGCCGTGCTGCTGGTGCCGTCGGCGCTCGTGGTGCCGGCCGCGCGGCACCACGAGCGTCCGTGAGGTGTCAGTCCGTGACCTGACCGTTCTCGAACAGCCTCGGGACGGGGTGGTTGGCCACGAAGATTCCGTGGGGATCCACAGCCGAGCGGATGCCCTTGAGCTGGCGCCACGCGGTGTCGCCGTACGCGCTACGCGGGTCGACCGGGCTCTCCGCGAAGTTGAGGTACTGGCGACCGTTGGCGTACGGACCCAGTGCTGAGGTGAGTCGAGCCGCGTCCGCATGGCCCTGCGCGCCCATCTCCGGAGTGGCCGCCATGGCGCCTCCGAACAGGACGAACTCGCCGTCGAGGTGCGTGAGCGCCCCGCCGCCCTCGTGCGGACGGCCAAGCGCGCCGCCCAGCTGTCGGAGCTCGGCGAGCAGCAGCGAGGTCGTCGCCCCGGGGCCGACCTCGGCGAGGAACGCGTCGATCGCGGTGTCGGGGAGCGAGCCGAGCATCGCGGTGCCGGACACGAACGGGGCCCCACCCTCGGGGTCCATGTGCAGCCGCACCAGCGACTTGGCCGGGACCCGGCCGAAGGTGTCGATCTCCGGGCGCAGGGCCCGCAGGCCGGCCAACAGCTCCTGCCCGCGTTCGTCGGTTCCGAGCACGGCGCCGTCGATCACGGCGAGCGAACGGCCGCGAAGCGGGGCAGGCATCTCCGGCACCGGCGGCACCCGCAGGATGCGGAACGCGGTCGTCACGTCGTCCGGAGCCGAGGGTCCCCAGGCCGCCCATTCCCGCAACACCTTCTCGCTGTCGGTGATGTCCCAGATCAGCATGCCGGCGTACGCCGTCGCGATCGGGTACATGCGGAACTCCAGCGCAGTGACCACGCCGAAGTTGCCGCCACCGCCGCGGACCGCCCAGAACAGCTCGGGGTTGGTGGTGGCGTCGGCGCGCACCAGGGTGCCGTCGCCGATGACCAGCTTCCACCGCGGTCAGGCTGTTGGTGGCCAGGCCGAGCTTGCGCGCGTACCAGCCGATCCCCCCGCCCAGCGAGTAGCCGGCGATGCCGACGTCGGGCGCGGAGCCGTGCAGTACCGCCATCCCATGGGCTGCGGCCGCGTCGACGGCCGGTTCCCAGATGGCGCCGCCCTCGACCCGGACGATCCCGCGGGTCGGGTCGGAGACGACCTTGTTGAGGTGAAACGTGTGTACGCAGGACCACGTCGTCGAGGCCTCGGGCGGCAAGTGGCGCCGCGTTGTGACCGGTGCTCTGCGGGGCGATCCGGAGACCGGCCTCGGCTGCGACGCGGACCACCGCGCCGACCTCCGCGGCCGTCCGTGGGAAGGCCACGGCAGCCGGACGCTGGTCGACCGCCACGTTCCAGGGGAGTCTGGCGGCGTCGTAGCCGGGGTCGCCGGGCAGGTGGAGGTTGCCACCGCAGAGACCGCGCAGGTAGGCGGCCGGGCTGGCGGCGGGTTCGAGACTCAGCTCCATGGTCATGGTCAAGCTCCTTCGTTGCGTCGGATTCGTGTGCCTTGTTGTTGCGACCGACCTTGACGCGCGTCGCTTGGCGTTGACTGGGACTTGACTTGGAGCGCACGGGTGTTGGGAGCCGTCCTTGCCTATGCTGCGATGCGTGGAGGTGGCAGTCCTCGGACCGATCGAGGTGCGGTTGGGTGGTCGCGCGGTGGACTTGGGGACGCCCAAGCAGCGCGCGCTGGTCGCTGCGCTTGCGCTTTCCCAGGGCCGGCCGGTGTCCGTCGACGCGATCGTCGACCTGCTGTGGGGAGACCGGCCGCCGCCGGGCGTGACCGCAACCCTGCAGGCGTACGTCTCCGGCCTGCGGCGGGTGATCGAACCCGAGCGGCAGCGACGTGCCCCCGCGACCGTGCTGGTCACCGTCGCACCCGGCTACGCGCTCCGGGTTTCCGACGCCGAGGTGGACACCCAGCTGTTCGAGCGCACCGTGTCCGAGCAGCACCGCCGGCTCAAGCCGTCGTCCTTCGGACAGAGCTCGCTGTCCGTCGCGGAACTGAGCGATGCGGTGTCCCAGCTGCGCCATTGCCTGGGGCTCTGGCGCGGAACGCCGTACGGCGAGCTCGAGGATGCGCCCTCGGCGGTGGCGGAGCGGGCCCGGCTCGAGGAGCTGAGGCTGGTCGCGCTCGAGGACCGGGCCGTCGCCGAGCTGGCGCTGGGCCACCATCGGACGATCGCCGCCGAGCTGGAGGCGATGACCGGAGCACATCCGCTTCGCGAGCGGTTGTGGGGCCTGCGCGCCTTGGCGCTGACGAGGTCAGGGCGGCAGGCCGATGCCCTCGACGTGCTGCGGCAGGTTCGCGAGGTGCTCGCCGACGAACTCGGGCTGGAGCCCGGCGGGGAGCTGCGTGACCTCCAGACGGCGGTGCTGCAGCAGGATCCGGCTCTGGACTGGGTGCCGCCGCCGGAGGGTCTGCCCTCGCCCGTGCCCGAGCCTGTGCCCGAGCCTGGCGCCCGAGCCCCTGCCCGCGTCCCTGCCCACATCGGCGTCCACCGGTGGCACCCGTCACGTCGTGGCCGATGATCGGACGCGACCGCGACCTCGCGGCGTTGACTCGAACTCTCCAGGCGGCCGACGACGGCACCCCGTCGTACGCCGTGCTGACCGGAGAGCCCGGCATCGGCAAGAGCCGGCTCGCATCCGAGCTCGTCGCACACGCGAGGCAGATCGGCGGGACCCAGGTCCTGATCGGCCGATGCTCCCAGGACGACAGCGCGCCGCCGCTGTGGCCGTGGGCAACCGTTCTGGAGGTGCTGGGCGCGGAACTGCCGGCGTACCAGGACAGCGAGGACGAGGGCGCGCAGTTCCGCGCCTGGGAACAGATCACCAGGACGATCCGTGGCGCCGCAGCCGACAAGACGTTGCTCCTCGTCCTCGACGACCTGCACTGGGCCGACACCTCCACGCTCCGCGTGCTTCGGCTGCTCGCCGAGACCGCGGAGGACGACCGCCTGATGGTGCTCACCACCTGGCGGGCGCATCCAGAGCCAACCGGGGAGCTGGCCGACGTCGCCGAAGTCCTCGCTCGGCGCCATGCCCTCCGCCTCGAGCTGGACGGTCTCCCCGCCGACGCGGTCGCCGAGGTGTTCGAGACCGTGTCCCACAACCGACCGTCGGAACGGCAGGCGGAGGAACTGCGCGAACGCACCGACGGCAACCCGTTCTTTCTCGTCGAGTACGCCAGGCTGGCCGGTGAGCGTGCCGACCTCGGCAGCCTGCTCGGCGAGGACAACCCGCCCACAGCGGTCTCGGAGGTGCTGAAGCGACGGCTGGCCCGACTGCCCGACGGACACCGTGTCCGCGTTGCGATCGGCGGCGCTGATCGGCCGGCAGTTCGACAGCCCGACCCTGGCCGCCGTCACCGGCATCGACGAGGACGACCTCCTCGACGTGGTGGAGCCGGCCCAGGCGGCCGGCCTGGTCCGGGAGGGCGGCGTCGACTGGTTCGTGTTCGCGCACGCGCTGGTCCGCGACACCCTGCGCCTTGGTCTGACGGCCTCTCGCCGGGCTCGTGCGCACGCCCGGGTGGCCCAAGCCCTGTCCGACCAGGGCGGCCGGGAGTCGGAGGAGGCGTGGCACTGGCGGGAGGCCGGGCCGTCGTACGCCCGCCGGGCCTGGCGTTCGGCAGTCGCCGCCTCGGAGGAGGCTCGGCGACTGCACGCGCACGACCGGGCGATGGAGCTGCTCCGGCAGGCGATCGACTCACTGGGCCAGGATCCGGCGGCGACGCCGGCAGAGCGGTACGACGTCCTGATGGGGCTCGTCGAGGCGGCTCGCTGGGCGGCGCAGTGGCCCGAGCTGACCCGGACCGTGGAGGAGGCGATCGACGTCGCCGAGTCGATGGCGGATGCAGACCTGGTGGCCCGCGCGGCCATCGCCACGACGCAGGGAACCCTGTGGACGTCCGCGGCGCCCGGCCAGCTCAACGACCGCGTCATCGACGCCCTGCGTCGGAGCCTCGACCGGCTGCCCGCCGTCGACGGCGCCCTGCGCTGCCGGGCGATGCTGGGTCTGGCCAACGAGCTCTACTACGGCTCGTCGTACGAGGAACGCCGCGCCCTCGTCGACGAGGCGCGCGCGATGGCCAGGCGGCTGGACGACCCGGCGCTGCTGCTCGATGCCTGCCAGATCTCGTTCGTGGCGCTGTGGGCGGCCAGCACTGCCCCTGAGCGTCTGGGCTTCGCGACCGAGGCCATGGAGCTGTCGAGGCGGATCGGCGACGAGCGCGCGTTCGTGGTCTCCGCGACCCTTCGCGACGGTGGCCCTGGGAGAGCTGGGTCGGCCGCTGGAGATGACGGAGGCTGCGGAGGTGGCCCGACGTGAGGCCGAGCGGCTGCGCATCGCCTACGGCGAGGTGGTGCTGGACAGTGCGCTGATCCCCTGGCGGGCGATGGCCGGGCGGTTCGAGGAGTGTGCCGCCCTGGTCGAGCACCTGCGCCAAGCCGCGAGCCAGCTCTCCCACAACTTCACCGAGGAGGCCGTCGGCGGATCGATGATCTGCCTTCGTCTGTGGCAGGGCCGATCCACCGAAGTCGTGCCGGCGCTCGAGGAGATGGACGGGCAGCCGTTCGTGCTCTCCGCCACGATCACGGTGTTCCTCTGGCGTGGGGGCGAGGAGGAGCGCGCTCGGGCGTACCACGCCGAGCATGGTGCACCGCTCGACCACGACAACTGGTTCTCGATGCTGGCGTGGTGCCATGCCGGCGAGGCTGCGTTGTACGTCGGCGACCCGGATCTCGGTGCGCGCGCCTACGACCTGCATCGCGCCGTACGCCGGTCGGGCGTGCACGGCCGGATCCAGCAGCGCGATGGGCCCGGTGGACGCGTTCCTGGCCTTCGCGGCTGCGGCATCGGGCGAGCCGGAGCTGGCCGGCCAGCACGCCGATGCCGCGCTCCAGCTGTGCGAGGAATGGGAGCTCCCGCTGGCCGCTCGGTGGGTGCGCGACCTGCGTGAGCGTTACTCGTTCTAGACGGCCGTGCCAGATCTGGCGGGTTCAGCGTTCACCGCCCGGGACCCAGAGCACGTCGCCGACCTCCTTGTTGGCATGCCGGGCGAGGATGAACAGCAGGTCCGAGAGTCGGTTGAGGTACTTGATCGCCAGCACGTTCATGGTGTCCTCATGCTCGCTCCAGGCCAGCCAGGCGGCCCGCTCCGCCCGTCGTACGACGGTGCGCGCGACGTGCAGGTGGGCGGCCCCGAGCGTGCCGCCGTTGAGGATGAACGACCGCAGCTTCGGCAGGTCTTCGTTGAACGAGTCGCACCAGCCCTCGAGCCGATCGATGTAGTCCTGCTCGATCCGCAGGGGCGGGTACTCCGGTTCGGCGACGACGGGCGTGCAGAAGTCGGCGCCGACGTCGAACAGGTCGTTCTGGATGCGGGTCAGCAACGCCACCACGTCGTCCTCGAACCCGCCGTGGGCGAGCGCGACACCGAGGTGCGCGTTGGCCTCGTCGACGCAGGCGTAGGCCTCGAGGCGGAGATCGTTCTTGGACGTCTCGCTCATGTCGCCGAGTCGGGTCGTGCCGGCGTCGCCGGTCCGGGTGTAGATGCGAGTGAGGTTGACCATGGGGCCGAGGCTAGCCGCGAGCCGATGGTGAGTTGAACGTGACTCCCGCAGCGCTGGACGGCTAATGTCTAATTGTCCGAATTGCGACCCGAGCACGACACGCCGAAAAGCCTTGGCGCGGGGCAACCAAAACGGATCCGCAGGCGTCTTAAGGTAGAGAACTGCTGGTGTGCACGGGGGAAGGCTGTACATGAAAATCCTCAAAGATGGTCCGCGGCTCGTGCTCGCGGGTGACTTCGATGTGCGCTGCACACGGGAGGTCCGCGCCGCGATCTACGAGCATCTCAGGGGCTACGGGGACGTCGTCATCGACATGACCGATGTCGACACCATCGACGTCACCGCGCTCCGGGTGCTCGCGGTGGCCACCCGCAGCGCCAAGCGCGCCGGTCATCACCTCGTCCTGCGCGGCTGCGGCCCCGCGGTGCGCCGATTGCTCCACCTCTCCCACCTGATTCGGCGGGTCGAGGTCGAACGCACCACCGCCACTGCCTAGGTTCCACGTCCCGAGTGAGGTTCTTCCCACATCCCAGACCGGTTACCGGTGGGTCAATCTCGCCTTACCCTCGGAGGCATGAGCTCTGAGAAGGACCGTCCCTGGGTGATGCGGACCTACGCCGGCCACTCGACGGCGGCCGCCTCGAACGCGCTCTACCGCAACAACCTCGCCAAGGGGCAGACCGGACTCTCGGTGGCCTTCGACCTGCCGACGCAGACCGGCTACGACCCCGATTCTCCGTTGGCGCGCGGTGAGGTCGGCAAGGTCGGCGTACCGGTGCCACACCTGGGTGAGATGCGCCGACTGTTCGAGGACATCCCGCTCACCGGGATGAACACCTCGATGACGATCAACGCGACGGCGATGTGGCTGCTGGCGCTCTATCAGGTCGCGGCCGAGGAACAGAACCCGGGCATGGACCCGGTCGAGGTGGCCGGCCAGCTGGCCGGGACGACCCAGAACGACATCATCAAGGAGTACCTGTCTCGCGGGACCTACGTGTTCCCGCCCGAGCACTCACTGCGGCTGATCAGCGACATGATCGCCTACACCGTCCACCAGATCCCCAAGTGGAACCCGATCAACATCTGCAGCTACCACCTGCAGGAAGCCGGGGCCACGCCGACGCAGGAGCTTGCCTACTCCTTGACCACGGCCATCGCCGTGCTCGACGCCGTGAAGAACGGCGGCCAGATCTCGGAGGCCGACTTCGAGAAGGTCGTCGGCCGGATCTCCTTCTTCGTCAACGCCGGCGTCCGGTTCATCGAGGAGACGTGCAAGATGCGCGCCTTCGTCAGGCTCTGGGACGAGATCACCCGGGAGCGCTACGGCGTCCAGGACCCGAAGATGCGCCGGTTCCGCTACGGCGTGCAGGTGAACTCGCTCGGGCTCACCGAGGCCCAGCCCGAGAACAACGTGCAGCGGATCGTGCTCGAGATGCTCGGCGTGACGCTGTCGAAGAACGCCCGGGCCCGCGCCGTACAGCTGCCGGCGTGGAACGAGGCCCTCGGCCTCCCGCGGCCGTGGGACCAGCAGTGGTCGCTGCGGCTGCAGCAGGTGCTGGCGTTCGAGTCCGACCTGCTCGAGTACGACGACATCTTCGAGGGCTCGGTCGTCATCGAGGCGAAGGTCTCCGAACTCGTCGAATCCGCACGACTCGAGATCGACCGGGTGCAGGCGCTGGGCGGTGCGATCGCGGCAGTCGAGTCGGGCTACATGAAGCAGGCCCTGGTGTCGGCCCATGCCGAGCGCCGTGGCCGCATCGAGTCCGGCGAGGAGAAGATCGTCGGGGTCAACATCTACGAGACCACTGAGCCGTCACCGCTCACTGCCGACCTCGACGCCGCCATCATGGCCGCCGACCCGAATGCCGAGAAGTCTGCGATCGACAGTGTCGAGAAGTGGAAGGCGCAGCGCGACGAGACCGCCGTTGCGGACGCGCTGACGAGACTGGCAGTCGACGCGAAGTCGGACAAGAACCTGATGGAGGCGACCCTGGTCGCCGCCCGCGCGGGTGCGACGACGGGGGAGTGGGCCGGCGCGCTGCGCGACGTCTTCGGCGAGTTCCGGGCCCCCACGGGTGTCTCCGGAGCCGTCGTTGCCACCGAGGCTGGTGCCGAGCTGACCGGTGTCCGCGACCGGGTCCGGGCCACCGGCGAGGAGCTGGGCGGCCGACTCCGCCTGCTGGTGGGCAAGCCCGGCCTGGACGGGCACTCCAACGGCGCCGAGCAGGTTGCCGTCCGCGCCCGAGACGCCGGTTTCGAAGTGATCTACCAGGGCATCCGGCTCACGCCCGGAACAGATCGTGGCGGCGGCGGTGGCCGAGGACGTGCACTGCGTCGGCCTGTCGATCCTGTCCGGCTCGCACATGGAGCTCGTGCCCGCCGTACTCGACGGACTGCGCGAGGCCGGGCTGGACGACGTGCCGGTCATCGTCGGCGGGATCATTCCGGAGTCCGACGGCAAGGCCCTCAAGGACCTCGGGGTGGCCGCGGTCTTCACCCCCAAGGACTTCGGCCTCACCGAGATCATGGGCGGGATCGTCGACGTCATCCGCCGCGCCAACGACCTCGACTGAGGAGTCGGTTGGAGTACCTCTTCTACTGCCGTGACCGGCCCGGAACCGGAGCCTTGCGCGAGGAGCTCACCGAGGCGCACTGGTCGTTCATGGACGCGTACGCCGAGGTGATGATCGCCCGCGGGCCCACCCTCACGCCGGATCGGCAGTCAGCCACCGGCAGCCTGCACCTCGTCGACCTGCCGGACGCCGAGGCAGTTCGAACCTTCGCGTTCGAGGAGCCGAACTACCGAGCCGGGGTGTACGACGAGGTCCTGATCCGGCGTTGCCGCAACGAGCTCGGACGCACGATGTGGGAGTTCGAGGGTGACCCGGTCCGACCACCAGCGGTTCCTCGTCCTCGGCCATGCCGTCAGCGATGGACTGCCCGATGCCCCCGCGTGGCGCGAGGAAACCCGTCGCTATCTGCAGGAGTTGGCCGACCGCCGTCGACTGATCGCGGGCGGGCCGCTGTTGTCCGCCGACGGAGCCGGGTGGGAGGGGACCGCCCTGCTGGTCGAGGTGCCGGACCGGGCGGCGGTCGAGGAGCTGGTGGCCGACGATCCGGCGTCGCGCAACGGGCGGTACGCGACCGTGGAGATCCACGAGTGGCAGTTCGGAGGACGACCGGAGCACGTCCGAGACTTAGGTTAGGCAAGCCTTAGCGATCGGGTACTCTCCTCGCGTGTCGTCGAAGAAGTCCAAGCCGGGCAAGCCGCGCAGCAAGGGGAAGAAGCCCAAGACCAAGTGCTGCGTCTCCAAGTCCCGGTGCGGGCGCTGCCCGATCCGGATGCTCAAGGAGGGCACGCTCCCCGACGGCTACACGGTCAAGAAGCGCAAGCTGGTCAAGAACCGCAAGATCGCCGCCTGAAACTTCGCAGTGCGGCAGACTCGCCCCATGGCACGGGTGATCGTGGTGGGAGCGGGCGTGGTCGGCCTGACCTGCGCCGTCCGGCTGCTCGAGTCCGGCCGTCGTGTCGACGTCGTGGCCCGCGACCTGCCCCTGGAGACGACGTCCGCGGTTGCCGCGGCGATCTGGTACCCCTACCGGGCGCTGCCCCAGGACCGGGTCACCGAGTGGGCCGGCTCCTCCTACGCGGAGTTCATGGGGCTGGCGCACGACCCGGAGACGGGTGTCACGATGCGTACCGGGACCGAGGTGTTCACCACCCCACAGCGGGACCCATGGTGGCGCGCGGCGGTGCCCGGGCTCGACCGCGAGACCTCGTTGCCCGAGGGGTACGTCGACGGCTGGACGTTCGTCACCCCCCTCATCGAGATGCCGCGCTACCTCCGCTGGCTGACGGAGCGCCTGCTCGAGCTCGGCGGCACGATCACCCGGATGAACCTCGGCGGCCTGCCGAGCGGAGCCGACCTGGTCGTGAACTGTTCGGGTCTGGGCGCCCGTCTCCTCGGCGCGGACAGGTCAGTGGTGCCGGTTCGAGGACAGGTGGTGTACGTCGAGCAGGTCGGGCTCGACCGCTGGCTGCTCGACGGCGCCGGCCCGACGTACATCGTGCCGCGCTCGCGCGACATCGTCGTCGGTGGCACCGACGTCCTGGGGGAGTGGAGCCGGACTCCGTCGCCCGAGACCGCGGCCGACATCCTGGCGCGGGCTGCGCGGCTGGTGCCCGAGCTGAAGGACGCGAGGGTGATCAGGCACAAGGTCGGGCTGCGTCCGGTGCGGCCCGCGGTGCGCGTGGAACGCGTTGGCGACGTCGTCCATTGCTACGGGCACGGCGGCGCCGGCGTGACGCTCAGCTGGGGTTGCGCCGACACGGTTGCCTCGATGGCCCAGTGAGCCTCGCTCAGCGGCGGCGCAGCGCGATGACGTAGAGAGTGATCCCAAGCCCAAGGCCGAACAACGCGCCGAGGAACGGCCCCCACTCGGCGTCGAACGAACGTCCGACGGACGCGCCGAGCAATGCCAGGAGCATCGCCAGGATCGCCAAGCCGATCCGGATCATCGCCTCGTTGAGAAAGATCTCCAGGAACGCCTTCTTGCGGCCACTGCGGTGCCAGGGACTGGCGGCGATGACGGCATCGACGTTCAACGGGCCATAGATGTGCGGGTACGAGTCATCGCCCACGGGGTCCTCGCGCCACTCGGATCTGAGCCGGTCGGTGTCGATGTCGAGGCGCACCAGCGGCTTGCGGACCTTGCTGTAGAACGCGTCGTGGACGCCCTTGACCTGGTCCTCCCGGGAGGCGTGGATGAAGCCCTCCTCGGCCAGGGTGCGGCCCAGGGTCGAGGTCGTGTACTCGCCGGTCCGCTGGGCGGCGCGCCAGTCCGACTCGAGAGCGATGTGGAAGATCCGCACGGTCAGAACAGCCGCTCGGTCGGGTCGTCGAGGCCGCGCAGCGCGTCGTAGTCGACGACGGCACAGGCGATCCCGCGATCGAGGGCGAGGACCCGGGCCTGGGGCTTGATCTCCTGGGCGGCGAAGATGCCGCGCACGGGGCGGAGCTTCGGGTCGCGGTTGAGCAGCTCGAGGTAGCGCGTGAGCTGCTCCACGCCGTCGATCTCGCCGCGCCGCTTGATCTCGACGGCGACCGATCTCCCGTCGGCGTCGCGGCACATCAGGTCGACGGGCCCGATGGCGGTCGGGAACTCTCGCCGGACGAGCGTCAGGCCGTCGGCGAGCGTGGCCGGGTGGTCGGACAGCAGCTCCTGGAGGTGCTTCTCGACACCGTCCTTCTGCAGGCCCGGATCGACGCCGAGGTCGTGGGCGGTGTCGTGGTGGATCTCCTCGATGAGGATCCGCAGCGTGTCGTCCGTCTTGCTGGTGACCGTCCACTCGACCTGGCCATCGTCGGTGGTGCCCTCCCGCAGCGTGCACGGCGGGCTCATCCAGTTCAGCGGCTTGTAGGACCCGCCGTCGCTGTGGACCAGTACCGACCCGTCGGCCTTGATCATCAACACTCTCGTGGCCATCGGCAGATGGGCGGTCAGGCGGCCGGCGTAGTCCACCTGACATCGGGCTACGACGAGTCTCACGGGCAGGCAATCTACCTGTAGCCGCGCTGACGTCGGCGCCGGTGCGGCCCCTCAGACGGCAGTTGCGGCCCAGAGACGTGAGATCGGACCGATTTCGACCGGACTGCCGCCTGAGTGGCCGCCGGGCCAGGGTCATCAGCGGTCCACCCCGGTCAGCCCGCCGAGTCGTCGCATCTTCCGCGAGTCGTCGTAAGTTACGACGCGCCCGCCGGCCAGCCCGCCGAGTCGTCGCACCGCCGAGTCGTCGTAGCTGACGACTCACCACACCCAGGTGACCAATCCGACAACGAGGACGGTCGGGCAACGTGGAATGATGCCCGGCATGACCAGCACCCCGTCAGGACAGCGCGACTTCGGCACGATCGGCGTGATCGGCCTGGGCACGATGGGGGCAGGAATCGCCGAGGTGTTCGCCCGCAACGGCTACCAGGTGATCGGGGTCGAGATCAACGACGAGGGCCTCGAGCGCGGCCGCCAGCACCTCGAGCACTCGACCGGTCGTGCGCTGAAGCGGGGGAAGATCACCGAGGCCGAGCAGGCCGAGCTGCTCGGGAGGGTCGTCCTGACCACGACGCTGAACGACCTGGCCGAGGCCGACTTCGTCGTCGAAGCGGTCGTGGAGTCCCTGCAGATCAAGAAGGACATCTTCCGGCAGCTGGACGACATCGTGAAGCCGGACGCGATCCTGGCCACCAACACCTCGTCGCTGTCGGTCACCGAGATCTCGACCGCGAACTCGTCGCCGGGCCGGGTGGTCGGCGTGCACTTCTTCAACCCGGCGCCCGTGCAGAACCTCGTCGAGATCATCCGCACCGTCGTCACCGAGCCGCACGTGCTCGAGGACGTCAAGGTCCTGGTCGGCAGGCTCGGCAAGAATCCCGTCATCTGTGGGGACAAGGCAGGCTTCATCGCGAACACCCTGCTGTTCGGTTACCTGAACCACGCGGTCTCGTTCTTCGAGGGCAGGTACGCCTCCCGCGAGGACATCGACGCCGCGATGCGGTTCGGCTGCGGCTACCCGATGGGCCCCCTGGCCCTGCTCGACCTGATCGGCCTCGACACGGCGTACGAGATCCTCGACACGATGTACAAGCAGGGCCGCGACCGCCTGCACGCTCCGGCTCCGCTCCTGAAGCAGATGGTCACCGCCGGCATGCTGGGCCGGAAGTCCGGTCGCGGCTTCTACACCTACGAGGCGCCGGACAGTCCCATCGTGGTGCCGGACCACCACACTCCCGACACGGCGTCGGCGCCTCAGCTACATCACGACATCGCGCAGGTCGGCGTGGTGGGCACCGGCACGATGGCAGCGGGCATCGTCGAGGTCTTCGCCAAGGGTGGGTACGACGTGCTCTACGTCGGCCGTTCGCAGGACAAGGTGGACGCCGTCCGGGCGACCATCGAGCGTTCGCTGGACAAGGCCATCCAGCGCGGGAAGCTCGAGGAGTCGGTCAAGGCCGAGGTGCTCGGAAGGCTCACCGGCACCACCTCGCTGGACGATCTGTCGTCGGTCGACATCGCGGTCGAGGCCATCGCCGAGGACCTCAAGATCAAGACCACGCTGTTCGAGAACCTCGACGAGATCTGCAAGCCGGGCGCGATCCTGGCGACCACGACGTCGTCGTTGCCGATCATCTCGTTGGCGACGGTCACCAAGCGGCCGCAAGACGTCATCGGGATGCACTTCTTCAATCCCGCGCCTGTCATGAAGCTGGTCGAGGTGGTGACCACCGTCGCGACCGACGACGACGTCGCCGAGACGACCCGGGCCCTGTGCGGCAAGGTCGGCAAGGTTGCCGTGTCGTGTGGCGACCGCGCGGGCTTCATCGTGAACGCGCTGCTGTTCCCCTACCTCAACGACGCCGTGAAGATGCTGGAGGCGCACTACGCCACCGCCGACGACATCGACACCGCCATGAAGCAGGGCTGCGCACTGCCGATGGGTCCGTTCGAGCTTCTCGACGTCGTCGGCAACGACGTGTCGCTGGCGATCCAGCGCGAGCTCTACCTCGAGTTCCGCGAGCCGGGCTTCGCGCCCGCGCCGCTGCTGGAACACCTCGTCACCGCCGGCTACCTCGGACGCAAGACCAAGCGCGGCTTCCGGGACTACAGCGCCGCCCGCTGAGCGGTGCCCGACCGCGTCGAGCAGTACGGCGGCGAAGAGTTCGTCGTCCGCCGGGTGACCGGCTCCGCCTCGACACGGACCTACACCTGCCCGGCGTGTCACCAGCCGATCCGGCCCGCGACCCCGCACGTGGTGGCGTGGCCGGTGCTGGCGACGACCTTCGCCCGGGACGCGACCGGGCTCGACGAACGCCGCCACTGGCACACGTCGTGCTGGCGATCCAGGGAGCATCGGCGCTGACCGGAGTCCACGGACTGGAATCGACCGGCCACTAGCATCAAAACCATGTCGACCAACCGGCTCGAAGCGTTCAGCGACGGCGTGCTGGCGATCATCATCACGATCATGGTGCTGGAGCTGAAGGTGCCCGAGCACCCCGACATGGAGTCGCTCGGCGAGTCCGCCCTCGGTGTTCTGGACGCTACCTGCTGAGCTTCGTCTACATCGGCATCTACTGGAGCAACCACCACCACCTGTTCCAGGTCGCCCAGCACGTCGACGGCATCGTGCTGTGGGCGAACCTGCACCTGCTCTTCTGGCTGTCGCTCTATCCCTTCACGACCGCCTGGCTTGACGAGTCGCACGTGGCCGAGCTTCCGACCGTGGTCTACGGCGATCAACCTGCTGCTGTGCGGCGGTCGCCTACTACCTGCTGCAGCTGCGGATGCTCCAGCTTCCGCAGACCGGCGAACGGTTGCGCGCCGCCCTCGGCAACGACCTGAAGGGAAAGCTCTCGCCAGTCGCTGTACATGCGTCGGGATCGTGCCTCGCCTTTGTCGAGCCGTGGTTGGGCCTGGTGCCGTTCATCGCGGTGGCGCTGATCTGGCTGGTGCCGGACCGACGTGTCGAGCGCTTCCTCGAGCGCGAGCGCAGCGAGTCCGCCTAGGTCGCTCGGCATGGGGCAATCGTCCTTTCGGTTGGTGTGAGGTTGCGCATTGCCTGGTCGGGTGATCAGTTCGGGGTCTGCTGCCGACTCGTTCCCCGGGGTACGGTCACCTTCCAGACCCTCGGGTCCCGTTCGATCCGAGGAGAACAGCGATGTCTGTCGAGAGCGCCGAGTCCGAACGACGATTTCCCCGCAGGTTCCTGATCGCTGCCTCTGGTGCGGCTGTAGCCACCGGCGCCGTCCAGGCAATCACCTCGCCCGCCTCCGCTGCGGATGGCAGCCACGCCCTGGAAGCTGGGCGGCAACGCCGCCGTCAGTGGGGACGGGTCCAACTTCATCGGCCCGCTCAACGCCGCTCCACTGATCTTCAAGACCAGACTGGCCACCGGCGCGCTCACCGAACGGATGCGGATCGGGCAGAACGGCCACGTCAGTGTCGGCGTCCCGAGCCACGACCGCCCAGTTCGGCGTCAGGACCGCCGAGGCCACCGCTGCCGCGGGCACCAGCACGAATGCCTCGTCGAGCGCCACCGGCGTGCAGGGCACAGCAGACAGCGGTGCCGGGCGTGCGCGGGAACTCGGTGGACAACTACGGCGTCTACGGCACCGGCGGATACACCGGCGTCCGCTGCCAGGGTGGCACCTACGGCTCGATCTCGTCTGGCTCCTCCGTCGGCGCCTACGGTTCCGGATCCGACTACGGCGTCTACGGCTCCGGCGGCTCCTACGGCGTGTACGGCGGAGGCTCCACGTACGGTGTCTACGGCAGCGGCCCGACCGGAGTGCTCGGGTCCGGGTCGACGTACGGAGTGTCGGGCACGACCTACGAACCTGAACAGCGCCGCGGTGCTCGGCAGCGGCGGCCAGTACGGCGTGCACGGCGTCAACGCGCGCACTGCCGGCACGCGCGGCGACTCCGGCTACGTCGGCGCCTGGGGCCAGGCGACCACGTACGGCGTCTACGGCGCTCGCCACCGACAGCATCGGCGCAGTCCTATGGCGTCTTCGGCCAGGCTTCCAATGGCGGCGTCGTATCGCCGTGTAGGCCCAGGGCAACATGCACGTCGCCGGCACCTTGTCGAAGGCCGCGGGGTCCTTCAAGATCGACCACCCGCTCGACCCGGCTCGCAAGTGGCTCTCGCACTCGTTCGTCGAGTCGCCCGGACATGATGAACGTCTACAACGGCAACGCGGTCCTCGACGCCAGAGGCGAGGCGACCGTCCGGCTTCCTGACTACTTCGGCGCGCTCAATCGCGACTTCCGCTACCAGCTCACGCCGATCGGCGCGCATGCGCCGGTCTACGTTGCCCGCGAAGTCAAGGACAACAGCGTTCCCGATCGCCGGCGGACACGCCCGGACTCAAGGTGTCCTGGCAGGTGACCGGCATCCGTCAGGACGACTACGCGACGGCGCACCCGATCGTGGTGGAGACGGACAAGTCGAAGGCCGACCACGGCACCCGGGCGTTCGTCCCGGCCGGTTCGTCGGTCAAGGCCATGGCGGTAGGGCCCGTCCAAGCCTGCCGCGAGCCCGGCCGCCCCGGTGGCACCGTTGATCGCGATCCCGGCCATCCGTCCGTAGTCCGCGTGGCAGACTCGGAGGGGTGACGGGTCGGGCTTCGACGTCGAGAGCGATGCTGGTGGGCCTGCTCGCGAGCCTGCTGGCGGCCTTGATGCTCGCCGGTCCCGCCACGTCGTACGCCGCCGACCCGGAGCCGCTGCCGGTGGGGACCGACGTCGACTACCAGCTCGGCGGGGCGCGATGGATGCCTCCGCACGTCGGCATCGTGGTGCGCGACCGGCACGCCCAGCCGCAGCCGGAGCGCTACAACGTCTGCTACGTCAACGGCTTCCAGACCCAGGCCGAGGAGCGCAGGTTCTGGCGGACAGCGCATGTGGTTGGTGCTCCAGAAGAACGGGAAGCCGGTGGTCGACGAGGCGTGGAACGAGTGGCTCCTCGACGTTCGCACGCCCGCCAAGCGTCAGCGCCTCGCTCAGATCGTCGGCAACTGGACGCGACGTTGCGGCGATGACGGTTTCGACGCCGTGGAGTTCGACAACCTCGACTCGTTCACGCGCAGCCACGGCCTGATGCGGCGCAACCAGGCCGTCGCCTACGCACGGCTGCTGGTCCGCGCGGCTCACGGTGCCGGGCTCGCGGCCGGGCAGAAGAACCTGGCCGGCTTCGACGGGCGCACGATCGGCTACGACTTCGCGGTTGCGGAGGAGTGCGGGCGGTGGCGGGAGTGCGGCAGGTACGTCGCCGACTTCGGTCGCCGGGTTCTGGTGATCGAGTACCGGCGCCAGGACTTCCGCCACACCTGCTCACACTGGGCCGACCGCTTGGCGATCGTGCTGCGTGACCGCGACCTGAGCCGCGACGGCATCCGACGTTGGTGCTGAGCCCAGGCTCGATAGCCTGCTGTCCGTGACCGCTCACAAGATCCGCGCCAACTCCGTCCTGCCGGCCCGACGGGAGCCGCTCACCCTGGAGACGGCCGACGGACTGCATCTGGTGGGCGAGCTGGCGCTGCCGCTGGAGCGCCCGCCGGTGGCGACCATCGTCTGCCTGCACCCGCTGCCCACCCACGGCGGCATGATGGACAGCCACATCTACCGCAAGGCTGCCTTCCGGCTCCCGGCGCTCGCGGACATCGCCATCCTCCGCTTCAACACGCGGGGCACCTGGAGCGTCCAGGGTCGCAGCGAGGGTGAGTTCGACAACGCGGTGGGGGAGAAGTACGACGTGGCCGCGGCGCTCGAGTACGCCGAGTTCCACGACCTGCCGAACATCTGGCTCGTGGGCTGGTCCTTCGGCACCGACATGGCACTCATGCACGGCCTCGACCCGGAGGTTCAGGGGATGATCCTGCTCAGCCCGCCGCTTCGGTACAGCAGACCGGAGCACCTCGCGGCCTGGGCCGAGTCCGGGAAGCCGGTCAGCGCGCTCATCCCGGAGCACGACGACTACCTCCAGCCGCCCGAGGCGCTCGAACGCTTCAAGGCGATCCCGCAGGCCGAGGTGGTGCCCTTCGAGGGCAGCAAGCACCTCTGGGTCGGGGACGCCGAGAAGGTGCTCAACGCGATCGTCAGCCGCGTCGCACCGGGGGTGGCCACCCCGCTGCCGACCGAGTGGGACGGCCCGATGGAGACCGCCGACACCAGCGCCTACAACGCCCACAACCTGTCGGCGTACAAGGACGTGCCGGTGCAGACAACCCGGAGACGCCTGACGGGTCAGGCTCAGGGTCAGCCGTAGGTTCAGGCGTGGGCCTGGCGGGCCCGGTAGGCAGCGACCGCTGCGCGGTTGCTGCAGGTCCTGCTGCAGAAGCGCCGCGAACGGTTGCGGGACAGGTCGAGCACGAGTCCCTCGCAGTCCTCGTCGGCGCAGACGTCGAGGCGGGGCATCTCGTCGGCACGGATCACGTCGATCATCGCCATCGCCGTCTCGACCGCGATCCGCGTGGCCAGCGGCCGGTCCGCGTGGACCGCGTGCAGGTGCCAGTCGAGCTCGTCGTGGCGGACCAGCTGCGGGATCGCCTCGGCCTCGGCGAGCATCCCGTTCACGATCGTGACTGCGTCGTCCCGGTCGCTGGTGAGCAGCGTCCGCAGGGGTGCCTCGGAGGGCCCGTACGGCGTCCAGCTCGGCCTGGTCGTGGGTCCGCGAGCCGGTGTAGTCGTACTCGACGAAGAACCTGTCCAGGTCGTCGAGGCTCGTCAGGGTGTCCGGCTCCACATCGGAGTTGACCAGGGCAACAGCCGAGAGCAGCGAACATTCCGTGTCAGCAGTGAAAACCACGTTGACATATTACATCACCCGGCGTAGCGTCATCTGTCATGAGCACTTTGGCACATGACATCCCGGTCGTGAACGGTTCCCGCCTGGGCGCGGGTCTCGGCTTCGCGGTCTTGTCGGCGACCTCGTTCGGGCTCTCGGGTGCGCTGGCCAAAGGGCTTCTCGACTCCGGCTGGTCGGCCGGCGCGGCGGTAACGGTGCGGGTCCTCATCGCAGCCGCGGTCCTCGTCGTTCCCGCATTGGTCCAGCTGCGTGGCCGGTGGGGCCTGCTACGCGGCAATATCGGCTCTGATCACGGCATTTGGCTTCTTGGCGGTGGCCGGGTGCCAGCTCGCGTACTTCAACGCGGTCCAGCACATGCAGGTCGGCGTAGCGCTGCTGATCGAGTACACGGCACCGGTGGTGGTCATCGGCTGGCTCTGGCTGCGCCGTAGCCAGCGCCCCGGCAGGCTCACCGTCCTTGGCGCTGTTCTGGCTGCCGGCGGTCTGGTGCTGGTCCTCGACCTCGTCTCCGGCGCCGACTTGAGCTTGGTGGGTGTGCTGTGGGCGCTCGGGGCGATGATGGGGCTGGCGGGGTACTTCGTGATCTCGGCCGACGAGACCAACGGGCTGCCCCCGATCGTCCTGGCCGCTGGAGGTCTGATCGTTGGAGGGCTCACGCTGGTCGTGGCCGGAGTGGCCGGCGCGGTGCCGATGCATGCGTCCACGCGTGACGTCGCGTACTCCACCTTCACCGTCCCGTGGTGGCTGCCCATGCTCGGACTGGCCTTGGTGGCGGCGGCGCTGGCGTACGTCACCGGCATCGCCGCCAGCCGTCGGCTCGGCTCGCGGCTCGCATCGTTCGTGGCGCTGTTCGAAGTGCTGGCGGCCCTGGTGTTCGCCTGGCTCCTGCTCGACGAGATGCCGCGCAGCGTCCAGCTCGTCGGCGGACTGCTGATCCTCGTCGGCGTGGTCGTGGTCAAGCTCGGTGAGCGGGAAACCGCGTCGAGTGCACTCGCCGCGGACCCGGACGCCGGGGTCTAGGCCCGGTCAGCGCCCGCGCCACCTCGGCTCGCGCTTCTCGGAGAACGCCCGGGGTCCCTCGACGGCGTCCTCGGAGCGCAGCATCCGCTCGTAGCTCGGCAGGTCTCCCGAGCGCAGCCGGCGGAACCCGTCCCGGACGTCGAGCGACGCGGTCGCGGCCAGGATCTCCTCGACGGCGGCGACCGCCAACGGCGCAGCGGCACAGACCTCGCCCGCGAGTGCGAGAGCCGTGGCCATCAGGTCCTTGGCTGGGACGACCCGGTTGACCAGGCCCCATCGAGCCGCTTCGTCGGCCGGCATCCGACGTCCGGTGAGCAGCATCTCCCTGGCCACCGCGTCCGGCAGCCGGCGGGGCAGCCGGAGCAGCCCACCTGAGTCGGCCACCAAGCCGACGCGCACCTCGGGGAGGGCGAGCTCGGCATGGTCCGCCGCGACGATGAGGTCTGCGGCCAGCGCCAGCTCGAGGCCGCCACCGAGGGCCAGGCCGTTGACCGCGGCGATGACCGGCTTGGTGCGGTCGAAGAGCTCGGTGAGACCCCCGAAGCCGCCCGGGCCGTGATCGGCATCCACGGCCTCGCCGGCGGCGGCTGCCTTGAGATCCCAGCCGGCTGAGAAGAACCGGTCACCGGCCCCCGTCAGAACCGCCACCCGCAACGACTGATCCTCCTGCAGACGCCGGAACGCGTCGTACAACGCGCGACTGGTCGAGACGTCGATCGCGTTGGCCTTGGGCCGGTCCAGCGTCACGACGAGCACCCCGTGGTCGACGTCCATTCGCACCGGTTCGCTCAACGGGGTCTCCTCGGGGTCACGTCATGGTGCCGTGTAGCACGGGGTCGCACGGGGTCGGGCTCAGCCAAGCGGATCAGGGCGTCGACCGCCACCGCGCTGCCCGGGAGCACGAGCAGCGGGTTCACCTCGAGCTCGACGAGTCGATCGGCGTGATCCGTCGCGAAGGCCACGATGGCGCCGATCGCCTCGACCACGGCGTCGGAGCCGGAGTGCCCGCCCCGGAAGCCCTCCAGGACCGGCCAGACTCCGCAGGCAGCCGGAGGGCCGCGCGGATGTCGGTGGCGGTTGCGGGCAGCAGAATCGTGGCGGAGTCCTGGATCAGCTCGACGAGCACTCCTCCCGCGCCGACCGTCACCGCCTGCCCCAGGTGCGGGTCCGACTGCACCCCGACGATGAGTTCCATCGCCGCACCGTCGACCATCTGCTCGACGAGGAACCTGTCGCTGAGTCCGGCCATGTTCGCGACGGCCCGCCGGACCGCGGCCTCGGAGTCCAGGCCCACCTGCACACCGCCGATCTCCGACTTGTGCGCAAGGTCGGCGGACAGCGCCTTGAGCACTACCGGGAACCCGATCTCGCTGGCGAGGGCCGCGGCCTCAGCCGGGCTGTTCGCCACGAGAGACCTCGGAACGGTGAGGCCGTACGACGCCAGAGCTGCCTTCGCGTGGCGCTCGTCCCACTGCTCCACCGGCCCGGCTGTCATTGCGGACGCCGGCGGCAGCGGCAGGATCTCGTCGACCGCGGACTGCGCTGCCGCTATCTGCCCAGCCGCGACGACGGCTGCCATGCAGCTGGAGATGCCCTGCATCGGCGCGATCCCCGCGCTTGCCAGGGCGTGTCCGACTGCCTCCGGCATCCCTTCCGGCAGGGAGGCGACGACGCAGGCGCGGGCACCCGTCTGCGTCTGCGCCGCCTGGAAGGCGGTGATCGCGGTCTGGAACTCGGAGATGTCGCAACGGTCCGCACGCGGGAAGTCGAGCATCAGCAGGTGGCAGTCCACGTCCGTGTCGAGGAACGCCGCGAAGCACTCGGTCAGCGCGTCGAGGTCACCCCAGATGTAGGTGTGGTAGTCCAGCGGGTTCCGCACCGACACTCGGTCACCGAGGACCGCCTGCAGCCGGGTCTGCGTCGTGGCTGAGAAGTCCGGGAGCGTGAGGCCGGTCGCGTGGGCGAGGTCGGCAACGTGGGCCGCCTCTCCGCCGGAGCAGCTGGCCGACGCGATGCGGCCGCCCGGCAGGGCGCCGTGCACGTGCAGGAACTTGAGAGTCTCGAGGAAGGTCTCGACGTCGCGGACCCGAGCGATGCCGAGACGCTGGAACAACGCGCTGACGAGTGCGTCGGATCCGGCCAGCGAGCTCGTGTGGCTGAGCGTGATCCGGGCACCGAGCTCGGAGGACCCGGACTTGAGGGCGACGATCGGCACCCGCCTCCGCAGCGCCTCGATTGCCACCCGCGAGAAGGCGGCGACGTCGGGGACGGTCTCCAGGTACAGCCCGATCGCCGTGATCCGCGAGTCGGACAGCATCGCCTCGATCAGGTCGACCACGCCGGTCACGGCGCTGTTGCCGATCGTGACCAGCTGGGCGATCGGCAGTGACCGCCGTTGCATGGTGAGGTTCTCGGCGATGTTGCCGCTCTGCGTGATCAGCGCGACGCCGGTCTCGACGCGCGAACCTCCCTGCTGCTCCGGCCAGAGCGCGACTCCGTCGAGGTAGTTGACGAAGCCCAGGCAGTTCGGCCCGATCAGCGCCAGGTCGCCCGCAGCGGTCACGAGGTCGCGCTGGAGGGCTGCGCCGTACTCGCCGTCCTCCGCGAACCCGGACGCATGGCAGACGACACCGCCGACACCGAGGCGCAGCGAGTTCGGCGACGACCTTGACGGTGTCCTCGCGCGACACCGTGACGAAGGCCGCGTCCGGTATGCCGGGTAGCTGGGACAGGTCGGCGAAGCACGGCAGTCCGCCGAGCGATTCGCGCGTCGGGTGGACGGCCCAGATATTGCCGTCGTAGCCCATGGCCCGGCATTGCCGGACGGCCACCTCGGCGGCCCGTCCGCCGACCACGACCAGGCTGTTCGGCGCGAGGAGTCTCTGCAGCTGGCTGCGCACGGTGGGCTCAGGCTCCGAGCGGGCGGAGCATCGACCGGGAGATGATGTGACGCTGGATCTCGCTGGTGCCGTCCCAGATCCGTTCGACCCGGGCGTCGCGCCAGAATCGCTCGATCGGGAGCTCGTCCATCAGACCCATCCCGCCATAGATCTGCAGGGCCTGGTCGGTGATCCGCCCGAGTGCCTCGGATGCGAAGACCTTGGCCATCGCCGCATCCTTGTCGGTCATCGTTCCCTGGTCGAGCTTCCAGGCTGCCCGCAACGTGAGCAGCTCGGCGGCCTCGAGGTCCGTCGCCATGTCGGCCAGGGAGAATCCGACGCCCTGGAACTCGTCCGATCGGCTGTCCGAACTGCACCCGCTCGGCCGCCCACGAGGTGGCCATCTCGAGGACCCGGCGCGCGCGTCCGACGCTGCTGGCCGCGACGGTGAGCCTGCTGGCGCCGAGCCACTCGCCCATGAGGTCGAAGCCCCGACCTTCCTCACCCAGACGGTTCGACGCCGGCACCCGGCAGCCCTCGAACGACAGCTCGCTGTGGTGGTAGCCGCGATGGGAGACGCTCGACGGGCCCCTGCTCACGGTGAGTCCGGGCGAGTCGAGGTCGACGAGGAAGCCCGTGATCAGGTTCCGGCCGTTGTCGTCCTTTCCGGTCACGGCGAACAGGACCACGAAGTCCGACTTGTCGGCGTTGCTGATGAAGTGCTTGGTGCCGTCGACGACGTAGTCGTCTCCGTCGCGCACGGCCCGGGTGGTCATCGAGCGTACGTCGGATCCGGCTCCTGGCTCGCTCATCGCGAGACAGTCGTGCCGATCCCCGCGGATGGCCGGCAGCAGGTAGCGCTCACGCTGGTCGCCCGCGCAGGCCAGCAGGATGTTGCTCGGTCGCGCGACCAGCCACTGCAGCGCATAGCTGGTCCGTCCGAGCTCCCGCTCGACCAGCGCCATCGCGAACGCGTCCAGTCCTCCGCCGCCGAGGTCCTCGGGCATGTTGGCGGCGTACAGCCCTGCCTTCAGCGCCTGAGTGCGGATGTGCTCGACCAGCTCCGGAGGAACGTCGCCGCGTCGGTCCACCTCGTCCTCATGGGGATAGAGCTCCCTGGTGACGAAGGTGCGCACCGTGTCGACGATCGCTCGCTGCTCGTCGTCGAGGCCGAAGTCCATGGGTTTGCCTCCTAGGCGCGGTTGATGCCCATCGGCTTCCCGACCACCTCGGGCACGGGAAGGACGGCGTGGGCGTGCTTGATGGCGTCGAGTCGCTCGGTCAGGTAGCCGGGAAGGTCGGCCGACCGGCCGGCATCGATGTCGACGTGGACGAGCAGCTGCTCGGCCGTGGCGAGGACGACGCCGCTCTCGCCATGGGTCATCTCCTGGAAGAAGTGCACCCGCTTGCGGTCGTGGTCGAGCAGCTGCAGGGACAGCGAGAGCGGCTCGCCTGCACTGACCTCACGACGATGATGCAGGTGGGTCTCGACCGTGTAGAGCGAGCGGCCGCCGGCCCGATAGTCCTCGTCGATGCCGATGAATCGGAAGAATGCGTCGGCGTTGTCCCCGAAGACGAGCAGGTAGCACGACTCGCTCATGTGGCCGTTGTAGTCGACCCAGGCCGGGATCACCACGGTCTCGTGCAGCCGTAGCGGGCGCGTCGATGGCGGACGTGGGGTCCCACGCGACGTGGCCCGTTCCCTCGTACGGCGTGACGACCCGGTCGGCCTCCGGGTGACCCCCTGCGTGCGCTGCCAGCATCTCCTGGACCAACACCCGACGGTCGTCGGGAATGGGGGTGGTGGCGCCGAGCGCGGCGTCAACGTGGAGGTAGAGGAACTCTCCGGTCGCGGCCACCGTCCCGTCGACAAGCAGCTCCGTGTAGAGCCGCACCTTCTTGGCGTCCGCGGCCGTCATGAGGGTCTCCGCGCTCAGGGTCTGTCCGAGCGTGCACTCCTTGAGGTATCGGATGTGGCTCTCCACGGTGTAGAGAGAGGCCCCGGTGGACGCGCGGTAGTCCTCGCTGAGGCCCAGCTCCGCGAACAGCTCCTCGTTGGCGTCGCTCAGCACGATCCCGTAGCTGGCATCGTGCATGTGGCCGTTGTAGTCCAGCCACTCGGCGCGCACCTCGGATCGGTACTTCGCGAACGGCGTCGGCGCCTCAGGCATGGACGGCTCGGTGCTTGTCCAGCAGGAGCAGGAGGTCGACGAGGAAGGCGTCGCGGCGCTGTGCGAGCTCGGACATGCTCTGCCCTCCGGCTTCCTCGACCGCGCCCGCGACCACCCGGTCACGGAGCTCCGGGGTCAACGAGGGCGCGGCCAAGCCGGGTCCAGGGCTCCAGCAGGGCGGGGGCGAAGTGGTCGAGCATGTGCGCGATGCCTCCGGGTCCCCCCGCGAGATGGAACGTGAGGATCGGCCCCATCAGCGCCCAGCGCAGGCCGGGGCCGTGGACGATCGAGTCGTCGATCTGCTGGACGGTGGCCTGCCCGGAGTCGACCATGTGCAGCGCCTCTCGCCAGAGTGCTTCCTGGAGCCGGTTGCCGACAAAGCCGGACACCTCCTGTTCCATGGTCAGGCAGGCCTTGCCCGCCGAAGTGTAGAACGCCTCGGCCCACGCCACGGTCTCGGGCTCGGTGTCGCGGCCGCCCACCACCTCGACGAGCGGGATGAGGTACGGCGGGTTGAACGGGTGCCCGACCACGAAGCGACCCGGAGTCGCACAGTCGACTGCCATCGCGCTCATCAGGAAGCCGGACGTGCTCGAGCCGACCACGATGCCCGGCCTGGTCGCTCGGTCGATGGCGGCGAGCAGCGCCACCTTGGCCGGCAGCACCTCCGGCGACGACTCCTGGACGAAGTCGGCCTCCGCGAGAGCCTCCTCGAGGCTGTCGGCGAAGCGCAGGCGGTCGAGGCTGGCGCCCGGACTCAGTCCGAGCCGCTCGAGCGACGGCCAGGCCGTCTCGAGCAGGTGCTTCAGTCTGACAGCGGCATCGGGTCCGGGGTCCCAGGCCACGACGTCGTACCCCATGCGCAGGAAGTGCGCCGCCCAGCCGCCGCCGATGACGCCGGTGCCGATGACGGCGACGGTACGGACGGCGTGAGGAGAGGGCCGGCCCTCGGGGCTCACCAGCCCACCTGGTCGAGGCCCTTGAGGCCCAGGATCGCTCGCGCTTCATCCGGCGTGGCGGTCTCCAGTGAGAGCTCGGTCAGGATCCGCTTGATCTTCGCGACCTGCTCGGCGTTGGACTCGGCAAGCTGGCCGCGGCCGATGAACAGGCCGTCCTCGAGCCCGACGCGCACGTGGGAGCCCATCACGGCCGAGGCCGTGATCATGTTGAACTGGTGGCGTCCCGCGCCGAGCACGGACCACTCGTACGAGTCGCCGAGCAGCCGGTCCGCGGTCGACTTCATGTGGGCGAGATGCTCGACCTCGGCGCCGATGCCGCCCATCACGCCCATGATCGTCTGGAGGAAGATCGGCGGCTCCACGAGACCGGCTTCGAGGTAGTAGGCCAGCGTGTAGAGGTGGCCGATGTCGTAGGCCTCGTACTCGAAGCGCGCTCCGGTCTGCTGGCGGACGTCCTTCAGCATCAGCTCGATGTCGGCGAACGTGCTCACGAACGGCTCGGTGCGCGTGCTCTCGAGGTAGGGCTCCTCCCAGTCGAACTTCCAGGTGCCGGCGTACTTCGGGATCATCGGGAAGCTGCCGTAGTTGAACGTGCCGAGGTTGAGCGTGCACAGCTCGGGCCTCGTCTCGTAGATGACCCGCAGGCGGTCGTCCACCGACATGCCGGTGCCGCCACCGCTGGTGATGGACACGACCGCGTCCGTGGAGTCCTTGATGCCCTTGAGGTAGTCGAGGAAGACCGCAGGTTCCGCAGTCGGACGGCCGTCCTTGGGGTCACGAGCATGCAGATGGATGATCGCGGCGCCCGCCTCGACGGCGGCCACGGACTGGCCGACCACGTCCTCGACCGTGTAGGGAAGGCTCGCAGACATGGTCGGCGTGTGCCCCGACCCGGTGACTGCGCACGTGATGATGACCTTGCGTGAACCTGCAGCTGACATGGGGCTCTCCTTCGTCGGTAGACACCGCCGTCCGCTCGCACCATGTGAGCGACCGTCGCATCATGTGAAACGGTTCTCCGAAAGCGGACCGATTGTCAAGAGAAAATTCGACAGAGGTGCGGCGGTCGAGCACTTTGCTCGGTGGGCTCGTGAATCAGCCGGCGAGAGCGGCGCGAACCTCGCCGGCGGCCTCGACCGCGACCGGCCCCAGCTCCGCGAACCGGGAGACCGGCACCCGGTTCACGGGACCCCAGATGCTGACGACGGCCAGCGGCCTCCCGTCGCTCGGATCCAGCACGGGTGCGGAGACGCCGTACAGCGTCGGTTCGAGCTCTCCCGCGCATTCCGCGTAGCCGCGGGCCCGGGTCTTGGCCAGCTCGCCCAGCAAGACTTCCGGATCGGTCAGGGTCGTCTCGGTGAAGGCTCGAAGCGGGCTCTCGAGCAGCCCCAGCGCCTCGTCCGGTGGCAGCCAGGCCAGCAATGCCTTGCCCGTCGACGTGGCGTGCAGGGGAACCTCGCGGGCCACCCACTTGATCGACATGACGGAGGGAGGAGCGACCTCATCGATGTAGGTCACCCCATGCCGCCCGGCCACCGCAAGGTCTGCCGTCTCGCCCGTTTGCGTCGACACCCGCTCGAGGATGGGACGTGTCCTGCGCACCAGACCGTCGTAGCCCGCCGCGGCCGACATCTTGATCATCGCGAAGCCGACCTTGTAGCGGTTCGTGCTCGGGTCGCGCTCCACCAGGCCATGAGCCTCGAGGGTGCCCAGCAGCCGCCAGGCCGTCGCCCGGTTGAGGTCGGCGCGGGCGGCCAGCGCCGCCACCGTCTCGCCCTGCGGAGCCGCGGCAGCGACGAACTCCAGGAGGTTGAGCGCGCGGTCGACCGACTGGACTCGGCCGGCCGGGGCGGCCTGGCTCGGCGACCCTTGGGCGTCCGGTGCGCTGGTCACCAGCACATCGTGACACGAGCGGCGGCACAAGGGGTGGAACGCGTGCTGCGCGTGCCGAACGACGAACGCTCGTTCAGGTCGCCGAGGCCGCGGCTTCGGCGATCGCCGGCAGCGCGAGGTAGGACAGGTCTCGGCACTGGCGGTCCCACCACGGATCGTCGTACGGCCAGGCTGAGGTCTTCACGACAACCGTACGGCGAGGTCGGTCCACGTAGACGAACTGGCCGCGCATGCCGTCGGCCGTGACCCTGGCGCCGTGCCGGTCGAGCGGCCACCAGTGGTAGCCGAATCCGGCGTGGGTGGTGATCGTGCTGGGAAGTCGCCCGGGCAACAAGAACGGGCGTTCCGGCCGGCTGCTGGCCTCCAGCCACTCCGGGTCGACCACCTGATTGCCGTTCCAGCGGCCGTCCACCTGCAGGAACCCGATCCTCGCCCAGTCCCGCGCGGTCACGGCCAACGCGGCGTGCGCCATCGCGACGCCCCCTGCCTCGGCCGGTGCATCCAGACCCACGACCGCCGGGTCGCTCCGCGCCGACCAGCTGCCACAGGTCGCCGAGCGCCTCGGCGAAGGTCTGACCGGTCGCGCGTTCGCGCACCCAGTCCAGCACCAGGGAGTCGGGGCTGCAGTAGGCGTAGCGGGTCCCGGGTGGGTGGCCTCCCGGAATGCTGGTCAGCAGGTCGCGCACTCCTCCTCCGCCCTCGCGCCAGCGCCCGATCGTCCGCGCCGCCCGGCCGTCGGGATCGCGGTAGTCCTCCGCCCAGTCGAGACCGCTCGTCATCGTCAGAACCTGACGAACCGTCACCCGGTCGTATCCGCTGCCGAGCAGCTCGGGGACGTAGTCGCAGACTCCTGCGTCGAGGTCGGGAAGACTCCCGTCGGCCCACGGCGATGCCGGTGAGCAACGCGAGCGCGGACTTCGTCGCGGAGTTGCCGAGGAGCCGGTCCTCGACCGCGACCGTCTCGGCGTACCGCTCGATGCACCAGGACGCCGTCGACGACGACCACCAGCGAGGTGGTCGAGGTCAGCGCCAGGAACTCCTCGAGGTCCAGCTCCCGGCCGGCTCCCACGATGTGCGGGGTCCAGCCTGCACGGGTCGCATCTGGCCCTGCAGGCCAGGCAACGCCGGCCGCTCGCGGGAACCTCGACGTGGTGGAACCGGCGCTGGGGTTCCCGGAACAGCTCGACCTCGCTCATGTCCGTCATCCTCACGAAACGCGGTCGCGAGCGCCTGCCGGGCTGCGGCATGACGCGATCAGGAACGCGGCCGACTCGCCGCGCTGCGAGCGCGGTCGATGATGACAATCGGGTAAATTCCGCCGGAATGCTTGACAGCGGCGTGTGCATGGTGAACCGTCGTTTCGTGATGTGAACACTTTCAACCGCCGCGGGACCGACTTTCGGGAGCAGCGACGCAGCGACCGGCCAGTAAGGGGCGCGGGCATGACCGAGTCGAACAACAGGATTTGGCAAGTCAACGAGAAGAACGGCCTGTGGATGAGCTCGCCGATCTCCAGGCGCCAGCTCTTCGCGGGCGCAGGCGGGGTGGCCCTGCTCGGCGACCCTGGCGGCCTGCGGCGGGGAAGCGCCGAATCCGTCCGGCTCGACGTCGGGCTCCAAGGCTGGGGCCCCGAAGCAGGGAGGCAACTTCAGGCTGGGAGTCACCGGCGGCGGAGCGGATGACACGTTCGACGGGCAGCACATCGTCACCAAGCCCGATATTGCCCGGTTGGTCAGTTCGTTCGAGACGCTGCTCACGTTCGACGACGAATACCAGCTGCAGACCGATGGCTTGGCCGAGAGCGTCGAGGCGGACGGCCCGAAGGCTTACGTCATCAGGCTGCGAAGTGGCATCGAGTTCCAGGATGGCAAGACCCTGACGGCCGACGACGTCATCTACTCGTTGCAGCGGATCGGCACCGAGAAACTCGCTCTCGTCGGTTTTGCGGCGACAGCGACGATGGACCTGGCCAACATGAAGAAGATGGACAACCTCACGGTCCGGCTCCCGCTCCATTCGCCTGACGTCACCGTCCCGGAAACGCTCGCCAGCTACACCTGGGGATCGTGCCCGTCGGCTACGAGAGGTTCAAGGGTGATCCGTCGACCCAGATCGGCACCGGTGCCTACAGGCTGAAGAGCTTCACACCGGGGCAGGAAAGCGTCAGCGAACGCAACGCCAACTACTGGCGTGGAGACGGTTCGCCGTGGTTCGACACCGTGACGATCACCAACTTCCAGGACCCGACCGCACAGGTCAACGCCCTGCAGGCGGACCAGATCGATGCGATGACCGACCTGCCTGCGGCACAGGTCGAGGCGATCAAGTCCAAGGGACTGAACGTGCTGAACTCCCAGACGGGCGGCTGGATGCCACTGTGCATGGCCGTGGACATGCCGCCGTTCGACGACAACCGCGTCCGCCAGGCGATGCGCCTGATCATCGACCGGGAAGGGATGATCGAGCAGCTCGCCTCGGGCTACGCCACGCTCGCCAACGATCTGTATTCACCGTTCGACGACGGCTACTTCGCCGACCTGCCGCAACGCGAACAAGACATCGACGAGGCGAAGTCACTCCTGAAGCAGGCGGGCGCGGAAGGCCTGCAAGTCGACCTGCACACCACCAATGGCGAGGCCGGAATGGTCGAGTTCGCGAACGTCTTCGCGACGCAGGCCAAGGAGGCCGGGGTCAAGGTCAACGTCAAGAACGAACCCGACTTCTACTCCAAGTCGTACCTCAAGGTGGCGTTCTCGGGCGACTTCTGGGGCACCCGCGGCTACCTCAACCAGGTTCAGCAGGGATCGCTGCCGACCTCGCCGTTCAACGAGACGCACTGGCCCCCGAAGTCCGGCGACGGGTCCAACTTCGTCGACCTGTACCAGCAGGCGGTGGCCGAGCACGACGACGCGACGCGGATCGAGATCCAGCACGAGATGCAGCAGCTGGAGTACGACTTCGGCGGCTACATCTTCCCGTTCTTCACCAACCTGATCGACGGCTACTCCGGCAACGTGGCCGGTCTGTCGCCGAGCAAGGGAACGCTGAACCTGGCGCACTACGGTCACGGATTCCGAACCATCTGGTTCGCCTGAGGCGGGGCGGCGCTCCCGGATGAGGTGGCTGCGGCACGGCGGACTGGCTGGCTTCATCGTCCGGAGGGTGCTGCTCGGCGTCCTGGTGCTCTTCCTGGTCTCCCTGGTCGTGTTCATCGCGACCCAGGCCCTCGGCGACCCGGCCAAGGCCATCCTCGGCCGCGACGCGACGCCGGAGCGACTCGCGGCGCTGAGAAGTGAGCTCGATCTCGAAGACTCGCTGGTGGGCCAGTACTTGTCCTGGGCCGGCGGGTTGCTGAACTTTTCGCTCGGCAACTCCCTGGCTGCGTCAGGCACCCGTGAGCGAGTTCCTCGGGCCCAAGCTGGTCAACTCCGTGGTCCTCGTCCTCCTCGCGTCGGTCATCTCCATCCCGCTGTCGATCGCGATCGGCTCATGGGCGGCACTTCGCCGCGAGAAGACATTCGACAACGTCACCTCCATGCTGATGCTGGTGTTGGCTGCGCTGCCCGAGTTCGTCGTCGCGGTCGGCCTGGTCATCCTGTTCTCGACCTCGGTGCTCCACTGGCTGCCCGCGATCAGCCCGGTCCCCGCGGCCATCGCCCCTGGGAGTATCCCGACGAGCTCTTCCTGCCGGTGGCAACCTTGGTGATCGCCGTCGCCCCGTACGTCGCGCGCATCATGCGGGCATCGATGGTCGAGGTGCTGGAGAGCGACTACGTCGAGATGGCCCGACTCAAGGGCCTGCCCGAGCGCACGGTCCTGCTTCGACACGCGCTGCCCAACGCGCTCGGCCCGGTCTTCCAGGTGATCGCGATCAGCCTCGCCTACCTCGCGGGTGGCGTGGTGGTGGTCGAATACGTGTTCAACTACCCGGGGATCGGGAGCGCGCTGCAGGAAGCGGTCGTCAACCACGACCTACCGGTCGTCCAGGCGCTCGCGATGCTCATCGCCGCGGTCTACGTCGTGCTCAACCTGCTGGCGGACATCGCCACCATCGTTGTCACTCCTCGACTGAGGACCCGACTATGAGCCACACCGAAGAGGCGCCGGCCCGCGCCGAGGGCGTCGACACGCCGACGCCGCCCGTGCGCTCCTCGACCCTCCTGATGCGCTCGTTGCGCTTGTGGCGGACGAGAATCGGCGTGATCTTCGTGCTCATCCTGGTCGTCATCGCGATCGTGGGCCCCTGGGTCGCACCGCACGCAGCCGACGAGTTCGTGGCGATCGCCGTACTCCAAACCCGGCGGCGACGCCGGCCTGTTCGGCACCGACTACCTCGGGCAGGACGTGCTGAGCCGCTTCCTGCACGGCGGCGGCGGCATCCTGGTCATGGCCGTCGTCTCGACCGCAATCGGTCTCCTCTTCGGCGTCGCGATCGGCCTGGTCGCGGCCTACGCGCGCAACGCCCTGGACGACATCCTGATGCGGGCGATGGACGTGATCATGGCGTTCCCGCAGATCATGCTCGCGCTGGTCGCGGTCAGCCTCGTCGGCGCCAAGACCTGGGTGATCATCGTCGCGATCGCCCTGACCACGGCCCCACGCGTGGCGCGGGTGGCCCGCGGCGCCGCCCAACCGGTGGTCGAGCGCGACTTCGTGGCCGCCACCGAGTCCATGGGGGTCTCGCGGGTCCGGATTCTCACCGGAGAGCTGTTCCCCAACATCCTCGGCCCGATGATGGTCGAAGCCAGTCTTCGGCTGACCTACTCGATCGGGGTCATCTCCGCGCTGGCGTTCCTCGGCCTGTCCCCCGATCCCAACGGCGCCAACTGGGGAACGATGATCTAGCAGAACCAGATCGCGCTCGCCATCCAACCGTGGGGTGCGCTGCTGCCGATCCTCGCCATCGCGCTGCTCACCATGGGCACCGGCCTCATCGGTGACGGCATCGCGCGAACCGCGGCCGGCATCGACCGTGAACGAGGCGACGAGTGACCATCTACGAGAAGGCCGACCCGCAGGCCTCGACCGCGGCGGTCACCGTCCGCGACCTGCAGATCTGTACGTCGTCCGGGGTCCCCGTCGTCACCGACCTCTCCTTCGAGATCGCGCCGGGAGAGGTGCTCGGCCTCGTCGGCGAGTCCGGCTCCGGCAAGACCACCGTCGGGCTGTCGCTGCTCGGCCATGCTCGACGCGGTCTGAGGATCGACGGCGGCACGATCATGCTGGGCGACCAGGACATCCTGCGGATGGGAGACGATGAGCTGCGCCGGTTGCGAGGCTCGCTGGTGTCGTACGTCCCGCAGGACCCTGCCTCGTCGCTCAACCCGGCGCTGCGGATCGGCGTCCAGCTGCGCGAGGTGCTGGAGGCGCACGGCTCGGGCAATCGCAAGGACAACGACGAGCGGATCGCCGAGATGATGCGTGAGGTCGCCCTGTCGGACGACCCGCGCTACCTGCGCCGCTACCCGCACGAGCTCTCGGGCGGCCAGCAGCAGCGGGTCGGTCTCGCGATGGCCTTTGCCAACCGGCCGCGGCTGATCGTCCTCGACGAGCCGACCACCGGCCTCGACGTCACGACGCAGGCGACCGTGCTCTCGACGGTGCGCGAGCTCGCCGAGGCCCACGACGTGGCGGCGCTCTACGTCAGCCACGACCTTGCCGTGGTCGCCGCCGCTGGCGACCCGGGTCGCGGTCATGTACGCCGGCCGGGTGGTCGAGCTCGGCCTCGCGGAGGAGCTCTTCGCCTCCTCGGCCCACCCCTACACCCGCCGCCTGGTGGGTGCGATCCCACGCCTGACCGGCGGCCGCAGCCTGGTCGGGATCCCGGGCCACGCGCCCTCGCCAGGCAAGCGACCTCCGGGCTGCGCCTTCGCGCCTCGCTGCGCCATGCGCATCCCCGAGTGCGACGCTGAGGTTCCGCCGTTGCTTGACGCTCGACACCGGTGCACAGCGCGCGCTGCATTCGAGCGCTCGAGGTCGTGAAACAGGCCCAGGCCAAGGTCGGTGACCAGGTCGACATGGCGAAGCGGCGACGACGACTCTGCCGTGCTGACGCTGGAGAACGTGGTCGCGCACTACGGCACCATCGAGGTGCTGCACTCCATCAGCCTGACCCTCGAGCAACGCGAGTGTCTGGCCGTCGTCGGCGAGTCAGGGTCCGGGCAAGACCACCACGGCCCGCTCGATAGCCGGGCTGCACCGCAACTGGACCGGCAGCATCCGGCTCGGCGACCAGGAGCTGGAGACCGCGGCCCGCTCCCGCAGCACCGAGTCCCGCCGCCAGATCCAGTACATCTTCCAGAACCCGTATGGCTCGCTGAACCCGCGCAAGACCGTCGGCGAGACGGTCGGACAACCGCTGTCTGTGTTCGGCATCGCCAAGGGACGTGCGGCCGAGCAACGGGTCGCCGAGATGCTGGAGCAGGTGTCGCTGTCGGCAAGCTACGCCAAGCGCTACCCCGACCAGCTCTCCGGTGGTGAGCGCCAGCGCGTCGCCATCGCACGTGCGCTGATCTCCTCGCCCTCGATCCTGATCTGCGACGAGGTGACCTCCGCGCTGGACGTGAGCGTGCAGGCCGCGATCGTCGAGCTGCTGGGCAAGCTGCAGCGCGAGCTCGGCCTGTCGATGGTCTTCGTCACCCACAACCTGCCGCTGGTGCGCTCCATCGCGCAGAAGGTCGCCGTACTCGCCGACGGGAACATCGTCGAGTACGGCGAGACGGCCCAGCTGCTCGCCAACCCGCAGCAGCCCTACACCCGCGAGCTGATCGCCAACACCCCGTCACTCGAGACGGCGACCCACGAGGTCGTGCTCACCGAGCCGCGGCCTGCCTGACCCCGAGGCCTCTGCGTGAGCCTGCCGCGCCGGCCCGATGTCCTGATCCTGATGGCAGACCAGCTGGCACCGAGCGCCCTGCCGTTCCACGGCAATCCGGTCACGCAGGCGCCGGCCATGTCGTCGCTCGCCGAGGACGGCGTGGTGTTCGACAACGCCTACACGGCCAGTCCGCTCTGCTCGCCGGCCCGGGCATCGCTGATGACCGGGCTGCTGCCGTCGCGCACGCACGCCTACGACAACGCTGCCGAGTTCTCCTCCGAGATCCCCACCTTCGCCCACTACCTCCGCGCTGCCGGGCTATCGGACGGCGTTGGCGGGCAAGATGCACTTCTGCGGTCCTGACCAGCTGCATGGGTTCGAGGAGCGCCTCACCACCGACATCTATCCGGCCGACTACGGCTGGACCCCCGACTGGGATGCGCCCCACGACCGGCCGCACTGGTACCACGACCTGTCATCGGTCACCGAGGCCGGCCCGTGCATTCGCTCCAACCAGCTCGACTTCGATGACGAGGTGGGTTTCGCCGCCGAGCGGCACCTGTTCGAGCACATTCGCTCGAACGACGAGCGACCGCTGTGCCTCGTCGCCTCGTTCACGCACCCGCATGACCCGTATGCGATCCCACGACGATGGTGGGACGCGTATCGCGACGACGACCTCCCGATGCCGGCGTTCGGGTACGACGCGGCGAATCGTTCACCCGCACGAGACCAGGCTGCGGCACGTGTGTGCGATGGACGACGTTCAGATCACCGACGCGCAAGTGCGCGCTGCCCGACGTGCGTACTACGGGGCGATCTCGTACGTCGACGACCGCATCGGCAGGCTGATCGACGTGCTGCGGCAGACCGGCCGCCTCGACGACACCGTCGTGATCCTCACCAGCGACCATGGCGACATGCTCGGGGAGCGCGGGCTCTGGTACAAGATGAGCTTCTTCGAGGGATCGGCTCGCGTGCCGTTGGTCGTGTCCGCGCCCGGCCGGTTCCGGCCCGGGCGGGTGTCGGCGCCGGTGTCCACGATGGACCTGCTGCCGACGCTGGTCGGGCTGGTCGAGGACGGCGACCTGACCGGGATCGTGGGACCTCTGGACGGGCAGAGTCTGCTGCCGCTGCTGGCCGGCCAGCCCAGCGACCGGGACACGGTGGTGGCCGAGTATCTCGCCGAGGGTGCGATCGCGCCGATCGTCATGGTCCGTCGCGGAACGATGAAGCTCATCCACTCGCCGGCCGACCCGGACCTGCTGTTCGACCTCGCCGCAGACCCGCTCGAGCGGACCAACCTGACCGAGGATCCGGCCCACGCCGACGTGCTGGCGGAGCTGAGGGCCGAGGTGGCGGCACGCTGGGACCTGCCCAGGATCGACCGGGAGGTGCGCGAGAGCCAGCAGCGGCGGATCGCCGTCGTGAACGCCCTCGGCAACGGGGTCCCGCCATCGTGGGACTTCGCCCCGTCGTACGACGCGTCGAGCCGCTACATCCGCAACCACATGGACCTCGGCGATCTCGAGAAGGTGGCGCGCTACCCACCTGTCAGCGGCGTCACCGACGGCGACCCGTGACTCGCGGCTACTCGTCGGCGGCGACCCGGAAGCCGACGTTGCCGGCGCTGCTGTCGGCGGTGTTCGAACTGCGGGCATCGACCCGATAGCGCCAGCAGTAGCTCTCGTGGCACAGATAGCTGCCGCCTCGCAGCACGCGAGCCTCGCCCTGCGCCGGGCCTGACGGCGCGACGTGGGGCGAGTTTTGGTAGTAGTCGGGCGCGAACCAGTCGGCGCACCACTCCCACACGTTGCCGGTCATCTCGAACAGTCCGAAGTCGTTGGGTGCGAAACTGCCGACCGGGCACGTCCCCGACGTCACCCGTGTCGTGGTCGGGGAACTCGCCCTGGAAGACGTTCATCCGATGCTCGCCGGAAGGCTGCAGGTCGTCACCCCAGGGGAAGTGGTGGCCATCCTCGTGGCCGCGCGCTGCCCGCTCCCACTCGGCCTCGGTCGGGAGCCGGGCACCGGCCCAGGTGCAGAACGCGCTGGCGTCGTACCAGCTCACATGGACGACCGGGTGGCGGCCGCGGCCCGTCGACGTTGCTCTGCGGACCCTCCGGGTGGCGCCAGTCGGCTCCGACCACCTCGCGCCACCACGGCGCGGCGGCGACTGCCCGGGTCGGCGGAAACCCGTCGGGCAGCAGCCCGACGAACACGAACGAGGTCCCGAACACCTCCGCCGTGGTGCGATGTCCCGTCGCCTCGACGAACGCAGCGAACTGGTCGTTGGTCACCGTGTGGATGCCCATCCGGTAGCCGCTCAGCTTCACTCGGTGCGCCGGCGCCTCGCCGTCCGACGCGTAGCCGCGCGGGTCGTCGGTGCCCATGACGAACGATCCCGCCGGGATGCTCGCCGTCCTCAGGTCGTCGGCCGGGCGTTCACCTGTGGGGGAGGCGGCCTGGTCTGCTGCACGCGCCGGCTGCTTCCGATTGTCTTCCCGGCACGCAGCAGGCATCCACGGATCCCGAGTCTGCCACGGCCACGATCCCGGGCTGGCTGCATGGTCTTCCTCGAGGTGTCGACCTGTCGTTGTCGACCAATTGGTGCGCGGACGCGCGCACCCAATCAGCGGGCTTCCTGCCGAGGCAGGAACACTTCCTTGACGATCAGCAGGATCGCAGCCGCGGTCGGGATCGCCAGCAGGGCGCCGACCACGCCGAGCAGCGAGGTGCCGATGAGAGCGGCGATCACGATCAGCGCACCGGGGATGTCGATGGAGCGCGACATCACCCGCGGATAGATCACGTAGTTCTCGAGCTGCTGGTAGATCACATAGAAGATCACGCAGGCAAGGCCGATCTTGGGATCGGTCGCGAACCCGATGGCGGACACGATGACGGCGCCGATGGTCGCGCCGATCATCGGGATCACGTCAAGCAACGCGACCGTGAAGGACAGCGCGACGGCGTACTCCCCGAGCCCCACGATGAACAGGAACACCAGGGAGCTCAGCCCCGCGCACAACGCGACGATGAACGCGCCGGAGACGTAGGAGCCGACGTTGCGCGATGATCTGGTCGCTCAGTTTCGCCACCCGGTCGCGACGCGAGGCCGGCGCGAGCTGATAGAGCGCTTCCTTCGTCTTCTGCAGGGAGCCCAGGAAGTAGAGCATCAGCACGATCACCACGAACGCATTGCCGAGCAAGGACAGTGCGGCCAGTCCGAGACCGAGCACCCCGCCGAACGCCTTTTCCGCGAAGCCGCCGGCCGAGACGTACTCCTTGATCCTGGAGATCAGGTCATAGTCGCGGTCCCACTCCTGGACCTGCTTGTTCTTCAGGAGGTCGTCGAGCCAGCCGGGCGCCTTCTCGGTGATTGAAGACACTTGATCGGTGATCACCGGGACGATGGCCACGAGGAACAGCACGAAGGTCAGCAGGACGGCCACGATCACGGTGACCACGGCCCAAGCGCGGCTGAACCGATGGCCGACCAGCCATTCGACGGCCGGGTTCAGCCCGGCCGCGAGGAACATCGCCACCACGATCAGGATCAACACCGGGCCGATGGCGAGCACCTGGTCGCGGAGCCACCAGGCGACGAACAGGCCCAGTCCACCCAGGAGGCCGATATAGAACGGCGAATGCCTCGAGAGAGGTTTCCCGGAGGCACCCAGGTGCGTAGCCGACTTCTTCGGCGGAGCGGCCGCCCCGGCCGGTTCGGCAGGCTTCTCGCTCGCCTGCTTCGAACCGGCCGGGGGTTTCCATCAGTCGTCGTCCCCGAACCCGGAGACCACGTCGCGCAGGGCACCGAGCTGGGCGGTGATGGCATCGCGGCGCTTGGTGATCCGCTCGACCTCCGCGCGAACGGCCGCAAGCTCACGTTCGGCGTCGGCCAGGCCGGAAGCCGAGATCGAGTCGCCCTGCACCCGAGCGGAGGAGACGATCTGCTCGGCCTCGCGCCGGGCCCGCGTCAGCAGCGACTCCGACTCGGTCTGCGCCTGCTGGCGATAGGCGGCGGCCTGGGCGGTCGCCTCGCTGGCGCGCTTCTCGGCGGCAGCCGCGCGCTCTTCGGCCTCCGTCACCAGCGCCCGGGTCTCCGCAGTCGCTGTCGAGTGGTGGTCGGACGCCTCACGTGCGAGCCGCTCCTTCTCGACGGCGAGGGTACGACGGGCCTCCTGGACCTCGCGATCGGCGCTGGCGCGGGCCTGCTCGGCCTCCCGCTTCGCGGTCGTGCGCAGGTCGTTGGTCTCCTGCTGGGCGGCCAGCCGGATCTGCTCGGCCTCCCGCTTGGCCGACGCCAACAGGTCCTCGGACTCGCTCTTCGCCATGGCCCGCTCCTGCGTGGCGTCGGCGAGCACCCGGCTGCGGTTCTCGTCGATCTCCTGGAGCTGGGTGATCCGGATGTCGTCGGCCTCGCGGGCGGCATCGCCACGGATCGCCTTGGCGTCCTTCATCGCCTGGTTGCGGATCTCGCTGGCCTCCTGGAGGGCGTGGTCGCGGACCTCCTGCGCCTCCTCCTCGGCCAGCCGCAGCATGGAGCTTGCCCGGCCACCGAGCCCGGCGTACGACGGGGTGTCGTGCTCGGCCAGCTGCTTCTTGAGGTCATCGAGCTGAGACTGGAGTTCGGTGACCCGCCGCTCCGAGGCGGTCAGGCCGCTGCTCAGCCCGGCCTTCTCGCCCAGGAGCTGGCGCAGCTGGCCGTCGACGACGTCCTTGTCGTAGCCACGACGGACGACCGGGATGGACGGGAGCGAGGCCGTGGACCGCGACGCCGCGGCAGGACGAGCCGGGGCGGGCTGGGCTGGAGTCTCGCTGGTCGACCGGGACGCGACCTGCTGGCGCTGCCTGGGTCTCGGCCGGCCGGCGGAGCCTGGGTCTCGGCCCGGGGCTGGGGGGCCGGCCTTGCGTCGGCTGGCGGCTGGCTTTGCGTTCGGCTGAGCTTGGGCCGCCGACTTGTCCGAAGGTTGGGCTGATGGTTTGGCTGATTGCCCTGCTGACTGTTGGGCGTCCCTCATCACCGGGATCACCTGGGTTGGCTCGTTGTCGGCGGTGGTGTCCACGTCGGCGTCCGCCCCCTTGTCGAAGATGGACAGGCCCTTGTCACTCATTGCACAGCTACCTCTTCCAGTCGTGTTGCATTCGCTGGCCCCAGTGTGTCGGATAGGCGGAAGCGAAACCGGCGCGGCTCGCGGACCAAAACCCCCGAACCTGGCCGGAAATCAGTAAGGACGGGAGCGTCAGACCCCGCGGAAGCGGTTGATGGCGTCGAGGTGCTTGGCCCGCATCTCCGGGTCGCGGACTCCCAGGCCCTCCTCGGGCGCCAGGCAGAGCACGCCGACCTTGCCCTGGTGCAGGTTGTGGTGGACGTCGAGCGCCGCCTGGCCGACCTCGTCGAGCGGGTAGGTGTTCGACAGGGTCGGGTGGATCATGCCCTTGGCGATGAGGCGGTTGGCCTCCCACGACTCGCGGTAGTTCGCGAAGTGCGAGCCGATGATGCGCTTGAGGTTCATCCAGAGGTAGCGGTTGTCGTACTGGTGCAGGTAGCCAGTGGTCGACGCGCAGGTCACGATCGTGCCGCCCTTGCGCGCGGCGAAGACGGACGCACCGAAGGTCTCCCGACCCGGGTGCTCGAAGACGATGTCGACGTCCTCGCCGCCGGTGAGCTCACGGATCGTGGCGCCGAGGCGACGCCACTCCTTCTGGTCCTGGGTGTGCTCGTCCTTCCAGAACCGGTAGTCCTCCTCGGAGCGGTTGATGATCAGCTCCGCGCCCATCTTGCGGCAGATCTCGGCCTTCTCCGCGTTCGAGACCACGCAGACCGGCGTCGCGCCGCCGTTCAGGGCGTACTGCGTCGCGAAGCCGCCCAGGCCGCCCGACGCACCCCAGACCAGCACGTTGTCGCCCTGCTTCATCCCGGCACCGTTGCGGCTGACCAGTTGGCGGTACGCCGTGGAGTTCACCAGGCCCGGCGACGCGGCCTCCTCCCAGGTCAGGTGGCCCGGCTTGGGCATCAGCTGGTTGGACTTGACCAGGGCGATGTGGGCAAGGCCGCCGAAGTTGGTCTCGAACCCCCAGATCCGCTGCTCAGGGTCGAGCATCGTGTCGTTGTGACCGTCGGGGTGCTCGAGCTCGACCGACAGGCAGTGGGCCACGACCTCGTCGCCAGGACGCCAGGAGTGCACGCCGGCGCCGGCTGCGAGCACGATGCCGGACAGGTCGGAGCCGACCACGTGGTAGGGCAGATCGTGCCGCTTGGACAGCGGCGAGATCCTGCCGTAGCGCTCGAGGAAGCCGAAGGTCGGCACCGGCTCGAAGATCGAGGTCCACACGGTGTTGTAGTTGATGGCGCTGGCCATCACCGCCACGAAGGCCTCTCCCGGGCCGAGCTCGGGCAGCGCGACGTCTTCGATGTGCAGCGACTTGCGGGGGTCCTTGTCGCGGGACGCCACTCCCTCGAACATGTCGACCTCGTCCTTGTGGACGGTCACGGCCCGATAGGACTCGGGCAGCTCGAGGTTGGCGAAGTCCTGTCGGCTCGTGTCACCGGCAAGGATTGCGTCAAGGATGTTCTGCACGGGTGATCTCTCTGTCGGGGGCCAGCTTGGGTTGAAGATACCTGTCGGTAACCGGGCCTTGCCTAGCTGGCCGGTTCGACCAGCTCCACGAGTACGCCGCCGGCGTCCTTCGGGTGGATGAAGTTGACCCGGCTGTTGGAGGTGCCGCGCCGGGGCTCGTCGTACAACAGGCGCAGCCCGCGCTCGCGGAGGACCTGCGAGACGCTGTCGATGTCCGCGACCCGGTAGGCGAGCTGCTGGAGGCCCGGTCCGGAACGGTCCAGGAACTTGGCGATGGTGCTCTCCGGCGACAGTGGCGCCAGCAGCTGGATGCAGGAGCCGGAGTCACCGACGGCAACCATGGCCTCGCGCACCCCCTGCTCCTCGTTGGTCTCCTCGTGGGCGACCGTCATGCCGAGGGTCTCGGTGTAGAACTCGATCGCGTCATCGAGATCGGCCACCGCGACGCCGACGTGGTCGATGGCGATGAACAGCTCAGCGGGGATGTCCGCAGGGAGAACCGGGGTCATGGCCGCCATCGTCGTACGGCGGCCACCTGGTCGCGCGACCCCTTGTGACAAGTCCGACACCCGGCGGCCACCGCCGCCCCTCCCATGAGCCGGGCCGGTGGGTATCGTCGCAGGCAACAACAGGCCACAACCCAGCCATACAGCCAGGCAGTCTGCAGGAGGAACCATGTCCGGATCCGTCATCGTTGCGGGTGCCCGCACCCCCGTCGGCCGTCTCCTCGGTGGCCTGAAGGATCTGTCCGCCGCCGAGCTCGGCGGCGTCGCGATCAAGGGGGCCCTCGAGAAGGCCGGGATCTCCGGTGACCAGGTCGACTACGTGATCCTGGGTCAGGTCATCCAGGCCGGCGCCGGCCAGATCACCGCTCGCCAGGCGGCCCACAAGGGCGGGATCCCGTTGACGATCCCGTCGATCACGATCAACAAGGTCTGCCTCTCCGGCATCAACGCGATCGCGCTGGCCGACCAGCTGATCCGGGCGGGGGAGCACGACATCGTCGTGGCCGGCGGCATGGAGTCGATGACGAATGCGCCACACCTCCTGCCGAAGTCCCGCGAGGGCTTCAAGTACGGCGACGTCACGCTCGTCGACTCGATGGCCCACGACGCGCTGTTCGACTACTTCACGACGCAGGGCATGGGCAATCTCACCGAGTCGTACAACCTCGCCGGCGCCAACCTGAGCCGCGAGGAGCAGGACGAGTTCTCCGCCCGTTCGCACCAGCTCGCCGCCCAGGCGTGGAAGAACGGCGTCTTCGACTCCGAGGTCGTCCCGGTCGAGATCCCGCAGCGGCGGGGCGAGCCGGTCGTGGTCAGCCAGGACGAAGGGATCCGGGGTGACACCACCGCCGAGTCGCTCGCAAAGCTGCGTCCCGCGTTCAGCAAGGAGGGGACCATCACCGCCGGATCGGCCTCGCAGATCTCCGACGGCGCCTGCGCCGTCGTGGTGATGAGCAAGGCCAAGGCCGAGGAGCTCGGCCTCGAGTGGCTCGCCGAGATCGGTGCCTCCGGGCAGGTCGCCGGCCCCGACTCCACTCTGCAGCTCCAGCCGGCGAACGCGATCAGGAAGGCGACCGAGAAGGAAGGCATCTCGGTCTCCGACATCGACCTGTTCGAGCTCAACGAGGCGTTCGCCGCGGTCGGCATCGAGTCGACCCGCGAGCTCGGCATCGACCCCGAGAAGGTCAACGTCAACGGCGGAGCGATCGCCATCGGCCACCCGGTGGGCATGTCGGGTGCCCGGATCGTGCTGCACCTCGCCCACGAGCTGAAGCGGCGCGGCGGTGGCATCGGCGCGGCCGCCCTGTGCGGCGGTGGCGGCCAGGGCGACGCCCTGATCATCCGCGTGCCCTCCCAGTGACCTCCCGGCACCTCCCGGTGAGCCAGCCGGTCATCGAGGCCTGAATGCGGCGCAGCAGGATCTCCGGCTCGGTGCCTGAGCTGGTCGAGCGCGCCCGGGCGGGTGACGCCCGATCCGTCGCCCGTCTGATCTCGCTGGTGGAGGACGAGTCGCCGCACCTGCGCGAGGTGATGGCCGGGCTGGCGCCGTACACCGGGAACGCGCAGATCGTCGGCATCACCGGCTCGCCCGGCGTCGGCAAGTCGACCTCGACGTCCGCGATGGTGACCGCGCTGCGCAAGGCCGGCAAGCGGGTGGGGGTCCTTGCCGTCGACCCGTCCTCCCCGTTCTCCGGCGGCGCCCTGCTCGGCGACCGGGTGCGGATGCAGGACCATGCGACCGACCGGGAGGTCTACATCCGGTCGATGGCCTCGCGAGGGCACCTCGGCGGCCTCGCGTGGACGACGCCACAGGCACTGCGGGTGCTGGACGCGGCCGGCTGCGAGGTGATCCTGATCGAGACCGTCGGCGTGGGCCAGAGCGAGGTCGAGATCGCCGGGCTGGCCGACACCACCTTGGTGCTGATCGCGCCGGGCATGGGCGACGGCATCCAGGCGGCCAAGGCCGGCATCCTCGAGATCGGCGATCTCTACGTCATCAACAAGGCAGACCGGGACGGCGCCGACCAGGTCCGTCGCGACCTGCGCGGCATGCTCTCCCTGGCCGAGCGAGCCGAGGGTGCCTGGAAGCCGCCGATCGTCAAGACCGTTGCCTCGAAAGGCGAGGGCATCGACGAGGTCGTCGCGGAGATCGACAAGCACCGCGCCTGGCTCGAGTCGTCGGGTGAGCTCGCCACCCGGCGTACCCGCCGGGCGCGGGACGAGATCGAGGCCATCGCCGTCACCGCCCTGCGCCGACGCTGGGGCGACGTCCACGGCCGCTCGGAGCTCGACGACCTGGCCAAGAGGGTCGCCACCGGCGAGTCCGATCCCTACGCCGCGGCCGACGAGCTGCTCGAGGATCTCTAGGCACGCCCCGCAGCGCAGGGCGAGCCTCCCGGCGGTGCGCGGTCTAGTTTGGTACCAATGTCCTTGACCTGCGCGACGCTCCCCTGCCCGGAGGATGGATCACCCATGAACGCCAAGAAAGTTGTCGCCGTCGTGGTGATCGTCTTCCTCGGCTTCTGGATGTTCACCGACCCCGACGGTCTGGCCCAGAATCGCCAAGGACGGTGGCGGCTGGGCCTGGGACCTGACGACCGAGGTGTTCACGGCCGTCATCGACTTCATCAAGCAGCTCTGATCAGAGCCGTCGTGGGTCTGTTCACGACGCTGACCGACCCGAGGATCGGCAGGCACCTTCTTCGCGAGGAGGGTGAGGTGATCGTCGACGAGGTCCGCCACCACTGGTTCGCGTTCATCGTGCCCGCCCTTGCCGCGCTGGTCGGGCTCGCGCTGCTCGTGTGGGTGCCGTTCACGCGGGTCGATCTCGGTTGGTTGCCGTTGCTGCTCGGCTTCGCCTTCCTGGCGTACGCCGCGTGGAAGGCGCTCGCCCACCACATGGATCGCTTCGTGATCACCAACATGCGCGTGTTCCGGGTCAACGGGGTGCTGTCGCAGAAGCTGGCCACGATGCCCCTGAGCCGGATCCTGGACATCACCGTGTCCAAGCCGCTCCACGGGCGCCTGCTCGGCTTCGGGCACTTCGTGTTCGAGTCCGCCGCCCAGGAGCAGGGGTTGCGCGACATCCGCTACGTCGGCCGGCCCGACGAGCGAGATCTCGCCATCCAGCGGGTCGTCCAGAGGGCCGGCCTGCGCGGGCCCCGAATCAATTGAGAATCAATTGAGGCGTCACGTGAGTAGGGTCGGCTGATGGGCCTCGACTTCGACCCCATCGACGAGGCCGCTCGCCAGTGGGCGCTTCGCTGGGACCGCGTGCCGGCCATGCATGCCGTCACCTCGCTGATGCGGGTGCAGCAGCTCGTGCTGTCGAACCTCGACGCGATCCTCAAGCCGCACGGGCTCACGTTCGCGCGCTACGAGGCGCTGGTGCTGCTCGTCTTCTCGGCCAGGGGATCGCTGCCGATGGGCAAGATGGGGGAGCGGCTCCAGGTGCACCCGACGTCGATCACCTCGATCATCAACCGGCTCGAGGCCGCCGAGCTCGTCGTACGACGTCCGCATCCGGAGGATCGCCGTGCCGTGCTCGCCGAGGTGACCGACGCCGGCCGCAGGCTGGTGGAGGCGGCGACCGCGGATCTGGTCGCCGCGGACTTCGGCCTCGGCGTGCTGACCGAGCGTCAGCTCCGCTCGATGTCGAGCCTGCTGCGGCCGGTACGCAAGGCGGCCGGGGACTTCTGACCCGGCGTTGGAGTCTCGAAACCTCGTCCCACGCTCAGGGAAATCCCGTCTTGACATCCGGTGGTCTGAGGGCCAGCGTGGCGTTCAGGGGGCATGAAGGGACGGGGCCATGGGGTCTGGAACCGTATCTATTCGGGTGGGGCCGTGTAGGTTCCGGGGTGCTCGACGGAGAGGTTTTCGCGCAGTGTCGCTGGCTGCTGCGGTAGGCCTTGTCGCGGCTGGCCTTGGCGCGCCGGCGACCGCGGTCGGTGACACCACCAGGCGGGTCAGCGTGTCCAGCACCGGAGCCCAGGGCAACGACCAGAGCCGTGATCCGGCGATCAGTTCGGATGGCCGGTACGTCGCCTTCAGTTCGGATGCGTCGAACCTGGTGCCCGGTGACACCAACGACACCGCCGACGTGTTTGTCCGGGACCGGAAGCTGGGCACCACCCGCCGGGTCAGCGTGTCCAGCACCGAAACCCAGGGCAACGGGCCGTCAGCTTCGGGCCGGCGATCAGTTCGGATGGCCGGTACGTCGCCTTCGGTTCGGATGCGTCGAACCTGGTGCCCGGTGACACCAACGGCTCCGCCGACGTGTTCGTCCGGGACCGGAAGCTGGGCACCACCCGCCGGGTCAGCGTGTCCAGCACCGAAGCCCAGGGCAACGGCCATGTCAGCTTCGGGCCCGGCGATCAGTTCGCGATGGCCGGTACGTGGCCTTCGGTTCGGATGCGTCGAACCTGGTGCCCGGTGACACCAACGGCTCCGCCGACGTGTTCGTCCGGGACCGGAGGCTGGGCACCACCCGCCGGGTCAGCGTGTCCAGCACCGAAGCCCAGGGCAACAGCGGCAGCTTCGACGCCGGCGATCAGTTCGGCATGGCCGGTACGTCGCCTTCAGTTCGGATGCGTCGAACCTGGTGCCCGGTGACACCAACGACTCCGTCGACGTGTTTGTCCGGGACCGGAAGCTGGGCACCACCCGCCGGGTCAGCGTGTCCAGCACCGGAGCCCAGGGCAACAGCGGCAGCTTCGGGCCGGCGATCAGTTCGGCAGGCCGGTACGTCTCCTTCAGCTCGGATGCGTCGAACCTGGTGCCCGGTGACACCAACGCCGCCCAGGACGTGTTCGTCCGGGACCGGAAGCTGGGCACCACCCGCCGGGTCAGCGTGTCCAGCACCGGAGCCCAGGGCAACAGCGTCAGCTTCGATCCGGCGATCAGTTCGGCAGGCCGGTACGTCTCCTTCAGTTCGTTTGCGTCGAACCTGGTGCCCGGTGACACCAACGGCACCGTCGACGTGTTCGTCCGGGACCGGGAGCTGGGCACCACCCGCCGGGTCAGCGTGTCCAGCACCGGAGCCCAGGGCAACAGGCTCAGCTTCGACCCGGCGATCAGTTCGGCAGGCCGGTACGTCGCCTTCAGCTCGGCCGCGTCGAACCTGGTGCCCGGCGACACCAACGGCTCCTTCGACGTGTTCGTCCGAATCCGTGGCGTCAACTCGGTAGCGGCGAACGCAACGATTGACCTTGTTTGGCCCGCCGAGTTTGCCCGAGGGCGCGGGTAGGGTCTCCGACCGTGACTGCCCGAGCCGTGCGACCTCTGTCCGTCGTGGCGGTCCTGTTCGCCGTCGCGGTGCTCGCAGCCTGGCCCGCTCCGGCGTTGGCCGACGGGGTGGCGCTGCCAGGCGTCGAGAAGCAGGGCAGCAACGACGCCGGCTCGAGGACGGAGGTCACCGCTGGCACGTGGCGAGGCACCATCGGTCCGGGCGACGGCGACCACCTCTTCTACGAGTACCACCGCACCATGAAGAACAGCACCGTTCACTTCGGCGTGATCGCATCTGAGCGGACCGACTCGAGCGAGGGCCTCGGGATCTCGGTGACCACCCCCGACAGCGACGACGAATGCGACAGCGGCACGGGTTCGGCGTACGGCGCCGACGCGCTTGCCTTCTCCGCCGAGGCCAGGGTCGGGATGGATCCCGAGGACGCGGGCATCAACGACGAGGAGCTGGGTGAGTGCAAGACGGGGACGAAGCTGGTCATCGAGCTGAGCCGAGGCTACGAGTCGGACCCGGTTGGTGACCTCGATGTCGCGCTGACGATCGTCGAGGAGGCGGCCGTGCAGGACACGAAGGGTCTCCCAGCGGGCGTTGAGATTGCGGACTATCAGGGCCCCGAGGGCGGCGACGCTGTCGACGACGGGCAGGGGGGCAGCCTTGCCGACCCAACCCCCCTTGAGAGTGGCCAGAGCGCGAAGGGCACGGTCCAGACCGGCACGAGCGTCGTGTACTCGGTCCCCGTCGACTGGGGCCAGTCCCTTGACGCCCGCGTGATCGCCAACCCGGTCGCCAGCGACATCTTCTCCGGCATCGGTGTGACCGTGTTGGATCCGCGCTATGTCGCGGACTATGCGACCGAAGAAGACGGCTCACTCTCCTCCAGCGAAAAAGCCACGGCGACCGCGGTGTCAGGACCGGTTCGCTATCGCAACCGGATCGACGGTGAGGGAGAGGGGCCTTATCTGCCCGGCACCTACTACGTGGTGGTGGCGGCCGAGGCGGTCGACGGCTCCCAGGTCGATGTGCCGTTCACGCTCGACGTGGCGGTGGTTGGAGAGAGGTCGGGGGAGCCGGACTACGGCACAGACGAGCCGTTCGTGTTCGGGGACGGGAGCGCGGGCGAGATCGTCGAGGCGGCTGGCTCGGGCAGCGACTGGACGCTCGGCTCGGTTGGCCGTGGTGGCCGCGTTGACGCTGGTGGGCGTGGTCAGTCTCAGTGGTGGCGTCTTCCTGCTGCGGCGGCGCTGAGGATCAGCCTGCCAGAGCGATCGACGCGGCCAGGACCAGGCTGGCCAACCCCAGGATGACCAAGATCAGGCCAGGCACCATGGAGCGTCTGCCACCGCCGTTCAGCCGTCGCGAGACCGGCTGTACGGCGGTGGACGGCGCCGTCCCCAAGACTGTCGCCGCGGCGTACCGATCGGTCGACTCCGGCGCGGTGTAGGGCAGACCCCGCCGCGTGGGCGTCCGGTCGGCGGGCGCGCGGGCCGACGCGGCGAAGTGGTCGAACACCTCGATGTCGTCGTCGGCGGCCATCGTCTGGTTCACGAGGTCGAGACGGGCCAGGTCACGACGCAGCTCGGCGGCGGACGGGTGCCGGGCGGCCGGGTCGAGGCTGGCGGCGCGCTCGAGGACGGCGACCAGCTCGCGCGCCAGGGCTCTCGGTTCGGGCAGGGCGTCGAGGTCGATCGGCGCGCGCTCGACCTCGGGGCGGATGCCGGTCAGCATCTCCAGCCCCACCAGCCCGACGGCGTAGATGTCCTGCCGCGGGTCCGGGTCGGCGCCGTGCCACTGTTCGGGTGGCATGTAGCCGGGCGAACCGATGGCCATCGAAGCGCGGGTCATCCGTGGTTCGTCCATCGGGGCGGCGATGCCGAAGTCGGTCACGCGCAGGTGGGGCTGGTCGCGGCCGGTGGGCTCGAGGAGGAGGTTGGCCGGCTTGATGTCACGATGCACGATGCCCGCGGCGTGCACCGCCTCGAGCGCCTGCAGCGTCTGGTCAAGCAGGGTGCCGACCCAGCGCAGCGGCAGCGCGCCGAAATCGCTGAGCAGCGACGCCACCGACCCGCCACGGACCAGGGGCATCGTGAACAGCACCCGGTCGTCCATGCCGGCCCAGGACTGCGGAGTGACGACGTGCCGGTGGTCGATCCGCATCGACTGCTCCCGGACGAACCGCAGCAGCGAAGCGGCGTCGGACTGACGCAGGATCTTGGCGGCCTTGATCTGGTCGTCGCTGCGGTCGTGGACCTCCCAGACGGTGCCCATGCCACCTTCGGCGATGGGCACGATCAACTCGTAGCGGCCTGCGAACACTTCTCCCACAAGGGAAGACCCTAGCCGCGCAGCCGATCGCTAAACGTGAATCGGGTGGCAAAGATCAGCGCGCGGCCTGGGCATCAGCCGATCGCTAAACGTGAATCGGGCGGCAAAGATCAGCGGCGCCCTGGGCCTGAGCCAGAGCGCGCATTTTCCAAATTTACTAGGACGTCCTACTATTCAGGGTATGGATGAGAGCGTCGACGAAGCCAATGCCCGCGAGCGATGGGAAGCGCGCTACGCGAAGTCGCGCGTCCGGGACGCCGACTTCACGACCCTGTCAGGCCTCGAGGTGGAGCCGGCGTACGGCGCCGACGACGGCGAGTGGCCCGGTGAGTTCCCCTACACCCGCGGCCTGTACCCGACGGGCTACCGAGGCCGGCAGTGGACCATCCGGCAGTTCGCGGGCTTCGGCAACGCCCAGCAGACCAACGAGCGCTACAAGATGATCCTGGGCCGCGGCGGCGGCGGCTTGTCGGTCGCGTTCGACATGCCGACGCTGATGGGCCACGACTCCGACAGCCCCAGGTCGCTGGGCGAGGTGGGTCACTGCGGCGTGGCGATCGACTCGGCCGCCGACATGGAGACCCTCTTCGACGGGATCGACCTCGGCAACGTCACCACGTCGATGACGATCAGCGGGCCGGCCGTGCCGGTCTTCTGCATGATGATCGTGGCCGCCGAGCGCGCCGGGATCGACACCGGCAAGCTCAACGGCACCTTGCAGACCGACATCTTCAAGGAGTACATCGCCCAGAAGGAGTGGTTGTTCGCTCCCGAGCCGCATCTGCGACTGATCGGCGACCTGATGGAGTACTGCGCAAAGGAGATCCCGGACTACAAGCCGCTCTCGGTCTCTGGCTACCACATTCGCGAGGCTGGCTCGACGGCTGCGCAGGAGCTCGCCTACACGCTGGCCGATGGACTCGCGTACGTCGAGCTCGGCCTCTCTCGAGGTCTCGACGTCGACGTGTTCGCGCCCGGCCTGTCCTTCTTCTTCGACGCTCACCTGGACTTCTTCGAGGAGATCGCGAAGTTCCGGGCCGCGCGCCGGATCTGGGCCCGCTGGCTCCGCGACGTCTACGGCGCAAAGACCGAGAAGGCGCAGTGGATGCGGTTCCACACGCAGACCGCAGGCGTCTCGCTGACCGCCCAGCAGCCCTACAACAACGTCGTCCGCACCGCCATCGAGGCACTCTCTGCCGTGCTCGGTGGCACGAACTCGCTGCACACCAACGCCCTCGACGAGACCCTGGCCCTGCCGTCGGAGCAGGCCGCCGAGATCGCCCTGCGCACCCAGCAGGTGATCATGGAGGAGACCGGCGTGGCCAATGTGGCCGACCCGCTCGGTGGCATCCTGGTACGTCGAGGCGCTCACCGACCGGATCGAGGCCGAGGCCAACGCGATCTTCGACAAGATCCTGGCCATGGGGGGATCAACCCTCACCCATGACGACACGGCTGGCCTCGCCGACGCCGACATGCCGATGACGAAGGGCATCCTGCGCGGCATCGAGGACGGCTGGTTCATGTCCGAGATCGCCGAGGCGGCGTTCCAGTACCAGACCGCCCTCGAGAAGAGCGACAAGCGGGTCGTCGGAGTCAACTGCCACGAGGACTCGGTCAGCCATGAACTCGAGATCCTGCGGGTCTCGCACGAGGTCGAGATCGAGCAGGTCAAGGTGCTCGCCGGCCGTCGTACCGATCGCGATCCGGCCGCCGTCCACGAGGCTCTGGAGAGGATGGTGGCGGTGTCGCGCACCGACGCGAACATGATTCCGGTGATGCTCGACGCCGCCCGCGCCGAGGCCACTCTCGGCGAGATCTGTGACGCACTGCGTGCCGAGTGGGGCGAGTACCGCGAGCCCGCGCGCTTCTAGCAAGATGGAGCCATGACGCAACAACCCTTCTCCCGTCCCGGCGCCATCGACCTCTCCGCCCTGAAGAAGCCCGCTCCCACCGCGGCGCCCAGCGGCGAGGTCGCAGCGGCCGGCGCCTATGCGATCGAGCTCAACGAGCAGAACCTCCAGACCGCACTCGAGTCGTCGACCACGGCGCCCGTGGTGCTCGCGTTCTACTCGCGGACCCGGATGCCGGAGAGCGGACAGCTCGCCGACGACCTCGCCACGCTGTCCGGCGAGTTCGGGGGCCGGTTCCTTGCGGGCCTGGTCGACATCGACGCCGCGCCGGAGATCGCGAAGGCGATGCAGATCCCGTCGATCCCCCTCGTGGTCCTGATCCTCGACGGGCGGCCGATGCCGCTGCTGCAGGAGGTCCTGCCGATTGACGAGCTGCGCACCGCGTTGACCCAGGTGTTGCAGCAGGTGGCTGCCCAGGGTGTGACCGGCCGGCACCAGCCACGGGGCGCGGCGACGCCGGTTGCCGCAGCTGGCGACGCGCCGGACGAGGAGCTCATCGACCCGCGCTACGCCCCTGCCCAGGACGCGATCGGCGCCGGCGACTACGACCAGGCCGTGGCCGAGTACCAGAAGCTGCTCGATGCCAACCCGGCCGACACCGAGGCGGCCGCCGGTCTGGCGATGGCGAGCCTGCTGCTCCGCACCCAGGGCGTCGACCTCAACGCCGCCCGGGCGGCCGCCGCCGCGGCCCCGGACGATGTGGATGCCCAGACCCTGGTCGCCGACCTGGACATGTACGGCGGGCATGTCGAGGACGCCTTCACCCGGCTGGTCGACGTGGTCCGTCGTACGACGGGAGACGACCGCGACAAGGCCCGCCAGCACCTCCTCGGGCTCTTTGCGGCGGTCGGAAACGAAGACCCCCGCGTGATCCGCGGGCGCCAGAACCTCGCGTCCGCGCTGTTCTGACGGGACGCCTGCTTCGTGCCGTCACTCGCGGTCGAGGCACTGCCCGCCCGGCCTCGAGCCGCGCCACCGGGACCCGGAACGGAGAGCAGGAGACGTAGTCGAGCCCGACCTCGTTGAAGAAGTGGATCGACGCGGGGTCGCCTCCGTGCTCGCCGCAGACCCCGAGATGCAGGTCCGGGCGCGTCTCGCGGCCCAGCTCGACCGCCCTGCGCACCAGCGCACCGACGCCCTCGGTGTCGAGTGACTCGAACGGCGACACCGGGAACACCCCGTGGTCGAGGTAGGTGCCGAAGAACGACGCCTCCACGTCGTCGCGGGAGAAGCCCCACGTCATCTGGGTGAGGTCGTTGGTGCCGAACGAGAAGAACTCGGCGCTCTCCGCGATGCGGTCGGCGGTGAGCGCGGCCCGGGGCAGCTCGATCATGGTGCCCACCTTGTAGGAGATCGTGGTTCCCCGCTCCTCCTGGACCTGGGCGGCCACGTCGTCGATGTAGCCACGGACGATGTCGAGCTCGCGCAGGGTGGCCACCAGCGGCACCATGATCTCCGGGTAGGGGTCGCCCCCTTCGACGACCCGCTCGGCTGCGGCCTCCAGCACCGCGCGGACCTGCATCGTGAACAGGCCCGGAATGACGATCCCCAGGCGTACGCCGCGGAGCCCGAGCATCGGGTTCTGCTCGTGCAGGCGGGTGACCGCCGCGAGCAGCTTGTGGGTCCTGGTGTCGGACTTGTCGCGCTCGTCCTCCAGCGCCACCTGAACCGAGAGCTCGGTGAAGTCGGGCAGGAACTCGTGCAGGGGTGGGTCGATCAGCCGGATCGTCACCGGCAGGCCGTCCATCGCCTCGAGGATTCCCTTGAAGTCCTCGCGTTGCAGCGGCAGCAGCTCGGACAGCGCGGCCTCCTGCCCCGCCTCGTCGTCGGCCACGATCAGGTTCTCGACCAGGGCTCGCCTCGCGCCGAGGAACATGTGCTCGGTACGGCACAGGCCGATGCCCTGGGCACCGAACCTGCGAGCCCGGGAAGCGTCCTCGGGAGTGTCGGCGTTCGACCGCACCCGGAGCCGGCTCAGGCTGTCGGCGTGCCCCATCAGCATCTCGACGGCCGTCGCGAGCTCGCCGTCGACGGCCTTGCCCTCGAACAGGCGTACGACGTCGGAGTCGACGACCGGCATCTCGCCGAGGAACACCTCTCCGGTGGTGCCGTCGATCGAGAGGACGTCGCCCTCCTTGACGACCTGGCCGTCGCGCGTCCGGAACTCCGCGCTTGTCGACGTTCACGTTGAGAGCCTCGGCTCCGCAGACGCAGGTGCGGCCCATTCCGCGGGCCACGACCGCCGCGTGGGAGGTCTTGCCACCGCGGCTGGTGAGGATGCCGCGGGCCGCGACCATGCCGCGCAGGTCGTCGGGGTTGGTCTCCTTGCGGACCAGGATCACGGCCTCGCCCCGGTCCGCCCAGCTCCACGGCGCTTGTCGGAGTCGAAGACTGCCTTGCCCACCGCTGCCCCGGGTGAGGCACCCATGCCAGACGTGAGCAGGGTGCGCTCGGCCTTCTCGTCGAAGCGGGGGAACATCAGCAGCGCGAGCTGGGCGCCGGTGACCCGGCGGAGGGCCTCGTCGCGGTCGATCAGACCCTCGTTGGCCATCTGGGCGGCGATCCGGAAGGCGGCCTCGGGGGTGCGCTTGCCGACGCGCGTCTGGAGCATCCAGAGCTTGGCGTTCTCGATCGTGAACTCGATGTCGCACATGTCCCGGTAGTGATGCTCGAGCGTGGCCATGATCGCCAGCAGCTCGTCGTACGCGGCCTTGTCGATCTCCTCGAGGTCGGCCAGCGACACCGTGTTGCGGATGCCGGCCACGACGTCTTCGCCCTGGGCGTTCTGGAGGTAGTCGCCGTAGACGCCCTGATGGCCGGTCGACGGATCGCGCGTGAAGCAGACGCCGGAGCCCGATGTCATCCCGCGGTTGCCGAACACCATGGTCTGGATGTTGACGGCGGTGCCGAGGTCCTCGGGGATCTGTTCCTGCCGGCGGTAGAGCACGGCACGGTCGGTGTTCCACGAGTCGAAGACCGCCCGCATCGCCAGGTCGAGCTGCTCGCGTGGGCGCCTGCGGGAAGTCGCGCCCGGCGTGCTCCTTGATCAGCTCCTTGTAGGTGCCGACCAGCTCGGTGAGCTCGTCGACTCCCAGGTCGAGGTCGTTCTCGGTGCCGGCTCGCTTCTTGGCCGCGTCGAGAGCCGAGGAGAAGAGGTCGCGACTCGATGTCCAGCACGGTCGCGCCGAACATCTGGAGCAGCCGCCGGTAGGAGTCCATCGCGAACCGCTCGTCCCCCGACTGCGTCGCCAGGCCCTTCACGGACTCGTCGTTGAGCCCGACGTTGAGGACGGTCTCCATCATTCCGGGCATGGAGAACTTCGCTCCCGACCTCACCGAGACCAGCAGTGGGTCGTCGGGATCGCCCAGGCTCCTGCCCATGGCCTTCTCGACGTCGGCGAGGTGCTTGGTCACCTCGTCGGCGAGGCCCTCAGGCACGTCCCCTGCCTCGAGGTACGCCTTGCAGGCCTCGGTCGTGATCGTGAAACCCGGCGGCACCGGCAGGCCGAGGTTGGTCATCTCGGCGAGGTTGGCGCCCTTTCCCCCGAGCAGGTCCTTCTGGTCCTTGTTGCCCTTGGCGAAGTCGAACACATAGGTGGTCACCCCCCGATATTGGACCTTTTTCCCAATCTTGGGCAGGGGGCGCCGCCGACCAGTGTGTTCAGGGAGTGGCGAGACGCCACCTCCTCATCGAGGCGGCGCCACGGAGCCGCCTGGGGTCGGGGTCGCGGTCAGCACCCGCCGGCCTCCACGGGCCCCGGACTCGAGGGACTGGAGGGTGAGGTCGACGACCGAGGAGATCAGGTCGTCGAACGGCCAGTGAAAGCCGGCCAGAGGCGGGGTCAGCAACGCCGAGACCTGGTTGTCGTCGGACCCCAGCAGCGACACGTCGCCTGGAATGTCCAGCCCGAGCGTCCGAGCGGCGGCGTACACGCCGTAGGCCATCGAGTCGGACAGGCAGAAGAATGCCGTCGGCGGCGAGCTGCCGCCCAGGATCTCCAGGGCGACTCGCTTTGCTCCCTCGAGCTCGTGCGGGGTGGTGTGCAGGGTGAGGTCCAGGCCGAGCTCGTCGGCGACCCGGCGGGTCACCACCTCGGCCGGCCGGTCGGGCGTGTCCGCCTCGTCCGGGGTCAGGACGGCGATGTGTCGATGGCCTGCGTTGGCCAGGGTCTCCAGGGCTCCGCGTGCTGCGGAGGAGTTGTCGAAGACCACGCCCGCAGCGGTCCGGGCGCCGGGGATGGAGTCGCCGATCGAGATCAGGACCGTCCGCTCGGCGACCGTGGCCCAGTGGTCCGCGGACGGATCGACGGGCAGCACGATGATGGCGTCGACCCGCTGGTCGATCAGCTGGGCAGCCAGCGACTCCTCGAGCAACGGGTCGTTGGAGGCGTCGACGATCAGGGCCTGCCGCCCCTCCTGCATCAGTGCGCGACCGAGAGACGGCGGCGACTCCCTGCTGCCACAGGTCGGTCAGGGAGCGGCACATCACGCCGACGTGGCCGGTGCGTCCCGAGACGAGGGCGCGGGCGATCGGGTCGACCTGGTAGCCGAGCCGCTCCGCGGCCTCGCGTACGCGCTCCTGGGTCTCCTCGGGCACCTGCAGACCCCTCAGGGCGTAGGAGACGGCAGCCACCGACAGGCCGACCTCGTCGGCCACATGCTTGAGGGTGATCCGCTTGGCGCGTTCGCTCACCGTGCAGACCCTAGTCGAGGTGGACGTGCCGCGAGTCCACATTGCAGATAAAACTACAAGAGTTAATCGATTCAGTGATACGCTTCAGTGAAGCGATTCACCAGTCTGATCTCGGGAGGAGGCGGGCGATGGGAGCCGGAGGTCCAAGTCCCTCAGCGGTCGACGTGCATCAGCACCTGTGGCCGGCCACCCTCCTGGACGCGCTTCGTTCCCGTAGCCAGCCCCCGATGCTTCGTGGCTGGGTGCTGCACACCGCACACGAGGCGCCGTACGCCGTCGATCCGCGCCACCACGACCCGGCGTCCCGCGCAGGAATCGACTCCGGCGTCGGCAGGATCGTGCTCGCACCGTCCGCACCACTGGGCATCGAGGACCTTCCGCCGGTCGAGGCCGGAGTGCTTCTGGACGCCTGGCACGACGGCGTCCGCGACCTCGGCTGCGCCGTTCGCAGGATGGGCGGCGATCTCGTCGGTCGACCCTGACCTCGACGGCCTGAAGACGCTGCTCGACGACTCGGCCCTGGTCGGGCTCCAGATCCCCGCCACCCTCATCGGCAATCCGGCGGCTCTCGAAGCCGCAGCGCCGGTGCTGCGGCGGTGCGAGGAGCTGGACCGGCCGGTGTTCGTGCATCCCGGCCCTGCCAGTGGGGCCGGTGGCGCGCCTGCCTGGTGGCCCGCAGTCGTCGACTACGTGGCCCAGCTCCAGGCGGCGTGGTGGGCCTGGACCGCGGTCGGGCGCACGATGCTGCCGCAGCTGCGGATCTGCTTCGCGGCCGGGGCCGGCCTGGCTCCCACCCACCACGAACGACTCCAGGCGCGCGGCGGTGGCCGGTTCGTCACCGATCCGGGCGTCTACGTGGACACCTCGTCCTACGGGCGTCAGGGCGTCGACGCCCTGGTCCGGGCACTTGGCATCGACGGCATCGTGCTCGGCTCCGACCGGCCCTACGCCGAGCCGACCGATCCCGGGCAGGGCGAGGCCGCCTGGCGCCAGATCTCGCGCAACAACCCCCTCCGACTCCTGGAAGGAACAGCGACATGACCATCACCGCCCCACAGCCGCCCTCGTTCGACGGCCTGCACCAGGGCATCCCGGCTCGGCTTCCCGCACCTATCGAGGCGTGCTCGGACCCTGACTTCGGCGGCCTCGAAGGTCTGCCCCACCGGGAGCTGGACAAGACCGAACTGCGTGCCCTCGCCGCGTCCGTCGCCGCTCGTCCGGAGCTGTGGGAGGAACACGTCGTCTCGGGCACCGAGGAGCGGCACTACTTCTCGTTGCACCGCGACGCCCACGTCGACATCTGGGTGCTCTGCTGGACACCGGGCGACGACACCGGCTGGCATGACCACGACGTCTCGTCCGGAGCCGTGGCGGTCGTGCGAGGCGCCCTGACCGAGCACAACCTCGCCGTGGACGCCCCGAGCCTGGCCACCGACGTGCCGGCCGGACAGGTGTTCAGCTTCGGCCCGGACCACATTCACCGGCTCACCGGCAAGGATGCCGCAGTCGGTGTCGATCCACGCGTACTCACCCCCGCTCTGGCGGTTGGGCCAGTACGCCGTGGGGTCGACGGGAATCCTGCACCGGACCTCGGTGTCCTACGCCGACGAGCTGCGACCACTCGACGACGCGTTCTGACCGGGTCGGGCGCCGAGCACCTCCCGCTGCTCCTCGGGTAGGAGCGCTGGGAGTCCGTCGACGATCTCGGCGAGACTCTCGAGCTCGTGGGTGAGATCCCGGTCCCGGCGGTCGGTGACCGACGGCGCCGCGGCCACGACGGCGTCCACTACCGGCGCGAGGGCGGGGGAGACCTGGGCATCCGGCCCGAGTGCCCGCACCGCGGTGAGCAGCTCGGCGGCGAGCAGCACCCGCAGCAGCGCAATCGCGTCGAGGGCCTGCCGGGCAGCAAGCGAGGCGAAGCTGGCGTCGTCTTCCAGCCCCCTCGACAACACGATCCCCTGCAGACCGACCGGCGCGGCCAGGGCTCGGAGCTCAGCGAGCGCGCCGCCGGCGACGTACTCCACGACCATCGTGCCCGAGGAGCCGGGCGTCCCGTCCGAGACGAACGGAGGGGCTCCGGTGAAGCCCGGATCCGCCAGCATCGTCAGCCGGCCCAGGCCGGCCTGCCCCGCCTGGGCAAGGGCGAGCAGTAGTCCGTCGAGCGCCTGTCCGAGGTACGCCGCGTGGAAGGCGCCATGGTGTGCGACGCCGTGCTCGGGGGAGAGGACCGGGTTCTCGCTCGCGGCCGCGGACATGGTCGCGGCGACCATCTCGGCGTGGGCATGGGCGTCGGCCAGGGCGCCGTACAGCTGCGGCATCGTGCGCAGCCCGAAGGGGTCCTGGATCCTGGCCGCGGTCGGATCGCCGCCCGGTGCGGTGCCGGACCCGCCGATCAGCGCACGCATGGAGCGGCACACCCAGCGGGCGCCCTCGAACGGCGTTGCGGTCTCGACGGCAGGGGAGAACGCCTCGGCGTTGCCACGAACGGCCGCAAAGCTCAGGGCAGCGACGACCAGGGCGGCCTGTCCCAGACGGTCGAGGTCGTCGAGGGCCAGGAAGGTGTCTGCGAGGGTTGCGGCGTTGCTCGACATGAACGTCAGTCCGTCGCCGGGGCCGAATCGGACTGTCTGCGTGAAGGGTTGCGAGGTGGCGAGCTCTCCCAGCAGGGACAAGGCGGTCGTGCCCAGGGCCGAGAGGTCACCGGTGCCGATGCCGCCCAGCTCCCGCACCGGCGGCAGGGCGTCGGCCTCGAGCATCGCCACCAGGCCGGAGACGATGGCTGGGTCGATGCCGTTGCCTCCGGAGGCGAGCTGGTTGAGGCGGACCAGCAACATGGCCCGAACTCTCTCGGGCGAGCGCTGCGGGCCGGCGCTGGTCGCATGGGATCGCAGCAGGCGCAGGGCCTGCCCTTCGGGGTCGGTCACCGCGACGGCCCGGTTTGCGCCCACTCCGGTGGACCGTCCGTAGATCGGTCGGGTGGCGGCGACCTCGGCCGCGAACCGGAACGACGCCGCGACCCTGCGGAGTACGTCGCCCCCGAGCTCGACAGAGGCCTTTCGGTGCGCGACTCGGGTGACGGCGGTGGCGGTCAAGGGCTCGCCAGTGACGGTGAAAGCCGCTGGCCTCGAACCGCGGTCCGTGTCTTCGTCCATCGTTTCTCCTGGGTGCGACCGGGAGCCGGTACGGCGGGGACTGGGTGCGCTGCGAAGAATCTTGCAGAAGGGTCTTCACAAGAGCACCAGGTAGTGCCATGCTACCAACCAACGAAATCCCATTGCTACTAGGTGGAAGGATTGTCGTGACGCTGGGACTCCACCCCCGGGAGGGAACGCCGACTCGCACCGTCGAGCGTGCCCTGGCTCTGTTGTCGCAGGTGTGCGACACCGAAGCGATCAGCCTCACCGACTGTGCGCGCGGGACTCACCTCCCCACCAGCACGGCGTTGCGGCTCCTGCGCACCATGGAGCTGGCGGGGTTCGTGATCCGCCGCGAGGACGGCATGTTCACCGCTGGACCGCATCTGTTGCAGATCGGCGCGATGGCCCTCGGGCACAGCTCCCTGGCCAAGCTCGCGGAACCCGCGCTGCACCGGATCGTGGCCGCCACCCGTGAGTCGGCCTACCTGTCGGTGCGCGGGAGCGGCGACGGCGCCGTCTACATCGCGATGGTGGAGGGCACCCATTCCGTACGGCACACCAGCTGGGTCGGCCGCTCGGTGCCGATGACCGGGCTGGCGGTCGGACATGCGCTCCTCGGCGACGTCCCGGACGTCGGCTATCGTCGCGCAGCGGGACAGCCTCGAGCCAGACGTCACCGCAATCGCCGCGCCGATCCTCCGTCCCGGAGGCGTGGCTGCGGCCCTGAGCCTTCTCGGTCCGACGTACCGCATCGACGACGAAGACGTCGAGCGGTACGGCGCCATCCTGGCTGCTGAGACCCGCGGGCTCAGCAGCCAGCTCGGCACCAAGTCGTCTCCACCCAAGGAGCCGAAGTCCAATGAACCCCGCCCGTCCGCACGAACCCAACAGGAGACCGGCTCATGATCCGCTTCGACAACGTGTCCAAGCGCTATCCCGACGGCACAGTGGCGGTCGATGACCTCAGTCTGGAGGCACCCACGGGGAAGATCACCGTGTTCGTGGGTCCCTCGGGCTGCGGCAAGACGACCAGCCTGCGCATGATCAACCGGATGATCGACCCGACCTCGGGCTCGATCTGGATCGACGACACCAACGCCGCTGATCTGCCGGCTCACGAGCTGCGACGCAAGATCGGCTACGTGATCCAGCACGCCGGACTGTTCCCGCATCGCACCATCATCGACAACATCGCGACCGTTCCCTACCTGCTCGGTCAGGACAAGACCAAGGCGCGGCAGCGCGCTGGCGAGCTGCTGGAGCGGGTGGGGCTGCCCGGCCACTTCGCCAAGCGGTACCCCGCGCAGCTCTCCGGTGGGCAGCAGCAGCGCGTGGGTGTCGCCCGGGCGCTGGCCGCCGACCCGCCGGTCATGTTGATGGACGAGCCGTTCTCGGCCGTCGACCCCGTGGTCCGTGAGCAGCTCCAGGAGCAGTTCCTCCAGCTGCAGGGCGACCTCGGCAAGACCATCGCCTTCGTCACCCACGACATCGACGAGGCGATCAAGCTCGGCGACCAGATCGCGGTGATGCAGGTCGGCGGGAAGCTCGCCCAGCTGGCCAGCCCGTCGAGCTGCTGTCCCGGCCGGCGAACGCCTTCGTCGCCGAGTTCGTGGGCCGAGACCGGGGATACCGGGCGCTGGGGTTCACCGAAGGCAGTGACCTGCCCAGCCACGACGAGCCCACGGTTCGCCTCGGAGCAAACCTGCCGGTCGGAGCGGACCGCTCGGACGGAGATGTCGCGTGGATGCTCGTCGTCGACGACGAGGGCATGCCCCACGGATGGCTCAATCTCGACGAGCAGCCCGGGGGCACCGTCCACGTGGAAGAGGCAAACCTCTACCGCGGCGGCACCCTTGCCGTGCAGGGCGGCTCGTTGCGTGCGGCCCTGGACGCGTGCCTGTCGTCGCCATCGGGTCGCGGGGTTGTGGTGGACCGCGACGGGAAGCTCGCCGGCGTCACGCACATGCACGAGATCGTCGCCCTGATCGAAAGCAGGGCTGAGCACACCTCCTCCGACACCGTCCGAGGGGAGCCGGCCAGGTGAGCGCCATCTCCGCCGAAGTTGCGGCAGCCGCCAGCTCCTCGCCCTTGGCGTTCTTCAGCTACTTCCTCGACCATCTCTCCCACGATCTGTCGTTGTTGTGGTCGCACACCTGGCTGTCGGTCGTCCCGGTGGTCGTCGGGCTGCTCATCTCGTTGCCGCTGGGCTGGCTGGCCCGGCGCCACAAGGTCCTCTATGCACCGCTGATGACGCTGAGCGGATTGCTCTTCACGATCCCCTCGATCGCGCTCTTCGTCCTCGTCCCGCCGCTGCTGGGCCTCGATCCGCTCAGCCCGCTGCAGGTCCCCATCGCGCTCACCGTCTACTCCGTTGCCCTGCTCGTGCGGGTGGTGGCCGACGGGCTTGCGTCCGTCCCCGAGGACACCCTCCAGGCGGCGACCGCCCTGGGCTTCACGCCGCTCGGCCGGTTCTTCAAGGTCGAGCTGCCCATCGCCGTACCCGTCATCTCGGCGGGCCTACGGGTCGCCGTCGTGTCGAATGTCAGCATCGTCGCGGTGGCCGGCACGATCGGGATGACGAACCTCGGGCTGTTGTTCGACGAGGGCTTCAAGCTCTCCACTGACCAGCCGTACTACCCACCCATCGTGCTCGGCATCGTCCTGTGCGTGTTGCTCGCGTTGGTGCTCGACCTGCTGATCGTGGCTCTCGACCGACTCCTCACCCCGTGGCGGAAGGCGGTGCGGTCATGATCGGGAAGACCTTCGAGTGGCTGTCCGACTCGTCCCACTGGAGAGACACGCAGTTCGACTACGGGATCTTCAGCCAGCTCCAGGCCCACATTCGGTTCTCGGCCATCGCGCTGGTCATCGCGCTGGCCATCGCGCTGCCGCTCGGCCTTGCCATCGGGCACACCGGCAAGGCCAAGAGCCTGGTCACCGCGATCAACGCGGTGCGCGCGCTGCCGACCGTGGGCGTGCTGGTGCTGCTCGTCGTGATCATCGCGCCGAACTTCCAAGGCCGCACCGACACGGGCTACCTCATTCCGACCGAGATCGTCCTGGTCCTGCTGGCCGTTCCCCCGATCCTCGCGAACACCTTCGCCGGGGTGCAGAACGTCGATCCGGCGGTCCGGGACGCGGCGTACGGGATGGGCATGACCGGACGCCAGGTGCTGACGAGGGTGGAGCTCCCCATCAGCCTCCCGCTGATCTTCTCGGGCTTCCGGTCGGCCACGCTCCAGGTGATCGCCACCACCACGATCGCGTCGTACGTCACGCTGGGCGGGCTCGGACGCTTCATCTACGACGGTCTGGCGCAGCAGGACTACCCGCAGATGATCGGTGGGGGAATCCTGGTCGCGGCCCTGGCCCTGATCACCGACCTGCTGCTCGCGATGGTCCAGCGCTACGTCGTGTCGCGGGGGATAACGCGCCGGTTCTCCACGAAACTGACTGCGCCGGCCGTCGGCGACACGCAACGCGACACCTCGGCTGCTCAGGATCTGCAGCCGGTGGGCGTCTCGAAGGCAGGGGCGGCCGACAACTGAACGTCCGAGACTCACCTCGATCCCTGTTCGACCTCAGCACAAGGAGAACCATGAAGAAGAAGTTTCTCGTAGTAGGCGTGGCCCTTGGGGTCGCCCTGAGCCTCGGCGCTTGCGGCGGCGGCGGCACCAAGACGCCCGAGGCAAAGGAGGGGGGCACCATCGCCTCCGGCATGATCATGGGCGGCCCGGCGGAGTTCAAGACCAGAGCGGCCGGACTGGTCGGCCTGAAGGAAAAGTACGGCGTGGAGTTCGCCGGCTTCAAGGTGACGGACACCGGTGGTCCGGTGACGGTCAACGCGCTGAAGAACGGCCAGATCGACGCCGCCGACCTGTTCACCACCGACCCGGCCATCTCGGCGAACGACTTCGTGATCCTCGAGGATCCCGAGGCCGTCTTCGCCGCGCAGAACATCGTGCCGATCATCAACAAGGAGAAGGCCAGTGACGGCGTCAAGCGAGACCCTCAACAAGGTCTCGGCCACGCTGACCAGCGAAGGTGCTGATGGCCATGCTCGACAAGGTGTACAACGACAAGGAAGACCCCGCGGACGTGGCCGCCGACTGGCTGGCCGACAACGGCCTCGACGCCAACGGGTCGGCGGCCTCCGGGGAAAGCCTCACCGTCGGTTCGGCCAACTTCCCCGAGAACGTGATCCTCGCCGAGATCTACGCCCAGGTGCTCGAGGCACAGGGCGCCAAGGTCGGACACCAAGCTCAACATCGGCAGCCGGGAGAAGTACTATCCCGGCGCTCGAGCAGGGATCGATCGACCTGTTCCCGGAGTACACCGGCACGATCCTGACCTACATCGACAAGAAGGCAACAGCCACGATCCCCGAAGACGTCTACGCCGCGCTGACCAAGGTGCTGCCGGACAACCTCGAGGCGCTGGACATGTCGGCCGCCCAGGACAGCGACGCCATCGTCGTGACTTCTGACACCGCCGAGAAGTACGGCCTCAAGACGATCGCGGACCTCGCCAAGACCGCGAGCTGAGGTCGGACAGCACGCGCACTCGACGAGCGCCCGCCGGCGACCTCCGGGTCGTCGGCGGGCGCTTGTCAGTCGGCGGCCGTCAGGGCGCGCGTCAGCGGCGCCCGGACTCGGCGTACCCCGGTCCGGAGCCGTCGAGGTTGGACACGGCGGCCGCGACCCGGCGGGCGGTGAACTCGGCTGCCCGCTCGTGCACCTGCTCCAGCGTGCAGAACTCCGCGGCCCGGATCTCGCGCTCCTCACGGACGATCGTCTCGACGACACCGGCAGCGTGCACGCCGCCGTCGAAGACGAGGCAGACCGCGTCGTCCCAGCCGCCCCAGGCGGGCAGCCAGTCGGTCAGGAGCAGCGGTCCCGCCGCGACAGAGAGCCCGAGTTCCTCCTCGACCTCGCGGCTGACCGCCGCTCGCGGTGACTCGCCGACCTCGACGACCCCGCCGGGCAGGTCCCAGTCCTGCTTGTAGGTCAGCCTGCACATCAGGACGCGGTCGTCGGGGTCTCGGATCAGCATCTGGCTGATGGCGCGCTTGCGGGGGAGGAACGAGTTGAGCAGGCTGCGGAAGCCCATCGGGTCGCTGACGGGCTGGTCGCCCACGACCCTGGCGTAGACGATCCGGTCGGCGTGCACCCCGTCCTCGACATGGCCTCCGCGCATCACGCCCTCGCGGAGCAGCCCCGACCAGGTGGCGATGCGCTGACCGGCGGCGTCGTCCGGTGCGACGAGTGCCTCGACGCGGCCGTGCTCCGCCAGGGCCTGACCCACCACTTCGCTGATCTGGGCGACCGCCTCCGTGAAGCCCTGCTCCTGCAGGGATCGCGGCCAGCTGACCCGGGCGACGCCGGTCGCGATCGTGGTCACGGTGGGGCGGTCGGTCACCGGGTCACCCTAGCCAGTGGGTGGACGGAGGTTCATCACGGTATGCAGTACGAGCAATGATCTGCTTGATCCCCTCCCAATTGGCTGCCAAATCGGTCGTGGAGCAACCATTTGCGAGGGACTCGCTCGCGCCTGCGGCGGGTGGTGGTTCGGGGCTGTGCGGCCACCACGTCGGCGGCGCGTGGGCTCCCCAGTCGTGCGCGTGCCGCGGCGGACGTCGCGCGGTTGCTGTCGAGGCGTCCCGCCCGTGTCGGGACGCGTTACCGTCGGCGGGCGTCGTCGCGGTTGTTTGAGGCGTCCCGCCACGCGAGCTCTACGCTTCGCCGACGCGGCACGCCGCGCCGCCCCGCACCGGCACCCCGTGAGCAAGGCCCCGACCGGGTCGCGATGGTTCGTCACTGAGCCTGGTGTTGGGTGCGGTTGGCCGGTGGTCCGTCACAACGGTGCATGAGGGCTGTTGCGACGAGGGAATTGCTGACTCTCGATGTCCAAGTCGTGCACAGGGCGAGTTTGTGCAGTTGGTCCGGACCGGCCGCACCGAGAGGGCATGCCGGATCACCCGGTTGGTCTTCGCCAGCGACCGGCCGCCGACCATCTCGACCAGGCCCTGCCCGCGTGCGCCGACACGTCGCAAGCCGCCCTCCCCCGCTTCGCTCGTCCGGGCAACTTCCGACGAGTCGGCGATACCCGACTCCGTCGGGTCACTCAGGACTTGCGGAACCACACCGTCGCAAGGGGAGGTACGGCGATGTCCGCGTACGCCGGCTGGCCGGACCATTCGCCTTCGACGGCCTTGACCCCGCCGAGGTTGCCCACGCCCGAGCCGGTGTAGGACTCGCGCATCGGTGTTGACGACCTCGGTCCAGGAGCCGGTCGACGGCAGGCCGAGCCGGTACTGGTAGGGAACGGCCGCGAAGTTGGCGACACAGACGACGTCGGCGGCGTCCGGCGCGCGACGGATGAACGAGAACACGCCGCGCATCGCGTCGTTCGCATCGATCCAGGCGAAGCCCTCCGGCGAGCCGTCTCGGGCGTACAGCGCGGGCGAGTCCCGATAGGTCGAGTTGAGATCGCGGACCAGCGCCTGCATGCCGCGGTGCTCCGGGTGGTCGAGCAGCCACCAGTCGAGCTCGCGCGACTCCGCCCACTCCGACTCCTGGCCGAGCTCGATCCCCATGAAGGTCAGGTGCTTGCCGGGGTGCGCCCACATGAAGGCGAGGTAGGCCCGCTGGTTCGCCAGCTCCTGCCACCGGTCACCCGGCATCTTGCGCAGCAGCGAGCCCTTGCCGTGCACGACCTCGTCGTGGGACAACGGCAGCACGAAGTTCTCCGACCAGGCGTAGACCATCGAGAAGGTCATCTCGCTGTGGTGGTGGGACCGGTAGATGGGGTCGCGCTGGAGGTAGGCCAGCGAGTCGTGCATCCAGCCCATGTTCCACTTGAAGCCGAAGCCGAGGCCGCCTTCCGACGTGGCCTTGGTGACACCGGGCCACGAGGTCGACTCCTCGGCGATCGTGATCGCACCGGGGACTCGCTTGTAGACGGTTGCGTTCATCTCCTGGAGGAACTGCACCGCCTCGAGGTTCTCGCGGCCACCGTGCACGTTGGGCGACCACTGCCCAGGTTCGCGTGAGTAGTCGAGGTAGATCATCGAGGCCACGGCGTCGACCCGCAGCCCGTCGATGTGGAACTCCTCGAGCCAGTAGAGCGCGTTCGCGACCAGGAAGTTGCGGACCTCGCGACGGCCGAAGTTGAAGACGAGGGTGCCCCAGTCGGGGTGTTCCCCGCGGGCCGGGTTGGGGTCCTCGTAGAGCGGGGTGCCGTCGAAGCGGGACAGCGCGAACTCGTCCTTGGGGAAGTGCGCGGGCACCCAGTCGACGATCACGCCGATGCCCGCCTGGTGCAGCCGGTCCACGAGGAACCGGAACTCGTCGGGGTTGCCGAACCGGGCGGTCGGCGCGAAGTACGACGTGACCTGGTAGCCCCACGATCCTCCGAACGGGTGCTCCATCACCGGCATCAGCTCCACGTGCGTGTAGCCCAGATCGGTGAGATAGGGGACCAGCTCTTCGGCGAGCTCGACGTACGACCGACCGCGTCGCCAGGAGCCGAGATGCATCTCGTAGACGGACATGGGTTCGGTGAGGGGCTGCTGCGTGGGACGGGCTGACATCCAGTCGCCGTCATCCCAGGTGTAGTGGGACTCGAAGACGACGGACGAGGTCAGCGGCGGGACCTCGGTGAAGTAGGCCATCGGGTCGGCCTTCTCACGCCACGTGCCGTCGGCGCCGAGGATCCCGAACTTGTAGCGAGTGCCGCTGCCGACGTCGGGCAGGAACAGCTCCCACACACCCGACTCGCCGAGCTGGCGCATCGGGTGCTCGCGACCGTCCCAGTGGTTGAAGTCGCCGCGGACCCGCACCCCCGGGCGCCGACGGCGCCCACACCGCGAACGAGGTGCCGGTGACGTCCCCGGCGTAGTGGCGCACGTGCGCGCCCATGACGTCCCACAGCTGCTCGTGGCGGCCCTCGTTGACCAGGTGGATGTCGGTCTCGCCGAGGGTGGGCAGGAAGCGGTAGGGGTCGTCGTACGTCGTGGGCTTGCCGCCCGCGTAGGCGACCTCGACTCGGTAGTTGGGAACCTCGGCGACGGGCAGCTCGCCCACCCAGACACCTGCGTGCTCGTGGGTGAGGGGAGTCTCGGTGTCGCCGTGCACCACGGTGACCGACGACGCGAGCGGCCTGAGGACCCGAACGGTCACCGAGCCCTTGTGGACGTGCGGGCCGAGTACGGCGTGCGGATGGCCATGACCGCCCGAGATCAGCAGGTCGAGCTCGGCGGTGTCAACGGGTCGAATCATCTCTTCGCCAATCGTTCGATGGCGGCCAGCGGGATGGCCAGCCAGGTTGGGCGGTTGCGGGCCTCGTAGACGGCCTCGTAGACCGCCTTGTCGGCCTCGTAGGCGGCGAGCAGGGTCTGTTCCTCGGCTGTGAGGTCGCGCCCGGCGTAGGCCCTGACGAACGCGGTGCGGTTGCGTTCGGACCACTCGCTGCCCCGGTAGGCGCGCTGGGCCACGCCTTGCTCGTCGCCCTCGACGGCGGCCCGTTCCACGACGTGCGGCGCGTAGTCGAACGACCGGAGCATCCCGGCCACGTCTCGCCACACGGAGTCCGGCTGCAACCGGTCGGCCAGCGGCTTGGCCGGCTCGCCCTCGAAGTCGACCAGCTTCCAGCCCTTCACGGTGCGCAGCGTCTGCCCGAGGTGCAGGTCGCCGTGGATGCGCTGCACCTCGACATCGTCGAGCCCGGACAAGGCATCGAAGGTGGCCTGCACGTGGTCGGCGTTCTTCGCGAGCTCCGGTACGACGTCGGTTGCCGCCTCGAGCCGGTCGCGCATCGCCTGGGCGAGGTCGCCAACCTGCTCGGCGGAGAGCCGCTCGGTGGGAAAGTACTTGGCCAGGGTCGCGTGGGTCTCTGCCAGCGCGGTGCCGAGTCGGGACGACTCTCCCGCGAAGTCGCCACCCACCTCGTCGGCGTGCAGGTCACCCTCGGCGTAGAGGTTGCGGACGCTGGCCTTCGCCAGCTCGAAGCCGTCGCTGGCGGTGCGCAGGAACTGCTGCAGCATCGCGAGCTGGACGACCGAGTCGGTCTCCTCGTCGTGGGTGTCCAGCCAGCCGTAGAGCTCGGCCACGTGGTCGGACCCGGCGCGGGTCAGCACGTCGTGGATCTGGATGTCGGGGTTGACGCCCGGGGTCACGCGGCGAAACAGCTTCATCAGGGAGTCCTCGCCGAACGCGACCGAGGAGTTCGACTGCTCGCCCGAGAACAGCGTCGAGTGGGCCTCGAGGTCGAGGTCGTGAACGGGCAGCCGGTGGAACGTCAGGGGGGTGTCTGCGTCGGCGGCCTCCTCGCCAGCGTCGAACGCATGGAGCCACAGCGACATCGACTCCCGGTCGTGCACGGCGTCGAAGACGTACGACGGCCCGAAGTCGGGGTCGTCCCAATGACCGATGAACGCGTGGTCGAGCCGGTCCTGAAATTCGCGGTAGAACGCGAGCGGCAGCTGGTAGAGATCCGAGTCCCCACCTCCGTAGTCGACCACCACCAGGTCGATCGCGGCACGTGGCCCGTCCTCGTTGCCACCCGGGACCTCGGCGACCCGGCGTACCTCCGGGATCGTGAAGTCTCGGCCCTTGCCACCGAACCAGCGCGAGCGGGTCAGGAACGTGGCGAGCGGTTCTGGCGGGGCGTAGGTCACAGGGTCTCTCCATCAATGGCTTCTTCAGGGTTCGTGAGCCGGAACCAGTAGAAGCCGTAGGCGCCGAGGGTCAGTAGGTAGGGCAGTTCTCCGATGCCCGGGAAGGTGACTCCACCGAGCAGCTCGACCGGCACCCTGCCCTCGAACCGGCGCAGGTCGAGCTCGACGGGCTGGGGGAACCGGGACAGGTTGTTGACGCAGACGATCACGTCGTCGTCGTACTCCCGGGCATAGGACAGCACGGTCGGGTTCGAGCCGCCGAGGTCGTAGAACGACCCGAGCCCGAAGGCCGGGTGCTGCTTGCGGGCGTGGATCATCCGGCGCGTCCAGTGCAACAGCGAGGACGCGTTCTCGAGCTCGGTCTCCACGTTGACCCGCTGGTAGCCGTAGACCGGGTCCTGGTTGGTGGGCAGTGCCAGCCTGCCCGGGGTGGCCGTGGAGAAGCCGGCGTTGCGGTCGGGGGTCCACTGCATCGGAGTGCGGACCCCGTCGCGGTCACCGAGCCAGATGTTGTCGCCCATGCCGATCTCGTCGCCGTAGTAGAGCACCGGCGACCCGGGCAGTGACAGCAGCAGCGCGGTGAACAGCTCGATCTGGTTCGTGTCGTTGTCGAGCAGCGGGGCGAGCCGCCGCCGGATGCCGATGTTGGCCTTCATCCGCGGGTCCTTGGCGTACTCGGCCCACATGTAGTCGCGGTCCTCGTCCTCGACCATCTCGAGCGTGAGCTCGTCGTGGTTGCGCAGGAAGATGCCCCACTGGCAGCCGCCGGGGATGTCGGGCGTCTGCTCCATGATCTCCGAGATCGGGAAGCGCGACTCGCGTCGTACGGCCATGAAGATGCGCGGCATCACCGGGAAGTGGAAGCACATGTGGCACTCGTCGCCGACCCACGTGCCGTCCTCGTCCTCGCGGCCGCCGAAGTAGTCCACGACGTCGGACGGCCACTGGTTGGCCTCCGCGAGCAGGACTCTTCCCGGATAGTTGTCGTCGACGTACTGGCGGACCTTGCGGAGGAACTCGTGGGTCTCGGGAAGGTTCTCGCCGTTGGTGCCCTCACGGACGTAGAGGTAGGGCACGGCGTCGAGCCGGAACCCGTCCAGCCCCATGTCCAGCCAGAAGCTGAGGGCCTCGAGGATCGCGTCGTGGACCTTCGGGTTCTCGTAGTTGAGGTCGGGCTGGTGGCTGAAGAAGCGGTGCCAGAAGTACTGCTGGCGCACCGGGTCCCAGGTCCAGTTCGACGGCTCGGTGTCGACGAAGATGATCCGCGCGTCCTGGTACTTGTCGTCGGTGTCCGACCAGACATAGAAGTCGCCGTAGGGACCGTCGGGATCGCTGCGCGAGGCCTGGAACCACGGGTGCTGGTCGGAGGTGTGGTTGGCGACGAAGTCGATGATCACCCGGATCTGGCGCTTGTGGGCCTCGTCCAGGAAGTGGTGGAAGTCCTCGACCGTGCCGACCTCCGGCTGCAGGTTGGTGTAGTCGGCCACGTCGTACCCGCCGTCGCGCAGGGGCGAGGTCATGAACGGCGGCACCCACAGGCAGTCGACGCCCAGCCACTCGAGGTAGTCCAGCTTCTCGATCAGGCCCTTGAAGTCACCCGTGCCGTCGGCGTTGGAGTCCATGAACGACCGCACCAGCACCTCGTAGAAGACCGCGGTCTGGAACCAGTGCGGGGCGGGAGGGGCCAGCGGCTTGTCGGTCAACGGTGTCTCCTGACACTCAGGATGTGCGCGGGTTCGTAGGACGGGTCCAGCCGGACGTAGTTGTGCGCCGTCCAGGTCCACGACTCCCCGGTGATCTCGTCATGCACCTGGAACGAGTCTCCCCAGCCCATCCCGAGCGACGGCAGGTCGAGGTGCACCGTCGTCTCCCGAGTGCCGTGCGGGTCGACGTTGACGACCACGATCACGATGTCGTCGGCCTGGCCGGTGGGCGCCCCCGCGAACGCCTTGCTGTAGACCAGAATGCAGTCGTCGTCGCTGCTGTGGACGCGGATGTTGCGCAGCAGCTGGAGACTCCGGTGCTCCCGGCGGATCTCGTTGAGTCGAGTGATGTACGGCGCGAGCGAGCGCCCCTCCGCCTCGGCTGCGGCCCAGTCCCGGATCCGGATCTCGTACTTCTCCGAGTCGAGGTACTCCTCGCTGCCGGGCTTGACGGCCACGTGCTCGTACAGCTCGAAGCCGGCGTACACACCCCAGCTCGGAGAGGCGGTCGCGGCGATCGCGGCCCGGACCTTGAACGCCGCTGGCCCGCCGTACTGAAGGAACGCGGGCAGGATGTCAGGGGTGTTGACGAAGAAGTTCGGCCGCATCAGGTGGGCCGACTGCTGGCTGAGCTCCTTGAGGTAGGTGCCGATCTCGTCGCGGGTGTTGCGCCAGGTGAAGTACGTGTAGGACTGGTGGTAGCCGATGGCGCCGAGGCCGTGCATCATCGCGGGCCGCGTGAACGCCTCGGACAGGAAGATCACGTCGGGGTCGGTGCGGCGCACCTCCTTGAGCAGCCACTCCCAGAACTTGACCGGCTTGGTGTGCGGGTTGTCGACCCGGAAGATGCGAACCCCATGGCTCATCCACAGCCGGACGACCCGCAGCACCTCGCGGCAGACCCCCTTGGGGTCGTTGTCGAAGTTCATCGGGTAGATGTCCTGGTACTTCTTGGGCGGGTTCTCCGCATAGGCGATCGTGCCGTCGGCACGGGTCGTGAACCACTCCGGGTGAGCGGTCACCCACGGGTGGTCGGGGGCGCACTGGAGGGCCAGGTCGAGGGCGACCTCCAGGCCCACCTCGCGAGCCCGGGCGACGAACGCGTCGAAGTCGTCGAACGTGCCGAGATCGGGGTGGATCGCGTCGTGCCCGCCGTCCTTGCTGCCGATCGCCCATGGCGAGCCGGTGTCCTCGGGCCCGGGGGTCAGGGTGTTGTTGGGACCCTTGCGGTTGACCTCGCCGATCGGATGGATCGGCGGCAGGTAGATGACGTCGAAGCCCATCTCGGCGACTCCGTCGAGACGCTTGGCCGCGGTGTTGAAGTTGCCCGAGGTCATCTTGCCGGTCTTGGCGTCCCGGGTCGCTCCCTCCGAACGCGGGAAGAACTCGTACCAGCTGCCGTAGAGCGCTCGGGTGCGGTCGGCGAACACCGGGAACGGACCCTCGATGCTGACCAGGTCACGGATCGGGTTGGCCCGGAGGACGACTTCGAGCTCGTCGGACCCCAGGACGGCGAGCCGGGCGCCCGCTGGTCGATCGACGTCGGCGGCCGCGTCGATGGCGGCGTTGACTGTCTTGTGCTCGGGCGTGCCCTCATCCAGCTCCGCCACGCACCTTCTCGAGCAGGAGCCGGACTTCGGTGAACATCAGCTCCACGTCGATCCCGGCGGGGATCTTGATGCCCGCGTCGTGGGCCCACGTGGACAGCGGGTCGGACCAGGCCTGGACCTCGTAGGTCCAGGCACCCTCCTGGTCGGGGGTCACCCACGCGACGTACCGATCGGGTACGTCGGGGTGGCCGTCGGAAGACCGCGACATCCGAACCGGCGGGCGGCGTACGCCGTCGGGGCCGATCAGCACCACCTCGGCGGCGAGCATGTCGTGGCCTTCTCGGAAGACCGTTGCCGAGACCGGAAACGGCTCGTGCACCGTCGCCTTCGCTTGTTGCTGACCGCGGTCGACCTGCGGCATGACATCCATTACGGGGATACGTCCGACCATGGACCCACCGTGTCGAATCCAGACGCCGCGTGCAAGCCCGGGCGTGGCTGGTCCCAAACCTTGACCGCGAAAATTGGAACGATCCAGTCCCGGTCCGCTACCGTCCCATGTCGTGCGAGCAATCCGACGATTCACCGTCCATCCCGTCCTGCCCGACGCCCTCGCGGCACTCGGCCCCCTTGCGGTCAATCTGCGCTGGTCATGGCACCCCGAGACCCAGGACGTCTTCCAGGCCGTCGACCCCGAGCTGTGGGACGCGACCTTCCACGACCCGGTGCGCCTGCTCGGTGCGGTGAGCAAGCAGCGGCTGACCGAGCTGGCGGGCGACAAGGAGTTTGGCGAGCGGCTCGAGGTTGCCGCCGCCGACCTCGACGCCTACCTGACCGGCGAGCGCTGGTTCCAGGGCCTGCCCGAGTCGGAGCGGCCCGCGTCGATCGCCTACTTCTCGCCCGAGTTCGGCATCACCTCCGTGCTGCCTCAATACTCCGGCGGCCTGGGCATCCTGGCCGGCGATCACCTCAAGTCGGCCTCCGACCTGGGCGTGCCGATCGTCGGGGTCGGCCTGCTCTACCGGCACGGCTACTTCCGCCAGTCGCTCTCCCGTGAGGGCTGGCAGCAGGAGACCTACCCGGTCCTCGACCCTGATGGGCTTCCGATCTCGCTGCTGCGCGAAGAGGACGGTACGGCGGCCCGGGTCGCGATCGCCGTACCCGGCGGCGGCGAGCTGGTTGCGCGGATCTGGGTCGCCCAGGTCGGCCGAGTGCCCCTGCTGCTGCTCGACTCCGACATGGAGGAGAACGACGGCATGCTCCGTGACGTCACGGACCGCCTGTACGGCGGCACCAGCGAACACCGGCTGCTCCAGGAGCTGCTGCTCGGCATCGGCGGCGTCCGCGCGCTGCGCGTCTACTCGCGGCTGACCGACAGGCCCGCGCCGGAGGTGTTCCACACCAACGAGGGCCACGCCGGCTTCCTCGGCATCGAACGGATCCGCGAGCTCACCGTCGACGAGGCCGGCCCGCACCTCGACTTCGACACGGCGCTCGAGGTGTCTCGCGCCGGCACCGTGTTCACGACGCACACCCCGGTGCCGGCCGGCATCGACAGGTTCCCGCGCGACCTGATCACGCAGTACTTCGGCGGGAACAGCCCCGCGCAGGGGGTCCCGGCCGACAAGATCCTCGCGCTCGGCGCCGAGGACTACGAGGGCGGCGACGCGGGCATGTTCAACATGGCCGTGATGGGGTTCCGGCTCGCGCAGCGCGCCAACGGTGTCTCGAAGCTCCACGGTGAGGTCTCCCGCGGGATGTTCAACGGGCTGTGGTCGTCCTTCGACCAGGACGACGTGCCGATCGGCTCGATCACCAACGGCGTGCACGCCCCGTCCTGGGTGGCGCGCGAGGTGTTCGACCTGGCGGCCACGGCCGGAGCCGACCTCGACGCGGATGGTGCGGAGGTCTTCGACCTCGTCGACAAGATCTCCGGCAGCGACATCTGGTCGACCAAGCGCGTCCTGCGCCAGCGGCTCGTCGAAGACGCCCGCCGGCGGCTCCGCGGGTCCTGGCAGCAGCGTGGCGCCGCCCCGGCCGAGCTCGGCTGGATCAACACCGCCCTGGACCCCGACGTGCTGACGATCGGGTTCGCGCGCCGGGTGCCGTCGTACAAGAGACTGACGCTGATGCTGCGGGATCCGGCCCGTCTCAAGGAGCTGCTGCTGCACCCCGAGCGCCCGATCCAGCTGATCATCGCCGGCAAGTCGCATCCGGCCGACGACGGCGGCAAGAAGCTGATCCAGGAGATCGTGAAGTTCGCCGACGACCCCGAGGTCAGGCACCGGATCGCGTTCCTGCCCAACTACGACATCGCGATGGCACAGCCGCTCTATCCCGGCTGTGACGTCTGGCTGAACAACCCGCTCCGGCCCTACGAGGCCTGCGGCACCTCGGGCATGAAGGCAGCCCTCAACGGAGGACTCAACCTGTCCATCCTCGACGGTTGGTGGGACGAGTGGTACGACGGCAACAACGGCTGGGCGATCCCGTCCGCCGACGTCGTCGACGATGTCGACCACCGCGACGAGATCGAGGCCAACGCGCTCTACGACCTGATCGAGAACGAGGTCGCGCCCCGGTTCTACGACCTCGACGACGAAGGCGTCCCGTCGCGCTGGATCGAGATGATGCGGCACACGCTCAAGTCCCTTGGCCCGAAGGTGCTGGCCTCACGGATGGTCGAGGACTACGTCAACACGCTCTACGTCCCGGCCGCGGTCTCGGGCCGCGCCGTCAACGCGGACTTCGACGGTGCACGCGAGCTCGCCAAGTGGAAACACGTGGTGCGAGCCGGGTGGCCGTCGGTGCACGTCGAGCACGTCGAGTCGCACGGTGTCGCGGCGACACCGGAGATCGGTTCGACCATGTCGGTGCGTGCCTTCGTCTCGCTGGGCTCGCTGAGTCCGGACGACGTCGACGTCCAGCTGGTCCACGGCACGGTCGCGCACGACGACGACCTGGTCAACACCGAGATCGCCCACCTCGAGGTGACCGAGTCGTACGACGACGGGCGGCATCGCTACGAGGGCTCGGTCGAGCTGAACCGGACGGGTCCCTTCGGCTACACCGTCCGCGTGCTGCCCAACAACGACCTGCTGTCCTCGCCGGCCGAGATGGGTGTCGTCGCGCTGCCCAGGTGACGCCTCGGCAGGCGGACGGATCACTTGTGCCGCTGCACCTGTCGCGCGGTCATGAAGGCGATCATGCGGGCGATCACCAGGGCGATGTAGAGCATCCCCGCGATCTGCTCGATCATGACGAACGAGCGCGCGTGCGGCCGGATCGGGACGATGTCGGACAAACCGGTGCTCGTGAGCGTCGTGACCGACAGGAACAACAGGTCGGTCCAGGTGCGTGCGGACTCGGGCTCGACTGCCGCCGTGAACGACCCTGGCCAGATGATCTGGGTGGCGGCGTACACGTAGGCGAACGCCCAGGCGACAACCGTGAAGGTGGCGCCGGTGGCGACAGCTCGTCGGTGGTCACGACGTCGTCGCCGAACATGTACCTGATCAGGGCGTAGCCGGTGTAGAAGTAGAACGCGGCATGGAACAGGGACGACCACAGCGCCACCTGCTCGTTGTCGGGCATTGCCACCTCGACGATCGTCAGGACGACGACCGGGACACCGAGCAACCCGGAGACCCAGTTGAGGGCCGGCGTCATCCGGACCGCCATCACCGCAATGACCAGGACCAGCAGCCCGAGGGTGCTGAGCACCGCACGGCCGAGCGGCTCGTCGTCCAGGAACGGGTAGATGAGCAGCCCGCACAGCTGGACGACCAGCAGAACGCCTGAGGGGTGCTGGCGGGCGGCGACGTACCAGGTCCTCATGGCAGCACGCTAGCCGCTCGAGGTCTCCCGGAAGACGATGACGGTGCGGGCGTCGAGGGTCAGGGTGTCACCGACCTTCGCCGGCGTCCCGATCGGGTACTCGGGGTCAGTCGACAGCACCACCGCTCCGGAGCGCACCCACTGGTTCTCGGGAAGCGTGATCTCGATCTGGTCCGCTGAGGCACTGATCCAGATCATGAACGACGAGTCGACCTGCTGCTCGCCACGCGGGCCGGGGGACCGCAGCGGCGATCCGGAGACGAACATGCCGAGCACGTCCAGGCTCGTGTCCGCCCAGTCCTCGGCCGTCATCTCGCGGCCGGCGGGGTGCAGCCACATCAGGTCCTTCGGCCCGCCGCGGATGGCCGGCCGCCCCTCGAACCAGTGCCGCTGACGCAACGCCGGATGCTCCCGCCGCAGGCGCAGGGCGGTCTTGGTGATCTCGTAGACGTCGAGCCAGGCGTCGTCGGGACGCCAGTCGATCCACGAGATCTCGTTGTCCTGCCCGTAGGCGTTGTTGTTGCCGCGCTGGGTGCGGCCCCGTTCGTCGCCGGCGGTGATCATCGGCACGCCGTTGGTGAAGCAGAGGGTGGCCATCAGGTTGGCCGCCTGCCGGTGTCGCAGCGCCACGATCGCCGGATCCCTGGTCTCACCCTCGACGCCGCAGTTCCAGGACCGGTGGTTGTCGGTGCCGTCCCGGTTGCCTTCGCCGTTGGCTTCGTTGTGCTTCTTCTCGTAGGACACCAGGTCGCGCATCGTGAACCCGTCGTGGGCGGTGATGAAGTTGACCGAGGCGTACGGCGACCGCCCGTCGTCGGCGTAGAGGTCCGACGAGCCCGCCAGCCTGGTCGCAACCGTGCGGATGTCGCCCTGGCCGCGCCAGAAGTCACGCACGGCGTCGCGGTACTGGTCGTTCCACTCCACCCAGGGCGGCGGGAAGTCGCCCACCTTGTAGCCGTCCATCGAGGCGTCCCACGGCTCGGCGATCAGCTTGACGTGGCGCAGCACCGGGTCCTGCCCGATCGCGGTGAGGAGGTGACTGCCCATGTCGACGCGCTGGTTGGTGCGGGTCAACGCGGAGAGGAGGTCGAACCGGAAGCCGTCGACGTGCATCTCGTTGACCCAGTAGCGCAGCGAGTCGAGGATCATCCGCAGCGACTGGGTGTGCGTGGCGTCGACCGTGTTGCCGCAGCCGGTGACGTCCCAGTAGACATCGGGGATCACCGCGGTGCCGTTGTCGTCCACGACCCGCTGGTAGTAGCCGAGGTCGTCGAGCCCGCGGAAGCTCAGCGTCGGGCCGAGCGGCCCGGCCTCGGCGGTGTGGTTGTAGACCACGTCGAGGATGACCTCGAGGTCCGCCTCATGGAACGACTTGACCATCTGCTTGAACTCGGCGACCTGCTGGCCGCGGTCACCGGAGTGGGAGTAGGCGTTGTGCGGCGCGAAGAACCCGAGCGAGTTGTAGCCCCAGTAGTTCACCAGGCCACGCTCGGCGAGGGCCGGCTCGGAGAAGAACTGCTGGATGGGCAGCAGCTCCACCGCGGTGATGCCGAGATCATGCAGGTAGTCGGTGACCGCGGGCGCGGCCAGCCCGGCGTACGTGCCGCGGAGCTCCTCGGGCACGCGGTCGTGCAGCATGGTCATGCCCTTGACGTGGACCTCGTAGATCGCGGTGTCCCGCCACCGCCTGAACATCGGCCGGTCGCCGCCCCAGTCGAAGGACGGGTCGACGACGACGCTGCGCGGCACGTACGGCGCGGAGTCGACCTCGTTCATCTCTGCCGGGTTGTCGTCGAGGTGGCCGAAGATGGCCGGATCGGTGGTCACGTCCCCGCAGACGGCCTGGGCGTAGGGATCGAGCAACAGCTTGTGCCTGTTGAAGCGCAGCCCCAGGTCGGGTACCCAGGGACCGTCCGCTCGGTAGCCATAGAGGGTGCCGACCGGGATGCCCGGCAGGGCGCCGTGCCAGACGCCCAGCGAGTGCTCGGTGAGGTCGTACGCCGTCTCGGCGCCGTCGTCGTCGAACACACAGACCTGCAACGAGGTGGCTCGCGGGGCATACACGGCGAAGTTGGTCGACTCGGGCGACCAGACCGAGCCGAGCGGGTAGTTGCGCCCCGGCCAGACGCTCGGCCTCTTCGCCGGTACGGCTCCAGATTCCGGGGGTCACCCGCGCCATTGTCCCCGATGGTCGCTGGCTAGGCGTCCGGACGCCGGGCGATACGCTCTGGAGTCCGCGAAATCAGACAGCGCAAGGGGTGGCGTTCTGATGGCTGAATCTCGACGGAGCTCGATCGAGCGAATTCGTCCGACTCGAGGTCGCCGACGGCATCGGCACGATCCGGCTGGACCGGCCCAAGATGAATGCGCTGAACGTGCAGATGCAGGAGGAGATCCGGTCCGCGGCCGCCGAGGCGACCGCTCGTGACGACGTCAGGGCCGTGATCGTGTACGGCGGCGAGCACGTCTTCGCCGCCGGGGCAGACGTCAAGGAGATGGCCACGATGTCCTACACCGACATGGTCAAACGCTCCGGTGCCCTGAGCTCTGCGTTCGCCTCGGTGGCCAAGATCCCGAAGCCCGTCGTGGCGGCGATCAACGGCTACGCCCTCGGCGGTGGCTGCGAGCTGGCCATGTGTGCCGACGTTCGGATCGCCGCCGACGACGCGACCCTGGGCCAGCCCGAGATCCTGCTCGGGGTCATCCCCGGAGCAGGCGGCACCCAGCGGCTGACCAGGCTGGTGGGTCCGAGCAGGGCCAAGGACATCGTCTTCACCGGGCGGTTCGTCAAGGCCGACGAGGCGCTGGCCATCGGCCTGGTCGACAAGCTCGCGCCCGGAGAGTCCGTCTACCAGGCGGCGCAGGAGTGGGCCGGCCAGTTCGTAGGTGGCCCGTCGTACGCACTCCGGGCGGCCAAGGAGGCCATCGACAAGGGGCTCGACGTGGACCTGGAAACGGGCCTGGGCATCGAGTGTCAGCAGTTCGCCGCGCTGTTCGCCACCGAGGACCGCGGCATCGGCATGGACTCGTTCGTGCAGAGCGGGCCGGGCAAGGCGCAGTTCAAGGGCGCGTGAGCGAATCGTGGCCGAGAAGACCGAATCGAAGACCGCCGAACCAACGAAGCGAGGCCGGATGGCGGGCGTCAACGCGACCAGGATCCGGGTCGGGATCGCTCAGCTCGTCTGGCTCGTCTGTGTCGTCTTCGCGCTCGTTCTCGCAGCGGGCGCGTTCCTGATCTCGCTTCGGGGCTCCGCGACCAACTCCGACAACGCGCTCTACAAGTTCGTCGTGGACGCCGGCAGCACGCTGGACTTCTCGGTCCTCTCGCGTGAGAACGGCCTGTTCGACTTCGTCGGCAAGAACTCCGAGACCAAGGACGCGCTGGCCAACTGGGGCCTCGCGGCGATCGTGTGGCTGGTCATCGGGCGGATTGCGGACCGCATCATCCGGTTCCCTGATGCCGCCACCGATCGGCGGTCCGGCGACGTGACGCACCCGACTGTGAGGGAACCCACCCCGGGTGCAGGTTACGGATCACTCACCACACGAGTTAGCCTCACGACACACATCGAGTGCACACAGGAGGGGCCTTCCGGCCACATCACCATGAACATTGTCGTCTGCGTGAAATATGTGCCCGACGCGACTGCCGACCGGCGGTTCGAGTCGGACAACACCGTTGACCGAGTTGGCGTCGACGGGCTGCTCTCCGAGCTCGACGAGTACGCCGTGGAGCAAGCCCTTCAGATCGCCGAGAAGCAGGCGAGGGCGGGAGGTTCCGAGGTCACTGCGCTGTGCCTGGGCCCGGAGAAGGCAGTCGACGCGGTCCGCAAGTCGCTGCAGATGGGCGTCGACAAGGGCGTCCATGTCCTCGACGACGCGATCGCCGGCTCCGATGCGCCGGCAACCTCGCTGGTGCTCGCCGAGGCGATCAAGAAGACCGGCACCCCGGACCTGATCATCTGCGGGATGGCGTCGACCGACGGCTCGCATGAGCGTGGTGCCCGCCATGCTCGCCGAACGCCTCGGGCTCCCGCAGGTCACGTTCGCCTCGGTCGTGGAGACCCAGGGCGACCAGGTCCGGATCAAGCGGGACGGTGACTCCGCCACCGAGGTCATCGGTGCGACGCTGCCGATCGTGCTGTCGGTGACCGACCAGACGGGCGAGGCCCGCTACCCGTCGTTCAAGGGCATCATGGCCGCGAAGAAGAAGCCGATGGAGACCCTCTCGCTGTCCGATCTCGGCATCTCGGCTGACCAGGTCGGCCTGTCGGCGGCCTGGTCGGTGGTCGAGGAGACCACGGCCCGCCCGCCGCGCACTGCCGGCGAGATCGTCACCGACGAGGGCGGCTCGGGTGCGGTGGCGCTCGCCGACTTCCTCGTTCCAGAATCCAAGAAGTTCATCTGAGGGGTTGGCGACATGTCTGAAATTCTCGTCCTCGTCGACCATGTCGACGGCAACGTCCGCAAGACCACCAGCGAGCTGCTGACGATCGCCCGCCGCCTCGGCGAGCCGTCGGCTGTCTTCATCGGCTCGCGGCGATCAGGCTCCGGGGTGAGTCGACGCGCTGAAGAAGTACGGCGCGGAGAAGATCTACGTCGTCGACGACGCCGACATCAAGGGCTACCTCGTCGCCCCCAGGGCCGAGGCCCTGCAGCAGCTGGTGGAGAAGACCAAGCTGGCGGGGGTGCCGGCGCGGTGCTGATCTCGTCGTCGTTCGACGGCAAGGAGATCGCCGGCCGCCTGGCCATCAAGATCGAGTCGGGTCTGATCACCGACGCGACCGACGTACAGCCGGGCGACGACGGAACGCCGGTGACCACCCAGTCCGTCTTCGCCGGCAACTACACGGTGCAGGCCAAGGTCACCAAGGGCACGCCGATCATCACGGTCAAGCCCAACGCGGCCACACCGGAGGAGGCTGCCGGAGCGGGCACGGTCGAGGAGTTCGCCGCCACGGTCTCGGACGCCGCCAAGGGAGCGCAGATCGTCAACAGCGCACCACGCCAGGCAACCGGCCGCCCCGAGCTGACCGAGGCCGCCATCGTGGTCGCCGGTGGCCGCGGCACCGGAGGCAACTTCGACGAGGTCGACGCTCTCGCCGACGCCTTGGGCGGGGCGGTCGGGGCCTCGCGGGCCGCGGTCGACTCCGGCTGGAAGCCGCACACGTTCCAGATCGGCCAGACCGGCAAGACCGTCTCCCCGCAGCTCTACGTCGCCACCGGCATCTCCGGTGCCATCCAGCACCGCGCCGGCATGCAGACCTCCAAGACCATCGTGGCGGTCAACAAGGACGACGAGGCCCCGATCTTCGAGCTCGCCGACTTCGGCGTCGTCGGCGACCTGCACACCGTCCTGCCCGCGCTGACCGAGCAGGTCAACCAGCGCAAGGGCTGATCCCTTCAGCGAGATCGCCCCGCCTCCATTACGGAGGCGGGGCGATCTGCGTCAGTTCAGGTGTGCGGGGTCACCGTCAGAAGAAGTCCGGCTCCTCGATGATGCCCACCTGGGGCACGCGGACCTTGCGATGTCCGGGCTTGCCGGTGATGAAGACCTTGCGCAGCGCCACGTTGTTGGTGGTCGAGGCTTCCACGAGCCGGTTGGACGGGTTGGCGATGACGGCGATGTAGTAGGTGCCGTTCGGCAGCCCTCTCAGGTCGAAGGACTGTCCCGCGCGGAACTGGGCGTAGGTGTCGCCCCAGCCCGATGCCAGGACCTCGCGGATCGACAGCGACGAGTACTCGCCGCACGACGTCTCCAGGTCGGTGTTCTCGGGGTTCCAGCTCGCGTCGGGGACCGTGGTGTCGACGGAATCGGTGTTCGCGAGGCAGAACGCCTCCTTCTTCGACCTGACCGCCTCGACCTTGCTGGCGTCGAGCAGGCTGTAGCGGGCGAAGTCCTCGAAGTGCCAGTGCTGGTGCGTGGACCGGGAATCCCAATGCATCGACCCCACCTGCTGGTAGCCGGTCTGGTTGCCCTCGGCGTCGAAGAAGTACTGGTACGCATCCATCTCGTCCTCGTCCGCGCGGCGGAAACCGTCGACGACGAGCGGACTGTTGCCGGCGTTCCAGACCGTTGCCGCGAAGCGCAGGAAGTTCCCGTCCGGTGCGACGCTTATTCCCCACGCCGGTAGCGACCGAAGGTCCGGAACCGGGCCGGCGACCTGGCCCGACGAGGCCGAGGAGGGTTCGTGGGCTGCAGGTTGAGCGATGCGGTCGTTCGCGTTGGCTTCGCCCCGGCAGCCTTCGCAGTCGCCGCCCTCCACCACGGTCAGGTTGATGGTACGGAGGGCGTCGGCCGGCGAGAGCCCGAGGACGCTGGCGTATGCCCACGCGATCCGTGCGGTCACTTTGTAGCGTCCCGGACCCAGGCGTAGCGGTGCGTTCTGCGACATGACGCTCGTCGCCCAACCCTCCTGAACGCCCTGGACGGACCCAAGGCTGTAGGGGTTCGTCCAGCATCCGCTGGGATACGGCGAGCGGGGCGGGGCGTCGGGAGAGACCCGTTCGGACCAGCCGTTGAGGCAGGCCGGGCGATGGATCGTCCGGACGGTGTTGCTGCCGACCTTCTGGATCTGGATCGTGAGGAACCTGCTGACCCCCGAGAAGGTCCGCATCGACCCGTCGGGAAGCGCTACCGTCCCGGCCGCGGAGCGCCACTCCGTCTTGATGAGGTCGCGGTACGACGGGCGCTTGGACCAGAGCTCGAAGGGTTCGTTGTGGGCGATGACCCGTAACCCGAGGTCTGTGTAGGTCCTGCCGCCGTCGCTGTACGCCGTCAGCTTGGTGGGCGCCCAGAGGGTGATCGGGGGCCCGGCGTCTGCGGAGCTCGTTTGTGTTGCCGCGCCGGCATTGACGGTGGCTGTCGCCGAGCACGGCCAAGGCGAGCGCGGCCGCGAGGCAGAGCGCTCGGCCTGCCATGCGCCGGGGGGGTCGAAGTTGCACGGTGGATCCTCTCTTCGAGAAGGCTGGTCAGCCCTGCTGGTTATGACGCAGGAGCCCCGGGGACGGTTGCCGTTCGCCTGGAAAGTCGACATCCGAACGTCCGCGGGGCGGAACGGGTCGATCGACCCGCGGCCAGACTTGACCGCGGCGGATTACCCTCGTGGCATGAGTGTGGAGGCGGAGGTACAGAGCACTGCGGAGCGCGCCCGGGAGGCCAGCCTGGTGCTGGCTCTTGCGACCCGCGCCCAGAAGGACACCGCGCTGCATCGGATGGCCGACGCGTTGCTCGACAACGCGGACGCGATCACGAAGGCCAACGAGGAGGACATCTCACCGAGCCGAGACGAGTGGGATCCCCGCCAACATCATCGACCGGCTTCGGCTCGACGGCGCCCGCGTGGAGGCCATGGCCCAGGGTCTGCGCGACGTGGCCGGGCTCCCCGACCCGGTCGGCGAGGTGCTGCGCGGAAGCACGCTGGCGAACGGCCTCGAGCTGCGCCAGGTCAGGGTGCCGTTCGGTGTCGTGGGCATCATCTACGAGGCCCGACCCAACGTGACCGCCGACGCCGCTGGCATCTGCCTCAAGTCCGGCAACGCGGCGCTGCTGCGGGGCAGCTCGAGCGCGCGGGAGAGCAACCAGGCGATCGTCGCCACGCTCCGCACCGCCATCGAGGACGCCGGCCTGCCGCCGGATGCGGTCCAACTGGTGCCGGGGGAGGGCCACGACGGAGCCAAGGCACTGATGCGAGCCCGGGGCCTGGTCGATGTCCTGATCCCCCGCGGTGGAGCCCGCCTGATCCGCAGCGTCGTCGAGGAGTCGACCGTGCCGGTGATCGAGACCGGCGTCGGCAACTGTCACGTCTACGTCGACAAGGCGGCCGACCTCGACAAGGCCCTGAGCGATCGTGATCAACGCCAAGACCCATCGCACCAGCGTGTGCAACGCGGCCGAGAGCCTGCTCGTCCACCGCGACATCGCCGACGACTTCCTCCCGACGGTCATCGACGCCCTCATCGAGCACGACGTGACCATCCACGGCGACCAGCAGTTCGCCGAGTACGACGGCGTGGTTGCCGCAACCGACGAGGACTTCGCCCGGGAGTACCTCAGCCTCGACATCTCGGCGGCCGTGGTCGATGACCTCGACGCCGCCATCCGGCACATTCGCGCCTACTCCAGCAAGCACACTGACGCGATCGTCACCGAGGACCAGGCCGCCGCGCGCAGGTTCGCCGCGGAGGTCGACTCGGCCGCCGTACTCGTCAATGCCAGCACCCGGTTCACCGACGGCGGCGAGTTCGGCTTCGGCGCCGAGATCGGCATCTCCACCCAGAAGCTGCACGCCCGCGGCCCGATGGGCCTGCCGGAGATGACCAGCACGAAGTACATCCTCACGGGGGACGGTCACGTCCGCTGACGATCCACGGGTAGCCTCGCGACCGTGAGGATCGTGCTGATGACGCTGGCCTTCACCTTCGCCGCCAGTGTCTTTCCGCTCCTCAACGCCGAGATCTACCTCGCGGCCGTCGCCACCCAGATGTCCAGTGGCCAGGCCTGGCCGCTCGCGATCGCAGCCGGTGCCGGCCAGACTCTCGGCAAGATCATCTGGTACGTCGCCTCCGCGCGCTCCATGGACCTTCCATGGATGCGCAGGCGGTTCGCGTCGGGCAGGTTCAGGAACAGCTTCGATACCTGGCAGCAGCGAATGCGCGGGCGTCCTTGGACCACCGCGGGCGTCATGCTGTTCTCCTCGACCGTCGGGTTTCCCCCTCTGCTGGTCACGGGCGCAGTGGCCGGCGCGATGCGGATGCGGATGTGGATGTTCGTCTCGACGATCATGGTCGGTCGCACGGTGCAGAGCTACGTGATCCTGGCCGGTCTGGCGTTCGCGTTCCACGGCGTCTGAGCGGGTACCGTCAGCGCCATGCGCAAGACCGACCGGGCCATTCACGCAGACCCAGGGATGGAACGGTTGTTCACCAGCGCCACCGTCGTCACGTTCATCCGGACCGCCATCTCGCTCGGCTTCTCGCTCGCCGGTGCCTATCAGGGCAGCAAGACCCTGCTGGTGGTCGGGCTCATCGTCTACTGGGTGGGGGACACCCTCGACGGCGAGATCGCGCGCTGGCGCAACTGCGAGACCCGGATCGGCGCGGTCATCGACATGTTGAGCGACCGGCTGAACTGCGCGGGCTTCTATCTCGGACTGGCCTGGCTCGACCCGATCATGGCGTACCCGGTCGTCGGTCTACCTGTTCGAGTTCATGGTGATCGATGCGTTCCTCTCCCTCGCCTTCGTTGCCTGGCCGATCCGCAGCCCCAACTACTTCTACGCCGTCGACCGGCGGATCTGGCTGTGGAACTGGTCCCGCACGGGGAAGGCCGCCAACTCGGGGCTGTTCGCCATCCTCCTGCTGGTCACCGGCTGGTGGTGGCTGGGGCTGATCATCGCGGTGGCACTCCTGGTGCTCAAGTGCGTCTCGCTGCGGTGGCTCCTGCAGCTGGGCATCCCCGTTCCGCAGCAGGTCACCGCATGACCGAAGTGCTGACCACGTTCGGCCTCGGCCTGGCGTCGGCACTGATCCCGCTGATCAACATCGAGATCTACCTCAGTGGGCTGGTCGCCGCCCAGCGCGTCGGTCCGGGTCAGTCGATCGTGCTGGCGATCGCGTCGGGTGTCGGCCAGACGATCGGCAAGATCATCTGGTACGAGATCGCCTCGCGCAGCATGGAGAGCGCGTGGGTGAAGAAGAAGCTCGCCCAGGACAAGTGGAAGCTCTCCTACGAGAAGTGGCAGCTGCGGATCCAGGGACGACCCTGGTACGCAGGCTCGATCATCTTCGCGGCGGCGTTCCTCGGCGTACCCCCGCTGCTCGTGCTGGCGGTGGTCGCCGGCAGCCTGCGGATGCCCCGGTCGGTGTTCATCCCGATGGTGCTGGTGGGCCGGGTCGGGCGCTTCTACCTCATCCTGGCGGCGGGCGGCAGCCTGTACGACATCCTGTTCAAATGAGCCGGTAGAGTTCGCGCCATGTCGCTCCACGTGATCACCGCCGCAGCCGAGTCGGGCGGCGAAGCCGCAATCAACGAGTACGTCGTCGGGGCCATCAGTCTCGCCATCCTGCTGGCCCTCATGGTGGTTCTGCTGATGTTCGGCGCAGGACGTGAGCACAGCTGACCGTGCCCACTCAGGGGACCACCCGGGTCGGGGTCATGGGCGGTACCTTCGACCCGATCCACCACGGCCACCTCGTCGCCGCGAGCGAGGTCCAGGCGTGGTTCGACCTCGACGAGGTCGTCTTCGTCCCCACCGGTGACCCGTGGCAGAAGTCCAGCCGCGAGGTCTCGCCTGCCGAGGACCGCTACCTGATGACGGTCATCGCCACCGCCGCGAATCCGCGGTTCAACGTCTCCCGGGTCGACATCGACCGAGGCGGCCCGACGTACACCATCGACACGCTGCGCGACCTGACCGGGTTGAAGCCGGGCGCCGAGCTCTACTTCATCACCGGCGCCGATGCCCTGGCCGACATCTTCACCTGGCGCAATGCCGGCGAGCTGTTCGAGCTGGCCAACTTCGTCGGCTGCACCCGGCCCGGCTACGACATGGACTCCACGACCCTGGAGGGCATCCCGTCGGACCGGGTCACCATCGTCGAGATCCCCGCGCTGGCGATCTCGTCGACCGACTGCCGGGAACGCAAGCAGCGCGGCGAACCGGTCTGGTACCTCGTCCCCGACGGGGTCGTCCAGTACATCGCCAAACACGACCTCTACCCGGAGTCGTTGGTCGAGCCTGTCGAGACCAGCCCCGAAGGATCGCATTGAGTGCCACCGAACATGCCATCGAGCTCGTTCATGCCGCGGCGCGAGCCGCGTCGGACAAGCTGGCCCAGCAGATCATCGCCTTCGACGTGTCCGAGCAGCTCGCGATCACCGATGCGTTCGTGCTGGCCAGCGCCACCAACGACCGTCAGGTGAAGTCGATCGTCGACGAGGTCGAGGCAAAGCTTCGGGAGCTCGGCGCCAAACCGATCCGGCGCGAGGGTGAACGTGACGGTCGCTGGGTGCTCATCGACTACGGCGACGTCGTCGTCCACGTCCAGCACGAGGAGGAGCGCACGTTCTACTCCCTCGAGCGGCTGTGGCGCGACTGCCCCGTGATCGCGCTGCCCGACGACGTCGTGTCCCACGAACGGTGAAGCGTCTCGTTCTGCTTCGGCACGGGCAGACCGCCTGGAACGCCGAACGCCGCGGCCAGGGGCACCTGGACATCCCGCTCGACGAGATCGGTCAGCTGCAGGCCAAGGCGGTGGCGCCGTGGATGGCGTCGTACCGTCCTGTCCGGCTCGTGAGCTCCGACCTCGCCCGCGCGGCGCAGACCACCGTCCTGATCGCCGAGACGACCGGCCTGACTCCGACCTACGACGCCCGGCTTCGCGAGTACGACCTCGGGGACCGTACGGGCCTGACCCTCACCGAGTACGCCGAGCGCTTCCCCGCCGAGTACGACGCCTACCGTGAAGGCCGCTTCGAGGCCGTGTCCGGCGGCGAGAACACGGCACAGTTGCTGGCCCGGTTCCGGCCGGCCATCGACGAGGTCGCGGACTCGCTGGCCGACGGCGAAACCGCCGTCGTCGTGTCCCACGGAGCCGCGCTGAAGGTCGCCTTGATGGACCTCCTGGGCTTGCCGGACGAGCTCGACCGGACCCTCAAGGTGCTCGACAACTGTGGCTGGGTGGTCGTCGTCGCCGACCGGGTCGAACCGGGCGGCAACCCCTCCTGGCGGCTCGCCGGCTACAACCTCAGCGCCCAGGACCCCGATTTCGCATCCGACCCCGGCGTTGGCTAAGATTCCGCGAGTTGTCAGGTCCCCGGATCGGGCGATGGGGCTGTGGCGCAGCTGGTAGCGCACCTGCATGGCATGCAGGGGGTCAGGGGTTCGAGTCCCCTCAGCTCCACCAAACTCGCTGAAGTCAGGGTCGGGGCCAGTCCGACGCTTCAGCCGTGCGCGGCGACGCGTCACTGCCCAGGCACCCAGAGCTTCGACCTGGATGCCGTCGACCCGTCACTGGTGGAGGAGGCTTGTGGTCGGGCACCAGTCGCCGGCGGTGCAGGAAGCCGACTCAGATCGTTCGGCTCGGGCTCGCCCTTCTTCGCAATCTCGTTCTCGGCGCTTACCTGGGCGAGCCGGAGCTGCCCGAGCGCTTTCTCAACCTGCTTGCCAAGCTCCGCGGACACGTAGCGATCGGCGTACTCCAACATCACCGTGCACAGATCGATGAACAACCGCGCGTCCCGTCGGCCGAGCTTGATCTCCGCGGCATTGAGCAACGAGGAGAACACGTCGGCGATGATTGGCTCGGCTGGTGCGGATCGCAACTGCTCGACGAGCCGGTGCACTTCCTCTTCGGAGACGTCTGGCTGCTCTCCCTGCGCGAGACCTTCCGAACCGGCGTCGGTGCTCACATCACGCCCCCTTGACACTGTCGAAGTCACACCGCCTGCGTCCCAGAATATCGCGTCCCGGCAGCGGGGTCGGATGCACCGGAGTCTGTTGCGGGGGTTGCGTTGTCGTTCCACATTTGGTGGCTGATGCCGAGGATCCAGACGAGCCACAGCACGAAGCCGACGAAGCTGATGTTGTTGGAGGTGGCGTCGTTGGAGAGCGAACCGAGCACGGCGGAGACGAGGAACGCGAGCGCGGCCACCAGTCCGGCGACCACCAGCCAGGTGGCGGTCGTCATGGCTCGGATGGCGAGGACATTGGTGGCGATCAGGTGGGTGCCGAGGCCGAAGCCAGCAGCGGAGAGGAAGACTGCCCCGAGCGTGTAGAGCGTGACCACATCGTCGGCATCGCTCACAAGGGCAAGAGCGGCCATCACGACCGCCGAGGCGAAGGCCATGGTGCCGCCGAGGAGCAAGCCGGCCAGTGACACCACCGCAAGTCTGGGTGTTCCTGCCTCGGCGCGGACCATGCGGACCCATAGCGAGCCGAACCACCACAGCAAGAAGACCGTGGCGAGGCCGAACAGCCACAGCTGGGCGGCCATGCCGGCGCGGTGGTCGACGATGAAGGCGACGATCTCGCTCTCGGGGGCTGACGGGGGCGGCGGTGCGCCCGCCATCGCGCCGACCACCACGTCCAGGGCAACGTAGAGGACCCCTGCGAGAGCCGCGCTGCGCTCGCCGCTCATCGCTGGGCTCCTGGTACCTCGGTCGCAGCCGATGCCCAGAAGTCGCGGACTAGTTGGACCACCGCGTCGGGCTGCTCGAGCGGCACAAGATAGGCCGCGTCCGCGACGACGGCCGCACGGCCATCGGGCATCGTCGCTGATCGCGGCGGCATTTTGGTCCGGCGTCCAGCCGCTGTGCTGCTCGCCCGTGATCGTGAGGGTGGGAACGGTGATGCCCGGCAGGAGTGCACTGATGGCCTCGCGGCGTAGCGAGATGCAGACCACGGCGTTGCGAAGCCGAACCGGGTCTGCCTCGACAAAGCATCTGCGGACATAGGCGACGGCCTCCGGATTGCTCGCCCGAGTTGCGGGAGAGAGCAGCGTCTCGACCACAGCGTCGACGATGAATCTGGTCGGACCCAGCAGCCGGTGGACGAGGAGCAGGAAGCGAGTCCGCAGTCGCTCTTTGGCGGAGAGTGCCTCGAACGGGGTCCCGAGGGTGACGAGCGACCTGACCCGGTGGGGGTACTCCGTCGCGAAGCGCACGCCGACGTGCCCGCCCCACGCGTTGCCGACCCAGTCCACCGGCTCGGCAACCCCCAGCGCAAGGAGCACCTCCTCGGCGGCACGGGCACACTCGACGATGTCGTAGCGGCGGTGGGGGTCGCCGCTCTCGCCGTGACCAGGACCAGTGATCAGGATCAACAGGCGGTCCTGGGACAGCTCTGCAGCCACGCGCTCCCAGCTCCGCTCGTCGACGAACAAGCTGTGCCAGAGGACGACCGGCGCACCCGTCCCGACGGTCGTCACCGCGAGCCGGCCCACGGCAGTCTCGATGAAGTTCTGCTGGGCCATGCCCCTCATCTCCTTGGGTTGACACTGTCAATGTACGTAGGCTGGCAGACGTGGTTGACACTGTCAACGTCGAAAAAACGGGCCCTGCCGAGGAGTCGCTGGGTCTGCGCCTGGTCGAGGTCACCCTGGGGATGCTGCGCGAGGCGCCCGCGGAAAAGCTCAGCCTGCGCCGCGTCGCCGACCGGGTCGGGGTCAGTCACCAGGCGCCCTACGTCCACTTCGGCTCCAAGCGACGGTTCCTGGCCGCCGTCGCCGGAGTCGGCCTCGACCGGGCGGCTGCAGTCGCCGAGGCCAGGGTGGCAGCAGCCGGGGAGTCGCCGATCGCGAGACTCAGGGCCCTGGCCGAGGCCTACGCGGACTGGGTGGAGCACGACCCGCACGTGCACGACCTCGACCACGTGCTGGGTATCGAGAAGAGCGAGCATCCCTGGCTGCAGGCCGCCGCGATCCGCTACTGGAACCTGCTCCACGACACCGTCGAGGCATGCCAGCCCCCTGATGTCACCGAGGCTGACGTGCTCCGCCGCTGCACCATCGTGTGGGGAGTCGTCTACGGCACCTCCCGACTCGCGGCACTCGACCAGATCCCGGCTTCCGTGCCCGGCGACGCCGGCGAGCACATCGGACTGGCACTGACCGCCCTGTACGCAGGCTGGCACGCGGCGCGATGACGCAGGCAGCTTGACTGAGAGGCTTACTGCGCACCTGGGGATAG
>CAVRBN010000034.1:0-49938 GCA_963719255.1 uncultured Actinomycetota bacterium | reverse complement strand
CGCCCGGAACGGCTCGGCCGGCTCGGGAGCCAGCCACAGCACGTCCTCGGCGAACCATCCGCACCTCCGGAACGTGCAGTCGAACGCCGGCACGCTCGCCGCGGCCGCGACCAGCCGGGCCCGGGCATCGTCGTCGATCGACGCGGGGTCGACGAACGGGAAGAGCACGGTCAGGTGAGCCGGCACGCCCCACGCAGCAGACGGATCCAGCCGGGCCCGGGCATCACCGACGACCGGCTCCGCTTCGGGGACCGCAACGACGACCGCAGCATGCGTTGCGTGATCGAGCGCGAACTGGCCGTTCTCCTGCACGGGAGTCAGCGTAGGACCCCGCTACGAACGTGCTGGTCAGCCCCGGTTGACCGCGCTGATCACGGCCTTGAGCGAGGCGGTGACGATGTTCGGGTCGAGGCCGATCCCCCACAGGATCTGGTCACCGACCGCGCACTCGACGTACGCCGCGGCGATCGCGTCGCCACCTGAGGACAGCGCGTGCTCGGCGTAGTCGAGGACCCGGACGTCGTAGTTCTGCGGCAGCTCGTTGATCGCGTTGACGAACGCGTCGATCGGCCCGTTTCCGGTGCCCTCAAGGGCCTTCAGCACGCCGTCGACGTAGACGTTCACGGCGAGCTGGTCCTTCTCACCGGCTGCCGACGACGTGTGCACGGAGTTCAGCTCGAGCGGAGACGTGCGGTCGAGGTACTCGGCCCGGAACGTCGACCAGATGTCCTCGGGCGCCATCTCGCCGCCCTCGGCGTCCGCGCGCTCCTGGATCACCCGGCTGAACTCGATCTGCGCGCGACGCGGCAGGTCGAGCTTGTGCTCGGCCTTGAGGATGTAGGCCACTCCGCCCTTGCCGGACTGGGAGTTGACCCGGATGACGGCCTCGTAGGAGCGGCCGACGTCCTTCGGGTCGATCGGCAGGTAGGGGGCCTCCCAGGCGATCTCGCCGACGTCGATCCCTTCGTCCGCGGCCCGCCGGTCGAGGTCCTCGAGTCCCTTCTTGATCGCGTCCTGGTGGGAGCCGGAGAAGGCGGTGTAGACGAGGTCGCCGGCGTAGGGGTGCCGCGGGTGAACGGGCAGCTGGGTGCAGTACTCGACCGTGCGGCGGATCTCGTCGATGTCGCTGAAGTTGATCTTCGGGTCGACGCCCTGGCTGAACAGGTTCATGCCGAGCGTGACCAGGCAGACGTTGCCGGTGCGCTCGCCGTGGCCGAACAGGCAGCCCTCGACCCGGTCGGCGCCGGCCATCATCGCGAGCTCGGTCGCGGCGACCGCCGTACCCCTGTCGTTGTGGGGGTGCAGGCTGATCACGGTGTTCTCGCGCCGGGTCAGCTGGCGGCCGAACCACTCGATCTGGTCGGCGTACACGTTGGGCGTCGCCATCTCGACCGTCGCCGGCAGGTTGAGGATGATCTCGCGGCCGTCGGCCGGCTGCCAGACGTCGGACACGGCCTCGCACACCTCGACCGAGAACGGCAGCTCGGTGCCGGTGAAGATCTCGGGGCTGTACTCGTAGCCGATGACGGTCGTGTCGAGGTAGTTCTCGCAGTGCTTCATCACCAGCTGGGTGCCGCGGACGGCGATGTCCTTGATCTCGTCCTTGCCGGCGTGGAAGACCACGCGGCGGAACAGCGGGGCCAGCGCGTTGTAGAGGTGGATGTTGGCCTTCGGTACGCCGACCAGCGACTGCACGCTGCGCTCGATCAGGTCCTCACGGGCCTGGGTCAGCACCGAGATCGTGACGTCGTCGGGGATCCGGTCGCTCTCGACGAGCTGGCGCACGAAGCTGAAGTCGGTCTCGCTGGCCGATGGGAAGCCGACCTCGATCTCCTTGTAGCCCATCCGGACGAGCAGCTCGAACATCTTCATCTTGCGGGCCGGGCTCATCGGGTCGATCAGCGCCTGGTTGCCGTCGCGCAGGTCGGTCGAGAGCCAGCGCGGCGCCTCGGTGATGGTCCGGAACGGCCAGGTGCGGTCGGGAAGGTCGATCGGCGGGAACGCGCGATAGCGCTCGATGGGCATCCCGCTGGGCTTCTGCTGGTTGGTGGTCATGTCGTCCTCGGCTCGATTCGGGTGCCGGTCGCGCAGCACGCTCTCCGCAGCGAGGGGGTCCGGCTGATCAGACCTCGCTACGGCAGCCAAGGAGGAGGAACTGAGGCTTCATGACGGTTTCAGACTAGCGCACGTGTCTCGGCGCGGGTCGGCCCGGACCGACTGCCAAGATGATCGATGTGGACGTCACCAGGGTGGAGCCGAGGGCCGTCGACCGCGACCTCGCCGAGGCCCTGGTCGCGGTCGATCGCGCCTCCTTCGAGCAGTCCGGGCTCGAGCTGCCTGCCCAGAGCGCGCCCAGCCGGATGACCTCCCTGCACAGCGGCAACGATGGACGCCCGTTCGACGGGTTGTGGACTGCTGTGCTCGCAGACCAGGTCGTCGGCTGGGCGACTCTGGAGCTGCCGTGGCGCGACAACCTCGAGCTCGCCCGGATGCGGATCATCGTGCACCCCGACCGGCGGCGGCAGGGCCTCGGCACCCGACTGCTCGAGCTGGTGCTGGCCGCCGCGATCGAGAACGGTCGTACCTCGATCGCGACGCTGGCCTGGGTGGGCACCGACGGGGTGCCGTTCCTGGCGGCACGCGGCTTCTCCACCAGCGGCCAGCACCCCTACGAGGTACGCAGACTCGACCTGCACGGCACGCCGACAGCGCACTGGCAGCAGCTGTACGACGAGGCAGCGCCGCGAGCCGCTGACTACGAGCTGTCCCGCCTGGTCGGGCCCACGCCCGACGACCTGCTCGACGGCCTGGTCGCCCTGCACGAGGCGATCAACGACGCGCCCGCCGACGCCGGGCTGGAGCCCGACGTGTGGGACGTGGACCGGGTGCGGGCGTACGACGAGGCGATGACATCGCGGCGGCAGACGACCTACCGCGTGCTCGCCCGGCACCGGCCCACCGGGGACTGGGCGGGGATGTCGCTTCTCTGCGTGGACGAGTTCGCACCCGGCGTCGCCTTCCAGGAGGACACCAGCGTCGTGCGGGCCCACCGCGGCCACCGCCTGGGCCTGCTGATGAAGGCGGACATGCTGCTCTGGCTGAACGCCGACCGGCCGGACGTCTCGGCCGTCGACACCTGGAACGCGGTCGACAACCTCCACATGATCGCCGTCAACGAACGGCTCGGCTCCCGGGTGACCGCGAGGAACCTCGGCTTCCGCCGGACGCTGTCGCCGGGATCGGACGTGGCACGATCGGCACATGGACGCCGACCCGAGACCGATGCGTGAGCGGATGCTCGCCGGGGACCCCTACCTCGCCGACGACCCGGACCTGGAGCGCGAGAGCAACCGGGCCCGCCAGCTGACCCACCGGCTCAGCATGCTGGACCCGCGCGCGCACGACGAGCACGACGCGATCCTCGCGCGAGCTGCTCGGCGCGATCGGCGAGGAGACCCACATCCGGCCGCCGTTCTACTGCGACTACGGCTACCAGACGTTCATCGGCGCGCGGACGTTCGCGAACTTCGGCCTGATGTGTCTCGACGTCGCCCGGATCACGATCGGCGACGACGTGCAGATCGGGCCGAACGTGCAGCTGCTCACCCCCACCCACCCGGTCGAGCCCGGAGCCGCGGCGCGCCAAGTGGGAGGCGGCCCAGCCGATCACCATCGGCGACAACGTGTGGCTCGGCGGCGGCGTCATCGTCTGCCCCGGCGTCACCATCGGCGAGAACACGGTCGTGGGTGCTGGTGCGGTGGTCACCAAGGACCTGCCGGCGAACGTCGTTGCCGTCGGCAACCCGGCGCGAGTGGTCAAGTCGCTGGCGTGACCCCGCTTCCAGACACTGCCGGGTCGTTTTGGGAGGCACTGCGAGAGTTTCTTCTGGCAGACCTGTCGGATCCGGATGCGATGCCGTTCGTAGAAGAAGTGAGAGGCGGTCGGAGGTGGCCGCCGGGACAAGGGAGTCATGGGATGACGCGGTACCTGATCTCGTTCGATGATGGCTGCGATGAACTTCCCCGGGAGGAGCTGCCCGACGTGGCCAAGGCCGCGCACGAGGTGGTCCAGGAGGCCCAGGACGCCGGCGTGTGGGTTTTCGGCGCCGGACTGGAAAGTCAGAGGGCGAGCGTGGTGGCCACCGACGGGACGGTCACCGACGGCCCGTACCCGGAGACCAAGGAGGTCATCGGCGGGTTCGCGGTCGTCGACGTGCCCTCACGCGAGGAGGCGCTCGAGTGGGCCGCCAAGATCGCCGTCGCCTGCCGCTGCGCGCAAGAGGTACGGGAGATCCTGCCCGACGCGACCGACTGATCGAAGGCCCCGCTGCCAGGCTGGGCCAATCGCCGCGCGTACTCCCCTGCATGGCCAGGCTCCTGATCGTCCACCACTCGCCGACCGCATCCATGCGGCGGCTGACCGAGGCCGTGCTGGCGGGGGCCAACGACGACATGATCGAAGGTGTCGAGGTCGTGGCGCGACCGGCGCTCGAGGCGACCGCGGACGACGTACTGGCTGCGGACGGCTACCTGCTCGGCACGCCTGCGAACTTCGGCTACATGTCGGGCGCGCTGAAGCACTTCTTCGACTCGACGTTCCTCCAGATCGGCGGGTCGCTGTCGCCCACCGGCGCGGCGGACGACTCGTCGGGCGCGACCGAGGGCCGCCCCTTCGGGCTGTACGTCCACGGTCGCTACGACACGACCGGAGCCGTACGTTCGGTGCTGTCGATCGTCGGGGCGTTGAGATGGCGGCAATCGGCTGCGATACACGAGGTCATGGGCGACGTCGATGACCCTGCATTGGCGGAGGCGTACGACCTCGGCGCGACGGTTGCCGCCATCTTGATGGAGCAGGCTGGGCGTTGACGCCGGCTCCGCGACGACGCAGTCGATGCAGTTGCGGCGCAGCAGTAGTGAGCCAGCCCTGCGTCTTCTCGACGTGACCCGCCGACACGATCTCCGGCCCGAAGGGCACGTCGCAATGACGCGACTGAGTATCCATCGGCGCCGAGGGCGTGACTCCTTGGAGGTCGCCACGGCTCGACTCGGTCAGTTGAGCCACCCCATCAGTATGCCCTGACCTCCGAATGACCGGTGGTCCGTGTAGAGCGGTCAACGCGCTGCACCCCACCGCGATCCGGTCGTAGCGTCGGCTGGACGGTTGTCCGACTTGTCAGCCTGACCGGGCGCCGGCGACCCTCGTAGTGTGCGGAGGTGCCGCGGCGAACACCTGTTGGCGCCCAACGCCGTACGACGGGACGTCGCGCGGGCATGGGTCGCTCGTGCGCGGCGGCCGAGGCGATCGGGATGACCGCGGCCGCAGCCGCTGCCCGGTACACCGACCACGTCCTGATCGACCGCACCACGCTCACCATCGTGCTGGCCGGACCTGCATCCTCCTCGCCGGCCTGGTCGAGGGCACCGCCCTCGGCATCGCCCAGGCCGGAGCCATGAGGCGCCTGCTCCAGGATCTGCCGGTTGGCCCGCTTTGTCATGGTCACCGTGGCGATGGCCGGAGTCGGCTGGGCCGCTGGTTCGGTTCCCAGCCTGACCGCTGACCCGTCGTCTCCTCGTCGTCGCCCCGGCCTGGCCGCTCATGCTGCTGCTCGGCGGCCTGATGGGCGCGACGATGGGCGGCCTGCTCGGAGTGGCGCAATCACTGGTCCTGCGGAAACACACCACTCACGCGTGGCGCTGGGTGGGCGCCAACCTGGCCGCCTGGACGCCGGCGATGGCGATCCTCATGGTCGGGGCCAGCCTCCCGTCGCGGCACTGGTCTCTTGCCGTGGTGCTCGTCTGGGCGCTGGCAGCTGGTGCGCTTGCGGGGGCCACCCTTGGCTCCCCGGCTCATCCTGGGCTGGTTCTCGTCCTCCCTGCTCGGGGGCAAGCCCCACGACCGAATGGTGCTCGCGGCCCTGCGGTTGGGCCGCCCCGGACTTCTCACCCGTTCCGTTGTCGGCCTGCGCCTGACCGGGAGGCACACACTTCGCTCCCTTGAGCTCCCGGTGATGTATGCCGAGGACGATGATGCGCTGTGGATCGCGGTGGGTCACGCCGACCACAAGCAATGGTGGCGCAACGTCGGAGAGCAGCCGTACGTCGAGGTACTGCGCAACGGCACTGGCGAGCGAGTGTCGCGGAACTGGTCGTGGCCGGTGACTCCAGGTTTCGAAGCAGGCCTGGCGCGCTACCAGCAGCGGTGGCCCAAGGTCGCCCTCGGAAGCTCTGGGCCATTGGTGCGAATCGTGGACGCGGAAGCACCGACGCTGGAGCCCAAGCCGGCCGCGGACTGAGGGCGGCTCGCCCCGGGGACGGTAGCATCGCGGGCACTGATCTCGAACTGACCCTGGGGACGACGACCTTGCAGCACCTGACTCGCGTCGCGCGAGCCGTCGCCGTACCCCTCATCGCGGCGGTCCTGCTGTCCGGCTGCGGACCAGTCGACCAGGAAACCAACGTCGACCCGGACCAGCTCGACGCCGTCGAGGCACCCGAGTTGGGCGCCTGCCGGATGCTGGTGCCCGACGACGTCGCCGAGCCGAGCAATGCCACGAGAACAGTGCCCTGCATCGAACGGCACACGGCCGAGACCTACGCCGTGGGTCCGTTGCCCGACAGGTTCCAGGATGCGTCGTACGGCAGCAAGGAGCTCGGCCTCTTCGCCTACCACACCTGCGCGTCCGCGTTCCGGAAGTTCCTGGGCGCCGACGAGTCGCTGGTCATGCGCACGGTCCTCAGCTGGGCGTGGTTCCGGCCGTCGGAGAAGGCGTGGGACGACGGCGCCCGCTGGTACCGCTGCGACGTGGTCGGAGGAGGGGACCAGAGCAAGGAGTACGTCGACCTGCCCCGCACCGCCAAGGGTCTGCTGAGGGATCAGCCGGACGAATGGATGGCCTGTGCAAACGGTCCCACGGTCGAGAGTGTGAAGTTGACCTGCGACCAGCCGCACACCTGGCGGGCGGTCACGACCATCAAGCTCGGGGAGCCCGGCGACGCCTACCCGGGCGATCGGCTGGTCAAGGCCCGCACGAGCGACTTCTGCTCCAAGTCGGTGGGGGCCTGGCTGAACTACCCAGACGCACTACGACTTCGGCTTCACGTGGTTCCATGAGGGCGAATGGGACGCCGGAAACCGTCGATCGATCTGCTGGGCGAAAACGGATCACTGATGCGCAGGACCATCTTCGTCGTACTCGCGTTGGTGAGCCTGTCTGCCTGCGACTCGGGCGATCCCGAACCCACCGCCGACCCAACGCCGACATTGAGCAACCCCTCCACCGTTGCCCCTGCCACGCCCGCGCTCCAGGCCGAAGACCGAGCGCTGCTATGCGTTCACCTATGACGACGCGGTCGCCTCGACGACCGACGTGGAGGCCTCGAGCTGCAAGAAGGAGCACACGGCCGTGACCTTCTACGTCGGCACAGTGGACGCGGTCGTCGACGGCCATCTGCTCGCCATCGACTCCGAACAGGTGCGGGCCGACATCGCCGCACAATGCCCACGCCGGCTCGGCCGCTACCTCGGTGGCTCGGAGGAGGACCTGCGGCTCAGCATGTTCCGCGCGGTCTGGTTCAGTCCCACGATCGAGCAGTCCGACGAAGGCCAGGACTGGTACCGCTGCGACGTCATCGCCCTCGCCGGAGATGAGGAGCTGGCCCCGCTCGGCCGCCGGCTCGAGGGCGCCCTGGACGAGGAGGGCGCCACGGACCGCTACGGGATGTGCGGCACCGCCGACCCGGAGGATGCAGAGTTCCAGCGGGTGATCTGCTCGGCCGACCACTCCTGGCGTGCGATCGCGACCGTCGACGCCGACGGCAAGGCCTATCCCGGCGGGGGCGAGCTCGGCTCGGCCGGCAAGGCCGCCTGCGAGGACCCTGCCCGCGCCCTGGCGCCCGACCCCCTCACCGTCACCTGGAGCTACGAACCCCCCACCCGCAAACAGTGGAACGCCGGTCAGCACTTCGGCATCTGCTGGGTCCCCACCTCCTAGCTCCCTCCCCGCGAGCTGGCAGTTCTGGCCCCGCGAGCCGGCGCTTCTGGCCCCACGAACCGGCAGTTCTGGCCCCACGAGCCGGCGGTTGTGGCCCCACGAACCGGCAGTTCTGGCCCCACGAACGTGGCCGGCTCGCAGGGCCAGAAGTGACGACTCGCGGGGCCAATGACGCTCGCAGGGCCACAATTGACGGCTCGCGGGGCCACACTTGACCGCTCGCGGGGCCACAACTGCCAGCTCGCGGTCAGAAGCCGAGCTTGCGGAGCTGTCGGGGGTCGCGCTGCCAGTCCTTGGCGACCTTGACGCGCAGGTCGAGGTACACGGGGGTGCCGAGGATGGCCTCGATCTGCTTGCGAGCCTCGGTGCCGACGTCGCGAAGTCGTGAGCCCTTGTGCCCGATGATGATCCCCTTCTGGCTGTCGCGTTCGACGTACAACCAGGCGCGGATGTCGAGCAGCGGCCGGTCGGGGTCCCGGTCCTCCCGCAGCCCCATCTCCTCGACGACGACCGCGATCGAGTGCGGAAGCTCGTCGCGGACACCCTCGAGTGCGGCCTCGCGGATCAGTTCGGCCGCGATGGCCTCCTCCGGGGCGTCCGAGAGCTCGCCGTCGGGGTAGAGCATCGGGCCGTCCGGCAGCATGCCCACCAGGAGATCCTCGAGCAGCTTGACCTGGTCTCCCGCGACCGCGGACACGGGCACGATCTCGGCCCACTCGGTGCCGGTCTCGACCCCGAGGGCCTGGATGTCGAGCAGGTGCTTGCCGATCTGCTCGGCCCCGGCGAGGTCGGTCTTGGTGGCCACCGCGACCTTGATCGTACGACGCACCTTCGCCATCTCCTTGACGATGAACCGGTCGCCCGGACCGATCTTCTCGTTGGCCGGGAAGCAGACGCAGACGATGTCGACCTCGGCCAGCGTCGTCTTCACGAGGTCGTTGAGCCGCTCTCCGAGCAGGGTGCGCGGACGGTGCAGCCCAGGGGTGTCGACGAGGATGAGCTGGGCGTCCGGCCGGTGCACGATGCCGCGGACGACGGTCCGGGTGGTCTGCGGTCGCGACGAGGTGATCACGACCTTGCTGCCGACCAGCGCGTTCGTCAGTGTCGACTTGCCGGCGTTGGGCCGCCCGACGAACGACGCGAACCCGCTCTTGAACGGTGGAGACTCAGTCACTGGCCAGCCTCTCGTGCCGCGTCGTAGTCGGCCCAGATCTCGTCGTCGCTCTTGCCGGCGGCCTTGCCCCTGACCCAGATCGGACCGGGATCGACGGCGCGCAGCTGGCGTTTCTGGCCGCCACCACGCCAGTAGCCCATCACGTCGTACGCCGAGCCGGGCAGCCGCAGCTCGCGCATGAGGTGCTTGCGGATCGCCCGCATCTGCGAGGACTCCCCGGCCATCCAGAAGTACCCGACTCCTGGCGGCCACTCGATCGACTCGACGATCGCTGCCGTAGCCGTCTCGGTGCCCGGCGGCGGGGTCGACCAGGTGATGTCGGCGTCGACGTACTCCCTCGATCGGCTCGTCGGGAGTCTCCACCCACGCCGTGACCGGGAGGCCGGGGAAGGTCTCGATGATCCGGGCGATCGCCGGCAGCCCGGTCAGGTCGGCGACGAGCAGCAGCCACTCGGCGTCGGCCGGCATCTTGAACGAGCCCTTGGGCTCCGAGACCGTGACCGTGTCGCCCACGCAGTCGCCGGTCGCCCACTCGGTCACCAGGCCGTGGTCGTGGACGACGACGTCGAGGACGAGCTCATCCCCGTCCCAGGACCGCACGGTGTAGTAGCGCGTCTGGAACTGGCCCGGCACGGTGAGCGCGACCCACTCGTCGGGCACGCCGGTCGTCGCGAACCCGGCCAGCCCAGGCCCCCCGAGCACCAGCCGGACGAAGTGCGAGGACAGCTGCTCGCGTCGTACGACGTCGGCCTGGTACGTCGCTGCCCTGGTACTCACGCCGCAAGGCTAACTGGGCCGCGCCGCGCGACCTACCAGTCGGGACGAAGCGGGAAGTCGCTGACTCCGGCGGCATCGGTCTTGGTGGCGAGCACGTGGTGCAGCTGGATCTCGTTGCGTTCGAAGCCGAGGCGGGACCCGGCCATGTAGAGGCCCCAGACCCGCGCGATGCCCTCGCCGACCTCGGCGACGGCCTCGTCCCAGTTGGTCTCGAGATTGTGGCACCAGCCGGCCAGCGTCTTCGCGTAGTGAAACCGCAGGTTCTCCTCGTGCTGCACCTCGAGGCCGACGTCCTGCATGTCGGTGATGATCCGGCCAGAGCCGATCAGCTCCCCGTCCGGGAACACGTAGCGGTCGATGAACGCACCGGTCCGGGTCGGCACGTTGTTGTGCCGGGTGATGCAGTGGTTGAGCAGCCGGCCCTGAGGGCGGAGCTTGTCGCGGACGGCGCTGAAGTACGCCGGGTAGTTCCGCACGCCGATGTGTTCGGTGAGCCCGATCGAGGAGACCGCGTCGAAGTCCGACTCCGGCCACGTCGCGGTAGTCCATGAACCGCACCTCGGCCAGGTGGTCGAGTCCCTGTTCCTTGATCTCGTTCTGCGCCCACGCGGCCTGCTGGCGGGACAGGGTCACGCCCAGCGCCTTGACGCCGTGCTCCTTCGCGGCATGCCGAACCATTCCGCCCCAGCCGCACCCCACGTCGAGCAGTCGATGACCGGGCTGGAGGCCGAGCTTGCGGGCGACCAGGTCGTACTTCTCGAACTGGGCCTCCTCCAGCGTCGAATCGGCGGTCGGGTAGACGGCGCAGGTGTAGGTCATCGACGGCCCGAGGACCAGCTCGTAGAAGCGGTTGGAGACGTCGTAGTGGTGGTGGATCGCCTCCGCGTCCCGGCCCTGGGAGTGCCGCAGGCCCTCCATCACCCGGCGCCAGCGGGGCAGCGCCTCCTCCCGGGGTGGGGGCGGCGGCTTGAGGTTCGAGACGCCCAGCGAACGCAGCAGCGTCACGGCCTCGGACGGCGACGGGCGGCGGAACTTCAGCCCCTTCTGGAGCACCTTGAGCGCAGGGTAGGGGTCGCCTGGGTGGGCGCCGTGCAGGGTCAGGTCGCCCATGACGTAGGCGCGCCCGAGGCCCAGGTCGCCCGGTGCGGTGACGAGGTAGGCCAGTCCGCGCTCGTTGTGCAGCGAGAAGCGTGAACGGCGCGTCGGCGGGCCCGGTCGCGCTGCCGTCGTACGCCGTGAAGCGCAGCGGCAGCGGTTCCTTGAGCATCTGCTCGAAGGCCTCAGCAATAGAGATGGTCATCGTCTCTTCACCGCCTTGTCGTAGAGGGACGTGAATCGATTGTCCGGGTCGTGCCTCTGCTTGACGGCGGCCAGGTTGGCCCCATCGTAGAGCCGATCGAAGGTCTCACGGTCGTAAAAGGCCTCGGAGTAGAGCGACTTGTGGCCGCCGAGCTCGTGCACCTTCGCCTCGATGGCCCGGTTGCGCGGAGCATCGGGCGCGTCCGGGCCGACGTTGACCGCGCCCCAGAATCCGACGTTGACGTAGGTGACGCCCGCAGCGAGCGGGTACGAGGGCCAGGTGCGCTCGCCCCGCAGGCGGAGGGGGCACAGCCAGACCGGCCGCATCCCGACCTCCTCGTCGAACCACGCGAGGAACTCCTCGAGCCGTTCGACCGGGATCTCGACGTCCTGCACCACGCGCTCCGCCTCGGGCCGGCCGGCCCGCTTGTCCAGTCGCTTGGCGATCCCGAACCTGCGGTCGAGGCGGACCAGCTTGTGGTAGACGTCCGAGCGCCGCCACCGGCGGGGCCAGAGCCGGCGGATCCGCGGGTTCTGGGCACCGAACGCCCGCGAGCACCAGAACCAGTCGGTGTCCCAGCGCCAGAGGTAGTCGTAGGTGCTGAGCCGGTCGACCTCGCGCTGCTGGAGCGAGCGAAAGAACATCGCCTGGCCCGTGTAGTCGCTGGTTCGTGTTCTCCGTGGTCACCCCCTCATCAAGCCACCGAGCCAGGGTCAGGTAGCCCTCCCCCGGCTCGAACGCGACCCCGTCCAGCCCGTCGACCTGCTCGCCGTGCCACTCACCGGTCTCGACGATCTCCGCGATGGCCTTGGCCAGCAGCCCGAAGTCGGAGAAGCGCACGTGCCGCAGCCCCACCTGGCCGGGCACCTGCTCCAGCTCGATCCGCAGCCGGGTGGCGTAGCCGAGGGAGCCGTAGGAGTTGGGGAACGTGTCGAAGAGATCCTCCCCCGGCCGGGTGGTCACGATCTCGCCGGAGCCGGTCAGGATGTCCATCTCGAGCACCGACTCGTGCGGCAGCCCGTTGCGGAAGCTGGTCGCCTCGATGCCCAGGCCGGTGACCGCTCCGCCGAGCGTGATCGTCCGCAGTTGCGGCACCACCAGGGGGATCAGTCCGTGCGGGAGCGTCGCGTCGACGAGGTGCTCGTAGGTGCACATGCCCTGCACGTCGGCCGTCCTGGCGTCCGCATCGACGCTGATCACCCCGTCGAGGCCGGACACGTCGAGACCGGGCGCCTGGTTGGGGTCGCGCGGCCGGAACAGGTTGGACGTCTTCTTGGCCAGTCGCACCGGTTCGCCCGGCGGCACGGCGGCGTACGACGCCACCAGCCGAGCAACAGCCTCCTGGTGAGCCTTGCTGCCGATCCCCGTCACGTCGCCAAACTTATCGTGGGCATCCGCAGGGCTGCGCCAAGAGCTCCCCCAGTCGACGGCCCAGTCACGGCCCAGCCACGGCTCAGACGAGGTGTACGACGACCTCGTCGCCGCCGAAGTCGCGGATCACGTCCGCATCGGGGCGGTCAGCTCGGTGTGACCGCCGAACACCACGACCGCCTCCAGGCCGCGCGAACCGGATGCCACAGCCATCGCCACGCAGACCTGGACCGCCGTCAGTTGCAGCGATGGCAGGTCGACCGAGGCGCCGGCGTAGGTTCGCCCGTCCGTGTCGCGCACGGCTGCCCCTTCGGCGGCGCGGGTTCGGGCCCGGGTCGCGCGGGCCAGCGTCACCAGCTTGGCGTCCTCGGGGGACAACTCTGGACTCACGGAAGTGAGGCTACTCATCCCGCCAAGGTGGGGCCGGACCGCTGCGGACGGACCGAGTCCGAGGGCGGGTCGCTGTGGCCCCGTGGCCTGTCCTCCGGCACTGCCTTGCTGATCAGGACAGTGCTGATCTGCTTGCGCCGGCCCGTGGGCTTCTCGGCTTCGAAGCGCAGTCCGTGCGCCTCCACGGACGCGCCGGGCAGCGGGACCCTGCCGAGCAGCTTGGCCATCAGGCCGCCCACGGTGTCCACGTCGTCGTCGATCACGTTGATGCCCACGACCTCGTCGAGGTCGTCCACCGGGTAGCGCGACGAGACCCGGACCGATCCGTCGGCACAGGTCTCGGGCTCGATCTCGGCCTCGTCGTACTCGTCGGTGATCTCGCCCACGATCTCCTCGAGGACGTCCTCGATCGTGACCAGGCCGGCGGTGCCGCCGTACTCGTCGACGACGACGGCGATGTGCTGGCGGCGGGCCTGCATCTCCGACAGGAGCTCGTCGACGGGCTTGGAGTCGGGCACGAAGTGCGCCGGACGCATGATCTCCTCGACGCGCTGCACGGTCTCGACGTCGGGAGCGTCGAAGTCACGCCGCGCGATGTCCTTGAAGTACGCGAACCCGAGGACCTCGTCGAGGTTGTCGCCGATCACCGGCACCCGCGAGTAGCCGCTCTTCAGGAACAGCGACATGCCCTGTCGCAGGGTCTTCTTGCGCTCGATGAAGACGATGTCGGTGCGTGGCACCATCACTTCGCGGGCGATGGTGTCACCGAGCTCGAACACCGAATGGATCATCTTGCGCTCACCGGACTCGATGACGGCGGTGGCCTCGGCCAGGTCCACGAGCTCGCGGAGCTCGGTCTCGGAGTTGAACGGGCCTTCTCGGAAGCCCTTGCCGGGGGTGATCGCGTTGCCGACCAGGATCAGCAGCTTGGGCAACGGTCCCAGGATCCGGGTGATGAAGGCCAGCGGGAGCGCGACGATCAGCGCGATCGCTTCGTCCTTCTGCCGACCGACCGTCCGCGGTGACACGCCGATGACCACGAAGGAGACGACCACCATCACGGCGACGGTCGTGAGCACCGCCGGCCAGCGCGTGCCGTCGTAGGCGTCGTGGAAGGTCAGCGTGACGAGCACGATCGCGAAGATCTCACACAGCAGCCGCAGGAACAGGGCCGTGTTCAGGTAGCGCGGGCGGTCGTCGAGAATCTCGAGGAGGCGCCGCGATCCGGGTCGGCCCTCGGCGGCGATCTCCTCGGCCCGGGCGCGGGAGAACAACGCGAGCGCGGCGTCCGCCGCGGAGAACAGTCCGGCGAGTCCTACGAGGGCGGCCGCTCCGACGAGCAGCCACACATCACCAGAGGTCATCGCTGCTCGAGCTTCGCTTCTTCGTCGGTGATCGAGCCGCTCTCCGTCGGTGATCGAGCTTGTCGAGATCCGCCACGCCTGGAGCAGCTCGTCCTGGAGCCCGAACATCACCTTGTGCTCCTCGGGGAGCGCATGGTCGTAACCCAGGAGGTGCAGGATGCCGTGGACGGTGAGCAGCTCGATCTCGGCGGTCTTGCCGTGGCCCGCGGCCACGCCCTGGGTTTCGGCCACGTCGGGGCACAGCACCAGGTCGCCGAGAACCCCCTCCTCGGGGTCCTCGTTGACCAGGCCGGGCCGCAGCTCGTCCATGGGGAAGGCCAGGACGTCGGTCGGTCCCTCCTTCTCCATCCACTTCTCGTTGAGCTCCGCCATGGTCGCCTCGTCGACCGCCTTGATGCAGAGCTCGGCGAGCGGGTGGACCCGCATCCGGTCCAGCACGAACCGACTCAGCTCGGCGAGTTCCGAGACGTCGAGCTCGTGACCTGACTCGTTGAGGATCTCGATGCTCACCGGCGTCCGGGTTCCTGTCGAGACTCGCGCTGTTCGCGGATGTGCTCGGTGCGGGCGTCGAACTCGTCGTACGCCGCGACGATCCTGCCGACCAGCCGATGGCGTACGACGTCGTGGCTGGTCAGGCGGTTGAACACGACGTCCTCGACCCCGTCGAGGATGCCCTCGACGATCTTGAGTCCGGATCGCAGACCGCCGCCGGGCAGGTCGATCTGGGTGACGTCTCCGGTGACCACGATCTTGGAGCCGAACCCGAGCCTGGTCAGGAACATCTTCATCTGCTCGGGCGAGGTGTTCTGCGCCTCGTCGAGGATGATGAACGCATCGTTCAACGTGCGACCACGCATGTAGGCAAGCGGGGCGACCTCGATGGTCCCGGCAGCGAGCAGCTTCGGGATGGTGTCGGGGTCGAGCATGTCGTGGAGCGCGTCGTACAGCGGCCGCATGTAGGGGTCGATCTTCTCGCCGAGCGTGCCGGGCAGGTAGCCCAGGCGTTCGCCGGACTCGACCGCTGGGCGGGTCAGGATGATCCGGTTGACCTGCTTGCTCTGCAGCGACTGGACCGCCTTGGCCATGGCCAGGTAGGTCTTGCCGGTGCCGGCCGGGCCGATGCCGAACGTGATCGTGTGCTTGTCGATCGAGTCGACATAGCGTTTCTGGTTCAGCGTCTTGGGGCGGATCGTGCGGCCGCGGTTGCTCAGGATGTTGAGCGACAGGATGTCGGCCGGCCGCTCCTTGGTCTCGGTGCGGAGCATCGCGATGACCCGTTCGACGGTCTCCGGGCTGATGCCCTGACCGGTGCGGATGATCGTCACGAGCTCGTCGAGGAGCCGTTCGGCCAGCGCGATCTCGTGCGGCTGGCCGTTGAGCGTGATCTGGTTGCCGCGAACATGGACGTCGGCGTCGAAGGCGTCTTCGATGAGGCTGAGATGCTCGTCACCGGGACCCAGAAGGCTGACCATGTTGATGCTTGCGGGCACGACCACCGTGTGGCGGGTGCCGGAATTGGCCTGCATGTCTGTCATGAATGCCCCGGTGGGCGTCCTTTCAGTCGGAGATCCGTACCCCTGACATGGTACGCGAGCAACGTTGAGCCGCCAGTCGAATTCAGGGACGGGTGACCTGCAGGATGCCGAGGCACATCTCGTCGGTGCTGCCCTCTCCCCAGACGACGTACCGATCGGGTTGCCCCTCGAAGGCCGGCAGCTTGTCGCGCAGCCACTGGACGTGTCGGCAGGTCACCTTCACCGTGTCGAACACATCGAGCTTGAGCGGTTTGATCGGCGTGGCGCCCTGGTTGTCGAAGTCCCACACCGGGATGTCGAGGATGGTGCGGGCGTTCGGAGTCCCCGGGTTGACCTCGATCTGGATCGAGCGACCCAACAGGTGCATGTGGCCGGCGACCCCGATCACCGTGGTCGGCTTGGAGATGGTGCGGGTGCAGCTCTGCACCTCGCCGGGCTTCGAGGCCGCCTCTCCGCACAGCAGGTGCAACAGGTCGGCGGTCGAGCCCGGCCCGTCGCCGAAGCGGTCCTTCACGTCCGCGACCGCCGCCGCCCGGTCGCACAACGGCGAATCCGTGTGGCCGGCACGGCAGGGCAGTTCCACGGCCGCGGGAAGCAGCATGGTCTCGACCGCGGTGAGGTCGGCACTCGTGGGCGCCAGGCGCAGCTGGGTGGCGGACACGTCGGGGGTGTCGGCGATCAGCAGGTTGTAGTGCACCTGCATGACGATCCGCGAGCCCTTGTCCAGCGGTACGCCGAGTCCCTTGCGGAAGACCGTCTCGCGACCTCCCGGTGCCCAGGCTCCCAGCCAGGGCGCATTGTCCAGCTCGGCGGTGCCGCCCAGCCCGGAGTTGCCGAAGCACGTCCAGCCGTCGCCCTGCGTGGAGGCGTCGAGCTGCTCGGCGTTCGCGACCTGGTCTGGCGGGACCCGGAACAGGATGACGTGGTGGACCACGTCGGAGTTGCCGGGCTGCACGCTGGTCCCGGTGAGGAACTTGTCCTTCTTCAGGTGCGGGTCGAGCAGGAAGCAGCGGTAGTCGTCGGTGCCGACTCCGGTCGGCGCACTCGGTTTGTACGGCGCGGCCATCTTCATGGTGACGCGGCTCTCGCCGTGGCGCAGGGGCAACAGTGGAGTCACGACCTCTGCGAGCTGGGCCAGTCGGCGTGCGCCGAGTGCGACGCGCTCGGCTCGGGCCCGGCCTCGCTTGTCCGAGTCGGGTCCGCAGCCGGCGAGGACCAAGCTGCCGGCCCCGACCAAGAGCGCAAGGCGCCGAGTCCGGCGACGACGCGTCGCATCGGGTCGGGTCATCCGGGTGGCCAGGTCATTGCTCGGCCTCCGAGCACGTGGAGATGGGCGTGGAACACCGTCTGCTGGGCGGCCGCTCCAGTGTTGAACACCAGCCGGTAGCTGTCGAGCCCGTCCTCGCCGGCCACCTGGGCGGCGGTGCTCAGCAGGTCGGCGGCCGTGGCCGGTTCGTGGGCCGCCAGCACTGCGGCATCCGGGTAGTGGCTGCGCGGGATCACCAGGAAATGCGTCGGCGCCTGAGGGGAGATGTCGCGGAAGGCCACCGTGGTGTCGTCGGCGTGCAGGAGGTCCGCGGGTACCTCACCACCGACGATCTTGCAGAACAGGCAGTCGGGATCTGGCGCCGGTGAGGTCATGACGCCCAGAGTATTTCTTTCCGGGCGTGTAAACCACCGAATCGACCAGCGCGTGGAACTAGCGTGTTGACGGAGATGACACCTCGAGGGGCAACCTGGGATGCCGAGACGGCGGTGGAGCAGTTGTACGCCGCTCATTGGCGCCAACTGGTCCGCCTGTCGGTGTTGCTCGTCCGCGATCTCGGAACCGCCGAAGAGGTCGTCCAGGACTCGTTCGTGGCGCTGCACGACCGGTGGTCACGCCTGCGGGACCCGGAGCGGGCGCTGGCCTACCTGCGCCAGTCCGTCGTCAACCGCTCCCGCTCGGTGCTCCGCCACCGCAAGGTCGAGGCGAAGCACGCACCCGTCCCGGGTGTCGCCGCTGCTGCCGACGACGGGGCGCTGGCGCATGCCCGGCGCGACGCCGTACTCGACGCGATGCGGCACCTGCCGGATCGTCAACGCGAGGTGGTGGCGCTGCGCTACTACCTGGACCTGTCCGAGGCCGACATCGCAGAGACGCTCGGCATCAGCCGGGGCGCGGTCAAGAGCCACTCATCGCGCGGCCTCGCCGCCCTGAAGCTCTCTCTCGGTCCGCTCATGGAGGACGTGTCATGAACCACTGGCCAACTGGTGACCTGCCTGATGACGAGGAGCGCCTGCGTCGACTGCTCGAGCAGACGGTCGCCGACGTGGACCCGAACGACGGCCTCGAAGCGATCCGCTCCCGAACGAAGGTGACACGACATGCCCACCGACCTGTCCTCGAAGCGGCCCTGGATCTGGGGCGCGTTCGGCGCCGCGGTCGCCACCGCAGCAGTGATCGGCGGCTTCGCCGTCATCAACAACGACGATGATCCGTCGGCCGACGACCCTGGATTCGCGGACACCCCGTCGGTCACGCCGACCGAGGACCCCAGCGGGTCCGGCTCGCCCGACCCGGACCCGACCGGCAGCACTGGTGGGCCGATCGCCAAGCCGTTCACGGTCGCGGTCTACTACGTGGGCGACACACCCCACGGGCCGCGGCTCTACCGCGAGTTCCACAAGTCGACGGGTACGACGGCCCTGGATGCGGCGCTTGCCGACGCGACTATCGGTCCAACCCCTCGACCCCGACTACCGCACGGACTGGCCGGCCGGGATCGTGGAGTCGACCGCGTTCGACGGGGTCGGCAGCGACGGACTGATCCAGATCACCCTGGCCGACGAGTCGGTGCACGACCGACCGGCCGGGATGTCGGAGGCCGAGGCCCAGATCGCCGTGGAACAGCTGATCTACACGGCTCAGGCGGCCGTGCAGGCCCGCGCGCCGGTGCAGTTCTTCCTCGGGGAGAACCCGATCGACCAGGTGTTCGGCGTACCGACCTCCGAGCCGCTCGCGGAGGGCAAGTGGAGTGACGTGCTGTCGTTCATGAGCGTCACCGCGCCGGAGGAGGGTGCGACGGTTTCCGGCTCGTTCGAGGCATCCGGCGTCGCGAGCTCGTTCGAGGCCAACGTCCAGTGGCAGATCATCCAGAACGGAGAAGCGGTCAAGACCGGCTTCACCACGGCGGACGGCTGGATGGACAAGCTCTACCCGTGGACCACGGAGGTCGACGTCTCCGACCTCGCTCCGGGGACGTACACGTTCGTGGCGATGACCGACGACCCGTCCGGCGGCGCGGAGGGCAACGGGCCCGACACCGACACCAGGACCATCGTCATCGAGTGAGCGGCTCGAGAGGCTCCCGGCCTCCTGCTGCGCACCCTGCCGTGTGCACAGCGCGAGGTAGCCGAGGAAACCGATGCGCGAGCGCGACCAGCACGCCGATGTTGGCGAACGCCCACTCGCCGTCCTTGCCTCCGAGGCCGAGCGGGCCGAGCAGGTAGCCCTGCCAGTCGAGCCAGGATGCGGCTGAAGTTGGTGACCAAGCCCCACCCGACGACGGTTCCGACCAGCATGATGACGATGGCGACCGGGTTGGCCACGCCGTACCCATCCAGCGAGGAGTCGAAGAGCTTGACCTCGTCGTACCGCTCACGACGCAGGAGCAGGTCGGCGATGAAGATGCCGCCCCACGCCGCCAGCGGGACGCCGACCGTGTAGAGGAAGCCCTGGAACGGGACCGAGGAAGTCCGGCGCGAACCAGACGACGTAGATCGCGCCGATCGTCATCAGGACGCCGTCCAGGCGCGGCCGCGACCGGGCGCTGGATCGGGATCCCGCTGGAGATCAGGGTCAGCCCGGACGAGTAGATGTCGATGATCACGCCGGCGGTCAGGCCGAGGATGGCGACCGCGATGAACGGCAGCAGGAACCAGGTCGGCAGCGAGGGTGTGAGCGCGCCGATCGGGTCGTCGTAGAACGCGTCGATCAGGTCCGCGTCGGAGGCGCAGAGCAGCAGACCGTAGCCGACGAGAAGCAACACCGGCAGCGCCCCGCCGAACGTCGTCCAGCCGACGATGCCGGACCGGGACGCGTCGCGTGGCAGGTAGCGGGAGTAGTCGGCGGCGCAGTTGATCCAGCCCACCCCGAACCCTGCCACGAGCATCACCAGCGCGCCGATCACCGGCGGTTGTGCTGCCGGCGGGCGCGTCGAACGCCGCGCCCAGGTGCACCTCGTCGAGCGTGAGCGCGATGTAGCCGAGCGGTGAGCACGAGCGTCGCGAGGGTGAGCCACCGCTGGGCCTTCATGATCGCGTCGAAGCCAGCACACCGAAGTAGATGCCGCAGCCGGCCACCACCACGAGCGCGACCGCTGCCGCCACCTGACCGGAGCCGTCGGACAGCCTGTCGGCACACGGTCCGGCTGGCCAGGGCGGCCAGCGAGCACAGTGCGGTCTCCCAGCCGATCAGCAGGCACCAGGACACGAGCACCGGCAGCAGGTTGCCGCGGATGCCGAACGACGGCGCGGGACAGGACGAGCGTCGGAGCGCTACCCTTCTGACCGGCCAGCGACGCCAGCCCGACCAGCAGGAACGAGGCGATCACGCCGAAGAGGGTGACCAGCAGGCCCTGGGCCAGGTTGATGCCCATGCCGAGCACGTAGCCGCCCCAGCTCACGGCCAGCACGGCGACGTTGGCCGCGCACCAGGGCCAGAAGAGACTGCGGGGTTCACCGTGGCGCTCCGACTCGGCGATCACGTCGACCCCGTGGAGCTCGATCCGCCCGTCCGCGCCGCCTTCGCGGAGCCCGTCTCGCAGCATGTCGCTCATGGCGGCATCCTAGGCTGTGCGGGTGCAGCTGAGCCCACGCATTCTCAACCGAACGCTCCTCCATCGCCAGCACCTGCTGGAACGGTCCGAGCTCCCGCCCATAGACCTCATCGAGCACCTGATCGGGCTGCAGGCACAGGAGACGCTGCCGCCGTACCTGTCCCTGAACGCCCGGCTCCGTGACTTCGACCCGAGACCGGTCAGCGACGCACTCGGCAACCGCGAGCTGGTCCGGCTCGTGGTGATGCGCGGGACCATCCACATGCTCACACCCGACGACGCGCTGACGCCTGCGGCAGTTCACCCAGGCGGTCAGCGACCGGGAACGCAAGGTCGAGCGAGAACACCAAGCAGGCGCTGCACCTGGACACCGACAAGGTCAATGAGGCCGTCCGCCAGGTCCTCGAAGACGGTCCGCTGCCGGTCAAGGAGCTCGGACTGGCACTCGCCGAGCATTTCCCGGACGTTCCGCCGAACGCGCTGGCCCACCTTGCCCGCGTCAACCTCCCGATGGCGCAGCTGCCCCCGCGCGGGCAGTGGCGCGCGTCGGGCGGGGTGGTGTACCAGCTCGTCGACCGCTGGCTCGAACGGCCGTTGATCGAGCCGGACCCGCAGGAGATCGCGCTGCGCTACCTGCGGGCCTATGGGCCGGCCGCCGCGGCCGACGTGACGGCCTGGTCCGGGGTGCCGCGGATGGCGCCCGTGCTCAAGGGCATGGACCTGGTCGAGCATCGCGACGACGCCGGCAAGCTGCTGTACGACGTACCGGATGGCGAGATCATCGAGGATGCACCGGCCCCGGTTCGCCTGCTCGGCACCTACGACAACGTCTGGCTGTCCCACGCGGGCCGCGACCGGGTGACCGACCCGGTCAAACGCAAGAGGTGGATGGGGCAGAACGGCGGCGTCGCGGGCGCCCTCTTCGTCGACGGGATGCTCGAGGGACTGTGGCGGCTCGTCGACCGCAAACCTGTGATCCTCGAGGAGTTCCGGAAGTTCACCCGCTCCGAACGTGCCGACCTCGATGACGAACTGTCCCGCGTCGAGGCCCTCCTCGCCGAGTCGTCGTAACTTACGACGAGCCGTCGAGCTCGGCCCCGCGAGCGGCAGTTTGGCCCCGCGAGTCGTCAGTCTGGCCCCGCGAGCCGTCACTCTGGCCCTGCGAGCCGTCACTTCTGGCCCCAGCGTGGCCACAATCGCCGGTTCGTGGGCCACAACTGCCAGCTCGTGCGGCCACAACCGCCAGCTCGTGAGGCCACAACTGCCAGCTCGCGGGGCCACAACTGCCAGCTCGCGGAGTCGTCGCAAGATCACCCGGGTCAGGACCAGCGGGGGGTTCGGGAGAGCAGGGCAGATACGGCGGCGACACCAGCAGTCGAGGTGCGGAGGACTTCGGAGCCGAGTCGGACGGGGTGGACTCCGGCGGCCTCGAAGGCGGCAAGCTCCTCGGGCGAGATCCCGCCCTCGGGCCCGACCACCACCACGATCCGGCCGGTCGGCGGGACCTCGAGCGAGGACAGCGACGTCGCCGCCGCCTCATGGAGTACGACGGCCAGGTCGGCGTCGGCGAGGCGGCGGACAACGGACTCGGTCGACTCCATCTCGGGCACCACGGGGAACCAGGCACGGCGGGCCTGCTTCCCGGCCTCGCGTGCGGTGACGACCCACTTCTCGTGCGAACGCCTCGCCCGGTCTCCACGCCACACCGCCACGCACCGGGCGGCCGCCCACGGCACGATCTCGTCTGCTCCGACCTCGGTGAGGACCTCCACCGCGAGCTCCCCGCGGTCGCCCTTCGGGATGGCCTGAATCACGGTCACCGACGGCTGGGCCGCTCGACGACGACCTTGGAGGTGACGGTCACGGAGAAGAACCACTTGCCGGTCTCCTGGACCCGGCCCGTCACCGACGACCCACGGCCGTCGGTGAGCACGACGTCCGAGCCGACCCGCAGTCGTCGTACCGCCACCGCGTGGTGCGCCTCGTCGCCGTCGACCTCGACGACCGAACCGGTCGCGACGTCGTCCAGGGACGGGACCACGTGGACCGGGAGCGACATCGTCAGTGCGGGTTGAACGCGTCGCGGATGCGGCTGAACACCGACTTGTTCCCGCCGCGGATGGTGCCCTCCGGCGTCTCCTCATCGCGCAGTTCGGCGAGCTCGCGCAGCAACTCGGTCTGGCGCGCGTCGAGCCGGGACGGAGTCTCCACCAGGACCGAGACGATCAGGTCACCGCGGCCGACACCACGCAGCCCGGGTACGCCGCGGCCACGCAGCACCTCCTGGGTGCCGGACTGGGTGCCGGGCTTGATCTCGAGCTCGAAGGAGGTCTCGACCCCGGATCGAGCACCCTTCTCCACGTCGCTCTCCAGCGTGGGGATCACGAGTACGGTCCCCAGCGCAGCCGCCGTCATCGGGACCGAGATGGTGCAGTGCAGGTCGCTGCCGTGTCGGTCGAAGGTCGGGTGCTCCGCGACCCTGATCTCCACATAGAGGTCACCAGGCGGACCGCCGCCCGGACCGACCTCGCCCTGATCGGTCAGCTGGACCCGGGTGCCGGTGTCGACGCCCGCGGGGATCTTCACGGTCAGGTTGCGGCGAGAGCGCACCCGGCCCTCGCCGGCAGCACTCCCGGCACGGCTCGGGGATGACGGAGCCGAAGCCGCGGCACGCGGCACACGGGCGCAGAGTCCGGATCTCACCGAGGAACGACCGCTGCACGTGCGCGACCTCGCCGTGGCCGTGACAGGTCTCGCAGGCGATCGGTTTGGTGCCGGGGGCGGCGCCGGCACCGTTGCAGGTGGTGCACCGGACGGCCGTGTCGACCTTGATCTCGCGGGTGATGCCGAACGCCGCCTCGGCCAGCTCGATGTCCAACCTGATCAGCGCATCCTGGCCGCGGCGCATCCGCGCCTTCGGCCCGCGACCGGAGGCGGCGCCGCCGGCCTGGCCGCCGAAGAACGCGTCCATGATGTCGGTGAAGGAGAACCCGGCACCCTGACCGAAGCCGGCGCCGGCTCCCGCGAACGGGTCGCCGCCGAGGTCGTACTGACGCCGTTTGTGCGGGTCGCTGAGCACCTCGTAGGCGTGCGACACCTCCTTGAACCGCTCCTGGGTCGCGGGGTCGGGATTGACGTCCGGGTGCAACTGCCTGGCCAGCTTCCGGTAGGCCCGCTTGATGGCGTCACCGTCGGCGTCGCGGGAGATCCCGAGCAGCTCGTAAAGGTCTTGACTCACGTGATGTTCTTTCTCATGCCTCGTCGAGGATCCGGGTGACGTAGCGGGCGACTGCCCGCACCGCCGCCATCGTCCCCGGGTAGTCCATGCGGGTCGGTCCGACCACGCCGAGCGTCGCCAGCGCCGCATCGCCCGGCCCGTAGCCGGTGGCGACCACGCTGGTCGATGACAGTTCCTGGTAAGGCCCCTCGTGTCCGATCGTGACGGTGACGGTGCCTCCGACGCTGGCCTCGCCCAGCAGCTTGAGGAGTACGACGTGTTCCTCGAGCGCCTCGAGCATCGGCCGGATGCTGGCGTCGAAGCCCTCGCCGAAGCGGGCCAGGTTTGCGGTCCCGCCGACGGCGACTCGTTCGTCGGACCGGTGGTCGGACATCGCGTCGACGAGGGTCGCCGTCACGCTCGCGGTGGCAACGTGGCGCTCCGGCGGCGCGGTCGCGGCGAGCTCGGCCAGGGCGACGGCGGCGGTCGAGATGGGCTCACCGGTGGCCGCCCGGTTGACCAGCGACCGGAGGTCGGCCAGGTCCTGGTCGGACAACGGCTCGGCCAGCTCGACAAGTCGCTGCTCGACGCGCCCCGAGCTCAGGATCAGCACGATCAGCAGCCGGTTGGGTGCGAGGGCGACGAGCTCGACATGGCGCACCGTCGAGCGGGCCAGGGTGGGGTACTGGACCACGGCCACCTGGCGGGTCATCTGGGCGAGCAGGCGCACGGACCGCTGCACGACGTCGTCGAGGTCGATGGCGCCATCGAGGAACGTGGAGATCGCGCGCCTCTCGGCAGCACTCATCGGCTTGACCGTCGTCAACCGGTCGACGAACAGCCGGTAACCCTTGTCGGTGGGCACCCGTCCGGCACTGGTGTGCGGCTGGGTGATGAACCCCTCCTCCTCCAGCGCGGCCATGTCGTTGCGCACCGTCGCCGGGGAGACCCCGAGCTGGTGACGCTCGACCAGCGCCCGGGAGCCGACCGGCTCCTCGGTTGCGACGTAGTCCTCGACGATGGCGCGCAGGACGGCGAGCTTGCGGTCCTCGACCACCAGATGCCCTCCTTCATCGAATTCCTGCTTTGGCACTCCCCCGGACGGAGTGCCAAGCCTACTAGGGTGTGTTGACATGGCTGACTTCATGGAGGTGGCGCCGAGAGTCTGGGTGGCGCGCTACGAGTGGCTCGACGTCAACGTGACGCTGATCGGCGGGGACCGCGGGTTGGTGATGGTGGACACCCACTCCTCGGATCGGGCGGCCCGCGAGGTTGTCGGCGACGTACGACGACTCGGCGCGGGCGACGTGGTGGCCGTCATCAACACCCACGAGCACTTCGACCACACGTTCGGCAACGCCGTGCTCCGCGACGAGTACGGCGCCATCCCGATCCACGCCCAGGAGTGGGCGGCCGAGCACACCCTGTCCGCCGGCGAACGCGTCAAGCGCCGGTACGCCGAGGGCGACGACCCGCACCGCGACGAGGTGCTCGAGACCCGGATCGTCTCCGCGGACCAGACCTTCTCCTCCGCCCGGGTGCTCGATCTCGGGGACCGGCAGATCGAGCTGATCCACCCCGGTCGCGGGCACACCGCCGGTGACCTGGTGGTTCGGGTCCCGGACGTCGACGTACTCCTCGCGGGGGATCTGGTGGAGGAGTCCGCGTCCCCGTTCTTCGGCGGCGACTGCCATCCGTTCGAGTGGCCGACCAGCATGGACATGGTCCTCAGCCTCCTGACCGAGGACTCGGCCGTCGTCCCGGGGCACGGGAAGGTCGTGGACCGCAAGTTCGTGCACGACCAGCGCGGCGACCTCGGTGTGGTCGCCGAAACCATCCGCGATCTGGCCGCGCGAGGTGTCCCGCTGGCGGAGGCTCTGGATGCCGCCGACTGGCCGTTCCCGAAGAAGACCCTGGGCAAGGCGGTCCAGTGCGGCTACGAACAGCTCCCCCGCGGCGGCCGCCAGCTTCCCCTGTTGTAGTCGTAGGCGGAGTTGTAGAGCCTGCGACGGCCCGCCCTCCGCGCGATCAGGAACCCGGCGAGCCCGATCCAGAAGACCCACCAGCTTCCGACCAGCACGGAGACCCCGATCAGGATCAGCAGCACGGGCAGGAACGGCGGCCGGAAGTGACCCCGAAGCGACCGCGTCGCTGGCGGCGGACATCGGTCGTGGCTGCGAGGCGGTCGGGCTGGGCAGGTCGCGGAACACGGGGGCCAGGTCGCCCCACGTCCTGGCAGCGAGGACGACGTCCATCCGCTCGTCGTACTCCTCGCGGTCGAGCCGACCGACTGCGAAGTGCTCACCGAGGGCCTGGGCCGCGTCGTCGCGCTCGGCGTCCCCGATCCGCACGTTGCCCTTCGTGAGCTGAACCTGCCACGAGCCCAGCGCCGGCCAGGCGTCGTGCATCTGGTGCCGCATCCGGTGGTGGGTCATTCCGGCTCCCCCTCCGCGAGCAGTCCGTAGAGCCGTCGCCGGGTCTCGCCGAGCACCTCGGCGGCCTCGGCCCGTTGCTGGGCGGTCCCGGACACCATGATCTGCCAGACGGCGCCCATCACCTGGCCGATGACCGGCTTCAGGTCGCCGGTGCCGGCTGCCGCGGCGGCTTCCGTCTCGGTCGCCTCGAAGGGACGCCAGGTCGCCGCGAGCTCGTCGGGGTGCTCGTCGACGTAGGCCCGGCCCGCGTCGGTCAGCGCCAGGACCCGTCGTCCGTCGGCCTCCCGGCCCTCGACCAGCTCTTCGTCCTCGAGCTGCTGAACGGTCGGGTAGACCGATCCGGGGCTGGGCTTCCAGGCGCCGTTGGTGCGTTCGGAGATCTGCTGGATGATCTGGTAGCCGTTCATCGGCTCCTGCGCGAGGACGGCGAGGATCGCCGTACGGACGTCGCCGCGACGTACCTTCGGGCCGCGCGGTCCGCCCATGTTCGGACCGCCGAAGCTACGCACGAGCTCCTGCACCCAGGGCGGCGGGCCGGGTCTGCTGCCGTGCCCGCCCGGTCCGTGTCCGCTCCAGCCGGGGCCGATCCAGCCCTGCCCCCAGCTCTGGCTCCTGCCGTGTCCCATCTCGCCTGCCCCTCTCCTCGTTCGTGGAATCGGTGACCTTCGACCAGATGTCCTCTGGACGGTCCGGATCCGTCATCACGAGCCTCCCCTGAACGCGTTGTTTCGCGATAGGTTGACGATATATCGCGACTGTTCCGCAATCAAGCGCTGACCCGGCTCTTGTCGACGCTCTGAGAACCGCCGATCCGCTCGAACGGGTATCCTGTACTACGTTCGATACGTGTCAGGAGCGGTGATGAAGTTGAACAGCAAGGGGCAGGTGACGATTCCCGCCGACCTGCGGCATCGGCACGGGTTCGTCGAGGGTGACGAGGTCGACGTTGTCGAGGACGGGACCACGCTGCGGATCGTGCACCGCAGCGCCGGCCAGACCCGCGGCGCGCGGATCGTCAACCGGATGCGCGGTCGCGCGAGGACCGACCTGTCCACCGATGAGCTGATGGACCTGCTGCGTGGTGAGTGACGCCCCGTCGATAGTGACCCTGGTTGATTCCAACGTGCTGCTCGACGTGTTCACCGACGATCCCGCGTGGGCGGGCTGGTCGAGCGAGGCCCTGGTGCAGGCGTTCGACCAGGGCCCTGTGGTGATCAACCCCGTCGTGTACGCCGAGGTCTCAGTCGGCTTCGACCGGATCGAGGAGCTCGATGAGGCGCTACCTCAGGCCGCGTTCGTCCGTGAGCCGTTGCCCTACCCGGCTGGGTTCCTGGCAGGCAAGGCTTTCCTGGCCTATCGCCGGTCCGGTGGGGCGAGAGCCGGCCCCGCTGCCGGACTTCTACATCGGTGCGCACGCGGCCGTGGCCGGCTACCGGCTGCTGACCCGCGACGCCCGCCGGTACCGGACCTATTTCCCCCGCCTGGACCTGCTCGCGCCGAGCTGACGCGCTCAGATGCCGACGCTTACGTGTTGACCGGACGGCGTGAACAAGAGCCGGGTCGACGTGTTTCGCGCGTCAACACGAGCCGGGTCGGCGGATAGCGTGGACGAGTGAGTTCTGACCGTTACGGCACCGATGTCGCTGGCTGGCGACTGGCGAGTCCCCAAGCGTGGCCGCGCCGTCGAGACGGAGGCGGGACCCGGCCTGGTCGTCGAGGAGGTCACCACCGACTGGTGCGGCGAGATCGTCACCGTCGACCGCGACCTGCACACCGTGACCCTCGAGGACCGGCGCGGGAAACGGCGTACCTTCCCGCTCGGCCCCGGCTTCCTGCTCGAAGGCAAGCCGGTGATCCTCACTCCCCCGGTCAACCGGGCGCGCCCCGGCGAGGCCGAGTCGGACGGCCTCCGGGTCGGTCGCCGTCCGCGATGCAAAGGCCCGGGTCGCCCGGGCGAGCCGGATCTTCGTCGAGGGACGGCACGACGCCGAACTCGTCGAGCGGGTCTGGGGCGACGACCTGCGGATCGAAGGCGTGGTCGTGGAATACCTCGAGGGCGTCGACGATCTGGCCGAGCAGCTGCGCGACTTCGGTCCCGGCCCGGAGCGCAAGGTGGGCGTCCTCGTCGACCACCTCGTCGGCGGTTCGAAGGAGAGCCGGATCGCGAAGTCGGTGGCGGCCTCGCCGGTCGGCAGGCACGTGCTGATCGTGGGGCATCCGTTCATCGACGTCTGGGCCGCTGTGAAGCCCGAACGGGTCGGACTGACCCGTTGGCCCGACGTACCCCGCTCGATCGAGTGGAAGAAGGGCATCTGCGAGCAGCTCGGCTGGCCGCACCGCGACCAGGCCGACATCGCCCGAGCCTGGCAACGGATCCTGTCGCGGGTGCGCTCCTACCAGGACCTCGAACCCGCACTTCTCGGTAGAGTTGAGGAACTCATCGACTTCGTGACCAACGACTGAAAGCCGGGGAACACCCATGTCGGACTCGCAAGGCACGCCGGACTTCGAAAAGAAGCCGCAGCAGCCAGAGGGCCAGCCGCCGTACGGTCAGCAACCCCCCGCCGACCAGCCGCCCCAATACGGCGCCCCGCCGCCCCCGCCGCAGTACGGCCAACCGCAGCAGCCGCAGTACGGCGCAGCTCGCATACGGCGCCCCGCAGTACGGCGCCCCGCAGCCTCCCCAGCAGTTCGGCGCCCCCGATACGGAGCTCCGGGAGCCCTGCCGCCCGACCAGGAACGGCTCTGGGGCGGCGCCGCCCACTGGAGCGCGCTCGTCGCCGCCTCGTGGGCCTCGCCTTCCTCGGACCGCTCATCGTCATGCTCACCAAGGGCAACGAGTCGGCGTTCGTCAGGCGTCAGGCGGTCGAGTCGCTCAACTTCCAGCTGTCGATGCTCATCTACGCGATCGTCTCGCGCGATCCTGATCCTGGTCCTGATCGGGTTCCTCCTCATGCTGGTGGTCGGCGTCCTGTGGCTGGTGTTCACGATCATCGGCAGCATCAAGGCCAGCAACGGCGAGGACTACCGCTACCCGCTGACCATTCGCATGGTCAGCTGACAGGTCAGGGCACCAGGTCAGGAGCAACAGTCAGGGCAACAGGTCGCGCACGACCGCGTCGGCCAGCAGCCGGCCGTCGGGCGTCAGCACCAGCCGGTCACCGACAACGCTCAGCAGTCCCCGGTCGACGAGGCCGGGGACTGCGGCATTTCCGGCCGGGTCGAGGACGTCGACGGCCAGTCCGTCGCCCAGGCGCAGTTCCAGCAGCACGCGCTCGGTCCGTCTGGCCTCCGCGTCGAGGATCTCGCGGGCGTGGGCAGGACTCTGGCCCGCGCCCAGCCGTTCGGCGTACGCCGTCGGGTGCTTGACGTTCCACCAGCGGACCCCACCGACATGTGAGTGCGCGCCCGGCCCGACACCCCACCAGTCGCCTCCGGTCCAGTAGAGCAGGTTGTGCCGACACTGCTGCTCGGTCGACGTCGCCCAGTTGGACACCTCGTACCACGCCAGCCCGCTTCCGCTCAGCGTCTGGTCGGCGATCAGGTACTTGTCAGCCAGATCGTCGTCGTCGGGCATCGCGACCTCGCCGCGCCGTACCCGACGGGCCAGGGCGGTGCCGTCCTCGACGATCAGCGAGTAGGCGCTGACGTGGTCGGGGGCGCAGGCGAGGGCGGCGGCCAGCGACGCCTTCCAGTCGTCGAGACTCTCGCCTGGTGTGCCGTAGATCAGATCGAGACTGACCTGCTCGAAGCCGGCCTGCCGGGCCCACGCCACCACCTCTGGGACCCGCAGCGGGTCGTGGGTGCGGTCGAGGGTGGCCAGCACGTGCGGCACAGCGGACTGCATCCCGAACGAGATCCGGTTGAACCCGGACGTTCGCAGCCGCTCGAGATCCGACAGCGAGACGCTGTCCGGGTTGGCCTCGGTCGTGACCTCGACGCCCTCCGCCAGCCCGAACTCGCCGGCGACAGCCGCCAGCACCGAACCAAGATCGCCACTGCTCAGCAGGGTCGGGGTTCCGCCACCGAAGAACACGGTCTCGACCGGCAGGTCGATGTCGCCGAGCACCTGGCGGGCCTGCCGGATCTCGGTGATGGCGGCCTCGGCGTACGTCGCCCGCGACGCACCCGGTCCGTCTCCCAGCTCGGCGGCCGTGTAGGTGTTGAAGTCGCAGTAGCCGCACCGCACCGAGCAGAACGGCACGTGCACGTAGACCCCGAACGGCCGCTCCCCCAGGGTTGCCAGCGCCGACTCAGGAAGGGAGCCGTCGGCCGGCACGGGATCGCCGGAGGGCAGGGCGGATGGCACCGCCCCATCGTCGCAGAGGGCGTCAGATCGGGACGTTGAGAGTGGCCACGTAGCCGTCCTCGACCGAGCCGGTGACGGTGGCCAGCTGCAGCGAGTAGCCGTCCGAGAAGACGTTGTCGCTGGCGAGCGAGGTCTGGGCGACGTTCGTGAGGCTGGCGCCGTACCCCTCGGCGTTCTCGTAGACCTCCAGGCACGCCTCCTCGGGCAGCGCGATCTGGGAGGTGCGGAGCTTGTTGCTCGCGGTGGTGGCTTCGTCGATCGACGGGTAGACCTCGAAGTGGATGTGCGGCCAGCGGCCGGAGTACGCCGCGGGAAAGATGCTGGTGAAGGACAGCGACCCGTCGTCGCCAGTCTCTTGTACGCCGCGCAGGTAGTTCTCGTCCGCGATGGCCTCGGAGTACATCGAGTACTCGCCCTCCCGGTTGCAGTGCCACAGGTAGACGGCGGCACCGGCGAGCGGTGAGACGTCGGAGCCGTTGGTGTCGTAGACCTTCAGCTTGATCGTCAGCGGCACGCCCTCTGCGACCCCGGAGGCACTACCGAAGGAGGACGTGATGTCCTGGCGCACGATCCCGCTCTCGGTCAGCACGTTGACGCCGTTGGATCCGTCGCCCGGATACGGGCCGGCGGTCTCCTCGGGGATCTCGCCGTCGGCGACCGTCACGGACGAGGCCGCGTCCGGCGGCGCGCCGCCACCGGGACCCTGTCCGTCGGGAGCGTCGGCCACCCGGCCCCGCGGCGGCGCTGCTGGAGGCCTTGGAGCTGTCGCCGAACGCGCAGCCGGCCACGGCCGCCACCCCGATGCCGCCGAGGAGCCCGAGCATGCCGCGGCGGGCGTAGCCGCGGGCCGCGATCCTCGGGAGGTCCTCGCTCAGTCCCTTGTCGTGGTCGTGCAGCTCGTCGTCGTGGTGGTGATCGCGTCATCAATGCCTCCGGAATCGCAGAATGGGTGTCGACGGCTTCCCGTCGACACCCATTCGAGCGTCTTGCCCTGTGCGTCTCCTGTGCTGTCCCTGTGCCCGGCGGCAGAGCTCCAGGAGAGACTAGCGGCTCAGGAGTAGAGCGACTTGATCGTGCCCGAGTTGTTCTCCTCGACGACCTTCCGCTTGACCTTCATCGACGGGGTCAGCTCGCCCGACTCGACGGTGAGGTCGTGGTCGAGGATCACGTGCTTCTTGATCGTCTCCCACCGGTTGAGTCGGCCGTTGAGCTCGTCGACGTACTTCGAGACCATCGCCGCGACGGCCGGGGTCTGCACGACCTCGGAGTACGACGCGCCCTCCATGTTGTTCTGGGCGGCCCAGTCGGTCATCTGGTCGGGGTCGAGCGTGAGCAGCGCGACGCAGTAGTTGCGCTCGGCACCGACGACCAGGAACTGGCTGGCATAGGGGCAGATCGCCTTGAACTGGGACTCGATCGCCGACGGCGCGATGTACTTGCCGCCGGAGGTCTTGAACAGGTCCTTCTTGCGGTCGGTGATCTTGAGGAAGCCGTCGTCGTCGATCTCGCCGATGTCGCCGGTGTGCAGCCAGCCGTCCTCGGTGAGCGCCTCGGCCGTCTGGTCGGGGAGGTTGTGGTAGCCCGTCCATGATGCCCGGACCCTTGATCATCACCTCGCCGTCCTCGGCGATCTTCGCCTCGGTGCCGGTGAGGACGAGACCGACCGTGCCGAACTTGTAGTTGTCCGGGCGGTTGACGAACGAGCCGGCCGACGTCTCGGTGAGGCCGTAGCCCTCGAGGATATTGATGCCGGCCGCGTGGAACCACTCGGCCACTTCGCTGTTCAGCGCCGCGGCCCCGGAGATGAAGAACCGGACCCGGCCACCGAAGCGGTCGCGGATCTTGCTGAACACGAGCTTGTCGAAGAGCCCGTGCTGCACCTTGAGCGGCAGCGGGACCGACTTGCCCTCGCGCTTGAGCTTGTCGACCTTGAGGCCGACCGCGAACGCCTGCTTGAAGATCTTCTCCTTGGCGCCGCCCTCGGCCGCCTGCATCGTCACGATGCGTCCGTGCGCCTTCTCGAAGATGCGCGGGGCGGCACCCATGAAGGTCGGCTTCACGATGGCGAGGTTCTCGATGATCTTGTCGACCCGTCCGTCGACTGCGGTTGGGAAACCGACGCCGAGCTGGGAGCACAGCAACACCTTGCCGAAGGAGTGAGCCATGGGCAGCCACAGGAACTGAAGGTCGTCCTCGCTCAAGATGTCCTGGGACTTGATGACCTCGCCCTGGTAGACCCACGACCTGTGCCGCAGGCGGACACCCTTGGGCTTGCCGGTGGTCCCGGACGTGTAGATCAGCGTTGCGAGCTGGTCCGGCTCGATGGCTTCCGCCTTGTCCGTCACGGCGGACGGGTGCTCGGCGAGGTAGGCGTCGCCCAGCTTCGCGAGGTCGTCGAGACCGATCACCCAGTCGCCGTCGGTCTTGCCGTCGAAGTTGACGACCTTGCCGAGGTGGGGCAGTGCATCCCTGTTCGCGACCAGCTTCTCGACCTGGACGTCGTCCTCGGCGAAGACGATCCGGCACTCCGAGTCGCTGACGATGTACGCCGTGTCCTCGGCGTTGGTGGAGGGGTAGACCGTCGTGGTGGCCGCGCCCGCACACATCACCGCGAGGTCGGCGACGATCCACTCGTAGCGGGTGGCTGAGGCGATGCCGACCCGCTGCTCGAGCTGGATCCCCAGCGCCAGCAGGCCCGCAGCGATCCGGCTGACCTCGTCGCCGGTCTGCTTCCACGTGCGGCTCTCCCACACATCACCCTTCGGGAACCGGTAGGCCTCCCGGTCGGGGCTCTGCTTCACCCGGTCGAGGAACTGCACGGCGACGTTGCGCGGCATCCTCTCGACGAAGGACGCGTCCTGATTGATCGGCATGTGTCTCCTGCGCTCTCACCGAAGAATGTGACGCCTGTAACCTAGATCACGAGGCTACTTTCCGGTAGGCGAACCACCCATCCGGAATCGAATCAACCCTTATTTTCCTCGGGTTTGCAGCGCTTGTCCCGGTTGCGGCACTAGGCGGTGCCGACCGCGCGGGAGAGCAGCGCCTGGCGGGTTCGAGTCGACGTCTTCGCCAGCACCGCCTTCACGTGGTCGTTGACCGTGTGCTCGGAGAGCACCAGCCTGGCGGCCAGCTCGCGCGAGTCGAGACCCGTGGCCAGGAGTCCCAGCACCTCCCGCTCCCGGACGCTCAGACCGTGCGCCAGGCCGAACACCTCCAGCCGGTCCGTGGGCGTGGTCGGCTCGAAGGTCACCGCGATGTCCGCCTCACCGGCACCGTCCCCGCTCACCTCAGCGGTCATCCGGTCCGCCCGGCAGGTGAGCCAGCGACCGGCCCCGATGTGCATGCGCGACCACGGCGGGCCGACGGGCACGCCTTGCTCGAAGGCGACCAAGGCGGCCGCCACGTGGTACGCCGCGGCCGGGATCGTCGGGATCGGGTCGTCCGGCGGGTTGAGCCGGTAGAGCGTCTCGACCGCTCCCGAGGTCTGGTGCCGCACCTGCAGGTCGGGCGCCAGCACGAGCACGGCTGGCCCGCCGATGTCCACGGGCGGGCTCGCATCCACGAAGGTCCGGGCCTGGGCCAGCCGCAGTCCGCGTGGTGATCGTCCGGACCTGGGCGGCGAGGAAGTCGCCGTCTGCGGGCACGAAGCACCCGGACGGAGCGCACCGCCACAGGTCCAGCCAGGCCCAACAACCGAACCTGTCCCAGAAGGCGATCGACGCCACGTCGACCACGCCGAGGTCCCGCAGGGCCTCCCGCCACAACCGCGACTCGGAGAGGTCGCCTCCGGTCGCCTCGGCGAGCAGCGACACCGGCGTACCGGCATCCATCAGGTCGGTCCACCGGTTGAGGCGGGTGAGGTAGCGGAGTCGGCCGAGCTCGGGCAGCCGCGGCCACGGCAGCGCGGGGACGGCCGCCAGCGGCGACGTGCCGACCCTGGTGACCGGATCGGTCAAGCAGCCAGACGTGCGCGTCGAAGGGGACGTCTCGACGGATCTCGGCCAGCAGCCGCTCCCGCAGGGGCTTGGCCGCCAGGCCGGAGCCGCAGAGGCGCTCGATCCGGTCGCTGGCTGGCACCCGCTCAGGGTAGCCATCACCTTGGCAGCAGTGCGGCCACCAGCGTGTCAGCCAACCAGCCCTGGTACTCCCGCTTGGTCCAGCCGCACTGGGTCACGAGCGCCTCGTAGTTGGCCTGGCCGCACACGGTGTAAATGATGTCGCCCGCGCGCGCGGCAGTCAGCCCGGGGCGCAGCACACCGCGCTGTTCGAGCAACCCCCCGAGCCCAGTGCGTAGGCCGTGCCGCCGCTCCGCCGCCATCCGCTCACGCAGCTCGATCAGCGAGCTGTCGCTGTTCGAGGCCGCGTCGAGCACCCGCAGCAGGGGACCGACCCGCGACCAGATCCCCGGCTGGGTGGCCGCATACAGCTGCAGCTGCCGCACCGGGTCCGGCTCGTCGATGATCCGCCGGATGGCTGGGCGCTCGATCACCGGAACGTCGGTCCGTTCGGCGCCACCGGCCACGGCGGCCCGCACGGCGTCGCCGAGCAGCCCGGCCTTCCCGCTAGCCGAGCGGTAGACGGTCTCCACGGCAACACCCGCCTCAGCGGCGATCGCAGGGATGGTTGCCCCGGCGTACCCACGCTCGACGAACAGCCGCCCTGCCGCCTCGACGATGCGCACGCGAGTCTGGGCCGCCCGCGTCCGCCGCAGCTGCGAGTCGTATTTGCGTCTTGTGTTTTCCAGACATTGAGGAGAATGATACTGGCATCAATATCGTTAGCCGGGACCCGACACCCCGGGCCGTGAACAAAGGTGGAAGTCATGTCCAAGGTCATCGAAGCCAGCACCGACATCGCCCGCTCCCCGCAGGAGGTCTTCGACTATGTGTCCGACCCAGCACGGCTGCCGGACTGGCAGCCAACGGTCGACGATGCTGCTTTCGAGTCACCCGGAGTTCCGGCGGTGGGCACGCAAGGGCACGAGGTCCGGCGGGTTCCGGGCGGCAGGCGAACCTTCCGTTGGGAGGTCACGGAGTGTGAGCCGGGCCGGCGTTGGAGCATCCAAGGCATCGACGGCCCCGTCCGGGCACACGTCACCGTGGCCCTCGCTCCCAGCAGCGCGGGCGCCGGCACGCACGTCAGCTACAGCATCTGGTTCGAAGGGCACGGCATCGGCAAGGTGATTCGGCTGCTCGCCAGCCAGGGGGCTCGCAAAGAGGTCCAGCCGAGCCTGGCGCTGCTCAAACAGCAGCTCGAGGCGGTCGGCGCGAAGACCCCCAGGATCGGGGATGGGCAGGGGTGACCCGGGGCCGGATGCTGGGTGCACCAACCAGAAGAAGGAGCCCATCATGGCCACGCTGCACATCGAGAACACCGTCCGCGACTACCCCACGTGGAAGTCGGTGTTCGACAAGTTCGACCGGATGCGCAAGGAGCAGAACGTCCGCGGCTACCGGATCAGCCGTCACCACGACGACCCCAACCAGATCGTCGTCGACCTCGACTTCGACACGGCCGACGACGCAACGCAGCTTCCGCGAGGTGCTGGCCAAGATCTGGGCGACACCGCAGTCGAAGGAACAGCTGGTCACCCACAACGAGCCCCAGGTGCTCGAGCTGGTGGATCAGCGAGCGCTGTGACGCCGCCAGGTCCCGGCCCCGGTCGAGCTCAGCCCCGAGTCAGGCTCGGGCAAAACCGAACGGGGCCAGGACCGCCGGGCGCTGACCGGTGTCGATGAACTCGCCGAGCGCCGACGCCGTGGTCGGCGCGAGCGTCACCCCCAACATGCCGTGCCCGGTCGCCACGTAGGCGTTGGCGATGTCGGGGAGCCGGTCGATCAGCGGGAGACCGTCCGGGAGCATCGGGCGTCCACCGACCCAGGGGCTCTCGATGAGTCCCATCAGGTCGTCGCTGGTGTCGAACCACGGGCCGAGGTACTCGCGGCTCCCGTGCGCGATCGCCTGGATCCGCCGCCAGTCGAGCCGTCGGTTGTTGCCCGAGAACTCCATCGTTCCCGAGATCCGGGTCGACCCGGCGATGGGTGAGACGGCGACGTGCTTCTCGCCGAGGTACAGCGGGTGCGTCGGAGGTACGGCGAGGTCGACGGCGAAGCTGTATCCCTTGCCTGCCTGCAGGCGCAGGCGCACTCCCAGCTTCGCGAGCACGTCGGCCGACCAGGTCCCAGCGGCGATCACGACGTTGTCGCAGTCGATGCGATCGCCGTTGACCGCAACCGCCCGGACGCGCCCGTTCTCGACCCGGAACTCCGAGGCATCGGACCGTTGGCTGATGCCGACGCCCAGCGACGACAGCCGGGCCACCAGGGACGAGATGAGCTGCGAAGGGTTGACGAGTCCCTCGTCCTCGATCACGTAGGCGGCGCGGACGCGGTCGCTCAGCGAGGGTTCGAGCCGCTGGATCGCCGTACCCGCCAACGGTGCGTCGGGAACCCGGTAGAGACCGTTCGCCAACGATCGTTGGAGGGCCAGGGTCCGCTCGGCCTCGCGTTCGTCGAGGAAGGCGTGCACCAGCCCCGGCCGAGTGAGGGTCGTGTCGACTCCGTCCCCCCGCCAGTTGTCGAAGAGCTTCTCGGTCGGCTCCGCGAGCGCGGACAACGCCGAGGCTCCCCGGGCGAAGGCCGCCGGCCGGCAGTACTTCTGGAACTCGTAGAGCCAGCGCAGGAGTCGAGGCGACACCGACGGGCGGACGTAGAGCGGCGCGTCGGCGCGACCCGCGGACCGCAGCGCCGCCCGGACCGAGCCCGGCGACGGCACCGGATAGCAGTGGCTCATCGTGACCCAGCCGGCGTTTCCCGACGATGAGCCCTTCCCGACACTGGCCCGGTCCACCACCTGCACGTGGTGGCCGGCCGACGCGAGCTCGTAGGCGCAGGCAAGGCCGATGATCCCGCCGCCAATGACGACGGTTGTCCCCGAGGCCATGGGTCACCCCGCTGCGGAGTGGCTCAGGAACGCTCGGGTGCGCTTCTCCTGAGGGTCACCGATGACCTGGTCGGGCGGGTCCCTGCTCGACGATGTAGCCGGCGTCGACGAAGGCCACCTGGTCGGAGATCTGCTTGGCGAACGGCACCTCGTGGGTGACGATCACCATCGTCATCCCGCCCTCGGCGAGCTCACGCATCACGGTCAGGACCTCACGCGTGGACTCGGGGTCGAGGGCCGACGTCGGCTCGTCGAACAGCAGAGCGGTCGGGTTGAGCGCGAGGGCCCGGGCGATCGCGACCCGCTGCTGCTCGCCACCCGACATCTGGTCGGGGAACGCCAGCGCGCGGTGCGCCAGCCCCACCCGCCGGATCAGCCGCACGGCGGTCTCGATCGCCTCGTCCTCCGAGATGCCCGCGGCCTTGGTCTGCGCGAGGATCACGTTCTCGACGGCGGTCAGGTGCGGGAAGAGGTTGAACCTCTGGAAGACCATCCCCACCTTCTGGCGCAGGCGGGCCAGGTCCCGGACGACCACCCGGCCGTCCTCGACGACGGGCTGTGAGGCGATGGTGATGTTGCCTCCGCTCGGGATCTCGAGCAGGTTGATGCAGCGCAGCAACGTGCTCTTGCCGCCGCCGCTCTGGCCGAGGATGGTCAGGATCTGGCCTGACTGCACCTCGAGGTCGACCGAGTGGAGGACGGTGGCCGGGCCGAACGACTTGCTCAGCTCGCGAATCTCGATGAGCGCGTTCATGCCAGGACCTCCCGCCTCGAGCAGGGCCTTGGTCTTGGCGACCCGGCGACGACGCCCCGGCGACATCGGTGTTCCGGCAGCCACCTTGCGTTCGAGCAGCAGGAGCAGCTGGGACAGCGGGTAGCACATGGCGAAGTAGATGACGGCAATCACGAGATAGACCTCCATGGCCCGGAACGTCGTCGACGCGATCAGCTGCGCCTGACTCATCAGCTCGGCGGCGGCGATCGTCACGAGCAGCGAGGTGGACTTCAGCAGGTCGACCAGCATGGTCCCGGTTCCCGGAAGGGCAAGGCGCAGTGCCTGGGGCATGATGACCTGCAGGAAGCAGCGCATCCTGCTCATCCCCAACGCTTGGGCGCCCTCTTGCTGTCCTGCGTGCACGCCGTTGAGGCCGGCCCGGAAGATCTCCGACAGATACGCGGCGTAGAAGACCACCAGACTGAGCGTGCCCGCGGTCATGGTGGAGAGGATGACCCCCGAAGACGAGAGCCCGAAGTAGATGATGAAGATGATGGCCAGCAACGGGACGTTCTTGAACAGCTCGGTGTAGATCGCGGCCGGGATCCGCAGGATCCGCTGGGGACTCCGGCGCATCAGGGCCACCGCGAGGCCGAGCAGGACAGCGCCGACGAACCCGAGGACGGTGTACTCCATCGTCTTCAGCAGCGCAGAGAACAGGTCCGAATAGTAGTCACCCCACTGGACCTTCATGATGCCGACTCCGGCGCCTTCCAGTCGGCCGGGCGGTCGACGCCCTGGCGCGAGGTGGACATCTCCGGCGTCGGCTTCAGGAACTGGTCCGGTTCGCCGCCGTACTCGGTGATCAGGTCGGCCAGCTCACCGTTCTCGTACATCTTGTCGATCTCCTTGGAAAGGGCCGCCTCGAGCTTGGGTGCCTCGCTCGCCACGTAGAAGCTCACCTGGTACGGCGCGAGGTACTCGAGGTCCGGTGAGGCCTTGATCTCTTCGGCCGTCGGCGGCGTGAGGTACTGCGTCGTGAAGTCGAAGTCGGGACGCTTCTCCAAGGCGTCGATGATGATCAGCGGGTCGAGGAAACCGACATCGATCCGTCCGGAGTCCAGGTCGTTCAGGACACCGACGGCGTCCGGGTAGGTGTGCAGCTTCGCGCCGGGGATCGCCCCGATCGACTTCACCCACACGTAGCCGGTGACCGTGCCGAGGTCCAGGCCCTCCAGGTCCGCCAGGGTCGAGACCTTCTGGTCGCCATGGACCGCCATCGCCGGCGGCGAGTAGTACGCCGGGTCCGTGAACAGGCCCTCCTTCTGGCGCTCCTCAGACCAGGCGATCCCGCCGATCGAGACGTCGACACGATGCGACTGGACGCCGCCGAGCATGCCGTTGAAGTCGGTCAGCTGGGGCGTGATCTTCAGATCGAGGTTCTCGGCAGCCTTCGTCAGGATGTCGCTGTCCAGGCCGGTCAGCTTTCCGGCCTCGACGGACGTGTACGGCGCATACGCCTGAACCGCTACTCGCAGCTGGCCAGGCTGGATCGTGTCCAGGCCGGCGGCGGAGCCCGTGGCATCGTCACCGCAGGAAGTCAGGGCAAGCACACAGGCGCCGGCGAGGAGGCCGGCTCCAGCCCGTCGGACTCGGGAGTTGGAGGTCATCGAGGCACCTTTTCGTCGGAGATTTGTGCGAGAGCCTAGGTCGCGGACGAAGGCCGGAACATCGTGTATTTCGTATGAAACAAGCCCGAATTCCGACCAGAGTTTTAGTACGGTTCATCCATGGACACCCCTCGCACGCTCGGTGCCTCGACGGCCCTCAGCCCAGCGCTGGCCCAGGAGATCGCCGGGGAGACGAGCGCGATCATCGGCCTGAACGTGATCATCACCGACGCGGACGGCGTCGTGATCGGCAGCGGCGACAAGTCGCGGGTCGGCAGCTTCCACGAAGCCTCGATCGAGGTCATCAGGAGCCAGCGGTCGAGGACCCACAGCGCGGCCCAGGCGCGGCTGCTGATCGGCGTGCGACCCGGCCTGACCCTGCCGATCGTCCACGACGGCGTCGGCGTCGGCACCGTCGGCATCACCGGCACCCCCGCCCGGGTCCGCCGGTTCGGACAGGTCGTCAAGCGTCAGACCGAGATCCTCCTCGACGAGGCGGTTCTGCTCCGGTCGCGGATGACGCGTGAACGGGTCCTCGAGAACCTGCTGCGCGACCTGCTCAACTACGATCCGGACAGCCTGCCGGACCTGACCACGCGGGCCCAGGACTTCGGCTTCGACCTCACCCTGCCGAGACAGGCGATCGTCGTCGAGGTGACCGGATCAGGCGGCGATCCGGCGAGCTCCACCTCGTGGTCGCCGCTGCGCCTCGTCCGCGAGGCGTTCCACAACCCTCAGGACATCACGTGCTCGCTGTCGTCGACGACCCACGCCGTCCTGCGTCGCCACTACGACGACGCCGAGATGCCGGGCCGCGCCGTCCTCGACGAGCTTGCCGAGCGGATCGGCGAGCAGCTGGGCGGCCGGTCTCGGATCGGGATCGGCGGGGTGGCCCGGAGCGTGGCTGCCATCGCCTCGTCGTACGCCGAGGCCAGGACCGCGCTCCAGCTCGGGGGTGCGACCGACCAGCGGACGCTGTGCGACATCGACGACCTCCGGGTGGAGCAGATGATCGCAGCGGTGCCCAGCAGCACGAGGTCACGCGTGGCCGAGGAGATCATCGGGTCCCTGCGGTCGATGGGCGACTGGCCCACGACGCGGACCACGGTCCAGGCCTGGGTCGAGAGTGGCTTCGTCCTGGTCGACGCCGCGTCGGTGCTCAACGTCCACCGCAACACGCTGGTCTACCGGCTCGGACGCATTGCGACCAGGACGGGGTGGCCGACCTCGGACCGACGCCGCTGGCTCGCCCTCTACCTGGCCTGCGTGGCCGACACCACTCCCTCGTGACTCAGGCCTGGGCCGCGACGTACTTCTCGGCCCGGACCCGGGCCTCGGGCACCAAGCCGTCCACGCGGAGCAGCTCGGGGAGCAGGTCGCGGTCAGTGGTCAGGGCCCGGAACATCGTGCTGACGCTGACGCCGTGTCCCGGGCGGTGGACGACGACCAGCTCGTCACCAGCCGCGATCGTGCCTTCCTCGAGGACGCGGAGATAGGGCCCGGGCCGCCCCGGTGCCGTGAACCGCTTCACCCACGCCGCGCATCTCGTACCCGGACGCGCCCATCCAGTTCTTGAAGTCGTTGCACGGGATCCGCACCGAGGCGATCTCGAACACCGCGGTGCCGATCCGCCACCGCTCCCCCACCTCGGCCTCGTTGACGTCGATGCCCACGGTGGTGAGGTTCTCGCCGAACTGCCCGTCGCGGATGTCGCGGCCAAGCTCCTGCGCCCAGTAGTCGAGATCCTCGCGGGCGAACGCATAGACAGCCTGGTCGGGCCCGCCGTGGTGCACGGTGTCCGACACCTGGTCGCCCTCGACGCCCAGGGTGGCGCACCCGCACTGGTCCGATGACCGCACGCTTCTCGATCGACGACTGCCCGATCTCGGCCCACTCCCGCGGCTTTGGTTGGCCGACGTTGACGGACTGCAGGACGGGCATGTCCCGATCCTCTCAACTCCCGGCCGCGCTGGCGAACGAAAATTCGGGCCAGGGCTGTCGTATCCGCCCCCTGCCGTTCGTGGAGCGGGTGACAGAGCAAGATGGGCGCCTGACACCAGACCGCCCCCACAACAGGAGGAACGAGATGTCCCAATACATGCTTTCCGTCCACGACGTCACAGGACGGCCCGCAGCCGTCCGAGGAGGAACTGCCCAAGATCTATGCGGCCGTCGACGCGTTCAACCAGGAGGTCCGGGACGCTGGAGCCTGGGTCTTCGCCGGCGGCCTGGAACCGATCACGAGTGCCACGCTCGTCGACGCGACCGGAACCGAACCGGTGGTGACCGACGGCCCGTTCGCGGAGTCCAAGGAGTACCTCGGTGGCTTCTGGGTCATCGAGGCGGCCGACCTCGACGAGGCGCTCGACTGGGCCAAGCGGGGTTCCGCCGCATGTGCCGGCCCGGTCGAGGTGCGTCCCTTCCAGGCCGAGCCCGCCTGACCTGCATGCCTGCAGTCCCCAATCCAGCCGAGCCCGGCGCGGACACCGGCACAACAGATCTCCAGCCAGATCGAGACGGTCGTCCGCGCCGAGCACGGCCGGGTCGTCGCCGGCCTGATCCGTCGCTTCGGCGACCTTGACGTCGCCGAGGACGCCCTGTCGGAGGCACTCGTCGCGGCCCTGGAGAAATGGCCGGTCGACGGGTTACCGCCCAACCCGGCTGCCTGGCTCACCAAGGTGGCCGGCAACAAGGCGATCGACCGGATCCGCCGGGAGAAGCTGAGGGACAGCAAGTACGCCGAGGCCGCCATGCTCACCGACGACACCCCACCTGAGCCGACGGGACCGGTCGAGGACGACCGCCTGAGGCTGATCTTCACCTGCTGCCACCCGGCTCTCGCCGCGCCGGCCCGCGTGGCGCTGACCCTGCGCCTGCTCGGTGGCCTGACGGTCGCCGAGATCGCGCAGGCGTTCCTGGTCCCCGAGACGACCATGGCCCAGCGGATCACCCGGGCCAAGTCCAAGATCAAGCAGGCCCACATCCCCTACCGGGTCCCGCGACCCGACGATCTGGCCGCCCGCCTCGACGCGGTGCTGGCGGTGCTCTACCTGATCTTCAACGAGGGCTACCTGTCCTCCGGAGCCGAGGAGCCGATCCGGGGCGAGCTGTGCGAGGAGGCCGTCCGGCTCACCCGCCAGCTTCAGGACGTCAGTGTCGAGATCGGGTCGCCCCCCGAGGTCGACGGCCTGTTGGCGTTGATGCTGTTGCTGGAGGCCCGTCGTACGGCCCGGGTCGCCGACGGCAGCCTGGTGACCCTGCCTGACCAGGACCGCTCGCTGTGGGACGCCGAGCTCATCGACGAGGGCCACGCCCTCGTCCGTCGATGCCTGGCCATCAACCGTCCCGGGCCCTATCAGCTCCAGGCGGCGATCAACGCCGTCCACACCGATGCGCTCGACGCCTCGATGACGGACTGGTCCCAGATCGTCGCGCTCTACGACCAGCTGATGTGGGTCTCCCCCACGCCTATCGTGGCCCTCAACCGCGCGGTCGCGGTGGCCGAGCTCGACGGTCCCCAGGTGGCGCTGGCCATCGTGGACGGGCTCGACCTCGCGTCGTACCACCCCTGGCACGCGACCCGAGCGGACCTGCTCCGCAGGCTCGAGAGGTACGACGACGCGCGCGCGGCCTACCGGCGGGCCATCGAGCTGACCGACAACGAGGCCGAGCGCACCTGGCTGAGCCGCCGCCTCGCGGAGCTGGACTGAGGTCGCTTCCGCCTCCGATCAGGACGCGTGGCCGGCAGACCGACGTGCCAGCGGGATAGCTGCGCAGACCAGGGCCGCGGTCATCGCGAAGGCTGCGGAGTGTCCGGCCGACGCGACGACCACACCGATGCCGGCCGCGCCAACACCCCAGCCGAGGTCGTAGGCAACGTTCCAGGCAGCGCTGACGGCTCCGTACTCGGCGCGCGGCACCCGCTCCAGCATCGCGTTCAGGGTCGCCGACTGCGCTGCGCCGAAGCCGACTCCGAAGACCGCCATGCCGACCAGCACCGCGATCGTGCTGCCGGTGAATGCGGCCAAGGCCAGGCCGGCCGCGGTGATCAGCACCGACGGGAGCAGCAGGCGGCCCGCCCCGTGCCGATCGGCGTGGCGCCCGGCCAACCAGCGAGCCAGGGTGGCTGTCGCCGCCTGCAGGAAGAGCCCGACGACCACCACATTGCCGTCCGCAACTGCGCCGGGAAGGAACGCCACGACGACCCCGGAGGCGACCGCGGTGACGGCGAAGAGCAACATCGGCAGGGACAAGGCAGGGTTTCGGAGGCCGGCCACGATCCCCTCGGAATCGGCGGCCTCGGAAGCATCGTCGGGGAGCCCGCACAGCAGCGGGACCGCGACCAGCGAGACGAGCGCGCCGGCGACGAACACCCAGGAGTACCCGACGGCCGAGACCAGCCAGACGCCGAGCGGCAGGGCGACGACGGCCGGGAGCATCGTCACGACGCCCATCACGCCGAGCCCCTCGCCCCGCCGTTCGGCCGGGATCGTCTCGGCCATCAGCGCACCGACGGTGACCACCACGATCGCGAAGCCGAAGCCGCGGACCACACACACGCCCATCAACGGCACGAGCCCCGACGCCATCGGCAGCAGCAGTGCCGGTGCTCCGAGCAGGACCAGCCCGGCCATCAGGAGCCGGCGGTAGCCGATCCTCGCGGCCAGGCGAGGCGTGCCCAGCTCGGCGGCCACTGCGGCGAACATCAGCACTGCCGTCGAGAGGCCGGCCCCGAAGCCGCCGATGCCACGCTCCGTCGACCAGAGCGGGACGACCGACAGCAGCAGGTAGAAGCTGCTCATCGCGGCGAAGTCGGCGAGGAGGAGGCGGACGACCGGGCCGGTGAGCAGGCGCGGCCGCGGTGCGATCAGACTGGATGGGGCTGCTCGGGGTCATCGTCAACGTGGTCATGTGACAACCCTCGCCGCAGCAGTGGCCTACGGTAAGGTCCAGTTTCGTGGCCGTGGAGTGGACCGGTTTGAGTCCCGAACTGCTGGTTCCGCTTGACCGGAACCTCTCCGAAGGCCTGCGAAGCCAACTCGAGCGCGGACTCCGCGACGCGATCCGCACCGGACGGCTGCGCGCCGGCGAGCGACTTCCCTCCACGCGCGAGCTGGCCAGCGCTCTGGGCGTCTCGCGCGGTCTCGTCGTGGACTGCTTCGACCAGCTGCAGGCCGAGGGCTACCTCGTCGCGCGACCCGGCTCCGCGACCCGGGTGGCCTCGACGGCGCAGGCTCCCCGCGCCAGGTTCCGATCCGACCCACGTCCGAGCCCGAGCGGCGGCTCGCTGTCGACTTCCTGCCGGCGGTGCCAGATTGGCCAGCTTCCCCCGCGCAGACTGGGCGTGGGCGGTCCGCGAGACCTGCCGGGAAGCGCCGACCGCATCGTTCGGCTACGGCGACCCGAGCGGCAACGAGGAGTTGCGGACCGTCCTCGCCAGCTACCTCGGCAGGGTACGTGGCGCAGCCGCCGACCCCGGCCGGATCGTCGTGTGCTCGGGCTTCGCCCAGGGGCTCAACCTCGCGCTCTCCGCACTGGCCGCGCGTGGCGTGCAGCGGGTCGGCTTCGAGGATCCCGGGTACGACGAGACCAGCGAGATCGCCGCCGGTTGGGCGGGTGTCGAACGGGTCCCCGTCCCGGTGGACGACCAGGGTGTCCGGGTCGACGCTCTCGACGCCGCGGGCCTGTCCGCAGTCGTGCTGACGCCTGCGCACCAATGGCCGACGGGTGTCGTGCTGTCGCCGCAACGCACGGCATGCGCTCGTTGACGTGGGCCGTCAGGAAGGGCGCCTGGGTCGTCGAGGACGACTACGACGCGGAGTTCCGCTACGACAGGGAACCGGTCGGCGCCGTGCAGGGGCTCGCCCCGGACCGGGTGATCTCGATCGGCACCGTCAGCAAGTCGCTGGCGCCGACGCTTCGGCTCGGATGGATGCTCTGCCCCTCGGACGTCGTCGAGTCGATAGCCGACCTGAAGCTTCGCGCCGACCGGGGGTCACCCGGCCTCGAGCAGCTCGCCCTGGCCAGGCTGATCGAGTCGGGTCGCTTCGACCGTCACCTGCGCCGGATGCGCAAGGTGTACGCCGGGAAGCGGGACGCCCTCGCTCGACGCCCTGGGACAGCACGCCCCGTCCGTGACCCTGACCGGGCTGGCCGCGGGGTTCCACGCCGTGGCACACCTGCCCGCCGGAGCGAGCGAGACCGACGTGGTCTCGTCGGCGAAGAAGCGATCCATCGGCCTCTACGGGATGAGCGCGAACCGGGCCGACAAGTCGGCGGACCCACCTCAGCTCGTGCTGGGCTTCGGCAACCTCTCCGAGCGATCCATCCGCGAAGGCATCGCGGCCGTGGCCGACCTGTTGGAGGCCACGGCTGATCCAGCTGCGGCTGGCACACTGAGCCGCATGTCGTTCATCTCCGCCGAGCAGCTCCTCACCTTCGGGCTGGCCGCGTTCATCCTGATCGTGATCCCGGGCCCCAGCGTGGTGTTCGTGATCGGGCGCGCCCTGTCCTACGGCCAGCAGGTCGCCGTCGCCAGCGTGGTCGGAAACACCGCGGGACTCCTCATTGCCATGACCCTGGTCTCGATCGGCCTCGGCGTCGTGGTGGCGGAGTCGATCGTGGTGTTCACCGTGCTGAAGTTCGTCGGCGCCGCCTACCTCGTGTGGCTCGGAGTGCAGGCAATCCGGCGCCGCTCCGGGCTACACGTCGCCGACGCGGTGGCACCGCCGGCGCTGCCTTGGGCCACCGCGTTCCGGCAGGGCATGATCGTCGGCCTCAGCAACCCGAAGGGCTTCATGATCTTCGCCGCGCTGCTCCCACAGTTCGTCGTCCGCAGCCAGGGGAGCGTCACGGCCCAGCTGTTCGTGCTGGGTCTGCTCGCGATCGTGATCGGCTTCGCCTCCGACCTGATGTGGGCCTTCGCCGCCAGCAAGCTGCGCGAGTGGTTCAACGCCTCAGCCCGACGCGGGCGCGCCATCGGCGTCGTCGGCGGCGTCTCGATGATCGGGCTCGGACTTGGCGTCGCCTCCACCGGCCGCCCGGAATAGCTCAGCGCTTCTTGTTCGCCGGGGTCGACAGCATCCGCAGCACGGCCCGCTCGAGCACCGCCTGCCGTTCGTCTGGGTTCCGTACCTTTCGACGCAGCGCGGCCTCGATCGTGACCCCGTCCTCGTAGAGGTCGATCACCCGCGGGTCGACGTACGACGACTTGGCCATGGCGGGCGAGTTGCCGAGGTACTCCGACACCTCGACCATCGCGGCGCGCACGGCCCTGGCGCGCGACGTCTTCGTGTCACCCGGTTCGTCGCTGGCTGCGAGGGCCGCCGCAGCGAGCACCGTGGCGTGCCAGGTGCGGAAGTCCTTGGCCGTGATGTCCTCGCCGGTCGTGGTCCGCAGGTAGTCGTTGACCTGGGCGGAGACCAGATCGGTCCAGCGTCGTTCCTGTTTGAACGCGAGCAGGCGGTCGCTGCCGCCGCGCCGTCGCCGCATCGTCTCGACCGCTGCGACCGCCAACGGGTCGTCGATCTCGATCAGGTGCTGGACGCCGGACTTGCCGACGAAGTCGAAGACCAGCGCGTTGCCCCGGCGCGACACGTGCCGGCGCTCGAGTGTCGTCAGCCCGAACGCACCGGTCTCGGCGTAGGCGTCGTTGCCGATCCGGAAGTAGCCGAGGTCGAGGAGTCGAACGGCGGTTGCGGCGGCTCGGTCCAGGGTCATGCCGTCCTGGTTGAGGTGCTCGATCACCCCGAGGCGGGCCGCCGGCAGGCGCCGGGCCGCCCGGGCGACCCGGTCGAACTTCAGCTCGTCGCGCTTGGCCCGCCAGACCGGGTGGTAGAGGTACTGCCGCCGGCCCGCCTCGTCGATGCCCATTGCCTGGATGTGGCCGTTGGGCCGCGGGCAGATCCAGACGTGCTCCCATGCGGGCGGGATCACCAGCGCCTTGATCCGCGCGACCTCGTCGGTGTCGAGCCGGCCGCCCTGCTCGTCGAGGTAGACGAACCCCTTGCCGGCGCGCCGCCGGGTCCAGCCCGGATCGTTGGGTGAGACCGTGCGAAGCCGCGCCATGGCGTCAGGTTAGGGGGCCGCGGTCGACATGGCCTCACCCGCGCGGGTGCGGTGGCACAACGTTCAGTCCTGGACGGCCTTGGCGATCGCGATGCACGTGGTCATCCACTCCTGGTCGCTCGCGGTCAGGCCCGCGCGACGATCGCGCGCCGCATCCTGGAGCGTCCACATCGCGTTCTCGATCATCCGGACCACGACCCAGTCGCGAGCCCGGTCCTCGTCGAAGCCGGCCGCGTCGACCAGCGTGTGAAACCGGCGCCGGACCCCGCTGCGTACGTCACCCGCGAACTCCTCGAAGCGGTTCCACAGCATGGGGGCGGGCTCGTAGTGCGGATCGCCGCTCATCGGCTTCGGGTCGATCACCAGCCAGGGCTCCCGGTCACCGGCCAGCACGTTCTCGTAGTGCAGGTCGCCGTGGATCATCGTCCCGGTGCTGGCCGGGTCGGCGACGAAGTCCGCGGACAGACTGATCGCCTGCTCCACGAGCCGGCGCGGGATCGGCGCGTTGGCCGGCAGCTGCGCGAGGTCGTCCGCCCAGCGTTCGACGTACGACGTCACGTGCGGAGCTGCGGCAGCGCCGGCACGTGGATCCTGGCGTAGAGCCCGGCCACGATCTCGCACGCCTCGAGGTCCGCCACGCCGGTGAGGTCCTCGCGGTGGAGCCGCTCGAGCAGCATGGCGCTGCGGTGCGGATCTGCTCGCAGGGGCTGTGCGGCTCCGTTCCCGTGCCAGTGCTGGAGGGCGAGGTGCTCGTGCTCGGACTCGTCGTCCGGGAAGGCGACCTTGAGCATCGCGGGCCGCCCCGGCCGTGCGCACCGGCAGCACCAGCGAGCAGTACCCGTGCGTCGCGTCCCGTCGAGGGTGAGCGCCCACTCGGCCAGGAGCTCTCGAGTCAACGCGGGCAGGCGCTCGACGAACGCCCCCCAATCGGGTCCGCGGTCGGCGAAAGCCAGCACGCCTGCGGGGATTGTCCGGGCTGGCGCGGGCACCTCGCGATCGTAGCCAGCAGCGTCTGCAGAAACCCGTCAGAATCCCGCGAGCAGGTCCTCCACGCCCGCGCGGAAATGCGGACAGGTGCTCACGTCGTGCGCCCGGCACTCCAGGGCGTGGAGGGTCATCTCCCGGGAACGCCGCATCTCCTCCATCCGCCGGTCGAGATCAGCAACATCGTCGCCAGCGCCTCGCGGCGGGCTCGGGAACCGGAGTCGAGCAGGGAGCCGATCTGCTCGAGCGTCATCCCCGCCGCCTTGCTCCGCTGGACGACCGGGTCGACGGCAACTTCACCGTGACCTTGGACGGCGGTGACCGGGTCAATGCGGCACGGATCGTGCTCGCGACCGGCGTCCGCGACGTCCTCCCCGACATCCCGGGGCTGGACGCCTCGTCGGCGCACGGTTGTGGCGCACTGCCCCTTCTGCCACGGCCACGAACTGAGCGGCGGAGCGGTGGCGGTGCAGGGGCGGGCCGAGCGCGGCCCCAGCCGCGCTGATGCTGTCGCGGGATCGCCGACCGCGTGCTCGTCATCGCTGATGGCTTCGAGCTCGACGATGCGAGCGAGAAGGCGCTCCGCGCTGCGGGCGTCGAGATCCGCGCCGGAAGGATCGGCTCACTCGTGCCGAGCGGGGAGGGTGCCCGGGTCGTCCTGGACGACGGGTCCCACGAGGACGTGGACGGCTTCTTCGTGGCCTCCGCCTTCACCCAGTCCGCACCCTTCGCGGACGACCTGGGGCTGACGATGTTGCCGAGCGGATGCATCGAGGTCGACGAGTTCGGCCGGACCAGCCTTCCGAAGGTGTACGCCGCCGGCGACCTGGCGCACCTGGCCGGCCTGCCGATGCCACTGGCCTCCGTGCTC
>CAVRBN010000033.1:0-138996 GCA_963719255.1 uncultured Actinomycetota bacterium | reverse complement strand
AGTCGCCTAGGCGGCGAACGCCTCCAGCACCGAGAACCTGCCTCCGCACGGCACCAGCCGACCGGGACGGAAGCCCGCCGACGACACCAGGCTCCGCCATTCCTGCTCGGTACGGTCTGCGCCGCCGGCGATCACGAGCATCTCCACGTCGTCGAACTTCGAGTAGTGCGGTTCGTTGCCCGCGGGGATCACCGTCTCGGCGATCAGGAGGGGTGCCCCGGCAGGCATCGCCCGCCGGATCACCTGAAGGACCTCGATCGTGCGGGCATCGGAGAAGTTGTGCAGGCAGCTCTTGATCAGGAATGCGTCGCCCGGCGGCACCGACTCGAAGAAGTCCCCGGCCACGAGTTCGACCCGATCCGCCAGACCCTGTTCCTCGAGGAACGCCCGCGCCGTGGGGAGCACCGAAGCCTGTTCGAGCAGCACACCTCGCGACGCCGGATGCTCGTGCAACACCTCGGCCAGCAACGATCCGTTTCCCCCGCCGATGTCCACGATCGTGCCGTACGGCGAGAGGTCGTGGGCCGCGGCGATGGGGCCCATCGACTGCGCGTGGAAGACCCGGACCGCCTCGCCGAAGATCTGCGCATCCTGCGGGTGCTCCTCGAGGTACTGGTAGATGCTCGTGCCGTAGACCTGGTCGAAGGCGGGCTCGCCGGTCATCACGCTGTGCATGATGCGTCCGTAGGGCGCCCAGAACGGCTCGAGGCTGAACATCACCGCCGCTGCGCGCAGGGACCCCGGCACGTCGGAACGCAGAGCCCTCGGCCAGGGGCGTCAGACGAAACCGCCCCTCGTCGTCCTCCTCGAACACGCCCACGCTCGACGCGGCGCGCAGCAGCCGGTAGAGCGACCGCGGATCCGCTCCCGTGGCAGTCGCCAGCTCGTCGGCGGACCGCGCTTGGTCGACCAGCTGGTCGGCGATCCGCAGCTGCGCCAAGGCCCCGATGACCGGGGCGAACCATTTCGCGGTGAAGAACTGCATCAGCCCTGCCTGGGGAGGCATAACCGCAGTCTCGATCATTCTGCTACTCCTCGCGTTGCCATGTATCGTCAGGTTTCCTGACTCAAAACGGTAAGGTAGCCTGACGTTCATGTCAACCAGACTTCCCAACGCGATGGACCGGCCGACGGGACGTCGACTCGGCCTGCTTCGCGTCGCCCTGGACCAGGGACTCGGCCGCGATCCTGGCCGAGGTCGCCCCCCGGCACCCGGAACTTCGGCCGGCCCATCTCCTGATCTTCCGGTTGGGCGGCATCGATGGTCTGCGTGCGGCAGAGCTCGCCGAGCATGCCGGCATGACCAAGCAGTCGATGCACGAGCTGATGACCCACCTGGAGCGGCACGGCTATCTCGAACGGCACCCCGACCCGGCGGACACCCGGGCCCGCTTGGTTCGCCTCACCAAGGACGGGCGCAAGCTGGAGCAACAGATCCATCGAGCCATCGCGGTGGTGCTGGAGTCCTGGCGAGATCGGGTCGGCACCGAACGCTTCGATGCCCTGTGGTCGACCCTGCAGGACATCACCGGCGAGTCGGGTCCGCTGCCGGACCTGGCGGATCTTCGGAACGGATAGCCGGCGAGATCATCCGGTCCCGTCGACCATGATGTCCGCGCGCTCCCGGGTCCGCTCGCGAGCGAAGTGCTCGGCCTCGTCCACCATCCACTGGCGCCAGAGCGGCTCGACTGCGGCGCCGTCTCGTTCAATGCCGCGCCTGACGCGAAGTGAGGAAGGGGCCGACACCCAGGCGAGGGTCGTGACCAGGGAGGCGTGGCGCAGCGACCCGGACCCGACGCCCTCGAGGATCAACAGCTCGACGGGTTCCACGGAGACCGTCTCGGCGAACCGGGCGGCATGCCAGTCGTAGCGCCGGTAGCTTCCGGCCAAGCCCCGGGCCAGCGGCAGCAGGAGTGCGTCCAGCTGGTCGGCCAGGCGGGGGAGGCCCCTCCAGCCGTCGTACAGGTCATCCATGTGTACGACGCGCGCGCCGGCCGCGAGCTCGGCCACCTCGGCGGCGAGCGTGGTCTTGCCGGAACCGGCCGGGCCGTCGATGCACAGCAGCCGGCCCTCACCCAGCGTGGGGGAGCGGGACTGCGCATGGGCGAGGACGCGTTCAGCCGAACGCATGTCCGGTGCCGCGGTAGGTCGGCACCTCGTCGACGAACCGGTCGCCGGAGAGCAGGTGCACGGAGTTGCCATGCTCGAACGGCTCGCCGGACTTGCCGTGCCGGAACCACACGAGGTCGCCGATCCTGAGCAGGGCGGCGGGGTGCCCGGTCAACGGGGTCTGCACCTCGCCGGCGCCCTCGAGGCCGGTCAGGTGCAGCCCCGGCGGCGCCCACGGGACGGGAGCCCGGTCGCCGCCGATCGGTCCCGAGGCGATGAACCCGCCGCCGGCGACGGTCGCGAGCTGACGGGACGGCCGTCGTACGACCGGGACGCCGAAGTAGGCAGCCGGACGCGGCGAGAACGACTGGTAGTGGTCGAACAGGGCCGGCACGAGCAGCCCCGAGCCGGCCGTCACCTCGGTGACGGCGGGGTCGGCCACCGTGGTCTCGATGGAGCCGGACCCGCCCGCGTTCCAGAACTCGAGGTCGAAGGAGACCAGTGCGTCGGCGATCTCACGGCGGCGCAGACCGAGCTGGGTCACCGAGGCGGCCTTCAGCCGCCGGACCACCAGGGACTTGGCCCGTTGGTGGGGTACGGCGTCGGCCACGCCGGCCACCTGGCCCTCGTACGACATCACGCCGACGAGCCTGAAGCCGCTGCGCTTGGCGACCGTCGACGCGAGCCGCAGCACCTGGTCCGGGTCGTAGAGCGGCGACCGCTTCGGCCCGATGTGCTGGCGGCCCATCCGCAGCCCGGCATCGATGTCGATCGCGATCCGGATCGGCACCGCCCGAGACGAGCGGACCGAGTCGACGACGTCGAGGTGGGCGACATCGTCGGCCATCAGCGTGATCGCCGCCGCGGCGGAGGGTGAGGCGACCAGCCGGGCCAGCGCGGCCCGGTCGACGGCCGGGTAGGCGACGACGATGTCGTCGGACACCCCCTCCTCGTGCAACCAGAGCGCCTCGGCGAGTGAGTAGGCCAGAACACCAGAGAAGCCGCGGGTGCCAAGTGCCCGCGCCAGCAGCGCCGGGACGCGCAGCGACTTCGAGGCGACCCGGATCGGTTTGCCGTCGGCTCGGCGGACGAGATCTGCCGCGTTGGCGTCGAAGGCGTCGAGGTCCACGACGAACGCAGGAGTGGCAAGGGGTACGCCGAGACCGGCGACCGCGATGTTCAGGCGAGACCAGAGCCGGTTGCGGTCGACGAACCCATGGGTCATCAGGTGATGCCGCGCTTCTTCAGGATCGCCTCGATGTCGGACAGGTCGTCGTCGATGGCGGGAGTGGCGCGCTGCTTGGGGGCAGCCAGCTCACCGGCGCCGGGAAGCGGGTTTCGCCTCCTTCGGCGCCTTCTCGGGTGGTCCACCAAGAGCTCGGCCGCGCAGGAAGCCGGAGACCCCGAAGAGCAACACCGAGATGAAGAACAGGATCGTGCCGAGCCAGACGACCGGGGAGAACACCAGGTGGGTTGCCCAGTCCGCGATCGAGCCTCCGATCTCGGTGAACATTTCGAGGGTCCCGGTCAGGAGGGCAGCAGGGGGTAGCAGCGTCAGCGCCGCGCCCCGGGTGCCGGCGGCCACGCCGCGGTTGCGGAAGGCCCACCACGTGTAGCCGCCGCCCAACACGGTCAGCACGAAGGCGAGGGCTCCCCACGTCACATCGTCCACACCCTCAAGCGTGCCACACCGCCGAAGGCTTCTCGACGGTGTGGCAGGGCCGGTGCTGTGGGGCCGGTCAGCCCGAGACGAACAAGAACACCCTGGTCCGGCGGAACGGGTTCCCGGCAAGGTCGGTCACCGCAAGCTGGTGTTCGGGGTTCAGCTCCATTTCGTAGCTGGTGAAGTTCACCAGATTGGCAGTCGGGTTGAACGTCGCCTTTCGTACCTGACCGGTCGCGCAGTTCGTGGCGACGTTGGCGCCGGTCCGGCACGTCCACGTCCCGGCAAGCGCTGGGCCGGGGTTCGGGAAGCTGCTCTCCCGCAGCGTGGCGCTCGCGCCGTTGATGCCGTTCACGTTCTCGTTGAACTGGCAGCATGATGTTGCCCGTCGGGGTCGCCGACGGAGGACCGGTGACCTTCGGCACCACATGGTCGGTCGCCTGGACGGTGAGCTGGGAGGGGAGCCCCAGCGCGACCAGAGCGGCCGAGTCGAGCGTCTTCGTGTTGCCGGCGACATCGACGATCGACACCGAGGCAAGCCAGGTGCCTGGGCTGGAGAAGCACCGCAGGACGGTCGAACTTCCGGTCCACGTCCCGTCGTGGGCCGTGCCCGAGGTCCGCTGCAGGTACATGCTGGTCGACGGCGCCGTCAGCGCTTGCGAAGTTCAGCTGCACGGAGGAGACGCCGGATCCGGTGTCCGTGACCCGCATGGTCGCGTTCACCGTCTTGTCCGCTGTGCGGACGTCCACCGCGGACGGGGTCCGCGTGAACGTGACCAGCGTGGGCAGGGTGGTGTCGGTGCCGCTGACCACGACGAGGTTGCGCTTGAAGCCGGCAGTGCCGAGCTGGTCGTAGGTGTAGGTCCGGTTGTTTCCGATCTTGTCCCCGACCTGCACCGAGTTGACGTGCCAGGTCCCGTTGGTCTGCCAGCGGGGCACAGTCATGGTGCCGCGGTACGTCGTGGCCGTGCCCGCCACCTTGGTCAGGGACGCGAAGCCCTGGTGGTTGGTTGTCGGCTGGCTGGCACTGACGTAGACATTGTTGACGCCGGACTGGGCATCGGAGACGTCTGCCGTCATCGTGACGGTCTTGGCCGCGGTGGTGGTGTTCACGGAGCCTGGAGTGAACGTGAAGGCGTTCAGGCTGGGCGCCGTGTTGTCGGCGGTCGCGGTCACGTTGACGTTGCCGTTGAGTCCGAGAGCCGCCAGCTCGTCCGTCGACCAGAAGCGCGTAGTTGCCGGCCTTGTCGGACAGACTGAGGTAGCTCAAGTGCCAGACGCCGCCGTGTGTCCAGCGCGGGATAGTTGCGGTTCCGACCCACTTGCCGGCCGCGTTCCTGGTGAGCGACGCGTAGGCGGACCTTTGGTTGTCGGGCGACTCCAGGCCGAGGAAGCCGCTGCTGATCCCGGAGGCGCTCCCGGCCCTCCTGTATCAACCGCCCCCAGCGTGAAGGTCACCGTCTTGTCAGCCGTGGTCACGTTCACGGCGGTGGGGGTGCGGGTCAAGGTCTGCAGGGTCGGGTCCCCGTTGTCGGTCTTGACGCAGTTGTTCAACGGGGCGGCGGCCGGCGCCGCCGCTTCCGTGATCGGAGCGATGACGACAGCGACGACACCGGCCAGCGCCAGTGCCAGCGTGGGCGGACCGAGGCGCCGACACGCGGCGCGCAGATGGAAGGGTTGCAGGATTCTGCTCACGGTCGACCTCCAGGGAGTCAGCGAAGAAGGGCTGACCCCGACGCCGACTGCCCCCCACTGTCAGTGAGAGTGCGCCCGCCGGAGCGCATCCGCCATGACTAGCAAGGGGCATCCCCTCCTAGTGGCCCCAGCACCCCGGAGGGCTGGGGTGGTCGGAGGTCCGGGAGAATGACGCCGTGACCCGAACGCCGGAGCCTGTCGAGCGTCGGCTCGGTGATGTCGCCTTCGCGGGAGACACCGGCGAGGCGGCGCCGGAGGTGGCGCTGGCGCTGGCGTCGTACGGCCGAGACCCGGCGCGCTACTCCGAGGCCCTCGCCGTCGTCCAACGGAGCCGGCTACTGGTGCCGGTGGTCGCGCTGCTCGGCGAGGTGGAGTACGACGGGCAGGGGCTGGCGCACGACAAGACCAGCGACATGGCGACGGTGTTGATGCAGGGCAACGATGGCCGGCTGGCGCTGCTGGCGTTCACCGGTGTCGAATCAATGCACGCTTGGAACCAGGAAGCCAGGCCGGTGCCCGTCCAGGCCCAGCTCGCGGCGCGCTCGGCCCTCCAGGAGGACGCCGCGGCGATCGTGGTCGACATCGCCGGACCGGTGACGTTCGTGATCGAGGGCGACGACCTCGTCGGCCTTTCCCAGGGCTGGACGCTGGCCGAGGTGGCCGGCCGTTCGGTATGGATTCGCCCGCGTGAACGGTGATCCGGTAGTCTGATTCTCGACCGATTCATTTCGTCGTGTCCGCACGACGGAAGGGATCCGCCAAGCGGAGGTCATGGCTCGCCATGTTTCTCCCACCCGCACCGACCGCAGCTGTCCACCGCAAGGTGGGCGCACAGGTCGTCGGGTCCGGTCCACGCAGGATCGTTCGGCACCCGCCGTACTCCTCCTGCGGCGATACGAAGCCCCATGTGGGGTGGCGTGACGTGACTGGCTTCCGCTGGCAACAGCGGAAGCCATTGTTCATTTCCGGCCAATGGCCTCCATCCGACAACTTTGGAGGACACATCAGCACAGAGCTGCGCATCAACGACCGGATCCGGGTTTCCGAGGTCCGCCTCGTTGGACCCAATGGCGAGACGGTCGGCATCGTTCCCACGAGCGAGGCGTTGAAGCTCGCACAAGAGGCTGACCTCGACCTGGTCGAGGTCGCGCCGACGGCGCGTCCGCCCGTATGCAAGCTCATGGACTACGGGAAGTTCAAGTACGAGAACGCCCAGAAGGCCCGTGAAGCACGACGGAACCAGACGAACGTCATCATCAAGGAGATGAAGCTCCGTCCGAAGATCGACGCGCACGACTACGAGACCAAGAAGGGTCACGTCGTCCGGTTCCTGCGCGCCGGTGACAAGGTGAAGATCACGATCATGTTCCGCGGTCGTGAGCAGCACCGTCCCGAGCTGGGCTTCCGGCTGTTGCAGAGGCTTGCCGAAGACGTCGAGGAGCTCGGCTTCGTCGAGAGCTCGCCGAAGCAGGACGGCCGCAACATGATCATGGTCCTGGGCCCGCACCGGAAGAAGGCCGAGGCAAAGGTCGAGCTGAAGGCCGAGAAGGCGACCCGGGCCGCCGAACGCGCCGCCGCGGAAGCCGAGGAGCGCGCCGAGATGAAGGCGACCCACGGTGCTCCCGCAGCGAAGAAGGCGCGTGGACGTTCCGAGAACCTTGATCCTGAGATCGAGGCGTGACGAAGTCACGCCTCGATCGAGCCAACACCGGCACCCACGACGATCGAGCCAAGACCTGCACGCCGACGAGTAGAGAGACAACGCAATGCCGAAGAACAAGACGCACTCCGGTGCGAGCAAGCGCTTCCGGGTGACCGGTTCGGGCAAGATCCTTCGCGAGAAGACTGGCAAGCGCCACAACCTCGAGAGGAAGGCATCCAAGGTCACGCGCCGGATGTCCGGCACCACCGAGGTGGCCAAGGCCGACGTCAAGCGGGCCAAGAAGCTTCTCGGTCTCTGATCTGAGCAACGGCCGGCGAGCACGACGAGCGGAACTACCGCAGGTCGAGCTTGTTTCCGCAGGTCGAGCTTGTCGAGACCTCACCCACAGAACTTGCACCCATAGAACTTGAGCCCAGGAGCTCAGGACAGGCAACTAGGAGTAGACAGTGGCACGCGTCAAGCGGGCAGTGAACGCCCACAAGAAGCGCCGGGTAATCCTCGAGCGCGCGAGCGGTTACCGCGGTCAGCGGTCGCGGCTCTACCGCAAGGCCAAGGAGCAGGTCACCCACTCGCTGGTCTACAGCTACAACGACCGGCGCAAGCGCAAGGGCGACTTCCGCAAGCTGTGGATCCAGCGCATCAACGCCGCCGCCCGCGCCAACGGCATGACCTACAACCGGTTCATCCAGGGACTTGGGCTGGCCGGCATCGAGGTCGACCGCAAGATCCTGGCCGACCTGGCCGTCAACGACCTCCCGGCGTTCGTCACCCTCGTCGAGGCGGCCAAGGCCGCCCTGCCGGCTGACGTCAACGCCCCCAAGGCCGAGGCGACCGCCTGACAGCTCGATCGTTGATCGAGCCGTCGAGATCACCGACGTGGCGAGCTTCGGCGCAGCTGACCCCGTCCCGCTGACCAGCGGGAACACCCGGGTCAAGAACGCGCGGAAGCTCGCCCGTCGCATCTCCCGCACCGAGTCCCGGCTGTTCCTGGCCGACGGCCCCAAGGCCGTCGAGGGCGCCCTCTCCGTGCCCGGCTGCGTGGTCGAGGTGTTCGCGACGCCTCGCCGCCTCCGAGCAGTACGCCGCCCTGCGCTCGGCCGCACCGCGCTGGACCCTGGCCGACGACCGCGCGCTGGCCTCCCTGAGCGACTCGGTCAATCCGCAGGGACTGGTCGCGGTCTGCCGTTTCCTGGACCGGCCCGCGGCACACGTCCTCGACGGCAGCCCGACCCTGGTCGTGATCTGCGCCGACGTCCGCGACCCCGGCAACGCCGGCACCGTCATCCGCTGTGCGGATGCCGCCGGCGCCGATGCCGTCGTGCTGGCCGGCCACTCGGTCGACCCCTACAACCCCAAGACGGTCCGAGCCACCGTCGGCAGCCTGTTCCACCTGCCGCTGGCCCGCGTCGGCGATCCGGCCGAGGCGGTCAGCGCCGCACAGGCTGCCGGGCTCGTCGTCCTCGCGGCGGAGGGCCGGGGCGAGGTGGACCTGTTCGACGCCGAGCAGATCCTCGCCCGCCCGACCGCATGGCTGTTCGGCAACGAGGCCTGGGGTCTTCCCGACGATCTCGCCGCGTTGGCAGACCACCGGGTGGCGATTCCCATCCACGGCCGCGCCGAGAGCCTGAACCTTGCTACCGCGGCGGCGGTCTGCCTCTATGCGAGTGCACGCGCGCAACGCTGAGACTCGGCCGTTCGTCAGCGGGTCAGAGCACCGCGCTGAGTAGGGTGAGCAGCGTGAGCAGGTCGGACGCCCAGCTGACGATGGACGCGCTGGCCGACGGTGTGGTCATCGCCGACGAGAGCGGCCTCGTCCGCGTCATCAACGAGGTCGGCTGCACCATGCTCGGCACCTCGAGAGCCGACGCGGTCGGCCGCAAGCTCGGCGACGTACTCCTGCTGCAGGACCAGGACGGCGCTACCTGGCTCGACGCCAACCAGCCGTACGCCGACCTGGCGATCCGCACCGGCGTACCCGAGCAGGCCTGGCTCCTGCCGAGCGGCCTCGAGGTGCTGGTCACCGCCCGGATCCTCAGGGCCGAGCCGCTGGGGCAGATCACCGGCATCGCACTGAGCCTGCGGTCCGGCCGCGGACGGGAGCGGCTCGACCGTGAACGGTCCGACCTCGTGGCCACCGTCGCCCACGAGCTGCGGTCCCCGCTGACCGGTGTGAAGGGATTCGTCCAGGCCCTCCTGAACCGCTGGGACAAGCTCAACGACGACCAGAAGAAGCTCATGCTCACCACGGTCAACTCCGATGCCGACCGGCTGAGCCGGCTGATCACCGAGCTCCTCGACGTGGCCCGGATCGACACGGGTCGGCTCTCCCTCTATCCGCGGCCCACCAGCGTGCCGGTCCTCGTCGGCCGGATCGTCGCGTCGGTGGCCCAGAGCACCTCGAGGTCGATCGAGACGGACTTCGCCGACGGACCTCCCCGAGATCAGCGTCGACCCCGACAAGTTCACCCAGGTCGTGACCAACCTGGTGGAGAACGGCGTCCGCCACGGCGACGGCCTGGTGATGGTGACGGCCACGCGGCTGCCGGCGGGAGGGGAGTACGACGGGGTGCTGCTCACCGTCGACGACGAGGGCGAGGGGATCGCGGTCGAGATTCGGCAGCGGGTGTTCACCAAGTTCTGGCAGCACGGAGTCCGGGGCGGGTCGGGCCTGGGCATGTACCTCGTCAACGGTCTGGTGCGCGCACACGGCGGAACCGTCGAGATCCTGGACTCGCCGAGCGGGGGCGCCCGGATCGCGCTCACCTGGCCGGCGGAGGACCGGCGCCAGGACTAGGCGCCGCCCGCCCTCCCCGAGTGGCCGAAGGGCAAACCCGGTCGCCGGGCGCGCCTGGTCGTTCCTAGACTTGGCACGTCTTCGGTCGAGCAAGCCGGCGACCATCCACCGCGGAAAGGCAGTCATGTCGGGACCGAACTCCGATTACGACCCCGTCGAGGTCACCCCACTGCGCGCGGACCAGGTCGAGGAGATGTGCTTCGGCCGCACTCACCGCCATCGCTGCGGCCAGGGATCTGGACGAGCTCAAGCAGGTCCGGCTGGCGCACGCGGGCGACCGGTCCCCGCTCGCCCTGGCCAACCGGGAGATCGGGGCGTTGCCCCCGCAGGCCCGCAAGGAGGCCGGCCAACGCGTCGGCCGGGCCAGGGACGCGATCAACAAGGCACTCGGGGAGCGGCAGACCGTGCTCGAGGCCGAGCAGGAGCAGCGGATGCTGGTCGAGGAGACCGTCGACGTCACCCTGCCGACCGACCGGGCCGGCCGCGGCGCGCGGCACCCGATCACCACGATGTCCGAGCGGATCTCGGACGTGTTCGTGGCCATGGGCTGGGACGTCGCCGAGGGACCGTGGGTCGAGGCCGAGTGGCTCAACTTCGACGCCCTCAACATGGGTCCGGACCACCCGGCCCGCACCATGCAGGACACGTTCTGGCTGGAGCCCGCAGAGGCTGCCCTGGTCCTGCGCACCCACACCTCCCCGGTGCAGGCTCGGACGATGCTCACGCGGGAGCCGCCGATCTACGTCATCTGCCCCGGCCGGGTCTATCGCACCGACGAGATCGACGCGACCCATTCACCGGTCTTCCACCAGGTCGAGGGGCTCGTCGTCGACGAGGGCATCACGATGGCCAACCTGAAGGGCACCCTTGACCACTTCGCCGGCGAGATGTTCGGCGACGGGATCACGACCCGCTTCCGCCCGTCGTACTTCCCGTTCACCGAGCCGTCCGCCGAGGTCGACCTGGTCTGCTTCGTGTGTCGCGGAGAGAACAGCGACGCCTGCCGCACCTGCCGCGGAGAGGGCTGGATCGAGTGGGGCGGCTGCGGCGTGGTCAACCCGCGGGTACTGATCGCCTGCGGCATCGACAGCGAGCGCTACACCGGCTTCGCGTTCGGCATGGGCATCGACCGCACCTTGATGTTCCGCCACGACGTCGCGGACCTGCGCGACGTCTTCGAGGGCGACATCCGGTTCACCCAGCCGTTCGGAGTGGAGATCTGATGCGTGCGCCACTGTCCTGGATCCGCGAGTACGTCGACCTCCCCGCCTCCGTGTCCGTCGACGACTTCACCTGGAAGCTGACCATGCTCGGGCTCAAGCTCGAGGCCGTGCACACCGCCGGAGCCGCGATCACCGGTCCGCTGGTCGTCGGCCGGGTGCTCACGATCGACCATGAGCCGCAGAAGAACGGCAAGGTCATCAACTGGTGCACCGTCGACGTGGGTGCTGCCAACGGGACCGGCGAGCCCCAGGGAATCGTCTGCGGCGCCCACAACTTCGCAGAGGGCGACCTGGTCGTGGTCTGCCTGCCCGGTGCCGTGCTCCCCGGCAACTTCGAGATCAGCGCCCGCAAGACGTACGGCCACGTCTCGGCCGGCATGATCTGCTCGGCGCGCGAGCTCGGACTGGGCGAGGACGGCGAGGGCATCATCGTGCTCCCGGCCGACGCCGGACAGCCCGGCGACGACGCGTTCGCCGTGCTCCACCTCCACGACCCGGTCATCGAGTTCGAGATCAACCCGGACCGCGCCTACGCCCTCTCGGTGCGCGGAATCGCCCGGGACGCCGCCCTGGCCTACTCGCTCCCGTTCGACGACCCGGCGGCGCGGGACACCCCGGCGGCCAACGACGACGGCTACCCCGTGATCGTCGACGATCCCGCCGGGTGTCCGGTGTTCGTGGCCCGCACGGTCACCGGCTTCGACCCGGCGGCTCCGACCCCGGACTGGATGGCCCGCAGGCTCGTGCAGGCCGGGATGCGCCCGATCTCGCTCGGCGTCGACGTCACCAACTACGTGATGCTCGAGCTGGGCCAGCCGATCCACGGCTACGACCGGGCGAAGCTGTCCGGCGCCATCCGGGTCCGTCGGGCGACCGAGCAGGAGCAGCTGACCACCCTCGACGGCGTACGCCGCACGCTCAGCACCGAGGACCTGCTGATCACCGACGACTCCGGTCCGATCGGGATCGCCGGCACCATGGGCGGCGAGACCACGGAGCTGTCGGAGACCACGACGGACCTGGTGATCGAGGCGGCTCATTTCGATGCGGTGTCGGTCTTCCGGACCGAGAAGCGCCACAAGCTGCCGTCCGAGGCGTCCAAGCGCTTCGAGCGTGGCGTCGATCCCGAGCTGCCGGCCGTGGCCGCTGATCGGGTGGTGGAGCTGCTGGCCGAGCTGGGTGGCGGAACGGTCGACCCCGGCGTGACCGTGGTCGGTGGTCCGCCCCCGCGGCGTACGATCCGGATCGGCTACGACCTGCCCGCCCGAATCACCGGCATGGACATCAGCGCCGAGGCCACCATCGGTGCGCTGCAGTCGGTGGGCTGCGAGGTCGACGCGGACTCGGAGGGCCTGACCGCGACCGTGCCGTCGTGGCGCCCCGATCTGACCGATCCCTACGACCTCGTCGAAGAGGTCGCCAGGGTCGTGGGCTACGACAAGGTGCCGTCGGTGCTTCCCTCGGCTCCGGCCGGCCGGGGCCACACCCCAGAGCAGAGGCTGCGCCGGCGCGTCGGGCTGGCGCTGGCGGGCGCGGGCTTCACCGAGGTCATCAGCTACCCGTTCGTCGGCGACGGCGACTGGGATCGGCTGGGCCTCGCCACCGACGACGCGCGCCGACAGACCTTGCGGATGGCCAACCCGCTCAACGCCGAGGAGCCGCAGCTGACCACGACGCTGCTCCCGGGCATCCTGCGCGCGCTGGGCCGGAACGTCGGCCGGGCCAACCCCGACGTCGCCCTGTTCGAGCACAGCCTGGTGTTCCTGCCGACCGGCAACGAGGCGGCCCCGCTCCTCGGCGTCGACCGCAGGCCGACCGAGGACGAGTGGGCGGCCATCGAGAAGGCGGTTCCGTACCAGCCGATGCACCTCGCCATCGCGCTCACCGGTCACCGGGAGCTGGACGGCTGGTGGGGCCCGGGCCGGCGAGCATCGTGGGCCGACGCGATCGACGGGGTTCGCGAAGCGGCGGCAGCGCTCGGGCTCACCCTCGACGTGGCCGCCGCCTCGGTCGCCCCCTGGCACCCGGGCCGCTGCGCCGAGATCCGGATCGGCGACATCCCCATCGGCCACGCAGGTGAGCTGCACCCGAAGGTGTGCGCCGCCTACGGGCTGCCTGCGCGTTCGGCAGCCGCGGAGGTCGACCTCGACGTGCTTCTCCAGCACGCGGTCGCGATCGTCCGCGGCCCCGGTTCTCGTCGTACCCGGTCGCCAAGGAGGACGTCGCTCTCGTCGTGGACGTCTCGGTCCCGGCGGCCGACGTCGAGGCGGCGCTCAGGGAAGGCGCGGGCGACCTGCTCGAGTCGATCCGGCTGTTCGACGTCTACACCGGAGACCAGGTGGGCCCTGGCAAGAAGTCGCTGGCCTATGCCCTGCGGTTCCGGGCACCCGATCGCACCCTCACCGAAGGCGAAGCGGCCGCCGCCCGCGATGCCGCCGTCAAGCTCGCCTCCGAACGGACTGGTGCCGTCCAACGCTGACCCGGCTCTTGTTGACGCGGTACGACGCCGACCCGGCTCTTGTTCACCGGATCGGCGGTCAGTTGAGGGGGTGGTTGACGGCCAACCGGAACCGGTCATAGATGCGGCGGTCGCCGGTGACGTGGACCTGCGAGTCGTCGCCGCGTCGCCACAGCCAGAGGTCGAGGGGCCCGGCCGGCCCGCTGATGACCGCGTCGGGGTCGGTTCCGGGGTCGTCGACGACGTTGATGTCGCCCACGTCGTACGTGACGTCGTCGTCGGGGTCGGTGCCGGTGAACTGCCCGAGCTGTACCCAGATCGCGTGACCGGTGTCCGTGATGTCGACCCGGACGTAGTGCTCCAGCGGAGTGAACGTGCCCCACGGCGGGCAGCCGCCGAACATCACGCTCGAGCGTCTCGTGGACGCCGTCGGCGGCGAGATCCTGGTCGAGCGGCGTGATGCCCTTGCGAGCGGTCTGCTCGGCGTCGAAGCGGTGGATCAGTGCCTCGTGAGCCTGCCTGCGGTAGATGAACCCAACCGTCTGCTCCTGCGACCAGGTCCAGACCCGGTCGGCCGGATCGGCAGCGTCCAGGGCCGCTACGAGGGCGGTCGACTCGGCGTCGAACCCGCTCAGCATGGCGTCATAGCCGTCGGGGCGTGGGGGATTCTCGTCGATTCCGTCGGGCGCGGCGGCCCGGCTCGCGACGATCGTGCCCCAGAAATGCTGGACCCCCGCGAGGTGCCAGAGCAGGTCGGAGGCGTTCCAGTCCGGGCACCCGGGCACGTGTGCCTTGGGATCGCAGTCGGCGAGCACGTCGCGAAAGCGGCGCGACTCGGCGACGATGTGGTCGCGGTAGGTCTTGAAGTCCAGTCGGGTCATGGGGCCACGCTAGACGTGTCGAGCGAACGCCGACACCCCCTCGATCCGGGCATACAGCGTCCTGTATAGTCATGCACATGTCGATCTCCGTCGCGGTCGCCGGTGCCAGTGGGTACGCCGGCGGCGAGGTGCTCCGCCTCCTGCTCGGTCACCCCGCCGTCCGGATCGGCGCCCTGACCGGCGGGTCCAACGCGGGGGAGTCGCTGGCCAGCCTTGCAACCACACCTCGTGCCGTTGGCCGACCGGGTCCTCGAGGAAACCTCGGTGGCCACGCTGGCCGGTCATGATGTCGTCTTCCTCGCCCTTCCGCACGGCCAGTCGGGCGAGATCGCCCAGCAGCTCGGGGTCGAGACCGTGGTCATCGACTGCGGCGCCGACTTCCGGCTCGAAGACGGCGTGCTCTGGGAGCAGTTCTACGGTTCGCCGCACGCCGGCACCTGGCCCTACGGACTTCCCGAGCTGCCGGGTCAGCGCGAGCACCTCCGCGGGGCCCGCCGGATCGCCGTGCCCGGTTGCTACCCGACCATCTCCAGCCTGGCCCTCGCTCCCGCGGTCGCGGGCGGGCTCGTCGAGCCCGACGTCGTGGTGGTCGCTGCCTCCGGCACCTCCGGCGCGGGCAAGGCCGCGAAGGCCCACCTCCTCGGCAGCGAGGTGATGGGCAACGCCAGCGCCTACGGCGTCGGGGGAGTGCACCGGCACACGCCGGAGATCGTGCAGAACCTCGGCGCTCTGACGGACGCCGACGTCAAGGTCAGCTTCACCCCGTTGCTGGTGCCGATGCCCCGCGGCATCCTGGCCACCTGCAGCGCGCCGCTGGCGGGCGAGCTCACGGTCGCCGAGGCCTACGACGCCTATCTCAAGGCGTACGCCGACGAGCCGTTCGTGCACCTGTTGCCCCCGGGCCAGTGGCCGCAGACCAAGTCGGTGATGGGCTCCAACGCCGTACATCTCCAGGTGACGGTCGACGATGCGGCCGGCCGGTTGGTCGTCGTCGGGGCCATCGACAATCTCACCAAGGGCACCGCGGGCGCCGCCGTACAGTGCATGAACCTTGCCCTCGGCCTCGACGAGACGACCGGGCTCTCAACGGTTGGAGTCGCCCCGTGAAGCTCAGCCAGTTCCCCGAGACCCTGGCCGTGGTCAGGCTCGGCCCCGGCACCGAGGTGCCGGCCTGGGCCGAGTCGTCCTCGATCTTCTCGGTGACCGCGACCGCCACCGAGACCTCGGTCGTGTGCGCGGCCCGGAGCGTTCCGAAGAAGTCCGTGCACCAGCGGCCGTTCACAGCCTTCCAGGTCGAGGGACCGCTCGACTTCGCGCTGACCGGCGTGCTGGTCGACCTGCTCGCGCCGTTGGCTGAGGCCGGGATCAGCGTGTTCACGATCTCGACGTTCGACACCGACTGGATCCTGGTGCCGGGCGGGGACGCCGACCGGGCGGCAGAGGAATGGCGACGACGCGGGCACGAGGTCACCGCCGCCACCCCCGCCCCGCCTCACCGAAAGACCAGGAAATGACTGTCACTCACCCTCACGGCTTCGTCGCCTCCGGCGTCGCCGCGGGACTCAAGTCCACCGGAGCCAAGGATCTCGCCCTCGTCGTCAACCAGGGGCCGAGGTTCGACTCGGCGACCGTTTTCACCGCCAACCGCTGCAAGGCCAACCCCGTGCTGTGGAGCCAGGAAGTCGTCAAGGACGGCAGGGTGCAGGCGGTCGTCCTCAACTCGGGCGGCGCCAACTGCTACACCGGGGCCGACGGCTTCCAGACCACCCACGCGGTCGCCGAGCAGGTCGCCGGACACCTCGGCATCGGCGCGATCGACGTCGTCGTGTGCTCGACCGGACTGATCGGCCTGACCAATCCGCGGTCGGACCTGCTCGCGGGGGTCGACGTGGCGTACGCCGAACTCAGCCCGGACGGAGGACAGGCAGCGGCGGAGGCGATCATGACCACCGACACGGTGGCCAAGCAGGTCGTCGTCGAGGGTGCCGGCTGGTCGATCGGCGGGATGGCCAAGGGCGCCGGCATGCTCGCTCCTGCGCTGGCCACGATGCTCGTCGTACTCACCACCGACGCGGTCGTCCCGGCTGCGACCCTCGACAAGGCGCTGCGCGCCGCGACCCGGGTCAGCTTCGATCGTCTCGACTCCGACGGCTGCATGTCCACCAACGACACCGTGACCGTGCTGGCCAGCGGAGCCAGCGGCATCACGCCGACGCCTGACGACTTCACCGCCGCCCTCACCCAGGCCTGCACCGACCTGGCCATGCAGCTGCTCAAGGACGCCGAGGGCGCGGACCACGAGATCGCCATCACCGTGCTGAACGCCGCAACCGAGGACGACGCCGTCGAGGCCGCCCGGTCCGTGGCCCGGAGCAACCTGTTCAAGGCGGCGGTCTTCGGCAACGACCCCAACTGGGGCCGGGTGCTGGCCAGCATCGGCACCACCCAGGCCGCGTTCGACCCGGCCGACCTCGACGTCGCGATGAACGGCGTCTGGGTCTGCCGGAAGTCCACCCCGGCCGAAGACCCCTCGACGATCGACCTGACCGGGCGCGAGGTCAGCGTGACCATCGACCTCAAGGCCGGCCCCGAGCGCGCCACGGTCTGGACCAACGACCTGACGCATGCCTACGTCCACGAGAACAGCGCGTACTCCTCGTGACCAGCCCGACGACCAGTCACGCCCAGGTCCTCGCCAACGCGCTGCCCTGGCTGAAGCGCTATCACGGCGAGACGATCGTGGTGAAGTACGGCGGGAACGCGATGACCGACGACACCCTCAAGCGGGCCTTCGCCGAGGACATCGCGTTCCTCCGCTTCGCCGGCTTCAAGCCCGTCGTGGTGCACGGTGGCGGCCCGCAGATCTCCGCGATGCTGACCAAGCTCGGCATCAAGTCCGAGTTCCGCGGAGGCCTCCGGGTCACCACGCCCGAAGCCATGGACGTGGTCCGGATGGTCCTGGTCGGCCAGGTCCAGCGGGAGCTCGTCGGACTCATCAACGAGCACGGGCCGCTCGCGGTCGGCCTGTCCGGCGAGGATGCCGGCCTGTTCACCGCGAAGCGGACCAACACGGTCGTCGACGGTGAGGAAGTCGACCTCGGCCTCGTCGGCGAGGTCGCCCACGTCCGTCCGGAAGCTGTGCTCGACCTCGTGGCGGCCGGGCGGATCCCCGTGATCTCCAGCGTGGCCCCGGACGACAAGGGCAGCGTGCACAACGTCAACGCCGACACCGCCGCCGCGGCACTGGCAGTCGCGCTCGAGGCCGCGAAGCTGCTCGTCCTCACCGACGTCGAGGGGCTCTACCGCGACTGGCCCGACAGCGACGACGTGATCGGCGAGATCAGCCCCGAGTCGCTGGCCGAGCTGATGCCCACCCTGGCCAGCGGGATGGTGCCCAAGATGGCCGCCTGCCTCAAGGCCGTATCCAACGGCGTCCCACGGGCCACCGTGGTCGACGGCCGCGAACCACACGCCGTCCTCGTCGAGCTGTTCACCGCAGACGGCGTCGGGACCCAGGTCCTGCCCGGCGTGGACACCAAGATCAGAAAGGCACGGGCATGACCATGGACTCGACGACCTGGCAGGACCGCTACGCCGGAGCCCTGATGAACACCTTCGGCCTACCGAAGCTGGCCTTGGTCCGAGGTTCCGGCGCCCATGTGTGGGACATCGACGGCAACGAGTACGTCGACCTGCTCGGCGGCATCGCGGTGAACTCCCTGGGTCACGCGCATCCGGCCCTCGTCGAGGCGGTCACCACCCAGCTCTCGACGCTCGGACACATCTCCAACTTCTTCGCGAGCGAGCCCCAGATCGAGCTTGCCGAGAAGCTGCTTGCGCTGTTGGGAGCTCCAGAGGGCCGGGTCTTCTTTGCGAACTCCGGCACCGAGGCCAACGAGGCCGCGCTCAAGGCAACCCGGCGGACCGGCCGCACCCACATCGTCGCCATGGAGGGCTCCTTCCACGGCCGGACCATGGGCGCGCTGGCCCTCACGTCCAAGGCTGCCTATCGCGAGCCCTTCGAGCCGCTGCCCGGCCACGTCACGTTCGTCCCGTACGGCGACGTCGACGCACTGGCATCAGCCGTCACCGAGGAGACCGCCGCGGTCATCATCGAGCCGATCCAGGGCGAAGCCGGAGTGATCGTCGCACCCGACGGCTTCCTTGCCGCCGCGCGCGAGATCACCACCCGCGCCGGGGCGTTGCTCTGGCTCGACGAGGTGCAGACCGGCATGGGTCGCACCGGCACCTGGTTCGCCCACCAGCATCCGTCGATCGAGCCAGTCGAGATCACGCCGGACCTGGTCACCCTTGCCAAGGGCCTCGGCGGCGGTATCCCCATCGGTGCCTGCCTGGCCACCGGGGACGCCGCGACCCTGCTCCAGCCCGGCAACCACGGCACCACGTTCGGCGGCAACCCGGTCGCCTCCGCAGCGGCACTCGCGGTGATCCGCACCATCGAGGCCGACGACCTGCTCGAGCATGTCACCGTGCTCGGCCAGAAGCTCCGCGACGGGCTCGCCGCGGACCCCCGCGTCACCGAGGTGCGCGGAGAAGGTCTCCTCATCGGCATCGAGCTCGCCACGGCCCGGTCAGCCGAGACCCAGTCGGCCGCGCTCGACGCAGGCTTCATCGTCAACAACCCGACGGCGACCTCGATCCGGCTGGCGCCGCCGCTGGTGCTGACCGCCGACGATGCCAGTGCGTTCCTGGCAGCCTGGCCCACGATCCTCGACCGCTCGATGCAGGAGGCGCCCTGATGCCGCGCCACTTCCTTCGTGACGACGACCTGACGCCCGCCGAACAGCTCGAAGTGCTGGCTCTCGCGGCATCGCTCAAGCAGGCGCCGTACGACACGAAGCCGCTCGCCGGTCCCCGCACCGTGGCCATGGTCTTCGACAAGCCCACGCTGCGGACCCAGGCCTCGTTCGCCGCGGGCATCGCAGAGCTCGGCGGCTTCCCGATGGCCGTGGACGGTCGCCTGGCAGGCATCGGCGTCCGCGAGTCGGTCGCCGACGTCGCCCGGGTCCTCGGACGGCAGGCGGCAACGATCGTGTGGCGCACCGACCTCCAGAGCAAGATCGACGAGATGGCGGCGTACGCCGGAGTGCCGGTCGTCAACGCCCTCACCGACGACTTCCACCCCTGCCAGCTCCTCGCCGACCTGCTCACGATCCAGGAGCACAAGGGCAGCCTCCGAGGCCTCAAGGTCGCCTTCGTCGGCGACGGTGCCTGCAACATGGGCAACTCCTGGCTACTGGCCGGCGCAACGGCCGGACTGCACGTCGTGATCAGCTCACCCGAGGGCTACGAGCCTTCCGAGCAGATGGTGCAGCAAGCCGCCGACATCGCGGCGAAGACGGGCGGCTCGGCGACCCTCGAGCGTGATCCCGGCCTGGCCGTGAACGGTGCGGACGTCGTCATCACCGACACCTGGGTGTCGATGGGCAGGGAAGAGGAGGCGGCCGAACGCCTGGCCGCTCTCCAGCCCTACTCCCTCACCGAGGCCCTGTTCGCGAAGGCGAAGCCGGAGGCGATCGTGCTGCACTGCCTGCCCGCCTACCGAGGCAAGGAGATCGCCGCCGAGGTCATCGACGGACCCCGCAGCGTCGTGTGGGACGAGGCCGAGAACCGGCGGCACGCGCAGAAGGCGATCCTGACCTGGCTGCTGGAGGCGACGTGAACGACACGGCCCTGAGCCCGCTGACCAAGAACGCCCGCCAGCAGCAGATCATCGACCTGCTCGGGCACCACGACGTCCACTCCCAGACCGAGCTGTCCGACCTGCTGGCCGATCGCGGCGTCCACGTCACCCAGGCCACGCTCAGCCGCGACCTCGTCGAGCTCGACGCGGTGAAGGTCCGCGCCCACGGCGGCGGACTCGTCTACGCCGTACCCGGCCGAGGGCGGGCGACCGCACCCCGACCCCCGCACGCGAGTCCGGCGCAGCGTCGGCGAGGCTGGCCCGAGCTGTGCGCGGAGCTCCTGGTCAGCGCGGAGGCCAGCGCCAACCTCGTCGTGCTTCGTACGCCGCCCGGCGCCGCCCAGTTCCTGGCCAGCGCGTTCGACAAGACCGAGATGCCCGAGGTGCTCGGCACCATCGCCGGCGACGACACCGTGCTGGTGATCGGCCGCGAGCCCACCGGTGGCGATGCCCTGGCCCGACGAATCCTGGCGCTGGCCGACGGATCGTCCGTCAGCGCCGCCCCCCACTGACCCACGACCCAACACCAGACGAGCCAGACGAAGGAAGAAACCCCTGTGAGCAAGGTCCTCACCTCCCTGCCGGTCGGCGAACGGGTCGGCATCGCCTTCTCCGGAGGGCTGGACACCTCCGTGGCGGTGGCCTGGATGCGCGCCAAGGGCGCCGTGCCCGTGCACCTACACCGCCGACATCGGCCAGTACGACGAGCCTGACATCGAGGGCGTCCCGGTCCGGGCCACCCAGTACGGTGCCGAGATCGCCCGCGCTGTCGACTGCAGGACGCAGCTGGTCGAGGAGGGCCTGGCCGCGATGGCGTGCGGTGCCTTCCACATCCGCTCGGGCGGGCGGACCTACTTCAACACCACGCCACTGGGTCGCGCGGTCACCGGCACCATGCTGGTTCGCGCGATGCACGAGGACGGCGTGGACATCTGGGGCGACGGCTCGACGTTCAAGGGCAACGACATCGAGCGGTTCTACCGCTACGGGCTGCTGGCCAACCCCGAGCTGCGCATCTACAAGCCGTGGCTGGACGCCGACTTCGTGCACGAGCTCGGCGGTCGCGCCGAGATGAGCCAGTGGCTCACCGAGCACGGCCTGCCCTACCGCGACAGCAAGGAGAAGGCCTACTCCACCGACGCCAACATCTGGGGTGCCACCCACGAGGCGAAGACCCTGGAACACCTGGACGTGCCCCTGGAGACCGTCGAGCCGATCATGGGCGTGAAGTTCTGGGATCCGACGGTCGTCATCGAGACCGAGGAGGTCACGGTGCGCTTCGAGGGCGGCCGCCCGGTCGCGATCAACGGCACGACGTACGACGACGCCGTCGCGCTGGTGCACGAAGCCAACACGATCGGTGGGCGGCACGGCCTAGGCATGTCGGACCAGATCGAGAACCGGATCATCGAGGCGAAGTCGCGGGGCATCTACGAAGCGCCGGGCATGGCGCTGCTCTGGATCGCCTACGAGCGGCTGCTCAACGCGATCCACAACGAGGACACGATCGAGAGCTACCACGGCCAGGGCCGTCGCCTGGGCCGGCTGCTCTACGAAGGTCGCTGGCTGGACCCGCAGGCGCTGATGATCCGCGAGTCGATCCAGCGCTGGATCGCGTCCCTGGTGACCGGTGAGGTCACGCTGCGGCTGCGGCGCGGGGAGGACTACACGGTCCTGCGCACCGACGGGCCGGCGTTCTCCTACCACCCGGACAAGCTGTCGATGGAGCGCACCGAGAACGCCGCCTTCGGTCCCACCGACCGGATCGGGCAGCTCACCATGCGGAACCTGGACATCGCCGACTCGCGCGCCAAGCTGGAGGCTCTACGCAGCCCAGCCGCTGGACCAGGGTCAGGTCCTCGTCGAGCACGGCACGCTGTTCGGCGAAATCGAGTCCGGGGGAGCGGACCGGATCGCCCGCAACCCGCAGGCCGGACCCGACGCCGGCGACGAGGCACTCGACAACGCTGCGATGGAGTCCGGCACCGACTGACCCCGCCGAGTCGTCGCATAGCCGAGTCGTCGTAACGTTACGACGACTCGGCGCCAGGGGACCTCAGAGCGATTCGGTCAGTCGACGTCCTCGTCGACCCAGTCGAGGGTCTTCGTGACGGCCTTCTTCCAGTTGCGGTACGTCTTATCGCGCTTGTCCTCGTCCATCGACGGGCTCCAGCGCTTGTCCTCGCCCCAGTTGTTGCGGATGTCGTCCTCGGACTCCCAGTAGCCCACCGCCAGACCGGCGGCGTACGCCGCACCCAGCGCCGTCGTCTCCGCGACCTTGGGCCGGACGACGTCGACACCGAGGATGTCGGCCTGGAACTGCATCAGGGTCTCGTTGACGACCATGCCGCCGTCGACCTTGAGCTCCTTCAACGGCACGCCCGAGTCGGCGTTCATGGCGTCGAGCACCTCGCGGGTCTGGAAGGCCGTGGCCTCCAGGACCGCCCGGGCGATGTGGCCCTTGTTGACGAACCGGGTCAGGCCGACCAGGGCACCACGGGCGTCGGAACGCCAGTGCGGTGCGAACAGTCCGGAGAACGCGGGCACGAAGTAGGCGCCGCCGTTGTCCTCCACTCCCTTGGCCAGCTCCTCGATCTCCGGCGCCGAGCCGATCAGGCCGAGGTTGTCCCGCACCCACTGGACCAGCGACCCGCTGACCGCGATCGAGCCCTCGAGCGCGTAGATCGCGGGGTTCTTGCCGATCTTGTAGCAGACCGTGGTCAACAGCCCGTTCTCCGAGGGCACCTGCTCCTCTCCGGTGTTGAGGAGCATGAAGTTGCCGGTGCCGTAGGTGTTCTTGGCGGTGCCCACCTCGAGGCAGGCCTGGCCGAAGGTCGCGGCCTGCTGGTCGCCCAGGATGCCTGCGACCGGAGTCCCGTTGAGGATGCCTGGCTTGCACTCGCCGTACACCTCCGACGACGACTTGATCTCCGGCAGCATCGAAAGCGGGATCGTCATGTCCGCGGCGATGCCCTCGTCCCAGCTGAGCGTGCTGAGGTCCATGAGCATCGTGCGGCTCGCGTTGGTGACGTCGGTGACGTGTACGCCGTCGTTCTCGGCGCCGCCGGTGAGGTTCCACAGGGTCCAGGTGTCGGTGTTGCCGAACAGCAGGTCGCCGGCCTCGGCCTTCTCCCGGGCGCCGTCGACGTTGTCGAGGATCCACTTGACCTTCGGACCCGAGAAGTACGTCGCCAGCGGAAGGCCGACCTTGGCCTTGTACTTGTCGGCGCCGTCACTGCCGCCGAGCTCGTCGACGATCTTCTGGGTGCGGGTGTCCTGCCACACGATCGCGTTGTAGACCGGCTGGCCGTTGGTCTTGTCCCAGACCACGGCGGTCTCGCGCTGGTTGGTGATGCCCACCGCGGCGATGTTGCTGCTGTTGAGGTTGGCCTTCGCCAGCGCGCCGCCGATGACGTCACGGGTGTTGGTCCAGATCTCGAGCGGGTCGTGCTCGACCCACCCCGCACGCGGGAAGATCTGCTCGTGCTCGACCTGGTCGACCGCGACGACCTCGCCGGAGTGGTTGAAGATCATCGCCCGGGTACTGGTCGTGCCCTGGTCGATGGAGAGGACGTAGATGTTGTCTGCCATTGCATTGACTTCCTGACGTTGTCGGAGGTTCAGACGTAGTTGACGGCGTTGGCGGCGATGCCAGCGAGGACGCCGCCGATGATCGGGCCGACGACCGGGATCCACGAGTAGCCCCAGTCACTGTCCCCCTTCCCCGGGATCGGCAGGATGAAGTGCGCGATCCGCGGCCCGAGGTCACGAGCCGGGTTGATGGCATAGCCGGTGGGGCCACCGAGGCTGGCGCCGATGCCGACCACCAGCAAAGACACCGCGAGGGGACCGAGGCCACTCGGCGTCTTGCCGAAGGCAAGGATGACGAACACCAGCACGAAGGTGCCGATGACCTCGGTGACCAGGTTGTTCACGGTGTTGCGGATCGCGGGGCCGGTCGAGAACACGGCCAGCTTCGCGCCCTGCTCGGACTCCTTGTCGTCGAAGTGGTCCCGGTAGGCCAGCCAGCAGAGCACCGCACCGAGGAACGCGCCGATCATCTCGGCGATGAGGTAGAGCAGCGTGTTTCCGAAGGTGACGTCGATGCCGGGGCCGTAGGCGTCCAGCCCGGAGGCGAGGATCCCCAGGGTCACCGCCGGGTTGAGGTGTGCGCCCGACGAGTAGGCGACGTACACGCCCGCCATGACGGCGAAGCCCCAGCCGAAGTTCACCATCAGGAACCCGCCGTTGAAGCCCTTGTTCTTGGCCAGCGCGACGTTGGCGACCACTCCGCAACCGAGCAGGGTGAGCATCCCTGTACCCATGACTTCTGAAAGGAATAGATCTCTGAACACGTGGCTCCCTTTCATGCGTGCGAGCCTCGCGCCGGAGGCCGCGTTGCCCACGGAATGTGAGTCCCGACACTAGGGATAGTGAGCGGACCTTGCCAAGGGTGTACGGCGGTTCAGACTCAGGGGTTTCCTGTTGAACCCGAGCCCCTAGAGTGGCAACACCTTGCAAGCCGCTCGACGAAGCTCATCGACGAAGGAGTACGACGATGCCGACGCCCAGTCGACTCGATGTGGACTACCGCCAGCGCGCCTGGCAATCCCTGGCCGAACGCGAGTTCGACGTACTGATCATCGGCGGTGGTGTCACCGGTGCCGGTGCCGCCCTCGACGCCGCGACCCGCGGCCTGTCCGTCGCGATGCTGGAGCAACGCGACTTCGCCTCCGGGACGTCGTCGCGAAGCTCGAAGCTCTTCCACGGCGGGTTGCGCTACCTCGAGCAGCTCAACTTCACCCTCGTCCGCGAGGCGCTCAAGGAACGCGAGCTGATGCTCACCCGGATCGCCCCTCACCTGGTGAAGCCGGTCTCGTTCCTGCTGCCGCTGCGACACCGCTTCTGGGAGCGCCCCTACGTCACCGCCGGACTCACCCTCTACGACTCGATGGGTGGCGCCCGGTCGGTGCCGCGTCACAAGCAGCTCACGCGGACCAAGGCCCTGCAGATGGTGCCCGCGCTGAAGAACGGCTCGCTGACCGGTGGGCTGCTCTACTACGACGCCCAGGCCGACGACGCCCGACACACCCTGACGGTGGCCCGCACCGCCGCGTCGTACGGCGCCACGGTGCTCAGCTCGGCCCGAGGTGGTCAGCCTCAAGCGCGCCGGGGAGCGGGTCGTCGGTGCGCGGGTCCACGATGTCGAGACCGGGGAGGAGGTCGACGTCAAGGCGAGTGTGGTCGTCAACTGCACCGGCGTGTGGACCGACGAGATCCAGACCCTCGCCGGCGGCCGCGGCCGGTTCCATGTGCGGGCGTCCAAGGGCGTGCACATCGTCGTTGCCCGCGACCGGATCAACTCCGAGACCGGCCTGATCCTGCGCACCGAGAAGTCGGTGCTGTTCGTGATCCCGTGGGGCACCCACTGGATCATCGGCACCACCGACACCGACTGGGAGCTCGACAAGGCGCACCCGGCGGCGAGCCGCACCGACATCGACTACATCCTCGACCACATCAACTCGGTGCTCGCCGTGCCGCTGACCCACCACGACATCCAAGGCGTGTACGCCGGGCTCCGGCCGCTGCTGTCCGGAGAGAGCGACCAGTCCTCGCAGCTGTCCCGCGAGCACGCCGTCGCCCGGCCCCAGCCCGGCCTGATCTCCATTGCCGGCGGGAAGTACACCACCTACCGGGTGATGGGTGCCGACGCCATCGACGCGGCGCGGGCCGACATCAGTGAGAGCGTTCCCGACAGCGTCACCGAGCACATTCCGCTCGTCGGCGCCGAGGGCTACCACGCGCTGATGAACCAGGTCGACCGCCTTGCCGCCAAGCAGGCGCCTGCCGGTGTGGCGGATCACGAACCTGCTCAACCGCTACGGCTCGATGGTCACCGAGCTGTTCGACCTGGCCGCCGACGACAGGAGCCTGCTGGAGCCGCTGCACGGCGCGGAGGAGTACCTCCGGGTGGAGATCGTGTACGCCGCCACCCACGAGGGCGCCCTGCACCTGGACGACCTGCTGACCCGGCGTACCCGCATCTCCATCGAGACCCCGGACCGCGGCGTGACCGCAGCTCAGGCGACGGCCGACCTGGTCGCCCCGAGGCTCGGCTGGGATGAGGCGCGGGTGGCCGACGAGGTGGCTGCCTACACCGCGCGGGTCGCCGCCGAGCGGGAGTCCCAGGAGACGGGCGACGACCTCGAGGCGAATGCCGAGCGGATCGCTGCTCCTGACATGCGGATCCGGTCGGTCGGTCGCGCACTCAACTGACATCCTGTGCCCGTGACGGATCACTCGAGCACCAATGAGGGCAAGCTCTGGGGTGGTCGGTTCGCAGGCGGGCCCAGCCCGGAACTCGACGCCCTTTCCCGGTCGACCCATTTCGACTGGCGGCTCGCGCCGTACGACCTGGCGGGCTCGCACGCCCACGCCAACGTGCTGCACAAGGCCGGCCTCCTCACCGACACCGAGCTGACCGAACTGCATCGGGGTCTGGACGCGTTGGCGGACAGGTACGCCGCGGGTGAGCTGCACCCCGATCCGTCCGACGAGGACGTGCACGGTGCCCTCGAGCGACTGCTGCTGACCGAGGTCGGCGCCGACGTCGGAGGCCGACTCCGGGCCGGGCGCAGCCGCAACGACCAGGTGGCCACCCTGTTCAAGGCATTCCTGCGCGACCACGCCCGGACTGTCGCGGCGCTGGTGCTCGACCTCGTGGGTGCGATCCACGCCCAGGCGGCCGCTCATCTGGGCGCGATCATGCCGGGGCGCACCCACCTCCAGCATGCGCAACCCGTGCTGCTCAGCCACCACCTGCTGGCCCATGCGTGGCCGCTGATGCGTGACGTCCAGCGGATCCGCGACTGGGACGCCCGGGTCGCCGCGGAGTCGCCGTACGGGTCGGGGGCACTGGCCGGTTCCAGCCTGGGACTCGACCCGGAGTCCGTCGCCGCCGAGCTCGGCTTCACCGGTTCCAGCGCCAACTCGATCGACGGCACCGCCGCGCGGGACTTCGTGGCGGAGTTCGCCTTCGTGACCGCGATGATCGGCGTGGACCTCAGCAGGCTGGCCGAGGAGGTCATCCTCTGGACCACGCGCGAGTTCCGGTTCGCGACCTTGCACGACTCGTGGTCGACGGGGTCCAGCATCATGCCCCAGAAGAAGAACCCGGACATCGCCGAGCTCGCCCGGGGCAAGTCGGGCCGGCTGATCGGCAACCTGACCGGGCTGATGGCCACCCTCAAGGCACTGCCGCTGGCCTACAACCGCGACCTCCAGGAGGACAAGGAGCCCGTCTTCGACTCGGTCGACACCCTGGAGGTACTGCTGCCTGCGTTCACCGGGATGATCGCCACGCTCGCCTTCGACACCGAGCGGATGGCCGAGCTCGCACCCCAAGGTTTCAGCCTGGCGACCGACGTCGCCGAATGGCTGGTCAAGCAGGGCGTGCCGTTCCGGGTCGCCCACGAGCTGGCAGGCGCGTGCGTACGCCGCTGCGAGGAGCTCGGCGTCGGCCTCGACGAGCTCACCGACGAACAGTTCGCCGCGATCTCGCCGCACCTCGGTCCGGGAGTCCGGACGGTGCTGACCGTTGAGGGCTCCACCGCGTCCCGCGACGGGCGCGGCGGCACGGCTCCGGCGCGCGTGCACGACCAGTTGGCCGAGCTCGCCGCGGCGGTCGCGGGGGACCGGGACTGGCTTGGCTGACCTGGCCCGGTTCCTTGCCCGACCGTCGGTCGCCGTGGCTCCTGAACTGCTCGGGGCGGTGATCCGGTCGGGCCACGTGGCGGTCCGGCTCACGGAGGTCGAGGCGTACGCCGGTCCCGCCGACCCGGGCTCGCACGCCTTCCGGCGCACGCCCCGCAGCGAGATCATGTTCGGCCCGCCCGGCTTCCTGTACTGCTACTTCGTCTACGGCATGCACGTGTGTGCCAACGTCGTCACCGGCGATGACGGTGAGGCGGGTGCGGTCCTGCTCCGATCCGGCGAAGTGGTCGAGGGGGTCGAGACAGCCCGGGCGCGCAGGCCGGGTGGCTCCGATCGACAGCTCGCGCGCGGCCCCGCCGTACTGTGTCGCGCACTGGGGATCGAGCTTGACGACAACGGCACCGACCTCTCCAGCGGCTCGGTGCAGCTGGAGCTGCGCGACGAGCCGCCGGCGGCGATTCGGACCGGCCCGCGCGTTGGCTTGCGGCACGCCGCCGAGGTGCCGTGGCGCTTCTGGATCGACGGCGATCCCACCGTCTCGGCGTACCGCCCCGCGAGCGCCCCGAGGACGGGCAAACCCGGCCGCTGAACGGGCCTGGAGGGCTGCGGGTCCCGGATTTGGTCGGCACCGCTCCTCTGGTAGTGTTGTCCCTTGTCGCCACGAGCGACTCCCTTCTGGCTGGCCGCAAGGCCGGTGTACGACGCGGAGTCAGGTGGCGACACGCGAGAGGCGGGGCCCGGTTTGACCGGCCGCTCCGACTCCGGTAAGTTTTGTCAGGTTGCCCGCTAGCAAGGCCGTGAGGCTGCGCCGTGGTTTGCGTTTGATCCTTGAGAACTCAACAGTGTGTCAATAGTCGACGAATTAATTTTTACCCGTTTGACTGTTTCCTCTGGCCTTTTGGTTGGGGTTGTGGTTGACGGTTCCTTTGGTAAGAAATAATCGATAATTCTGACGATAGTGTCAGTGATTGGTTCTCTTGCCGGGATCTCTTTTTCCATGTTCTGGCCTCTTTTGGGGTTGGGGTGTGGGTGTTGTTTTCAACGGAGAGTTTGATCCTGGCTCAGGACGAACGCTGGCGGCGTGCTTAACACATGCAAGTCGAGCGGTAAGGCCCTTTGGGGTACACGAGCGGCGAACGGGTGAGTAACACGTGAGCAATCTGCCCTTCACTTTGGGATAACCTCCGGAAACGGTGGCTAATACCGAATGCGACTGCCGGCTGCATGGTCTGGTGGTGGAAAGTTTTTGCGGTGGGGGATGAGCTCGCGGCCTATCAGCTTGTTGGTGAGGTAATGGCTCACCAAGGCTTCGACGGGTAGCCGGCCTGAGAGGGTGACCGGCCACACTGGGACTGAGACACGGCCCAGACTCCTACGGGAGGCAGCAGTGGGGAATATTGGACAATGGGCGGAAGCCTGATCCAGCAACGCCGCGTGAGGGATGACGGCCTTCGGGTTGTAAACCTCTTTCAGCGGGGGCGAAGTTTTGTCTTTTTGGGCGAAGTGACGGTACCCGCAGAAGAAGCACCGGCCAACTACGTGCCAGCAGCCGCGGTAATACGTAGGGTGCGAGCGTTGTCCGGAATTATTGGGCGTAAAGGGCTCGTAGGCGGTTTGTCACGTCGGGAGTGAAAACTCGGGGCTTAACCCCGAGCCTGCTTCCGATACGGGCTGACTAGAGGTATGCAGGGGAGAACGGAATTCCTGGTGTAGCGGTGAAATGCGCAGATATCAGGAGGAACACCGGTGGCGAAGGCGGTTCTCTGGGCATTACCTGACGCTGAGGAGCGAAAGTGTGGGGAGCGAACAGGATTAGATACCCTGGTAGTCCACACCGTAAACGTTGGGCGCTAGGTGTGGGGCTCATTCCACGAGTTCCGTGCCGCAGCTAACGCATTAAGCGCCCCGCCTGGGGAGTACGGCCGCAAGGCTAAAACTCAAAGGAATTGACGGGGGCCCGCACAAGCGGCGGAGCATGCGGATTAATTCGATGCAACGCGAAGAACCTTACCTGGGTTTGACATATGCCGGAAACACCTAGAGATGGGTGCCCTTTTAGTCGGTATACAGGTGGTGCATGGCTGTCGTCAGCTCGTGTCGTGAGATGTTGGGTTAAGTCCCGCAACGAGCGCAACCCTCGTCTTATGTTGCCAGCACGCCCTTTGGGGTGGTGGGGACTCATAAGAGACTGCCGGGGTCAACTCGGAGGAAGGTGGGGATGACGTCAAGTCATCATGCCCCTTATGTCCAGGGCTTCACGCATGCTACAATGGCCGGTACAAAGGGCTGCGATGCCGCAAGGTGGAGCGAATCCCAAAAAGCCGGTCTCAGTTCGGATTGGGGTCTGCAACTCGACCCCATGAAGTCGGAGTCGCTAGTAATCGCAGATCAGCAACGCTGCGGTGAATACGTTCCCGGGCCTTGTACACACCGCCCGTCACGTCACGAAAGTCGGCAACACCCGAAGCCGGTGGCCCAACCCTTGTGGAGGGAGCCGTCGAAGGTGGGGCTGGCGATTGGGACGAAGTCGTAACAAGGTAGCCGTACCGGAAGGTGCGGCTGGATCACCTCCTTTCTAAGGAGCAGAGCTGGTTGCGCAGGCGTCTGTTCTGCGGCCGGGGCTGCTCACTTGGTGGAACGTCGACTGGTTGGCCGGGCCGGGCTGACTGCCCTCTCGTCAGTACTACTCACGCTTCCCGTGTGCACTTGGTGCGTGTGGGGGTGGGTGTGGAACCTCGAGGGTGTGGATGGTCTGGGCTGGTGTTGGCACACTGTTGGGTCCTGAGGGATCAACACCCCCTTTTCTGTCGCCGTGGTGGCGGGGTTGGTGGGGGGTTTGGTTTCTCTCAGGCCATCGCGGCCGTCGTACCGCCAGGCGCCCCTTTTTGCGGGTTGTTTTGGTTGGCGGCGTGGGTTTGTGGTGGTGCTGTCCGTATTTTGAGATCTGTATAGTGGACGCGAGCATCTTTGTAGCTGTTTTTGTTTTGTTTTTTGTTTGACAAGCTACTAAGGGCACATGGTGGATGCCTTGGCACCGAGAGCCGATGAAGGACGTAGGAGCCTGCGATAAGCCCTGGGGAGTTGGCAACCGAGCGTTGATCCGGGGGTGTCCGAATGGGGAAACCCAGCTGGAGTCATGTCCAGTTACCCGCATCTGAACACATAGGGTGTGTGGAGGGAACGTGGGGAAGTGAAACATCTCAGTACCCACAGGAAGAGAAAACAAGAGTGATTCCGAGAGTAGTGGCGAGCGAAATCGGAGGAGGCCAAACCATAGCAGTGTGATAGCCGGCAGGTGTTGCTGTTGTGGGGTTGTGGGGCCGTTTGACCTGGGCTGCCGTCTGGGTACAGAGTGAGAAACCGTTGTTGAAGTTGAAGTCCATTGGAAAGTGGCGCCGTAGAGGGTGATAGCCCCGTATATGTAAGGCGATGGCTCTGAAGCGTGACCCCAAGTAACACGGAACCCCTGAAATTCCGTGTGAATCTGGCGGGACCACCCGTTAAGCCTAAATACTCCTTGGTGACCGATAGCGGACAAGTACCGTGAGGGAAAGGTGAAAAGTACCCCTGGCGGGGAGTGAAATAGTACCTGAAACCATGTGCCTACAATCCGTCGGAGCTGTGCCCTTGTGGTGTGTGTGACGGCGTGCCTTTTGAAGAATGAGCCTGCGAGTTTGCGTTGTGTTGCGAGGTTAACCCGTGTGGGGTAGCCGTAGCGAAAGCGAGTCCGAAGAGGGCGTTTGAGTAGCGCGATCAAGACCCGAAGCGAAGTGATCTATCCATGGGCAGGTTGAAGCGCGGGTAAGACCGCGTGGAGGACCGAACCCACTTAGGTTGAAAACTGAGGGGATGACCTGTGGATAGGGGTGAAAGGCCAATCAAACTTCGTGATAGCTGGTTCTCCCCGAAATGCATTTAGGTGCAGCGTTGCGTGTTTCTTGCCGGAGGTAGAGCACTGGATAGCTAATGGGCCCTACAAGGTTACTGACGTTAGCCAAACTCCGAATGCCGGTAAGTGAGAGCGCAGCAGTGAGACTGCGGGGGATAAGCTCCGTAGTCGAGAGGGAAACAGCCCAGACCATCAGCTAAGGCCCCTAAGCGGTGACTAAGTGGAAAAGGATGTGGAGTCGCAGTGACAACCAGGAGGTTGGCTTGGAAGCAGCCACCCTTGAAAGAGTGCGTAATAGCTCACTGGTCAAGTGATTCCGCGCCGACAATGTAGCGGGGCTCAAGTCATCCGCCGAAGCTATGGCATTCACATGTTCTCCTAGCCGGCCCCTTTGTGGGGTTGGTTCAGGTGTGTGGATGGGTAGGGGAGCGTCGTGTGGGGAGTGAAGCAGCGGTGTGAACCAGTTGTGGACGCCACACGAGTGAGAATGCAGGCATGAGTAGCGAATGAGGAGTGAGAAACTCTTCCGCCGAATGATCAAGGGTTCCAGGGTCAAGCTAATCTGCCCTGGGTAAGTCGGGACCTAAGGCGAGGCCGACAGGCGTAGTCGATGGACAACGGGTTGATATTCCCGTACCGGCAACATGGCGCCCATGATGAATCTAGTGATGCTAAGTGCCCGAAGCCTCTCGTACCTGCCCCTTCGGGGGTGTGGGCGGGTGGTGGAGCGCATGACCCGATCTGGTAGTAGTCAAGCGATGGGGTGACGCAGGAAGGTAGTCCAACCGTGGCGATGGTTGACCACGGCTAAGAGTGTAGGGCGTGACGTAGGCAAATCCGCGTCACTGTGTTTGATCACGTGTCTGAGACTTGATGGGGAGCCCGTTGGGGCGAAGTGGATGATCCTATGCTGTCGAGAAAAACCTCTAGCGAGCTATGCGCCGCCCGTACCCCAAACCGACTCAGGTGATCAGGTAGAGAATACCAAGGCGATCGAGTGAACCATGGTTAAGGAACTCGGCAAAATGCCCCCGTAACTTCGGGAGAAGGGGGGCCGGATCCGTCAGCAGACTTGCTCTGTGAAGCGGTGATGGCCGCAGAGACCAGGCCCAAGCGACTGTTTACTAAAAACACAGGTCCGTGCGAAGTTGTAAGACGATGTATACGGACTGACTCCTGCCCGGTGCTGGAAGGTTAAGGGGACCGGTTAGCCACCTTGTGTGGCGAAGCTGAGAACTTAAGCCCCAGTAAACGGCGGTGGTAACTATAACCATCCTAAGGTAGCGAAATTCCTTGTCGGGTAAGTTCCGACCTGCACGAATGGAGTAACGACTTGGGCGCTGTCTCAACCATGGACTCGGCGAAATTGCACTACGAGTAAAGATGCTCGTTACGCGCGGCAGGACGGAAAGACCCCGGGACCTTTACTACAATTTGGTATTGGTGTTTGGTTCGGCTTGTGTAGGATAGGTGGGAGACTGTGAAGCGGCCACGCCAGTGGTTGTGGAGTCAACGTTGAAATACCACTCTGGTCGTACTAGATATCTAACCTAGGTCCGTTATCCGGATCAGGGACAGTGCCTGATGGGTAGTTTAACTGGGGCGGTTGCCTCCTAAAATGTAACGGAGGCGCTCAAAGGTTCCCTCAGCCTGGTTGGCAATCAGGTTTCGAGTGTAAGTGCACAAGGGAGCTTGACTGTGAGACAGACATGTCGAGCAGGGACGAAAGTCGGAACTAGTGATCCGGCGCTGGCAAGTGGAAGCGGCGTCGCTCAACGGATAAAAGGTACCCCGGGGATAACAGGCTGATCTTCCCCAAGAGTCCATATCGACGGGATGGTTTGGCACCTCGATGTCGGCTCGTCGCATCCTGGGGCTGGAGTAGGTCCCAAGGGTTGGGCTGTTCGCCCATTAAAGCGGCACGCGAGCTGGGTTTAGAACGTCGTGAGACAGTTCGGTCCCTATCCGCCGCGCGCGCAGGAAACTTGAGAAAGGCTGTCCCTAGTACGAGAGGACCGGGATGGACGAACCTCTGGTGTGCCAGTTGTTCCGCCAGGAGCACGGCTGGTTGGCTACGTTCGGAAGTGATAACCGCTGAATGCATCTAAGCGGGAAGCACGTTTCAAGATGAGGTTTCCCACCGGATAAACCGGGTAAGGCCCCCAGCAGACTACTGGGTTGATAGGCCGGAGGTGTACAGCAGCAATGCCCAGCCGACCGGTACTAATAGGCCGAGGGCTTGTCACACACCCAAAAAACAACACGAGCCTGCTGCGAACATGCTCCGCGTCCACTATACAGTTCCCGAGATACGGGCCACAACACAACAAAACAACGTACATGTTGTGCAAACCGTAAAAATCTCGACAAATGTTACGGCGACCATAGCGAAAGGGAAACACCCGGACCCATTCCGAACCCGGAAGTTAAGCCTTTCAGCGCCGATGGTACTGCAACCGCGAGGCTGTGGGAGAGTAGGACGTCGCCGGACAACAACCACACGTAGAGGCCACCCCACCCGGGTGGCCTCTACGCTATTTCCGGGCTCATCGCCGCATGCGTGCTCGGTCTCGTGCGTGCCGGGCGGCCCATTTGCCGTGCACAGGACCACCCTGTCGAGCCGTTGTCCACAAGGCCTCGGCCGGCGCCACTGGATCGTCGGCGCCGCCGACCAGCCTGAGGGCAGGAGGTGGTCAGATGACCAAGACAGTCGGCGGCTCGCCTGGGAGCGACGACGTGGTGGACGCGGGCGACAACACGGTGTGCCTGCGAGGACGGCTCTCGGTGGATCCCGAGGAGCGCACCCTGCCCAGTGGGGATTCGGTGTGGCTGTTCCGGGTTGTGGTGCCCCGAGGTGGTCGGGCTCGAAGCCGGCAGACCGTGGACGCGCTCGAGTGTGCGGTGTGGGGCGGGAGGGTCCGCCGCTCGGTCGCCGCCTGGAGAGGCGGGCGACGAGGTGGAGGTGCGCGGCGCCCTGCGGCGACGCTTCTTCCAGACCGGTGGTGGGACGGCGTCCCGCGTCGAGGTAGAGGTCGACTCCGGGCGGCTCATTCGTCGCGGAGATCCCTCATGAGCACTCCCAGACTCGGTTTGGGCTGGAAGGACGTGGCCTTCTCGGGGAGGAGCACTCCCGCGCTCGCGGTCGACACGACGGCATCGAATGCCGGGATGGGCATGAGCAGGCTCACCCCTTTCCTGAGCCGGGCCTGTTGAAGCGCCGACTCCGCGGTGTGGTGCACCGATACCGACCGCTTCGACGACTCCGAGCATCGGCAACAGGTCTTCCTCGAGGGTGGTGACGGCCAGGGTGTCGCTGGCCGGCAGCCGCAGGATGGCCCATTCGTCGTCGTCGGTCAGGACCAGCGTGTGGTCGCCGAGATGTTCAAGGGCATCCCAGCGGCTGGTGATCCAGCAGTCCAGATCAGGACGCGCGGAACAAGCCGCCACGAGGTCGGCCAGCCGCTGGCCCGCGATGAAGCGGTGGATCGGACCCAGCCACAGGGGTGTGTCGCTCTGGTCGACGAGCATCGCCAGCCCGCGGTCCCAGGCAGTGTGCGGATGAGCCTGCTGCAGCCGAAGGTACGCCCGCATAGCGGTGGTGCCCGTCGGCGATGAGCGCATGGGTGTCGGCGAGGCCGGTTTGCAACGTGCCGAGCAGTTCCGGATCGCGCAGCGCCCAGATCCGGTGCACCTGATCGGCACGGTCGCTGAACGAGGTCGTGGCTGGTGTGTCCAGGACGTCGCGGATCAGCTTCCGGACGGCGGCCGGGCCGCGATGCACCAACAGGATGGGGGCGGGATTGATCTCCATCTCGTCCATGCGGTTTGCAAGCTCAAGCACCTGCTCGAGGTGCACGCCCTCATGGGGAAAGACGGCTTGCTGGCCGCCCGGGCTGTTGGCGGACGTCCGCGCGAGGTCGAGCGCGCCGACGAGGCCGCGGATCGTGACGCCGGCCGCGGTGTACTCGTGGAGATAGATCGCAGACGCGGCGTCCCGTCGGATCCGGCCGGATGCCTGCCAGTCATTGAGGCGTTGGGCCACGTCGCGATACGGCCGGGCGAAGGCCCTGGCCGAGGCTGGGTCGCCGACGCCCGACGCGGCCAGCATCAACCCGTGGAACGGGAGCAGTCTGAATGGCTTGACCACATAAGGCGGCGCAACCGGCCCGGTGGTGTCCATCGAAGCATCGTAGGGTGCGATGCCAAACAGTCTGAGGAGGTCACCGGATGCTCGGAGCGAGCTCGGAGCAGTTGTGTAGCGCCTACGACCTGGTGATGCTCGACCTGGACGGCGTGGTCTACATCGGGGCCCGTGCCGTGCCGGGAGCGGCCGACAGCCTGGCGCAGGCCAGGGCTGCTGGCGCCCACCTCGCTTTCGTCACCAACAATGCGGCGCGACCGCCGGAGGCAGTCGCGGAACAGCTCACCGGGTTGGGAGTTCCTGCCGCCTCGGCCGACATCGTCACCTCAGCGCAGGCTGCCGCACATCTCGTGGCGGATCTGGTCGGGCCCGGCGCACCAGTGTTGCTCCTCGGTGGACCGGGCCTCGAGATCGCCCTCCGGGAGCGTGGTCTGGTTCCGGTCACCAGGATCGAGGACAAGCCGCTAGCGGTCGTGACCGGCTACGGCCCCGACCTGTTGTGGCGCGAGATCATGCAGGGCGCCGTACAGATTCGGGCCGGCCTGCCGTGGGTTGCCTCGAATGCCGACCTCACGATCCCGACCGACTACGGGATCGGGCCGGGACACGGGGTCCTGGTTCGGATGCTGCAGGAATTCTCGGGCGTCGAACCGGTCATCGCCGGGAAGCCCGAGCGACCCCTGCTTGACGAGACGGTGTCCAGGGTCGGCGGCGATCGACCGCTGATGGTCGGGGATCGCCTCGACACCGACATCTTGGGGGCGCACAACGCCGGCGTCGACTCGCTGCTCGTGCTGACCGGGGTCACGGGACTGTCCGAGCTCGTCGCGGCCACGCCGGAGGAGAGGCCGACGTACCTGTCGGTCGACCTGGGCGGCCTGCTGAGCACGCACGGCGAGGTGGTGTCCGCTGACGGCGGTTGGAACGCCGGGGGCTGGCGAGCGGGTGTTGACGATGGCCGGCTCTCGGTCGATGGCGCCGGGACCGCGGACGACTGGTGGCGCTGCGCGGCGGCGGCCGGCCTGGGCACACCTCGACGAGACGGGCCGAATCATCGGCGTCGAGGGCCTCGCGCCGCCCGAAACAACGAGCGGCGGGCGGTAGCGTTGCCCGACATGAGCGAACACACCGAGCCGACCGAAGTCGTCGCCGACGAATCCGGCTCGGACGTGGGCGAGAACGCCCCGAATTCTGACCCGGGCCGCACGGGCAACGAGGCGGTGGACGGAGTCCTCGACGCATTGGACGGGCTCGACCGCGCACCGATCAGCGAGCATGTCGAGGTCTACGAGAAGGCGCACGAGCAGCTGCGCGGCGCCCTGGACGCGTGAGCGGTCGTGTCACCGCGCCGGCTCCGGCTGGACGCCGAACTGGTCAGGCGTGGACTCGCCCGCTCGCGTGAGCACGCCACCGAACTCATCTCTGCCGGGCGGGTCACGGTAGCCGGTGCGGTGGCGACCAAGCCCGCCACCGGCGTCACCACCGACGTCGCGGTCGTGGTGGCCGCCGATGCCGGCCGCCCCGACTACGTCTCCCGGGGCGGGCACAAGCTCGCCGGCGCGCTGGCCGCGTTCGAGCCCCTGGGCCTGACCGTTCGCGACCGTCGGTGTCTGGACGCTGGAGCGTCGACGGGCGGGTTCACCGACGTACTCCTGCGAGCTGGGGCCGCGGAAGTGGTTGCCGTCGACGTGGGGTACGGCCAGCTGGCGTGGCGGTTGCGGAGCGACGAACGGGTGCAGGTTCACGACCGCACGAACATCCGGGACCTGACGCCCGGGCTGATCGGCGGGCCTGTCGACGTCGTCGTGGGCGACCTCTCCTTCATCTCGCTGAGGCTGGTGCTCGACGCCCTGATCAACGTCACGGCTGCGGACGGCGACCTGGCGTTGATGGTCAAGCCGCAGTTCGAGGTGGGCAAGGATCGCGTGGGCAAGGGCGGCGTGGTCCGTGACCTCGAGCTGCGGGTCGAGGCAGTCTCCGCGGTCGCGACTGCGTCCGCCGGACGAGGATGGGGAGCGACGGCAGTCGCGACCAGTCCGTTGCCTGGGCCGTCGGGCAATGTCGAGTTCTTCCTGTGGCTGCGCCGAGGAGAACCCCGGATCGGTCCGGACCAGATCACCGCCGAGGTGCAGCGGTCCGCTCACCTGGGGGTGGCGAGTGAGAAGGTTGAGCCGTGAGTGAGACGACCAGCGGCAACGACGCCGCGACCCGGCGCGTCCTGCTGCTTGCCCACATGGGACGCGACGACGCGCGCGACGTGGCCCGGTCCTTCTGCAAGGCCCTGGCCGCCAACGGCATCGTGGTCAGGTTGCTCGCCGACGAGGCCCGTGACCTCGAGCTCGACCCGACGCTGTTCGACCCGAGGATCGAGACGGCGGTGGTCGGCCCGGACGTCTCCGACGGATGTGAGCTCGCCGTCGTGATCGGTGGCGACGGCACCATCCTGCGGGCGGCCGAGCTCACCCGCGGCACCCGGACACCCCTGCTGGGCGTCAACCTCGGTCATGTCGGCTTCCTCGCCGAGGCCGAGTACGACGACGTCGAGTCGACCATCGACGCGATCGTGCACCGCCGTTATGCGTCAGAGGAACGACTCACGATCGACGTGTCGGTGTTCCAGGGCGGGGAGCTGGTCGCCACTACCTGGGCCCTGAACGAGGCGAGCGTCGAGAAGGCGGCCCGCCAACGGATGCTGGAGGTCGTGGTCGAGATCGACGGTCGGCCGCTGTCCCGATGGGGCTGCGACGGCGTCGTGTGCGCGACGCCGACCGGATCCACGGCGTACAACTTCAGTGCGGGCGGGCCCGTGGTCTGGCCCGGCGTCGAGGCGCTGTTGATGGTGCCGATCAGCGCCCACGCACTGTTCGCGCGGCCGATGGTGGTCGCGCCCACGTCCGTGCTGGCCGTTGAGGTGCTCGCCCAGACCCAGGGCGCCGGCGTGCTCTGGTGTGACGGCAGGCGGACGGTGGAGCTGCCACCCGGCGCCCGGATCGAGGTACGGCGTGGAGCCGCACCCGTGCGCCTGGTCCGGCTTCACGAGGCGCCGTTCACCGACCGGCTCGTGGCCAAGTTCGGGCTGCCCGTCTCGGGATGGCGAGGCGCCTCCGAACGACGCCGGCTGGCAGAAGGCAACGATGCTTGAGGAGATCCGGATCAGCTCGCTCGGCGTGATCGAGTCGTCCGCCCTGGAGCTGGGACCGGGCCTGACCGTGATCACGGGGGAGACCGGCGCCGGCAAGACAATGATCGTCACCGCACTCGGCCTGCTGATGGGTGGTCGAGCCGACAGTGGCGCCGTCCGCTCGGGAGCCAGGTCCGCCCGGGTCGAATGCGTCATCTCGGCAGCGGCGATCCCGGGGCTGGCCGACGCCGTCGACGACCTCGGCGGCGAGGTCGAGGACGGCCGGGTCGTGCTCGCCCGCAACATCACCAGCGAAGGGCGCTCCCGCGCGTTCGTGGGCGGCGCCTCGGTGCCCGCCTCGGCGCTCGCGGAGGTTGCCGAACCACTGGTCGCCATCCACGGCCAGTCCGACCAGCACCGTCTCCTGAAGACCCGCGCCCAGCGGGAGGCCCTCGACCGGTTCGGCGGCTCGGACGTGGACGACCTCGTGTCGGAGTGGTCTGCGCTGCACCTGCGGCTGACGACGGTCGAGCGCGAACTCACCGAAGTGGTGGCCACGGCCAGGGAACGAGCGCGCGAAGCAGACCTGCTGCGGTTCGGCCTCGGCGAGATCGAGGCGGTGTCACCGGCATCCGGCGAGGACGTCACGCTTGCTGCCGAGGAGACCCGGCTGGGTTTCGCGGACACCCTGCGGACGGCTGCCGAGCAAGCCCGAGAGGCCTTGTCCTCGGACCAGGGGACCCCGGACGCGCTCGGCGCGACGTCCGCTGCGCGCCGTCTGCTCGAAGGCGTCCAGGAGCACGATGCCGAGGCTGCGGAACTCGCCCGACGGCTGGCCGAGGTGAGCTACCTGCTCTCCGACCTCGCCGCCGACGTGGCGTCGTACGCCGCTCGCCTCGAGACCGACCCCGCCCGCCTGGCGGCGGTGTCCGAGCGCCGAGCCGCGCTGACGGCGCTGACCCGGAAGTACGGCGACTCCGTCGACGAGGTGCTGACCTGGTCCGAGCAGGCGGCGCTGCGACTGCTGGATCTCGACGGCACCGACGCGCGGATCGAGAGCCTCCGCACCGAGCGCACCGACCTTCGCGCCGGCCTCGCCCGGGTCGGAGCAGCGCTGAGCGCCGCCCGGCTGGAGGCGGCCGGACGGCTCGGCACGACCGTCACCGACGAGCTGACCCGGCTTTCGATGCCGCACGCCAAGGTCTCGATCAGCGTCGGCCAGCAGGTGAGCGAACGACCGGCAGCGGGCGGCCCGGGGCAGCCCCTCGACGTGGGCGGACGCTGGCTGCGCTACACCGCCTCCGGGCTCGACGAGGTCGAGTTCCTGCTCGCCGCGAACACCGGATCCGAGCCCCGACCCCTGCACAAGGGCGCGTCCGGGGGCGAGCTCTCGCGGGTGATGCTCGCCCTCGAGGTCGCCCTGGCGGGCACCAGCCCGGTGCCGACGTTCGTGTTCGACGAGGTCGACGCCGGAGTGGGCGGCAAGGCAGCCGTAGAGGTGGGGCGGCGGCTGGCCCTGCTCGCCCGGACGGCCCAGGTGCTGGTGGTGACCCACCTGCCCCAGGTCGCGGCGTACGCCGACCGGCATGTCGTGGTGCACAAGTCGAGCGACGGCTCGGTGACCACGGCCGGGCTGGCCGTCCTCGACGACACCGGGCGAGTGCGCGAGCTGTCCCGGATGCTGGCCGGTCAGGAGGAGTCCGACACGGCGCTCGCCCACGCCCAGGAGCTGCTGGAGACCGCCCAGTCGGAGCGCTGAGGACAGTCGCCCGCCGACGCGCCCGGCCCACGCGGTTGCGCCGATCCCCCCGACAGGTTTGTCACGATTGCCCGGATGAAGTTCCCGACCCGACAGCGCACTGACGCGCCCCTGCCCGGTCTACGGGCAACCGCGCGCGTCGAACGACGAACGAAGAGTCTGCTTCCCCGGCTGCGCCCCGGCGACATCGCCGTCGTCGACCACCTCGACCTCGACCGCGCAACCGCACAGGCGCTTGCCGACGCCGAGGTGTCGGCAGTGGTCAACGCCGCGGCGTTCATCTCCGGTCGCTATCCGAACCTGGGTCCTGAGCTGCTGGCCCAGGCTGGAGTCCAGCTCATCGACGGCATCGGCCCCGGCGGACTGGCCGCGATCAAGGACGGCGCGGAGATCCGGCTGCACGAGGGCACGGTGTACGTCGACGACCAGGCCGTCGCCGAGGGTCGAGTGCTCGACCTCGACAACGTGATGAAGCAGATGACCGCCGCCCGGACGGGCCTGGCGACGCAGCTGGAGAGCTTCACCCACAACAGCACGGAGTTCCTCCGTCGCGAGGAGGACCTGCTCCTGCACGGCGCAGGGTCACCCAGGCTTGCCACACCCATCTCGGGGCGGCCCGTGGTGGTCGTCGTACCCGGCCATGACCACGCGGCCGAGCTCACGGGCATCCGCTCCTACATCAAGGAACAGGCTCCGGTCCTGATCGGCGTCGACCGCGGCGCCGACGCGCTCCTGGCCGCCGGGCCTGGAACCCGACGTTGTCGTGGTCACCACTCAACCCGCCGCTTCCGACGACGCCGGGGTGGCATCGGCCAAGGCGCTGAAGGGGGCGAGGGATGTCGTGGCCCTGGTCAACCGGGGAGCGGCTCGATCGGCCACCGACCACCTCGAGCGCCTGGGCGTCCGCCCCCTTCGGTTCGAGACCGGGGCCACCGCCGAAGACGCCGCCCTGTTGCTGGGCGACCTCAACGATGCCTCCCTGATTGTTGGCGTCGGGATGAGCGCCACCCTCGACGAGTTCCTCGACAGCCAGCGCTCCGGGCTGGCAAGCACCTACCTCACCCGGCTCAAGGTCGGGCCGCGGCTGGTCGATGCCGGCGCCGTACCCGAGCTCTACTCGGGAACCGTGCGGGCCCGACACCTGTTGGTCGTCGCCCTCGTCGGGCTGATCGCCCTGGCCGCCGCCATCGGCGTGACTCCGGTCGGCCAGGAGTGGGCTGATGCGATTGCCAGCGGCGCGTCCGACCTCCTCGACTCCATGCAAGGACTGTTCTCTTGATCTCGTTCCGCCATCACCTCGTGTCCCTGGTCGCCATCTTCCTCGCGCTCACCGTCGGCATCGTGCTGGGCGGCGGCCCGCTCTCCGAGGTGGGACGCGTGTCCGACGACGCGGCCGCGACCACTCACGAGTCGGATCAGGCTGCCGACGAGGCGGCAGCGAACGCGTTCGCGAACAAGTTCGCCACCGGCACCGCCTCCCGCGTCCTCGCCGGCCGGCTGAAGGACCAGACCGTCGTGATGCTGACCATGCCGGGCGCTGATGCCGCGGCCACGAAGAGCCTGGCAGGGCTCGTCAAGACCGGCGGTGGCACCCTGGTCGGCCGGTACGACGTCCAGCCCGCGCTGGTCGACCCGAACGAGAAGTCGCTGGTCGACACCCTCGGCAGCCAGCTGCTCACCTCGCTCAAGAACCCGGACGTGCCCGCAGACGCCACGACCTACGTGCGGATGGGCCGGCTGCTCGGCCTGGGGGTGGCGACCCACACAGCCGGCGGCGCGGCTGTGGGCGACAACGCGACGTCGGTCGTCGAGAGCCTCCAGGCCGCCGAGCTGATGACCACCACTGCGACGACGAAGCGGGGCGCACTGGTGCTGGTCGTGCTGGGAGACGAGCCGGCCGCGGACACCGGTGCCGACGTGATCTTCTCCGGACTGCTGACGGGTCTGAAACAGGCTTCCAACGGCGTCGTCGTGGCCGGTTCGACGGCATCGGGAGAGTCCGGGCTGTTGTCGCTGCTGCGGGTCGACGAGGCGACGGCCGCGGCCGTGTCGATGACCGACTCGGTCCAGACCGGAGCCGGGCAGGTGACCGCCGTACTCGCCCTGGCAGCGGCCGCCGACGACAAGGTCGGCTCGTTCGGTGCGTCTGGATCCGATGGACCGGTCCCGCTGGGGTAGGCTAGAACCCCGTGAAGGATGCGACGCCAACCAAGCATGTGTTTGTCACCGGAGGCGTCGCCTCATCCCTCGGAAAAGGCCTCACGGCCTCCAGCCTCGGCAGCCTCCTGAAGTCACGCGGACTCCGCGTGACCATGCAGAAGCTCGATCCCTACCTCAACGTGGATCCGGGCACGATGAACCCGTTCCAGCACGGCGAGGTCTTCGTCACCAACGACGGCGCGGAGACCGATCTCGACATCGGTCACTACGAGCGGTTCCTCGACACCGACCTGAGCCAGATCGCCAACGTCACCACGGGCCAGATCTACTCCAGCGTGATCGCCAAGGAGCGCCGCGGCGACTACCTGGGCGACACCGTGCAGGTGATCCCGCACATCACCAACGAGATCAAGGAGCGGATCCTGGCCATGGGCGGGCCGGAGGTCGACGTGGTGATCACCGAGGTCGGCGGCACGGTCGGCGACATCGAGTCGCTTCCGTTCCTCGAGGCCGCTCGGCAGGTGCGCCACGACATCGGCCGCGACAACTGTTTCTTCCTGCACGTCTCGCTGGTGCCGTTCATCGGGCCGTCGGGTGAGCTGAAGACCAAGCCCACCCAGCACTCGGTGGCGGCGCTGCGCCAGGTCGGCATCCAGCCCGATGCCGTCGTCTGCCGCGCCGACCGCGAACTGCCCCAGTCGATCAAGAGGAAGATCTCGTTGATGTGCGACGTCGACGAGGAAGCGGTGGTCACCGCGGCCGATGCTCCGTCGATCTACGACATTCCCAAGGTGCTGCACCGCGAGGGCCTCGACGCCTACCTCGTACGTCGCCTCGACCTGCCGTTCCGGGACGTCGACTGGACCGTCTGGGACGACCTGCTCCGCCGGGTGCACCATCCGAAGGAGGAGGTCACGGTAGCGCTCGTCGGGAAGTACATCGACCTTCCGGACGCGTATCTCTCCGTCGGCGAGGCCTTGCGGGCCGGCGGCTTCGCGCACGAGGCGAAGGTGCACGTGAAGTGGATCGCCTCTGACGAGTGCGAGACCGCGGCCGGTGCCGCGAAGCACCTCAGCGAGGTGGACGCCGTCCTCGTGCCGGGCGGGTTCGGCATCCGCGGGATCGAGGGCAAGCTCGGCGCACTCAAGCATGCCCGCACCCATCGCATCCCGTCCCTCGGCCTGTGTCTGGGCCTGCAGTGCATGGTGATCGAGTACGCCCGCAACGTCGCCGGACTGGAGAAGGCGGCGTCGACCGAGTTCGACCCGGACTGCCCCGAGCCGGTCATCTCCACGATGGAGGAGCAGAAGCGGTACGTCGAAGGGGCCGGCGACCTGGGTGGCACCATGAGACTCGGCCTCTACCCTGCCTCCCTGTCCCGCGACAGCATCGTGCGGGAGGTGTACGGCGCCGACACGATCGAGGAGCGGCATCGCCACCGCTACGAGTTCAACAACACCTATCGCGACCAGCTGGCCGCCGCGGGACTCGTGTTCTCCGGCACGAACACCGACCTCGACCTGGTGGAGTTCATCGAGCTGCCGCGCGACGTACACCCCTACTACGTGGCAACCCAGGCACACCCCGAGCTGCGGAGCCGCCCGACTCGCCCGCATCCCCTGTTCGCAGGCCTGATCGGGGCCGCGATCGAGCGGCAGAAGGAGCTCCGGTTCCCGATCGACGAGTCCGGCCTGCGTCGCGCCGACGACTGAATCGACGGGCCTAAGGGCGGACTTGGCGGGCGGCGAGGATCCGGGTCACGGTGTCGGCGCCGGTCAGCAGGGTGGAACGGACGGCGGGGTGGATGTCGGTCCGGGCGGCGATCTGGTGAGCCCGGTCGAGGAACTCTTGGTCGGCCACGGCAGTCGGGAACATGCTGCGCATGATCGACCCGAGGGAGAGCATGCCGCCGCCGGTCAGGCCGGTGACCTGGTCGAGGTAGCGCTCCGTGAACGGCTTCAGCAGCGCGGCCTGGGTCGGCCGCCAGAACAACCCGGCCACCGCGCTCAGCTGGATTCCCACCGGGACGTTCCGGTCCACCAGCACGGCCTGCCAGACCTCCTCCTTCGCGTCCGCGTCGGGCCGGGCACCGCGCACACCAAGCGCCCGCACCGCCGCGTCCGGATCGGGGTCGCCGTCCTGGAGCGCCTTCACGGCGGTCGGCGTCGTAGTGGCCCAGCTCGGCCCGGCGGGCAAGGACCCGCCACGCCAGGTCACGGTCATCGGCCGCGGCCGCATCGAGGAGCGCGAAATGCTCGTCCGAGCTTGCCGACGCCGCCAGCGTGCGCAGGGCGGGCTGCCGGTGCTCGGGTACGTCGGCGAGCGCGGCCGCGCTGGCGGCGACCTGCTCGAGCAGCTGGGGCACCTCGTTGAGCGGGGCCCACTGCTCGGCCGCCCGCAGTCCGGTCCCGAGGAAGGGCTCGACCACCGAGGCGCTGCGTTCGGTGACCAGCGCGCCCGTCACCGTCGCGACCACGTCCGCGGGAGACAGCTCGCCCTTGAGCAGCATGTCCCAGGCGGTACTGACCGCGAGCGCCCGCGACAACGGGTCGGGCAGGGCTGCCGCACGGTCTCGCATCAGTCGCAACGACCCAGGATCGGGTCGGACGGCCGCGTAGGTCAGGTCGTTCGCGTTGAGCAGGTGCAGATCGGCAGTCGGCAGCGCCAGCGAGGTCCGGGACCCGGTCGTCTCGACGGCCGTCGTCCCGACCTCCGTGAGTGAGCCGTCGTCGTCGGCCCGATAGCTGGTGATGTCGAGCCGGTGCGGTCGCGGCTCACCCCCGTCGGGCGCGACCGCGTTCAGGGCACCGTCGGACAGGCTGAGCGTGTCGGTGCCGGCCCGGTCGAACCAGTCCTTCGTCCAGTCCGAGAGGTCGCGGCCCGCGGCCGCGCCGACCGCCGACATCAGGTCGTCCAGCTTGGTGTTGCCGTAGGCATGGTCCCGGAAGTACGCGCGCAGACCGTCGACGAACGCGTCCTCGCCGACGTAGGCGACCAGCTGCTTGAGGACGCTCTCGCCCTTCACGTAGGTGATCGGGTCGAAGTTGGCCATCGCCTGGTCGACGTTGGGGACCTCACCGCGGATCGGGTGCGTCCCGGGGCTCATGTCCATCCGATAGCCCTCGCGCTTCAAGCCCGCCAGGAAGCCCGCCCACCCGTCGACGTAGTCGGTGGCGTTCACCGCCGACCAGGTGGCCGCCCAGGAGGCGAACGCCTCGTTGAGCCACAGGTCGTCCCACCACTTCATGGTGACCAGGTCGCCGAACCACATGTGGGCCATCTCGTGCAGGAGCACGCTGGCCCGCATCGCCTTCTGGGCGTGGGTGGGCTGGCTGCGGAAGAGCACGGAGTCGGTCCAGGTGACGCAGCCCCAGTTCTCCATGGCCCCGCCCATGTTCGGCACGAACACCTGGTCGTAGCGCTCCTGGGGGAACGGCGACCCGAACCGGTCCCCGAAGAACGCAAGGCCCTTGTCGGTCAGGTCGAAGAGCTCCTCCGCGTCCCGGACCAGGAACTGCTTGAGCGACTGGCGGCCGTAGAGGCCGAGGTCGTAGCCACCCCGGGACGAGCGGATCTCGTGGAAGGGACCGGCATTGACCACGACGACGTACGTCGACAGCGGGGGAGTGTCAGGGAAGAGCCAGGTCTTGTCGTCCCCCTCGGTGGTCACGGACTCCGGGGCGCAGTTGCTGGTGACGAGCCAGGACCCGGGGGCCGTCACCGTGAACCGGTGCGGCGCCTTGAGGTCGGGCTGGTCGAAGCAGGCCCACACCCGGCGCGCGTCATCGGGCTCGAACGAGGTCCAGACGTAGACGAGCTTGTCGGTCGGGTCGACGGTGCGCTGGATGCCGGCCGCGGCGCCGGTGTCCGACTGAGACGCGGCCACGACCAGGACGTTGTCGGTCTGGAGGCCGGGGAGTGGCAGCCGCCCGGCGTCGGCCGTCGACAGGTCGAGGTCGACCCCGTTGAGGGTCGCGCGTTCGATGTCGGCGACACAGTCGACGAAGCTGGACGCGCCCGGCGACGTACAGGTGAAGGTGATCGTGGAGGTCGACTCGAGGGTCTCGCCCTCGAGCAACCCGGTCATGTCGACTGCGATGTCATAGCGCTGTACGGCGATCAGCGCGGCCCGATCCGCGGCCTCGTGCTGGGTGAGGCTAGCCGTCTTCGTCATCGTCTTCCCTTCGGTGAAGTCTCCTCCCTGCACGGTAGCGTCCGGTCCATGGAGAGCCACCCCTCGCGTGCTGGCGGACCAGCCCGACGACTCGTGGCCAGTGGTCGAGACGGTGGACCTCCATCGTGGTGACTGGGTGATCGCGTTGCGTTGCGACCGGATCCGTTCGCCGGGCGGGTCCGAGGAGTCCTTCCCGCGGCTGGTCGTGGAGCATCCGGGCGCCGTGGTCGTGCTCGCCCTGGACGACGAGCGCAAGGTGGTGTGCCTGCGGCAGTACCGGCACGCCGTACGGCATCGGCTGGTCGAGCTGCCCGCGGGACTGCGGGACGCTGGAGACGAGGCCGCCGTCGTCACGGCCCAGCGCGAGCTCCGCGAGGAGGCCGAGCTCGAGGCAGACGACTGGACCCACCTGTTGAGCACCTGGTCCTCGCCGGGGTTCACCGACGAGCGAATGGACATCTTCCTGGCCAGGGGCCTGCGCCCGCGTTCGCGCGGCGACTTCGTGCTCGAACACGAGGAGGCAGAGATGGAGACGCTCCGAGTCGACTTCGACGACCTGCTGGCTGCGGTGCTGGACGGTCGAGTGGCGGACGGGCCCGTCGTCCAGGCCGTGCTCGCCGTGAAGGTACGCGGTCTCGACCACCTCTGACGGCGCAGCGGCCCGGGGGAGTAGTCTCACGGCCGATGCCACATGGACGTGGTGCGGGTCACAGCAGAGGAGTTGACGAGTGAAGGTCGGCGTTCCCAAGGAAGTCAAGAACCACGAGTACCGCGTGGCGATCACGCCCATCGGTGTGCACGAGCTCACCGCACACGGCCACCACGTCTACATCCAGCAGGGAGCAGGGGTGGGCTCGGGCATCAGCGACGACGAGTTCGTCGCGGCCGGTGCCGAGATCCTCCCGGATGCCGACGAGGTCTGGGGTACGGCGGAGATGGTGCTCAAGGTCAAGGAGCCGATCGCCGAGGAGTACCCCCGGATGCGCGAGGGCCAGGTGCTGTTCACCTACCTGCACCTCGCAGCGGACCGGCCGCTCACCGATGAGCTGCTGACGCGCAAGGTGACGGGCATCGCCTACGAGACGGTGCAGCTGCCCTCGGGCGGCCTGCCGTTGCTGTACCCGATGTCGGAGGTCGCCGGCTGCCTCGCGCCCCAGGTGGGCGCCTACTCGCTGCTCAAGGCCCAGGGTGGCCGCGGCGTCCTGCTGGGCGGTGTCGGTGGCGTCGCCAACGCCAAGGTGGTCATCATCGGCGCCGGTGTCTCGGGGCAGAACGCCGCCAACATCGCCCTCGGGATGGGTGCCGACGTCACCCTGCTCGACACCGACCTGGACAAGCTGCGGATGTCGTTCTGGCGCTACAACAACCGGGTGCACGGCCTCGCGTCGTCGCAACTGGCGATCCAGCAGCAGGTGCGGGAGGCGGACATGGTCATCGGGGCGGTCCTGATCCCCGGTGCGAAGGCGCCCAAGCTCGTGTCGAACCAGCTCGTCTCGGAGATGAAGCCTGGCTCGGTGCTGGTCGACATCGCCGTCGACCAGGGCGGCTGCTTCGAGGACACCCACCCGACCACGCACGCGGACCCGACGTACGCGGTCCACGACACGGTGTTCTACTGCGTCGCGAACATGCCCGGAGCGGTGCCGAACACGTCGACGTACGCCCTCACCAACGCGACGATGCCGTACGCCGTGGCGCTGGCCAACAAGGGCTGGGCGCAGGCCTGCCGCGACGACCACAGCCTGGCACTGGGCTTGAACACCCACGCCGGGTCCCTGACCTACGCCCCGGTCGGCGACGCCCACGGCATCAAGGCCGACTCTCTGGACGGGGCGCTCGCCTGACGGTGGTCGCCAACGGTTCGACGGTTGAGTGCTCGGGGCGCGCTGACCCGCGCGGTGCGCACCTATCTCGACCACCTGTCGGTCGAGCGCGGCCTGGCCGACAACACCCTCACGTCCTACCGACGCGATCTGCGCCGCTACCTGGAGTACCTGCGTGGACTCGGGGTCGAGTCGCTCGACGACGTCACCGAGGCGACGGTGGCGGGCTTCCTGATGCGACTGCGCGAGGGCGGCGGCGATCACCCACCGCTGAGTGCCTCCTCGGCAGCCAGGACCGTCGTGGCGGTCCGGGGCTTCCACAAGTTCGCGGTGCGCGACGGCCTGGCGACCGCCGACCCGGCCGGCGGGGTGAAGCCTCCGGCGCCGGCCAAGCGGCTGCCGAAGGCGTTGCCGCTCTCGGAGATCGAGGCGATCCTGGAGGCGGCCGGTGCCGCCGGCACCACTCTTGCGCTGCGGGACCGCGCCCTGCTCGAGGTCCTCTACGGCACCGGGGCGCGGATCTCGGAGGCCGTCGGGCTCGACGTCGACGACCTCGACCTCGCCGACGGCACGGTCCTGCTGAGGGGCAAGGGCAGCAAGGAACGCCTCGTCCCCGTGGGCTCCTTCGCGCGCGAGGCGGTCTCGGCGTACCTCGTCCGGGGTCGGCCCGAGCTGGTCATCTCGACCAAGCTCGACAACAACGCTCGACCAACGGAGGAGCGCTGTTCCTCAACGCCAGGGGCGGTCGGCTGTCCCGGCAGAGTGCCTGGTCGGTCCTGGTGAAGGCCGCCGACCGGGCCGGCGTGACCGCGGACGTGTCCCCGCACACGATGCGTCACTCGTTCGCCACCCATCTGCTCGACGGCGGCGCGGACGTCCGCGTCGTACAGGAGCTGCTGGGCCACGCAAGCGTCACCACGACGCAGGTCTACACGCTGGTGACCGTCGACAACCTCCGCGAGGTCTTCGCAACCGCACATCCTCGCGCGCGGGACTGACGACGCGTGCGGTTCAGCGGATCCGTCGGCCCCGGATCACGACCGAGGCCGGGGTGGCGAGGACGTCGGGGTGCTCGCGGGGATCGGCGTCGAAGGTGACCAGATCGGTGCCCGACTCGAGCCGGAGGTAGTCGTGAGCATCGGTGGTCGCCGCTCGCAGGGCCTGCTCCGGGGTGAGTCCGTGCTGGATCAGCAGCAGGATCTCCCCGGTCACGGAGCCGGTCACGTCCGACCCGGTCAGGATCCGGACGCCCTGCGCAACCGCCTGCGGCAACAGCGCGGCGTACCGCTCGGACAGCTCGGCGACAAAGGCACGCTCCTTGTCGGACGGGTCCGGGCCCAGGTCCAGGAACGCGCCCATGGTGGGCGTCCAGGCGCCGCCTCGGGCCGCGAGGGCCGTCACGTCGTCGGGCTCCAGGGCCGTGCCGTGCTCGATCGAGTCGACACCGGCGGCGACCAGGTCGGCGGCGTAGGAAGACTGGGCGTGGGCCGCAACCCTTGCCCCAGCCTCATGGGCGGTGGCCACGGCGCGACGCACCGTGTCCAGGTCGTACGACGGTCCGGTGCTGTCGGGCACGCAACGCGCCGTCCTCCACGACAGGGAAGTCGGCGATCAGCTTGACCCACTCGGCACCGGCGGCGATCTCGGCCCGGATCGCGTCGTCGAGGTCTGCTGCGGCCACGGGTGTGTACATCCGTGGGAAGTATCGGCCGGGGGAGGACAGGAACCGTCCGGCAGCGGTGACCCTGGGGCCGCCCGGGCTGGAGGCTGCGGCTGAAGTCGAGCGTGACCGCACTGATCCCGCCGACGTCACGCACCGCCGCGACCCCCAGGGCGGCATAGTCGTCGAGCCGTCGCTCCCCGAACGCCCGATCGGCGAGGAACGGGCCCGTGGTCGTCCATGTCGACGGTGAGGTGACAATGGGCGTCGACGAGACCCGGTAGGGCGAACCTTCCGGGCAGGTCTTCGGGTTCGCCTTCGCCGACCTCGAGCCGGTCGGTGCGGGCGTCCGGAAGCAGCGTTCCGGTGAACCGCCACGTGGTCATTCGGGCACACTACCGGGCCCGCGTTGTCCACAGGTGAGTGCACATGTGGCCCCTCGCCTGTGCAGTTGAGCGGGGGCGTGTGCACACCGAGTGCACAGATTTCCCTTATGGGGAAAGGGTTCTGGCATTCGTCTTGTGGCTGCAGCGAGGCGGTCCTACAGTCGCGACACAGCGAGAAGTCGCCCTGTCGACAAAGCCCCTCGGCCCCCGCGGGTCCTGGCCCTCGCTGTCGTCGCCGTCAGGCAGGATGTGGAGGTACACGCATGAGTGGACTCGGGCAGTTCCCTGGACAGCCTGGGACGACGGCTCCGGAGATGCCGCCGTTCTATCGTCCACCCGCCCCTCCGGAGGTTGAGAACCGAGTGACCGAGCCAGTGCGCTTCGACCAAGCCGATACCCGATTGGTCCAGGACGCGATCTCGACCGACTCGATCCCAGAGGTTGAGCAGGTCGAGGTCGAGCTCGGCCCCACCGGCCGGCCGATGCCGGTGATCCCCGAGCCCAGGCCGGCGGTGCGCCGCGAACGCGCACGAGTGATCGCGATGTGCAACCAGAAGGGTGGCGTCGGCAAGACCACGACCACCATCAACCTGGGCGCGGCGCTGGCCGAATACGGCCGCAAGGTCCTGCTGGTCGACTTCGACCCCCAGGGCTCGCTGTCGGTCGGCCTCGGCCTCAACCCACACGACATCGAGCTCACCATCTACAACCTGCTGATGCAGGGCGAGATCGGCGTCGACGACGTCATCCTGCCCTCCGGCGTCCCCGGTGTGGACCTGCTTCCGTCCAACATCGACCTGTCCGCGGCCGAGGTCCAGCTGGTCCACGAGGTCGCCCGCGAGCAGACCCTGCAGCGCGTCCTGGCGCCGGCGATCGCGCACTACGACGTGATCCTGATCGACTGCCAGCCGTCCCTCGGCCTGTTGACCGTCAACGCGCTCACGGCCGCCGACGGCGTGCTCATCCCGCTGGAGTGCGAATACTTCGCGCTGCGCGGCGTCGCGCTGTTGAAGACGACGATCGACAAGGTCAAGGAGCGGCTCAACCCCAGGCTGGAGGTCGACGGTGTGCTCGGCACCATGTTCGACGGCCGCACCCTGCACAGCCGCGAGGTCATGCAGCGACTGGTCCAGGCGTGGGGCGACCTGGTCTTCCACACCGTCATCCGGCGTACCGTGAAGTTCTCCGACTCGACCGTCGCCGGCGAGCCGATCACGACGTACGCCGCCACCTCCGCCGGCGCCGACTCCTACCGCCAGCTGGCCAAGGAGGTGCTGGCCCGTTGTCTCGACGGGTGAGTCTCCCGGCCGCCGACGACCTCTTCCGGCCGACCGGTGACCCTGAAGACGAGCAGGCCAAGCCGTCGCCGGTGCGGGCGGTGGAGCAGCCGCGGGCGGAGCCCGAGAAGCCGAAGGGTCGCAGGCCCAGCGGCAGGGTGCGCCACGACGAGAAGATGACCGTCTACGTCACGTCCTCGGAGCTGCACGATCTCGAGCACGCCCGCCTGGTGCTGCGCTCCACCCACGGCCTCGCCGTCGACCGGGGGCGGCTCGTGCGGGAGGCGCTGGCCGTCGTGCTCGCCGACTTCGAGGCCAGGGGCGAGGACAGCGTCATCGTGCGGCGCCTCAACCGGGGATGACCACCGACACCGCAGAGGCCGCGCGGTTCGACGTCCGGCTCGACAACTTCGAGGGCCCCTTCGACCTCCTGCTCAACCTGATCGCCAAGCACAAGCTCGACATCACCGAGGTGGCCCTGTCGAAGGTCACCGACGAGTTCATCGTCCACGTCAAAGCGGCCGGCGCCGTGTGGGACCTCGACCAGACGACGTCGTTCCTGCTGGTCGCCTCGACGCTGCTCGACCTCAAGGCCGCGCGGCTGCTGCCCCAGGGTGATGTCGAGGACGAGGAGGACCTCGCCCTGCTCGAGGCGCGCGACCTGCTGTTCGCGCGCCTGATGCAGTACAAGGCGTTCAAGCAGGTCGCCCGGGTCCTCTCCGAGCGGCTGGCCGGCGAGGCGCGCCGGCACCCGCGTGCGGTGGGTCTCGAGGAGCGGTTCGCCAGTGTGCTCCCCGAGGTGCTGATCGGGATCGGGCTCGACCAGTTCGCCGACATCGCCGCGAAGGCACTGGAGCCCAAGCCCCTCCAGGAAATCTCCCTCAGCCACATCCACGCCACGAAGGTGTCGGTCCGCGAACAGGCTGCACTGGTCGTGGACCGGCTCCGCCGCGGCGGCACGATGACGTTCCGGGCGCTGTGCGGCGACTCTCCGGACACCCTGACGACCGTGGCCCGGTTCCTGGCCCTGCTGGAGCTGTTCCGGGAGGGTGCGGTCGGCTTCGACCAGGTCACCCCGATGGGTGAGCTGAGCGTCCGATGGACCGGCGCCGACGACGCCGAGATCGAGATCACCGACGAGTTCGACGGCGCGCCTCCCGAGGAGCCGGCCGCAGAACCACCCGCCGACGAAGCTGAGGACAAGAATGAGTGACGTGGTCATCTCGACAAGCTCGATACAACGCTCGACAACACGAGGCTCGACCACCGACAACACCGGCTCGACCACCGACAACGACACCCTCGCGGTGGCGGTGGCCGAGCTGCGGCCGGCACTCGAGGCGGTGCTGATGGTGGCCGACCAGCCGCTCGACGAGCTGACCCTCGCCTCGGCGGTCGGCTACCCGGTCCACGAGGTCACCGGCGGCGCTCGCGGAGCTGGCCGACGACTACACCCGGCAGGGCCGCGGCTTCGAGCTGCGCAACGTTGCCGGCGGCTGGCGGTTCTACACCCGCGAGGAGTACGCCGCCGTCGTGGAGGCGTTCATCCTCGACGGGCAGCAGGCCCGGCTGACCCAGGCGGCCCTGGAGACGCTGGCCGTGGTGGCCTACAAGCAGCCGGTGTCGAGGCAACGGGTGTCCGCGATTCGTGGCGTGAACGTCGACGGCGTGATCCGTACCCTGCTCAGTCGCGGGCTGGTGGAGGAGTCGGGACAGGATGGCGAGTCCGGCGCGAACCTCTATCGGACCACCAACTACTTCCTCGAACGCATCGGCGTGAGCTCGCTCGACGACCTGCCCGACCTCGCGCCGTACCTGCCCGACATGGACGACATGGAGGACGACCTGATGGCGATGGCTGGGACTGGCCGGAGACATGGCCGGAGACATGGCCGGAGGATCAGGGTCCGAGGAAGCGGCGAGCACAGCCGAGCCCGGAGCGTCGTGACCCTCGACCTCGACGACGACGGCCAGATCCGGCTGCAGAAGCTGCTTGCGCAGTCGGGGGTGGCGTCGCGGCGCAAGTGCGAACAGATCATGCTCGACGGGCTGGTCGAGGTCGACGGGGAGATCGTGACCCGGCTCGGCACCAAGGTCGACCCGCGCACCGCCGTGATCCGCGTCGACGGGAAGCGGCTGCCGCCGGTCTCGCCGAACGTCTACGTCGTGCTCAACAAGCCGCGCGGGGTGGTGTCCACGATGGCCGACCCCGAGGGGCGGCCGACCTTGCAGCATCTCGTGGCCGACCGGCCCGAGCGGCTGTTCCACGTCGGGCGGCTCGACACCGACACGGCCGGCCTGATCCTGCTCACCAACGACGGCGACTTCGCGCAGCGGATGGCGCATCCCTCCTACGAGGTGGACAAGACCTACGTCGCCGAGGTCGAGGGCAAGGTCACCAAGGCGACCCTCCAGCAGCTGCTCGACGGAGTCATGCTCGAGGACGGGCCGGTCACGGTCTCCCGGGCAAGGCTGGTCGAGGTCGGCCGGGGCAACGCGAAGGGCCGGTCGATCGTCGAGCTGGTCATCCACGAAGGCCGCAACCGGATCGTGCGACGCCTGCTGGAACACGTCGGGCATCCCGTACGACGCCTGACCCGCACCCACTTCGGCCCGGTCGACCTGACCGGCCTCAGGACCGGTGAGCTGCGCGACCTGACGACCGACGAGCTCGGCGAGCTGCTGGACACCGCCCAGCTGTGACTGCGACACGCCCTAGGGTTTGGCCATGAACAAGCTGACCGGTCCGGTGCATGTGGTCGGGAGCGGTCTTCTGGGCACGTCCATCGGGCTCGCGTGCCGGCGGGCGGGCCTTCCTGTCTACCTCTCCGATGTGCTTGCGGACCATGTGCGTACGGCGTCCGGCCTCGGCGCCGGCGAGCCGTACGACGGGCAACCGGTGCAGCTGGTGGTTGTCGCGGTGCCCCCGGACCAGCTGGCCGGGGAGATCAGCGCGGCCCTGGCGCGCGGCGACGCCGTCACCGATGTCGGGAGTGTGAAGTCCCAGCCGCTGCGCGAGATCACCGGTGACATCCACCGCTACGTCGGTGGCCACCCGATGGCCGGCTCGGAGCAGTCGGGGCCGCTGGCGGCGAGTGCCGCGCTCTTCGACGGCCGGCCGTGGGCGGTGACTCCCCATGCCGACGCCGATCCGGTGGCCATCTCGCTGGTCACCGAGCTCGTCGAGCGGTGTGGCGCCGTACCCGTCCGGCTGACGCCCGAGGAGCACGACCGGGCCGTCGCCCGCACCTCGCACCTGCCGCACCTGCTCGCCGCCCTGGCCGCGGGCCGGCTGGCTGAGGGGCCGGTCGAACACCTGGCCCTGTCCGGTCAGGGCGTTCGCGACGTGACCCGGATCGCGGCTGGTGATCCGGCGATGTGGCAGCAGATCGTCAGCGCCAACGCCGACGCCGTACTCGATCTGCTGGGTCAGGTTCGCGGCGAGCTCGACACCCTGATCGCGCGCGGTGGGCGCGGGCTCGCGCGACGAGGTGATCGCCGTCCTCGAGCAGGGCGTGACCGGCGCCAAGGCCATCCCCGGCAAGCACGGTGGCCCGCTTCGGCCGATGGCCTCGGTGTTCGTGTCGGTGCCCGACCACCCGGGCGAGCTGGCCCGGCTCTTCTTCGACGTCGGCGCCAGCGGGGTCAACATCGAAGACATCCACATCGACCACGACCCCGGCCGCCCGGTCGGGCTGGCCGAACTGATGGTCGAGGAAGGTCGCGCCGAGCACCTGCTGGCGTCTCTCGAAGCCAAGAGTTGGACGGTTCACAGGTAGTCTGCTCCGTGCCGATTTGAAGACGGTTGCCGGGCAACCTCTCGGTCCAGATTCCCAGCAGAGAGCAGGTCCAGTGAGCAGCGCCGATGCCGAAACCGCCAGCACCGACATCGTGATCGCCATCGACGGTCCTTCTGGCTCGGGCAAGTCGAGCACCTCCCGCGGCGTGGCCGACCGGCTCGGACTCCGCTACCTCGACACCGGCGCCCAGTTCCGGGCGCTCACCCACTGGATGCTGGTCAACGACGTGGATGTCTCCGACCCGGTCGCCGTCGCAAGCCGCTGCGACGAGGCCGAACTGGAGTCCGGCACCGACCCGCTGAACCCGACCATCACCGTCGACGGGTCCGACGTTGCGCTCGCTATTCGCGGGGAGGCGGTCACGGCGGCGGTCAGCCCGGTCAGCGCCGTGCCCGAGGTGCGGGCGCGGCTGCTGCGCCTCCAGCGCGAGATCATCGGCTCCGGTGGCATCGTCGTGGAAGGGCGCGACATCGGGTCGGTCGTGGCCCCCGACGCCGAGGTGAAGGTCTACCTGACCGCCGACACCGCCGCCCGGGCCGCCCGGCGCGCCGCCGAGGAGGGTGGCGCGGACCTCGCCGCCACCGAGGCGTCGCTGACCTCTCGCGACCGGATCGACTCCGGCAGGACAGCCGCCCCGCTGACGATGGCCGACGGCGCCGTACACATCGACAGCACCTGGTTCACGTTGGACGAGGTCATCGACCAGATCGTGTCGCTGGTGCCCGTTTCCCCTGGGCCCCATCAAGGAGAACATCGATGACTGACGTCACCGACAACACCGACAACACCGACGCGCCCGTCGGCCCGGTGCCCATCCTGGCCGTGGTCGGCCGTCCCAACGTGGGCAAGTCGACGCTGGTCAACCGGATCATCGGGCGGCGCGAGGCGGTCGTCGAGGACCGCCCCGGCGTCACCCGCGACCGGGTGTCCTACGACGCGAACTGGAACGGCCGGGCGTTCACCGTGGTCGACACCGGTGGCTGGGATCCCGATGCCCGCGGCATGGCCGAGCGAATCCGTGGACAGGCCGAGGTGGCGGTCTCGCTCGCCGACGCGGTGCTGTTCGTGGTCGACGCGACGGTCGGCATCACCGACCACGACGAGTCCGTGGTGAAGATCCTCCGCAAGTCCGGCAAGCCCGTCGTACTCGCAGCCAACAAGGTCGACGACGAGCGCGCCGAGGCACTGGCGCACGGGCTCTGGAACCTCGGGCTGGGGGAGCCGCATCCGGTCTCGGCCGTCCACGGCCGCGGCTCGGGCGACCTCCTCGACGCCGTACTCGAAGCGTTGCCGGAGACGCCGGAGATGTCGTACGCCGAGGTCGGTGGTCCGCGCCGGATCGCGATCGTCGGCCGTCCGAACGTCGGCAAGTCCTCGCTGCTCAACAAGCTTGCGGGGGAGGACCGGGTCGTCGTCGACGACGTCTCGGGCACCACGGTCGACCCGGTGGACGAACTGGTGTCGTTCGGTGGGCGCGAGTGGCGGTTCATCGACACCGCGGGCATCCGCAAGCGGATCAAGGAGGCGTCCGGCCACGAGTACTACGCCTCGCTGCGTACGGCGACGGCCATCGAGCGGGCCGAGGTGGCCGTCCTGGTCATCGACGGTTCCGCCTCGATCTCCGAGCAGGACCAGCGGATCATCCAGACCATCCGGGAGTCCGGGCGGGCCCTGGTGATCGCGTTCAACAAGTGGGACCTCGTCGACGAGGAGCGCCGCTACTACCTCGACCGCGAGATCGAGCGCGAGCTGGTCCAGGTGCAGTGGGCGCCGCGGATCAACCTGACGGCGAGGACCGGCTGGCACATCGACCGGCTCGTGCCCGCGCTCGACAAGGCGATCGAGGGCTGGGAGACCCGGATCTCCACCGGCATGCTCAACGGCTTCCTCGGCCGCCTCGTGCAGGAGCACCCGCACCCCGTCCGAGGGGGAAAGCAGCCGAAGATCCTGTTCGGAACCCAGGCCGGGACGGCGCCGCCTCATTTCATCCTTTTCACCAATGGCAAGTTGGATGCCGGCTATCAGCGTTACATTGAACGTCGGCTGCGCGAGCAGTTCGGCTTCATCGGGACTCCGGTCAACATCTCGGTCCGGCCGCGGGAGAAGCGGAAGAGGTAGTCATGGCTCGGTTCCTGAACACCCTCGTCATCGCGGGCGTCGTACTGGCGGGCGTGTCGTCGGCGAGCGCAGTCCAGGACAAGCCGTCGGCAGGGCGCCGGCTCACGAGGGCCGGTTTCCGGGACCCAGTGTGCAACGTTCCCGGCTGACAACTACTGGCACGCCGACGTGTCGCAGCTGCCGATCCATCCGCGCAGCGCGGCCTGGCTCTCGACACATGTCGACAGGAGATGGATCTGCACCCGGACTTCGGACCGTCGTACGGCGACGGCCCGAACTACGGCATCCCGATCACGGTCGTCGACAGCACGCACGCCACGGTGCCGGTCCGCTTCGACTACGCAGACGAGAGCGACAGGGTGCGCTACCCGCTGGGCCCCGACACCCGGATCGAGGGCGGGCGCGGGTCGGACGGCGATCGGCACGCGATCATCGTCAACAAGACCAACTGCCGGCTCATGGAGACCTATGCGACCCGTCTGCAAGACGGCTCCTGGCGGGCGGGCTCCGGGGCCACCTGGTGGCTGGGCCAGAACCACCTGCGCCCCGACGGCTGGACCTCCGCTGACGCGGCCGGGCTGCCGATCCTGCCAGGGCTTGCTGCGCTGGAACGAGGTGCGCACGGGCACGGTCGACCATGCGATCCGTTTCACGACCGACGTCACCGCCGATGCGCACATCTGGCCGGCCCGCCATGATGCCGGCACGGAGAATGTCGCGTCGTACCCGCCGATGGGAGCGCGCTTCCGCCTCAGGGCGTCGTACTCCGCCGCCCATCTGGGTCCGAACGCGCGCACTGTCGTGGCTGCCATGAAGAAGTACGGCGTGGTGCTCGCCGACAACGGCTCGCCCTGGTACTTCCAAGGGGAGCAGAACCCCAACTGGCCGGACCAGCTGATCGAGGACCTCAAGCAGATCCCCGCGTCGGCCTTCGTCGCGGTGGACACCCACGGCCTGATGGTCGACCCCGACAGCGCCCAGGTCCAGACTCCCTGAAACGGCCGATGCCGGACGCACTCGTTGGCTGCGGTATGGTTTCCTGCGCCCGCCACCAGCGGGCAGATTCGGGCTGTAGCGCAGCTTGGTAGCGCACTTGACTGGGGGTCAAGGGGTCGCAGGTTCAAATCCTGTCAGCCCGACAAACCGGCTCTGATCTGTTCACGCAGGTCAGAGCCGTTTTTCATGCCCCGGTGAGGCCGCCGTCGACAACACCCAGGTGCGGCTTTTCCGGACCATTTCCGGACCACCACGTTGAGAAGGCGGTCCCGGCGTCGAGCACGGCCTGGGTGTCCGGGTGCAAATAGCGGCTCGTGACGGCCGGGTCCTGGTGTCCTGCCACTCGCTGCAGGAGGTGCAGCTCGACACCGGCGTCAGCCATCCAGGTCAGCGCGGTGTGGCGCAGTCCGTGGCGCACCAGGCCCTCGAGGCCGAGCTGGCGCACCAGGTCGTCCCAGTTGGTGGCGTCGCGCAGCGTGGCTGTCGTGATGACTCCACCGCGAGGGCCCGTGACGAGGCACTCGTCGGCCTCACGGCCGCTGGTCAGCCGGGCCAAGGTCGGCCGGAGCGGCTCGATGATCGGCACGGTACGGCGGCGCCGGCCCTTGGTCGGCTTGGTGACCAGACCGCCCCGCCCCGGGTAGGTCTGACGGGAGACCTGCAGGAGGCCGCGGTCGAGATCGACGTCGCCGACCTTGAGACCGGCCACCTCGCTGATCCGCAATGCCGTGGTGGCCAGGATCGTCACGACATCGCCGTACGACGCATGCCCGCCAGTCTCAATGACGCCGGCGACGAGTCGCTCCAGAGCGGTCACGTCAGGCAAAGCCAGATCGCGCGGGCCGGTCGGTCCGTCGTCGACGGGGGAGCGGCCCACCGTCCGGCGGCGTGCTCGGTCTTTGGCTGGGTTGCGGACGATGATCCCGTCGCGGACCGCCTCATCCAGCACCAGCACCAGGGCGGCGACCGAGTTCTTGACTGTTGAGCGGCCGTACTGGAGCTCCCAGTCGTCGATGGCCCGGTCGACGAGTCCGGCGGTGATCATCGCGACCGGGAGATGCCCCAGCGTCGGGAGTACGCGCCGCTTGAGGCCCGCCGAGTAGGGGTCGTAGGTCGACGTCGGATCGATCCCGCGGGTCCAGCGGTCGCCGATGTTGTCGAGGTAGGTCGCGAGCGTCTGGCCCTCGTCGAAGCCGGTCCTGGCGGCATTCCGCATTCGCTCGATCCAGGCTTCGGCTTGCTCCATCGTGGGGTGGCTGCGCTTTACGCCCACGCGACGGCTGGTCAACGGGTCGTGCCAGCGGACCCGTGCCCAGTACCTGGTTCCGCGGGCACCCTCACGCGCTTCGATGTCGACCTTGAGCCGCACACCGAGGGGAGGAAGTTGAGGCTCCCGTGGCGCCATGGATCCACGGTCGCACTGCCGTCAATGCCGCGCGAGCCATTCCGCGGCCCTTGTGGACCCGGAGCGATCCAGGTGTCCCAGTGGATCCCGGGAGTCTCAGCGAACCGTGACCGAGTTGTCACCCGGCACCTCTGGGTTCCACGTTCACTGCCGCCCGGAGGGCTAACCTTGAGCCATGTCTCGATTGGAGCGCATCACCACGGACCCAGCCGTCTGCCACGGCCAGCCGGTCGTGCGCGGTCTCCGCTACCCGGTGCAAATGCTGCTCGAACTGCTGTCGTCCGGAATGACGATCGACGACATCCGGGCTGACTACCCGGACCTCGAACGCGATGATCTGCTCGCGGCCCTGGAGTTCGGCGCCCTGGCCGCCGGCGGTCGCCACGTCGGCCCCCTCGGCGCCGCGTGAGGTTCCTGGTCGACGCGCAGCTCCCCGCGCGTCTGGTCGCTGCTCTGGAGGCCGCCGGTCACGACGCAGTCCACACCAGCCAGCTGCCCGACGGAAACCGTTCCACGGACCGCCAGATCGCCGAGACGGCCGACGCAGAGGGTCGCGTGGTCGTCACCAAGGACTCGGACTTCCGCGACAGCCATCTGCTCAACGGACGGCCGGCGAAGCTGTTGGTCGTCGCGACCGGGAACATCACGAACAACGCGCTCCTCGACCTGGTCGCCCGAGCGCTGGATGCGGTCGTGGAAGCACTCGATGAAGTCGACTTCGTAGAGCTCCGTCCAGACGAGCTAGTGATGCATCAGCGGAGATCCGAGTAACCCGGACACGTCCAGCTCAAGGCGCCGATCTGGAGAATCGAAGGCGACACACCTCTTGCACCAACGGTGGAAAGGCCGCGAATCCACTCCAGGTTGACCGGTTCGGAGCCCGCGCTCATGCTTGCGATCCGCGCTGGTCGTTGTCGCCTTGTGAATCCCGCACCTACGCTGATGCCGTGCTCGACCTCAGCGACCTGGACGTCGACGAGATAGCCAATGCGCTGTCCGATCAAACCGACTACGAGCATCGCTGGCTCATCGATCCCGGGACAGGTGAGATCGCGCTCTGGACCGAGGACACGGGCATCGATGGACAGAATCCAGTGGATCTCGATGAGCTGGATCTGACTCCGATCGATCCGCTGCCGTCGTACGTCTGGTACCAAGACATGGCGGACTTCGCCGAGCGCGTCAGCGACGAAGTCGCTGTGCGACGACTGACTCGAGCACTGGACGGCAAGGGAGCGTTTCGCCGCTTCAAGCGCGAGCTCTACGAGGAGTACCCCGAACTCGTATCGGCTTGGCAAGCGTTCCGCGACACGCGGGCAAGGCGTCGAGCAGTCGAGTGGTTGTTGGGTGAAGGGCTCATCGAGGAGGCCGCGGCCGAGCAGTTCCTGGGGGACAACCAAGATCCCGAAGTGCCGTGAGAAACACGGACTAAAACACGGACCAAGTCGGACCGGGACCGTGCGGAACTGAGCGTGAACCGAGGTATGGATCGAACCGGCTCGGACGCCGATCCACGCTCAAACCGGCAACCCCTCAAAACTGGGGGTCAAGGGGTCGCAGGTTCAAATCCTGTCAGCCCGACAAAAAATCGTCTCTGATGCGATTAGGGGCGGGGCCTCCGCTCCTCGTGCGGCCCCGGCGGATGCTGGGGGTGTACTCGACTTCGACGACGAAGGAGGCCCCTGATGTCAGAGTACGCAGGAAAACAGTTCGTTGGTATCGATCTGCATCGCCGCAGGAGTGTGGTGGTCCGGACTACGGAGTCCGGTGAGGTGTTGGAAGCGACCCAGATCCTCAATGACGTGGAGCGGTTGAACTCGGTGATGGAACGTGCCGGTGAGGATCCCGAGGTGGTTCTCGAGGCGACTTACGGGTGGTACTGGGCGGTGGACGTTCTCCAGGCCGCCGGTGCGCGGGTTCACCTCGCGCATCCGCTGGGCGTGAAGGCGTTCGAGTATCGCCGGGTGAAGAACGACGTCCGGGACGCCACTGATTTGGCTGATCTGCTGCGGTTGGGCAGGCTGCCCGAGGCGTGGATCTCGGACCCCCGGACTCGCGAGTTGCGAGAATTGGTCCGGCACCGGGCCAAGCTGGTCGGGCTCCGGTCGCACTGCAAGGCCGAGATCCATGCGGTGTTGGCCAAGTGCGGGATCCAGGTGCTGATCAGCGACCTGTTCAGCGTCTCGGGCAACGACCTGTTGGACCGGGTCCCGCTGCCGGGCGCGTACGCCGCGCGGGTGCAGTCGCTGCGCCGTCTCATCGACGACCTCGAGGTCGAGATCGACCTGTTCATCCGGCCTACCCGAGGCCGGCTGGTCGCTGACCCCGGTTATGTGGCCCTGCAGCAGCTGCCCGGTGTCGGGCCGATCCTGGCGTCGGTGTTCCTTGCCGAGATCGGCGACGTCACCCGGTTCCGGACCGCACCGCAGCTGGCGTGCTGGGCCGGGTTGACACCCAAGCACCACGAGTCCGACACTCACGTGCACCGGGGCCGGATCGCCAAGCAGGGCTCCCGCCTGGTCCGCTAGGGCCGATCGATGCAACCCGGGGCCAGTCATTGAGCGGGGAACGACGCCGGGCGCGACCTCTTTGCCATTGACCCGGAGGTCGTGGTCACGTGCAGCCTGCCACTTCCTCCAAAGAGTGGCATATTGACACTGTGAGCACAATTTGAGGATGCGAGCGTCTCCAATTGAAGTGATGGCAAAGGCAGGTTCACGCCGAGGCACCTTGTTCGCGGCGGTTCTGCTCGACTGCTCGGGCATCTTGGCAATGGGAGTGGTAGCGACGTTCGCCCTCTCCATCGTTCGCGAGGTCGGGCGCGGAGACTCGTTCGCGGGTCATCTCGCCACCGTGTTCTTCGTTGCGGGGAGCCTGACGGCCCTCACGTTGGGACGCCGGATCGACCGGTTCGGTGCGCGACGATCGGCGCTCCTGGCTGGCAGTGCGACGAGCTTCGTGGCTCTGCCGCTGCTGGCCGTCGTGGACGGACCGGTGCCGATGCTGGCGGCGTGTGGAGTGGCAGGCTGCGCCTTCGCGATCACGTTGCCGGCGACCAACGCGGTCCTGAGGGAGGTCATCTCCCCGGATCGCACGGTCCTCGCCGTGTGCATCAAGCAGGCGGCGATTCCGCTGGCCCTGGTGCTGGCCTCCGTGGCGGCGCCTCTGTGCGGCCGCCGGGTCGCGTTCGTCGCCGCTGATGGGCTGTCGATTCTCGCGCTCGTGGCGTTCGCATGGGTTACTGCGAGGACCCCGGGGCACAACCGCAGTGATGAGGAGGAGTGTGACGAACGTAGACCGAGGGTTGCCAGGTACGCCGTAGCCACGATGCTGGCCTCCCTGCTCGCGGGTGCATTGATCGGGTACGCGGCTCTGTCGCTTTCGCAGGCTGGCCTCGGACCTGGCGCCGTCGCCGGCATCCTCCTGTTCGGCAACATCGGAGGTATTGCCACCCGGGTTTTGGCCGGTTGGCTGGCGGAGAGGTCGGCGCTCAGAAGCTGGTGGACCGTGTCGCTGATGATGCTGGCCGGTGGGCTCGGCACGCTGGGCCTGGCCAGCCACCAGTCAGGGATCGCCGTCGTGGGTTGCCTGGTGGCGTTCGTCCTGGGCTGGGGCTGGTCGGGTCTGACCTTCGCCCTGATCCTGATCTCGAGCGGCGGCCATCCCGGCTCTTCGGGTGCGCTGCTCCAGGCTGGCGGCATGGTGGGGTCGGCCGCCGGACCGGTGGTGATGGCACTCGCGGTCCGGGCCGGCGGAATGGGGTTCGGCTGGTGCGTGATGGGTGCGGCGATAGCCGCGGCCGGCCTGCTGGTGGCGCCTGGTCGCGGCGACTCTTGAACTGATGGTGTATGCAACCATGTACTGACTGTGCGCTCCAGATTCACCCAGAGTGCGGAGTGACGCTTGACACGGCCTCCTTCCGAAGGGCACTGTGTACTCACAGTACAAATCTCGGACACGTCCAGTGCAATCAAGACAAATGGAGCCGACATGAGTGGACCTATGAAGTGGAGGGGGACCGGCGCGAGGCGCCGCACCCTGGCCGGGGTCGGGATGGTTGCCAGTGCGGCTCTCGCCCTGACGGCGTGCTCGGGCGGATCGACCGGCGCAACCGGCTCCGACAACGATTCCGACAGGGCAAGCACCGCCGGTGTCTCCGCCAAGAGCGTGAGGCTGACCTACATCGGTGACCTCTCGGGTCCTGACGCGCCCACGGAGCTCACCTACTTCAAGGGCATCAAGGCCGCGATCGACGTCGCCAACGCGAACGGCGGAGCGGCTGGCCGCGAGATCGAGCTCGCCGCCGGAGACACCAAGTTCGACACGGCGCAGGCCATCAGCGAGTTCAAGAAGTACACGACCGAGAGCCCGTCGCTTGCCATCGTCGGCATCAATGTCTCCTCGATGTTCGAGGCCCTCGACACGCGTATCAAGGCGGCGAAGATCCCGATCGTGGGCCCCCTGGGCGTCACCCAGCTCACTCTGGCCAACCCCTACATCTACCAGGCACAGGCGGACCTGCCCACCAGCGCCGAGGCCATCGCCAACTTCATGGCGGGTGAGCTCGGGAGGACCCCCAAGGTCGGCGTGGCGACGATCAGCACGGCCTCCGGTGACGAGTGGTTCGACCTGTTCAAGAAGGTCGCGCCCGAGACCGACGCCACGGTTACCAGCCACCAGAAGATGGACCCGACCGCGGTCGAGGCAGCGGCGCAAGTCGCGCAGTTCAAGAAGGAAGGCGACACGGCGGTCACCCTGCACGCGGGTGGCGGCGGCGGCATCGCCCTAGTCAAGTCGATGGTGACCGGCGGACTCGACGTACCCGTGTACTCGACGTTCGGTGCCAACGGACCGGCCTTGTGGAAGGCCGCCGGAGCACTAGCACCCAAGGTCTTCGCCTTCGATGCCTTCGCGCCACCGGACAGCGACGTCCCTGGACGCGCTGACCTCGAGGCAGCCATGAAGGCCAACGGCGACTGGGACGACTTCAACGCCGAGAAGAACTACGCCGAGGGCTGGGTCATCGGCAACGTCCTCGTCCAGGCCCTCGAGGCGGCAGGCGAAGACCTGAACACCGAAACGTTCACCGAAGCGTTGGAGTCTCCTGAGGGTTTCGACACCGGTGGCTACTCGGCGCCGATCAACTGGAGCGAGAGCAACGGTCTCTCCGACCCGTCTTCCATCAAGGCCTTCACATACGACCCGGCCCAAGGCCGGATCGTCGAGGTCAAGACTCCCTGACCGCAGCATCGTGGGCGGCCCAACAAGAATCCGTCCGAGCCGCCCACGATGCCCCGTCCCATCCCGGCTCAAGGAGAGCGATGAGTGACTTCCTCAACGCGGTGATCAGCGGCATCGGCTTCGGTTCGCTCTACGGACTGGTGGCGCTGGGGCTCGTCGTGGTCTTCAAGAGCACCGGCATCCTGAACTTCTCGGCCGGAGCGCTCATGGCAGTCGGCGGCCTGGTGGCGGCCAGCGTGGGCCACGGATTCTGGATCTCGGCCGCCGTGGCCATAGTGGTCGTCGCCGCCATCGGTGGCACGGCGAATCTCGTCGTGATGCGCCCGTTACTCGGCAGGGGGCTTTTCCCCGGAGTCATGGTGACCATCGGCCTCGCGAGCATCCTTCAGGGCGTGGCGGGCATCAAGTTCGGCCACCAGGCCACTTTCCTGGACTCCCCCATCGAACAAGCGAGCTTTCAGCTCCCACTGGACACGACTATGTCGTCGACCCTGCTCGTGTCGTTGATGGTGTCGGTGGCAGCCACCGTGGCCCTGAGCATCGCCTTCCGTCGCACGCCTGTCGGGCTGCAGCTGAGAGCAGCGGCGTCACGGCCTGAGGTGGCAGCGGCTTTCGGAGCCAACCCCACGTGGATCTTCACCTATGCGTGGGCAGTCGCAGGCGCTCTGGCCGCTTTGGCCGGGGCTCTGCTGGCCTCCCTCACCGTGGCCGACCTGTCGATCGCTGCCTTCGCCCTGCGAGCCTTCTCCGCGATGATCGTCGGAGGAGTGGACAGCCTCGGCGGGGCCATGCTCGGTGGCGTGCTCGTCGGGGTGATCGAGCTCCTGGCCGGCACCTATCTCGGCAACGACTTTCGCATTCCTTCGACCATGTTGTTGCTCATGGTCTTCCTGCTCCTCCGTCCCCAGGGACTCTTCGGAAACCCGGAGGTGATCCGACCGTGACCAGCCTCTCCGCGACACGAGTGCCGGCGATCAGTCGCTGGCAACTCGTCCGGTGGCTCGGCCTCGCGGCCGTAGCAGGTGCTGCGATCGGTCTGCCCTCCGTGCTCACGCCGTACTGGACCTTGATCGCGACCAACGTCGTGCTCGCTTTCGCCATCGCGGCACCCTTGAACTTGCTGACCGGCAACGCCGGCCAGTTCTCGCTCGGCAACGGCGCCTTCCTCGCGATCGGCGCGTACACCGGGGCGTACATCACCCTCAGGCTCGACTTCCAGCTCCCGCTGGCACTCCTGGCCGCGGCCGCGGTCGGCGCACTTGTCGGCCTCCTGGTCGGCCTGCCGTCCCTACGACTTCGGGGGGCCTACCTGCTGATGTCCACGCTGGCGGCGCACTACCTTGTTGTGTTTGCAGCCCAGCGGTTCCAGACCAGCCAGTTCGGTGCTGCAGGGGCGATCTTCCCCCCATTGCAGGTGGGCGGGGTCGACCTCAGCAGCGACCGTGCGATGTACCTACTGATCCTCGGGTTCGCGGCTGTGTTCGGTCTGATCATCCACAACATCATGCACACCGGGCACGGGCGTGCACTCGAGGCGGTCAAGGCACGCGATGTCGCGGCCGCCGCATGCGGTATCCCGGTACGCCGGGCGAAGCTGGTGGTCTGGTCCCTGACGAGCGCCATGATCGCCGCCGCCGGCGTCCTGCAGGCCTACCTTCTCGGTGCCGTCACCTTCGAGTACTACACGCTCGACCTGGCCATCACCTCAGTCGCGGTGATCATCGTCGGGGGGCTGGGGAGCCTCGGCGGTTCGCTGCTGGGCGCTTGCTTCGTGACCCTTGTGCCGGTGGCCATCAACCGCCTCGCCGAACAGTACGGCGGAACGGTCGGGGGACAGGACCAGGGCATCCTGGCTCACCCCCTCGAGCTGCAGACCATCGCCTACGGCGTGATCATCATCGTGTTCGTGATCTTCAAGCCCGAGGGCCTGATCGGGTTGGCGCGCTCGGCGGGCCGACTGCTTCAGCGCGTGGTCGGGGGTGCCCGGCATGCCTGAGACCACCCTTCTCGAGATCGACGGGATCGACGTCGCCTACGCGGGGGGCGCCCACGCTCTGGCTGGGGTCAGTCTCGCGGTTGCCGCGGGCGAGCGCGTCGGGATCATCGGGGCCAACGGTGCCGGCAAGACGACCATCGCCCGGACCGTGACCTGCGTGACCCGGGCCTTCCGGGCAACGATCCGGCGCGGTGCCGTCCGGTACGACGGCGTCGACTGCACCGCGTGGCCGGCTCATCGCGGCCTACGTTCGGGGATCGTCGCGATCCCCGAAGGTCGGGGGATCATCCCCAACATGACCGTGGAGGACAACCTCCGGCTGGTCCTCGTGGGCCTTCCCCGCAACCAGCGCTCGAACATCAACGAGGCCTACATGATGTACCCAGTGCTCGGAGAACGGCGCAGGTCCATGGCTGGGCTGCTGTCCGGTGGCGAACAGCAGATGCTCGCCGTTGCCCGGGCGCTGCTGGCCCGCCCTCGGCTCATCGTGGCCGACGAGCTGTCCCTGGGACTTGCCCCGCGGATCGTCAAGGACCTGCTGGACGGACTCAACGTCCGCGCCGCCAGCGAAGGGACCGCCGTACTGCTCATCGAACAGGCAGCGGTGCTCTCGCTCCAGTTCGTCGACCGTGCCTACATCCTCGACCAGGGGCGAGTCGTGGCATCCGGTTCCAGCCGCGAACTCCGAGAGGCGAGCGACATGACCGCGCGCTATCTCGGCGTCGGCGATCTCGCCGGGACGGAGGAGCTGCTGTGAACGGTTTGGTCATCGACTCCATTGGGTTGCGGTTCGGAGGCGTCGTCGCTCTGCGCGACGTGTCCTTGACCCACTTCACCGACGAGATCCTCGGCGTCATCGGACCCAACGGGGCCGGCAAGACCAGTCTGATCAACGCCATCACCGGCATCTACCCTCCGACATCGGGTTCCATCACCTACAACGGGGTGGTGCTGTCCGGACGCAGTCCCGAGGCCATCGTCGCCCACGGCATCGCACGTACCTTCCAGCACAACCAGCTGTGCGGTGAGCTGACGGTGCGCGAGAACGTGATGCTGGGCTGCCATCGGCGCCTGGGCTACGGCATGGCCAAGGCCGCGCTGGGTGTCGGCTGGGCACGACGCGCCGAGCGCCGCCTGCGAGCCGAGGTCGAACCGATCCTCGAGCTGCTGGACCTTCGCGACCGGGCCGACGAGCACGCCGAGTCGCTGCCCTACGGCCTCCAGAAGCGCGTCGAGATCGCGCGGGCGCTGGCCCTCCGGCCGACCACGCTCTTGCTCGACGAGCCGGCGGCGGGGACGAGCGAGGAGGACCGAGGGTCGCTGGTTGACATCATCAAGCACCTCAAGGCCGAGGCGTCCTGCTCGGTTCTGCTGATCGAGCATGACGTGGGCATGGTCATGGAAGTCAGCGACCGGGTCGCCGTCCTGGACTGGGGCGAATGCCTGCTCGTGGACACGCCCGCAGTGGTTGCCGCCGACGAACGCGTGCTGGCGGCCTACCTCGGGGTCGACGAAGCCGACCTCGAACACCCGATCTCGAACTGACCTGACCGCCGTACCCGAGGAGACACCAATGATCGAGTCGTCGACGCTGTTCGAGAGCCGCACCCTGACCGGGATGCTGCTCCACCAGGCAGAGCGATCCGGCGACAAGGTTGCGCTGACGATCGTCGGAGAGAACCTCACGTACGCCGAGCTCGTCGCACGGTCCAACTCCATGGCACGTGGACTTCAGGGCCTTGGCATCGGACAGGGCGATGTCGTCGCCGTACTGGCCGAGAACTGCGCAGACCAGATCGTGATCCAGTTCGCCACCGCACGACTCCGCGCTGTGGAGGTCATGCTCAACACGGCGTACCGCGGTGGGTTCCTGTCCCACCAGCTGCGGGTCAGCGGAGCGCGGGTGATCGTGGTCGACGCGCCGCTGCTGCAGAACGTGCTCGACGTCGTCGAGGAACTGCCCGAGCTGCGCCACGTCGTCGTGCGTGGTGACGTCGATTCCCCAGCGCCACAAGGGCTTTCCATCACCGGTATCGAGCTCCTGCGCACACACGACTCGTCCCAGCTCGACCTGGTGGACCCCTTGTGGTCGGATCCCTCGACCATCACGTTCACGTCCGGGACGACCGGTCCGTCGAAGGGCGCCACGATGACCCAGAACTACATGTGCAACTTCGCCGAGATCGAGGCGCAGATCTGGTACCGAACGCCTGAAGACGTCTTCTACTCGTGCGGTCCTTTGTTCCACCTCGCAGCCAAGGGCATCGCCGTGCTCGGCGCGATGCGCCGTGGCGTGCGCTGCGTCCAGGACGAGCGACTGAGCGTGTCCACGTTCTGGGACCGCATCCGGGAGGAAAACTGCAACGCGACCCTGATGCTCGGGTCGGTGGCGATGCTCCTGTGGACGCGCGAGCCCGTCGACAACGAGGGCGTCGACACGGTGGTGGGCGTCCCGGCCCCGCCGGTGTCACTGCAAAAGGCGATGGAAGAACGCTGGAGGTGCAAGTTCGAGAGCGTCTACGGCATGACCGAGGCCGCACCTCTTTCGGTGACCGGACCGACCATCCCGCTCCGTCCTGGTTCGTCAGGCAAGATCGTTCGGGAGTACTTCGACGTCAGGATCTTCGACGACAACGACTTCGAACTGCCCCGTGGCGAGATCGGCGAGGTCGTGGTCCGTCCGATGCAGCCCCATTCGATCTTCGAGGGCTACTACCGCGAGCCGGAAGCCACCGCCACGAAGTTCAAGAACCTCTGGTTCCACACCGGTGACCTGGGCAGGATCGACGAGGACGACTACTTCTACTTCGAGGACCGCAAGGACGACTACCTGCGGCGTAGGGGCGAGAACATCTCGTCGTACGAGGTCGAGACGGCCATCGTGAAGCATCCTGCGGTGCTGCAGGTGGGCGTGGTGGGTGTCGAGAGCGAGATGGCAGAACAAGAGGTCAAGGCGAGCGTCGTACTCAAGCCGGGCGCCGTCCTCGACGAGCTGGAGCTCATCGAGCACTGCATCAAGACCATGCCCTACTTCGCAGTTCCGCGGTACGTCGAGTTCGTTAAGGAGCTTCCCTTCACCCCTAGCGGGAAGATGCAGAAGGAACGGATTCGCGCCACCGGCATCGAAGGCTGCTGGGACCGTGAGGCCGCGGGCATCAGGCTCAGCGGCAAGTCAACCCGCCCGGGAACGACGGAGGCCACGCTCGTATGACGACCAACAGCTCAGTGAGACCCGGTCCGCTCGCCGGCGTGCGTGTGGTCGAGATCGGGTCGATCGGACCCGGCCCGTTCTGCGCGATGATGCTGGCCGACCTCGGCGCCGAGATCATCCGCGTCGACCGGGTCCAGGACGCCGGCCCGGTTGGGCCGAGCACAAACCACGGCAACGAGCTTGTGAACCGTGGTCGCCGGTCGGTGAAGGTCGATCTCAAGCACCCGCGGGGCGCAGAGGTCGTGCTCGACCTGGTCGAACGGGCCGACGTACTCATCGAGGGCTTCCGTCCCGGAGTGACCGAGCGGCTGGGGATCGGACCTGACGTCTGTCTGGCGCGCAACCCGCGGCTCGTCTACGGCCGGATGACCGGGTACGGCCAGGACGGCCCCGACGCGATGGTCGCCGGACACGACATGAACTACCTCGCCGCGAACGGAGTGCTCGGCCTGATCGGACGGAAGGACCAGCCGCCGACACCACCGCTCAACCTTGTCGGCGACCTGGGTGGCGGCGGCCTGATCCTGGCCTTCGGCATCCTGGCCGCCCTCGTGGAGCGGGCCGGCTCGGGGATCGGCCAGGTCATCGACGCAGCGATGGTGGACGGGTCGGCGCTGCTGGCCACCTCGTTCTACGGGTGGGCCCAGTCCGGCGAGTGGGCGCCCGAGCGTGGCACCAACATGATCGACAGCGGAGCGCCGTACTACGACGTATATGAGACTGCCGACGGCCGCTGGCTCAGCGTCGCGTCGGTCGAACCACGCTTCTACGCGAACCTGCTCGAGGTGCTGGAGCTCGACCCGCAGGCTCTTCCGCATCAGGACGACCGGGCCGCCTGGCCGCAGCTGAAGGAGCTCTTCGCCTCGGTCATCAGGACTCGCACTCGCGACGAGTGGTCCGCGCGCGTCGCCGGCCTCGAGGTCTGTGTCGCACCTGTGCTGGACGTCGACGAGGTCGAGAAGGACCCGCACCTGGCTGCTCGCGAGACGTTCGTCCGGTTCGAGGGAGTCCTCCAGCCGGCTCCCGCTCCGCGGTTCAGCCGCACCGGCGCCGCGCTCACCCGGCGGCCGCCGCTGCCGGGTGAGCACACCGAGGAAGCGCTGGCCGACTGGGGCTGCAGCGCGGCTGACATCCGTGACTGGCTGGACGCCGGTGCGATCGCGACGGGGGAGGCAGCGTGACCGAGACAGACCAGAGAGTCGAGGACCTTGACGACTTCGACCTCAACGACCCCGAGTTCACCCGTGACCCGGGCCCGCGCTGGCGGGCGATGCGAGAGCGTTGCCCGGTCGCCCACACCACGCGGAACGGCGGCGGCTGGATGCTGTCGACGTACGCCGACATCACCGCGGCTGCCCTGGATCCTTCGACCTTCTCCTCGCGGGTCGGCGAGGTCACCGGACCGATCCCGGCCGAGGGCAGGGAGCTCAAGCTACCGCCGGTCAACTCCGACCCTCCGTTGCATGCCGCACAGCGCAAGTTGTTGATGCCCTTCTTCAACAAGCAGGCCATCGAGGAGCTCGAGCCGGTCACCCGCCAGACGGCACGGAACCAGATCGACGAGATCCTCGGTGCCGACGGCACGGTCGAAGCAGTGGATGCGTTCGCGCGGGTGATCCCGGTCGTGGTCACCACGCACATGCTGGGCCTGCCGGAGGCGGACCAGGAGAAGTTCCGCGAGTGGACGGTGCGGATGCTCAAGGACGGCGCGGAGGACTTCGCCGTACGCTCGGCGGCCGTCCGGGACATCCAGACCTACTTCGCCGAAGAGTGGGCACGCGGCCCCCAGCCGGGTGCACGAGGCATCCTGGCGTTCCTGCGCGAAGGCCAGGCAGCAGACCCCACGCTGACCGACGAGACCGTGCTGGGGATGGCCTTCCTCATGCTCATCGCGGGAATCGACACCACATGGAGTGCCCTGGGTTCGAGCTTGTGGCACCTGGCGAACCACCCTGCCGACCGCGAGCTCCTGGTCAACTCACCCGAGCTCATCCCGCAGGCCGTCGAAGAGCTGTTGCGGGTCTATGCCCCGGTCACCATCGGCCGGGTGGTCCGGGAGGAGACGGTCCTGGGCGGTCGGACTCTGCGGGTCGGTGACCGCGTGGTGCTGCCCTGGGGTGCCGCCAACCGCGATCCTGCGAAGCACGACCACCCCGAGGAGGTCTGCATCGGCCCCGAGCGGGTGCGGCACATGGCCTTCGGCGTCGGCATCCACCGCTGCCTCGGTGCGGGCCTTGCCCAGATGGAGCTGAGGGTGGCACTGGAGGAGTGGCTGTCGCGGATCCCGGAGTTCACTCCCGCATCGGCCGAGGTCGCGTGGTCCGCAGGCAACACCCGCGGTCCGGTCACCCTGCCGCTGAACATCGGGCCCGGCCCGAGTGCCGAGAGATGATGATGACCGGGCAGCCGGCGGGTCCCAGGATCGACCTGAACATCTGGTTGGGCCGAGAGGCGTCGGACCACGAGGACCCCGCGTTCGGACGGCTGGCCGAGGCGCTGCAGGGTCTTCAGAACCACTTCGCCGGAGCGCGGCCTCCTGCGGAGGTCTGCCTGGCCGCAGCGGACCAGCTGGAGTTCCTCACGTCCGTGCTGGCCGAGTACGGCGTACCCGAAGCGATCCAGGTGGCAGGACGTCAGCTGACCCGCCCGGCGCGGGGGCAGACCTTCTTGCCACCGATCCAGGTCGACGCGTACGACGAGGAGCACCTCGAGGCCCGCGTGACCTTCACCCGGTTCTACCTGGGCAGCAACGGCGCCGCACACGGCGGAGCGATCGCCCTCCTGTTCGACGACCTGCTCGGCCAGCTCGCCAACGGGCCCGGCCAGCCACGGGCACGTACGGCGTACCTGCGCACGGACTTCCGGAGCATCGTGCCCATTGACAAGGAGCTCGTGGTGACCGGCCGCACGGCACGGGTCGAGGGACGCAAGATCTTCATCGACGGAGAGATCCGTGACGGCCGACGTGTCCTCAGCGAGGCCACCGGATTGTTTGTCCGGCTACAAGACCACCAAGCGTGAATAGATCATCGACAGAAGAGGCAGTTATGGACGGCGATGTGCTCTGGACTCCACCGGCGGACGCGCGGGAGACGACCCGCATGGGTCAGCTGATGACCCGGATCGAGGAACGCCACGGCGTCACTCTGGGCGACTACGACAAGTTCTGGCAGTGGTCGGTGGACAGCATCGAGACCTTCTACTCCGAGCTCGCCGAGTTCAGCGACGTGCGTTTCGACACCCCGGCCGAGACGGTGCTGACCACGCGCCGCGTCCCGGACGCCGTCTGGTTCCCCGGGGCCACGCTCAACTATGCGGAGCACGTCTTCCGTTGCATGCCGAAGGACGTCGTGATCCGTGCTGTCTCCGAGACCCGCGGGGACGCCGACGTGACCGCCGACGAATTGCGGGCACAGGTCGGCCGGATCCGGCGTGGCCTGGTGGAGCTCGGCGTCGAACGCGGAGATCGGGTCGCGGGCTACTTGCCTCATATCCCCGAGACGATCGCTGCGTTCCTTGCCGTGGCCAGCCTCGGAGCGATCTGGTCCGTGTGCCCGCCCGAGTTCGGGATAAACAGCGTCGTGGACAGGTTGAGCCAGGTGGAGCCCAAGGTTCTGATCGCCGTCGACGGCTACCGCTTCGGGGGCAAGGCCTTCGACCGGACAGCTCAGGTGGGTGAGATCCTTGAGGCGTTGCCCAGCGTCGAGCACGCGATTTGGCTGCCCTACCTGGGATCTGCGGCCGCCCCCGAGGGGATGGTCTCCTGGGAGGACGCGTTCTCGCTCGAGGGCGACGTCACGTTCGAGTCGGTGCCCTTCGACCACCCGCTCTACGTCCTCTTCACCTCAGGTACGACGGGCCTGCCCAAGGCGGTGCCGCACTCGCACGGAGGACCGCTGCTCGAGCACCACAAGTGGCTCGGCATGCAGGCCGACCTCGGCCGCGGGGACCGGTTCTTCTGGTTCACGACCACCGGCTGGGTCGTCTGGAACATCAGCGTCTCCGCCCTCACGATGGGTGCGTCGATCGTGGTCATGGACGGCAGCCCCACGGCGTTCGGCCTCGACAAGCAGTGGCAGATGGTCCAGGACCTGGGCATCACGCACCTCGGCGCATCGACCGCCTTCGTCCTCGCATGCAAGGACCAGGGCATGCGGCCGGGCACGGCGTTCGACCTCTCGTCACTCCGGGTCGGCATGGTCGGCGGGTCGCCGTACCCGCCCGAGGGCTGGGAGTGGTGGTACCGCGAGGTGCGCGCTGACATGCTCGTCGGCTGCTCCAGCGGCGGGACCGATGTCGCCGGCACCTTCATCGGCGGGTCGCCACTGGTGCCCGTCTACTCCGGGCGCCAGGCGTGCGTCTACCTCGGTGTTCGCGTGGAGGCGTGGGACGAGCAGGGCAACTCCGTCATCGGCGTGCCCGGTGAGCTCGTGGTGACCACTCCGTTGCCGTCGATGCCGAAGGCACTGTGGGGCGACGACGGCACCCGGCTCCGCGAGACCTACTACGCCTCGTTTCCCGAGGTGTGGGACCAGCAGGACTGGGTGATCTTCTACGAGAACGGGTCGTGCTCGGTCATCGGCCGGTCCGACGCGACGCTCAACCGGGCCGGCGTCCGCCTTGGGCCGTCGGAGTACTACGCCGTGCTGGACTCGCTCCCGGAGGTGCGTGAGGCACTGGTGGTGCACGTCCAGACGGGCACCAGCAAGGACGGCGAACTCTTCCTCTTCCTGGTGCTCAACGAGGGTGCCGAGCTAGACGACGTACTGCTGAAGCGGGTCCGCGAGGACCTCGCCAACCGGTTGTCGCCCCGTCACGTGCCCGACGCGATCCAGGTCGTGCCCGACCTTCCGAAGACACTGACGGGCAAACGCCTCGAGGTGCCGGTACGCCGGATCCTCGAGGGCGCCGACCCTGACACGGTGACGAGCCGAGGCACCTTGGCCAACCCGGAAGCTCTGGAGGCCTTCGTGACCCTGGCCGGCCAGCGAGCCGCAGCCGTGCAATGACACTCGGCTTCGATCCCCTCACCCCGTCGTCGTTCCTCCTGCGATCCATGCGGGTATACGCCGACGAGCTGGCTGTGGTGGACGGCGAACTCAGGCTCACGTACTGCGAGCTCGGCGAGCGCTGCCTCGCACTGACGGGTGCGCTCGCAGCTTGCGGCATCGGCCCGGGTGACCGGGTGGCCGCACTCTGCTCGAACAGTCACGTGATGATCGAGCTGCACAACGGCGTACCCCTGCGGGGTGCGGTGCTGGTGCCGCTCAACACCCGGCTGACCGCCGACGAGCTGGTCTACATCATCCAGCACTCCGGTGCCCGGCTTCTGGTGGCCACCTCCGAGCTAGCCGACCGTGCCACCGAGGTGGCCGCCCGCGCCGGGGTTGACCTGCTGCTGGAGTCGGATGGCTACGAGGCTTCCCTGGCTGACGCGGTGCCGGCATTGGTCCCGGTGCCCGACGAACGCGGGCTGCTCGCGATCAACTACACGAGCGGCACCACCGGCCGGCCGAAAGGCGTGATGTACCACCACCGCGGCGCGTACCTCCAGGCGCTGGCGATGGCTTTCCATGCGCGCCTCGACTCCGACAGCCGCTACCTGTGGACCCTGCCGATGTTCCACTGCAACGGCTGGTGCTTCACCTGGGGAGTGACCGCCGCGGGCGGCACCCATGTGTGCCTGCGCAGCGTCGACGTCCGCGAGATCTGGAGCGCCTTGAAGACCGAGGGCGTCACGCACTTCAGCGCTGCCCCCGCCGTGCTGCGCCTCATCGCGGATGCCGAAGAGTCAGCGGGTGTGAGGCTCGACCCGACAGTTCGCGTGGACACGGGGGGAGCTCCGCCCTCGCCTGCTCTGCTCGAACGGTTCGAGGCCCTGGGCATGTCGGTCCAGCACCTCTACGGCCTCACCGAGACCTTCGGCCCGATCGTTGTCAACGACTGGCACAGCAGCTGGAGCCGGCGTCCGACGCAGGAGGTGGCGGAGCTCAAGGCCAGGCAGGGCGTCGGCAACGTCATCGCGTCGCCGGTCCGGGTGGTCGATGCCGACGGGATCGACGTCGCGCCGGATGCAGAGACCGTTGGCGAGATCGCTGTACGCGGCAACGACGTGATGCTCGGGTACTACCGCGACGAGGACGCGACCCGGGCAGCTGTCAGGGACGGTTGGCTCCTGACCGGTGACCTGGCGGTCCGCCACCCGGACGGCTACCTCGAGATCAGGGACCGCCGCAAGGACGTGATCATCTCCGGCGGCGAGAACATCGCCTCGGTGGAGGTGGAGCGGGCGCTGGAGAAGCATCCGGCCGTCGCCGAGTGCGCTGTCGTCGGCGTACCGGACGAGCGATGGGGCGAGGTTCCGGTCGCCCACGTGGCGCTCCGCGCCGGCTTCCAGGGGGACTCGGACGAGCTCGTGGCGTTCCTGCGGGGACGCTTGGCGGGCTTCAAGATTCCGCGACGCTACGTCTTCGGGGAAATCCCCAAGACGTCCACGGGCAAGGTCCAGAAGCACGTGCTGCGGGCGCGCGCGTCTGCAATGCCAGTAGATTGAACTGACAGTATAATTCATGTACTGTCAATGAACACGACAGTCGGACCGAGGCAGAAGGAAGTGGGACATGCGACTCGAAGGCGGTGACCTCGTCGAGACGTTGGCGAACCCCACCAGCGTGGCCGTGGTCGGCGCGTCCGCTGACCCGAGCCGACTGTCCGGAAGGCCGCTCGACTACCTCACCAGGCTCGAGTATGCCGGTCGCCTGTACGCCGTGAACGCCCGGGCGGACCTGCCCGGCGTCGAGACCGTCCGCACCCTTAGGGACCTTCCGTACGGAAGCGTCGACGTTGCCCTGGTGGCCGTTCCTGCCCGCGGAGTCCTGAGCGCACTCGCCGACGCGGAGAGCATCGGAGCCCGAGCTGCTGTTGTCATCGGCAGCGGCTTCGAGGACCGCGACGGCGAGGCAAGGCGCGAGTTGGACGAGTTCGCCCGCGACAGCGAGCTGCGCATCATCGGCCCGAACTGCGTGGGCACGGTGGGTGTCGCCGCTTCGTCGTACCTGACGTTCTCGAGTGTGCTGCTCCAAGACGTGCCGCACCCCGGCCGCGTTGGACTGGTGACCCAGAGCGGAGCGCTCGGCAACAGTCTGCTCCAGACGCTCATCCGCCGGCATGTGGGCCTCAATCAGTGGTTCAGCACAGGTAACGAGGTCGATGCCGGTGCCATCGAGCTCGCCACGGGACTCCTGCACCGCGACGGCGTCGATGCCGTCGGGCTCTTTCTCGAGGGCGTGACCGACGCCGACTGGCTCGGCCGCCTCGAGGTCGCCCTGCGCGAGACCGGCAAGCCGATGTTCGTCCTCAAGGCTGCTCAGAGCGCGAGCGGCCGACAGGCCGCAGCCGGTCACACGGGACGCATCGTCGGTTCGAGCGACGCTTCCGACGCGATCCTCGCCGAGCTCGGTGTGCGTCCTGTCGCCACGGTCGCCGAGCTGGCCGATGCACTCGTCGTCGCCGGGGTCTACCCGGACCTGGCTCGGACGGTCCGGCCCGCCGTTGCCCTCATCTCGGTGTCAGGCGCCGCGGGCGTTATCGGAGCCGACCGCGTCGCGCACGGAGACCGTCTGGCCCTGGCAACGCTCGACGCCACAGAGTTGAATCTCGATGAACGACTGCACGTCTCGAACCCGCTGGACGTCCCCTTCATCAACGAGACCGAGGTGTTCACCGACACCGTGACGGCCGTCGCCAACACCGCGAATGTCGACGTGGTGGTGGCGGTGGAGTCGTCCCTGGCCCACGATCGCGAACAGCTCGTCGCGAAGATCGCTGGCAGCTCCCCTTCGGTCGCGATGGTGCTGACCTCGCTTTCCGAGGACGACCAGATCCCGCCGAACCTGACGCTTCAGCTCAGTGAGGCCGGCATTGCCTATCTCCCCACCGTCGAACGAGCTGTCGTCGCCATCGCCGCATGTTCGGCACCAAGTCACCGCTCGGTCAGGATCTGAGGCGAGCGGACACCACCCCGCCGAGGAAGATCTTCGCGGGCTGGAGTGGGTCGTCGACCGGCTGCCCGACAGCCTGCCCTGGGCTCCGTGGCAGATCCTTGACGCAGACAACGACGTGACCGACGCCGCGAGCCGGCTCGGAATCCCCCTGGTGGTGAAGGCAGCCGGCCGCACCATCGTGCACCGCACCGAGCTCGGAGCCGTCCGTTTCGTTCGCGACCGCGCCGACCTCGAGCAGTCCATCAGTGCAGTCCGCGACGTCTGCGTCGAGCATGCAGACGGCGTGATGCTCCAAGGCGCGGCCGCCCCCGGCTTCGAGGTGCTGGTGTCGGTCGTGCGCGACCCGGAGTTCGGGTCGGTCGCCTTCGTCAGGCCCGGTGGAACCCTCGCCGAGCTGATGTCGGGACAGACCGTGCTCTGGAGCGGCTGGACCGACGAGCGCAACCTCGAGGTATTACGGCGCTCTCGTGTCGGTGAGCTGCTTGCGTCCTACCGCGGCGGCACGGCGTACGACGTCGAGGCACTCGCCCAGGTGCTGAACGTCTGTCTCGCGGCCGTCGCCCGTGACCTCACCTTCCTCGAAATGAACCCAGTCATCGTGCACGAGCACGGAGTGACTCTCGTTGACGCGGTCGCCCGTTCCTGACGGGTGACCGCACCCTATTGCGTTCGAAAGGACTCCGCGTGACCACCGTGAACTTCGACCTGATCGCCGACATCTCCGAGGAGGAGATCGCCCGGGTGGAGGCCCTCGAAGGCACTCCGATCCGCGTGGAGCAGTGGAACCACGAGGCCTCCTGGGACTCCGTGAAGCACTACTCCTGGGGCCTTGGCGACGACAACCCGCTGTACTGCGACCCGTCGTACGCCGAGGCGACGCCGTACGGCGCGCTCATCGCTCCGCCCACCTTCCCGTTCACTGCCTTCGACGGTGCGATCGGCGCCGGCCTTCCCGGCGTGCAGCCCGTGTACGCCGGCACCGAGTGGACCTTCCACCGCCGGTTGCGACGCGGCGACAGCCTCGTTGCCTCGGCGACCTTCGGGCCGGTCGTGCGCAAGTCCGGACGCAATGCTTCCGACATGCTCATCCAGTCCGCCCTGTGCCGCTACGTGAACCAGGACGGGGAGCTCGTCGCCGAGTCCGTGGCCCGGACCTTCCGGGTGCCGCGACGGGCTGCCACCGACGGTCTCTCCTTCCAGGCGCGTGACGAGGCGGTGTGGACCGACGCCCAGCTCGACGTGATCCGTGCCGAGGCCGTGGCTGAGTTCCGCCGTGGAGCGGAACTGCTTGCGGAGGTGTCCGTGGGGGACATCGTGCCGACCGTGGTGAAGGGTCCGATCGGACGCATTGACATGACGGCGTACTACGCCGGGTGTCCGGGCAGCCCCGGCTACAAGTCGGTCGAGCTGGCCTGGAAGTACCGCGAGTGGGCCCACACGCAGCCGGACCGATTGCCTTCGAACTACGACGCTTCGTACTTCCAGGAGCGGGTGCTGCCGAGCATCGGGCACCAGGATGCCGCCGCCGCGCGCGAGCTCGGGATGCCCGGGGCCTACAACAACGGCCCGCAGCGGGTCGGCTGGTTCGCCCACTGCGTCTCCAACTGGATGGGCGACGGCGCCTTCCTGTCCCGGCTCAACGTGCGGCTCAACCTTCCGGAGATCTTCGGTGACGTGGTCCGGATCGGCGGTACGGTCACAGCAGTGGACGGTGCCGTTGTCCAGCTCGAGCTGGTGGCGACCAACCACCTCGGCGAACGCACAGCCACCGCGACAGCGGAGGTCATCTTCGACGACTACGGTCGCGCATGATCCGGAGACGAGAGGGAGAGCGGGCATGAAGGCCCTGCGTGTAAGGCGTGGCGAGGTCGGTGCCACCCTGCGCGACGTACCTGAGCCTTCTCCCGGCGCGGGGGAGGTCCTCATTCGGATCACCGCTGCGGGCCTCTGCGGCACCGACCTCTCTGCCGCCGATGTGCCGGCTGCCGGACTGGTCACCCTCCCCGAGATCACGTTGGGCCACGAGCCTGCCGGTGTCGTGGCCGCCCTGGGCGAGGGCGTTCAGGGCTGGGCGGTGGGCGACCGGGTGGTGGTCTCCTCGATCATCACGTGCGGCCGGTGCAGCCTCTGCTCCCGTGGCATGAGTGAGATCTGTTCGCGGGCGACCGTCATCGGTCTCAACCACGACGGAGCCGTGGCCGAGCTCATGGTGGCGCCCGCGGTCAACCTCGTTCGCCTACCCGACTCGGTGCCCGATGACGTGGGGGCGATCCTCACGGACGCTGTCGCAACGCCGTTCCATGCCCTCGTCACGCGCGGACGCCTGGTGCCTGGTGAGACGGTCGCGGTCTTCGGAGTGGGAGGCCTCGGCCAGCACGCCGTCCAGCTTGCCCGAGCGTTCGGCGCGGGCCGACTCATCGCGGTCGACAGTCGTCCCGAGCAGCTCGAGCACGCGCTCGCACTGGGCGCCGACCACGCGTTCGTTTCGACCGATCCGGACCTGGCCGACAAGATGCGAGCCGTCAACGGTGGCGGGGGTGTCGACATGGCCGGCGTCTTCGTCGGGTCGAGCGCCGCGATCGCTGCTGCCTTCCGCTCCGTTGCCAAGGGCGGTCGCCTCGTCGTGGTCGGCCTGACCGAGGACTCCGTCGTACTCCCGCCTTCCTCCTCGTTCGCCCGTCGCGAGATCTCGCTCATCGGTTCTGGTGGGTTCCGGATGGACGAGCTGGAGCACCTGGTCGACCTCGTCGGAGTCGGCCGACTCGATCTCGGCACGTCGATCTCGCACCGGTTCCCTCTGGAAGATGCTGAAGCTGCACTCGATCTCCTGCGTAGCAAGACCGAGGCGCCACGGCGTGTGGTGATCGTGCCGAGGAGCGGGTGAACATGACTGCACAGGGCATCAAGTCCGGCATCGAACGCTTCCGGCTCGGCGACCGGTCCGACGTCACCGTGCTCTATCCCGACGTGTGCTTCGCGTCGCTGGAAGCCGTCGGCGACATGCCGGTCCCGTTGCTCGTCGAGTCCGTCCTGGCCGGCCCGGAGTCCCCAGCGCAGTTCCCGGTGGCCTCTCTCGTCGTCTCGCGCGACGGTGCTGCGCAGTTCCATCCCGAGCTGTCGAACCGGGAGCCGGTCGAGATCCAGGTGTGGGCCGAAGGGCGGGTTTCGCTGGAGATCGAGTTCCAGGGCGCGGACGTGACCAGCGTCGACGCTCCCTGGGCTGAGACCGCGACGCGGGTGCTCGACTCGTGGGCAGCCACCCACGGCGTGCAGCTGGTCGGGGTCTTCAACGACCGAGCCCGATCATTGCCTGACGTCTGGAACGCCGCGTTCTCCGTGACGACCCCCGAGGATCACGTGGTCCGCGACCTGGTCGAGCTGGGGGAGGGCGCCCTTCGGACCGCGGAGCTGTCGATGACGGGCTGGGGTAGCGAGCAGGACGTACGGCGACTGCTGGCGGACGGCGACGTCCATGCCGTGCTCGGCTGGAACCGCTCCGCCGTACTCGAGTTCTGGGAGGCACCTCCGGTCGGGAACGACGCGTCGTTCGCAGCCGACGTGTGCGCGTTCGCCAACAGCGTGCGCGGCGGCGCCATCGTGATCGGCGTGGGTGCCGGGCCCGACGGCCTGTCGCTGCTGCCTTTCGAGGCCGACGCCGAAATCGTACATGCGATCGTGCGGCGGCGGCTGTACCCGGTGCCGGAGCGCGTCGTGGCCAAGCGGCTGCCAGTGGCCGGGGATGGCGCGATCCTGGTGGTTCAGATCCCGCCGCAGGACGAGCTGGTGAGGCCGTTCGTGGTGCACAGCAACGGCCAGCAGATCGCGCTGGTCGAGCGCGACGGTGCCGAGACGATCACCCGTAGCGTAGCCGCCGTGCACGCAGCACTCTCAACCGGCGCGGCGTACCTTCGCGGGCTCAGAAGGTCGGGGGAGTGATGACCCAGATAGCGACGAGGTCCTCGTCGCCAACGCTCTGCCACGAGTGCGGCCGGGTGCTCGGGAAGTAGATCGCGTCGCGGGCGTTGAGGACGTGCTCCTGGCCGCCGACGGCGAACTTCATCGAGCCGGAGATCACCACGCCAGCTTCTTCGCCCTCGTGCACGTGAGGGTGACCGCCACTGCCCTGGCCCGGCGCTGCCTCGACCCAGATGATCTCCATGCGCTTCTGGAGGTTGGGCGACAGCAGTTCGTTCGCGATCTGGGTGCCCGGGTAGACGATCCGCCTGCGCTCGCCGTGACGGAGCACCGCGATGTCATCGTCGCCACCGCCAGGTGCGGTGGCCGGCTTGCTCTCGAGCAGGGCGCCGACGCTGAAGTTCAGAGCACCGACCATCGCCTTGAGAGTCGACAGGGTCGGGTTCGCGACACCGCGCTCGACCTGGCTCACGAAGCTCGTGGACACGCCAGCCGCCTCGGCGAGCTGAGACAGGCTCATGCTCTGCGCTTGCCGACGTTCGCGGATGATGGCCCCCAACTCGACAGAGTCGAGGCCGTCCTGCGGATCCACCATGCTCGTGAGGTTAGCGGTCGCCAAGTCATTCGCGAAACGCTGCACGCGTGGAGGTGTCATCGCAATGCTCCTGCCGTCGGTGTGGGTTCGGTGTGGGTCGGTGCTTGGGGAAACATGAGGGCGTACGTCGCCGCCAGGTCTCGGCCGGCCGCGAGTGCCTGCCGGCCTCGAACCGACAATTGCGGCCAGTTCACGGTGAGTACGCCGCAGAGCTGGTCGTCCTCGTCGGCCCACAGTCCGAGGATGCGGCCGGGCTCCTCGTGCACGAGCTCATGGCGTACGCCGCGTGAGGGCTCGCCTGCGATCTGGATCTTCCAGTCGTACTGGTTGCTCCACACGTAGCCGACCGGGCTGTGGTCACGCAGGTCGTCGGGGTGGGCGATGTTGTGCGCGACCACGGTCGCCTGCTCCACGGCGTTGGTCCAATGCTCCGAGCGCACCAGAGTTTCTTGCGACGGGTGCCACCAGCGCGCCACGTCGCCCACGGCGTACACCGCAGCGCCGGCTTCGGCACGACACGCGTGGTCGCAGACCACACCGTCCTCGACGCGGAGGCCGGAGCCATCCAGCCACTCGGTGTTGAGCTCGGTGCCCAGGCCGACGACCGCGAGGTCCGCGTCGATCCGGGTCCCGTCGACCAACACGACGCTCACCCCAAAGTCGGAGCTGGTGAGCTCGGTGACTCCGGTGCCGAAGTGCGGGACCACGCCGTTCGCTGTGTGCAGGTCGATGAAGAGCCCGCCGACCTCGGCGCCGAAGTGCCGGCCCATCGGCACCGCGGCCACATCGACGATCTCGACCTCGAGTCCCCGCTTGCGTGCCGCCGACGCGACCTCGGCCCCGATGAACCCAGCGCCGACAATGACGATGCTCTTCGCTTCCGACATCGCCTGCCGGAGCCCGACGGCGTCGTCCCAGCTGCGAAGCTCATGGACGCCGGGCGTCCCCGACCACGGTGAGCGACGGGCGCGTGCACCGGTGGCGATGACGAGTGCGTCGTCGTACTCGATCGACGAGCCGTCGGCGAGATGGAGTCGACGTTGGCTGGTCTCCAAGGACCTCGCCGCGACTCCCAGTCGGAGGTCGACCGACAGGTCTGCTGCCTGCTCGTGGGAGAGCAGGGTCGGCAGGCCCTGCTCGTCGCTCTCGAGCACAGCCTTGGACAGCGGCGGGCGGTCGTACGGCAGGTGATCCTGCGCCTCGACGAGCGTGATCGTTCCGGCGTACCCCATCCGGCGAAGCTGCTGGATGGTGCGGACGCCGCCGATGGAACCGCCCACCACCAGGACTCCGGTCATGAGGACTCCAGCAGCAGAGCTGCGACCGGGCAGCTCGCCACGGCCAGCTCGACGCGCTCGACATCGCCGGGGGCGATCTCGGAGCTGAGGAGGTGGACGACGCCGTCGTCCTCCAGCTCGAAGTAGTCCTGCGCCTCGAACACACAGTTGCCGTAGCCCTCACACAGCTCGGCGTCCACCGTTACTCGCACCATCGTCGGATCCTTCCTGCGGTCAGGGCCGCCTGCTGTACCAGCAGTGTTCCCGTATTGAAGCAACAGTGTAGAGAATGTGTAGCCCCAGAGCAACGACTCGAGCGGGAAAGCCCTACTTCCTGCCCTTGACACGCCTGCGCAGGGGACTGCGACTATGTACTGACAGTGTAAGCGCTTTTCGCCAGGAACGCAGGGAGTGATCGTGTCCGTCCAGATCCAGACCCCCGACCGCTATGGGCCCCGCCAGCGGCACACCAAGGCTCTGGAGGTCGCCCGACGTGGCCTCGCCCTGGTCGAGAACCACACGAACGACCAGGCCGACGCGGTCTACGAGCAGCCGACCAGCCGCTACCTCGACCCGGTCCGTTTCGCCCGCGAGAAGGACGTCCTGTTCCGCCGGCGGCCCGTGTTCGCCGGACTCAGCATCGAGTTGCCGACCCCCGGGTCGTACAAGACGTTGGACCTTCCCGGGTGTCCACTCGTGATCTCCCGCCAGGCCGACGGATCACTCCGCGCTTTCGTCAACGCCTGCCTGCACCGCGGTGCGAATGTTGCCTACGCGGCCGGCACAGCCAGGACCTTCGTCTGCAAGTACCACGGGTGGGCTTACGGCCTCGACGGCTCCTTGAGCAAGGTGCGCGGCGGCGACAACTTCGGCGCACTCGACCCTGGCTGCAACGCGCTGGCCCAGGTGGCCGTCGCCGAGAAGTACGGCCTCATGTTCGTGCGAGGCACCCGGCTGATCGAGAACCCCGAGCCGATCGATGTCGACGAGGTCCTGTGCGGACTGGGTCCCCAGTTCGCGGAGTGGAACTTCGACGAGGGCCTCACGGCGCCGTCCATCCACCAGCCCGTCACCACAGCGTCAAACTGGAAACTCGCCGTGGACGGCTACCTCGAGCCCTATCACTTCGCGTCCCTGCACAAGACGACCGTGGCGAAGTACAACAACTCCAACCAGGCGACCTTCGACATCTACGGCCCGCACTCCCTGAGCGGGTTCCTCGGTCGCAAACTGACCGAGCTGAAGGGCACGGACGAGGAGGACTGGCCGCTGATGCGGCACGTCCAGCTCATCTACGTGCTCTTCCCGAACGTGATCCTCTCGGTGATGCAGGACCACGTCGAGTACTCCCTGCTGCTCCCGGGCCGGACGATCGCCGAGAACGTCATGCACCACAACTACTTCGCGTACGCCGACTGGACCTCCGCGGAGGTTCACGAGAAGCGGTTCCACAACACCCAGTGGATTCTGACGGCGGAGGATATCCCGATGGCCGAGGAGGTCCACCGCAACATCGCGGAGGGTGCCCTCGACACCTTCTACTTCGGGCGCAACGAGCCGGCACTCCAGCACTTCCACAAGACCATCGAAAGCGAGTTCGCCGCCGCGGACTGAGCCACCACGACCGACGCGATGTCGGGCCGACCCCACCTGCCGCCATGGCGCTGACTTGCCATGGGCACACCTAGGAGATGAGCAGTGTCCCAGCACCCCGAGCACGATCACGTCGTACCGCAGCTCCAGTACGCCTCGAAGCTGCACTTCGGCCCCGTCACGAACGACACCCACGACGGCATCGACACGAACCGCATGCGCGAGGCTCGCGCAGAGCGCATGCGCGGAGTGATGCGGCAGGCGAACCTCCCGGCACTCCTCGTGACCGGCGCCGAGAACGTCCGCTATCTGTGCGGCTTCTTCTGGTCCGAGTTCCAGCTGCAGGCCGGCTACGCCCTCTTCTTCGTCGACCACCCACCGGTCGTCTATGCGCCGGCGGGTTCCTACCACCAGATGCCGGACCAGGCTCCGTGGATCTCCGAGTGGCGGATCGCCCGCTCCTGGCTCGAGGGTCCCGTCCCCGAGTCCGCCGCTGACGCCGAGTCGAAGCTCTTCGCGGACGAGATCGCCGCGGAGCTCCGCTCGCGCGGCCTCGAGCGTGAGCCCCTGGCCGTCAGCGAGTTCAGCCCTCGTGCGGTGGGCGCACTGCAGGCGGTCGGCATCGACACCGTCTCGGGTCTCCCGCTGCTCATGGAGAGTGCCCGCATCAAGACGCCCGATGAGATCAACTGCCTCAAGATGATCGCGTCGATCAGCTCGTCCGGCTTCCAGAAGGCCCTCGAGACCCTCCGCCCGGGAGTGCTGCAGAGCACGATCGCCAAGGATGTGAAGCGGGCCGTCGAGGATGCCGGCGCAGAGTTCGGCGCCTCCAAGGTGATGGCCGGACCTCTTGCCTTCGAGCGTGGCATCAGCAGCAGTGACCGTCGCATCGAGTGGGGCGACCTGGCCTATGTGCTGACCTGCGGAAGCTCCTACCTCGGCTACACCGCCTGCCTCTACCGGCAGTACGTCGTGGGCCGTCGGGCCACCGGCGAGGAAGCCGGCTGGTACGACGTACTCCGCGACCGCCTCGACTCGGTGATCGGTGAGCTCCAGCCCGGTGCCAGCACAGCGGATGCCGCCAGGCACTTCGCCCCCGCGAGCAAGTGGGGCTACGCGGACGAGGCCGAGCTGCTGACGATCGAGTTCGGGCATGGCATCGGCCTGGTCAACGCCGGCTCACGCTTCGTGCACTACAACCCGCCCATCATCAACCGCCAGTGGTCCTTCGAGCACCCCGAGGAGATCCAGGCCGGCATGGTGATCGCGGTCGAGGGCATCGAGGGCAAGCACCGCGAGTCCGGCGTACGTCTGGAGACGATGGTCGTCATCACCGAGAACGGCCCCGAGGCGCTCGACTTCTACCCCCGTCACGAGATCCTGGCCGCCGGTGTCATCTGACCAGAGCCGTATCGCCCAGGCCGCGCGACCTCCCTCGCGCGGCGACTGGGCCGAGCCCGGAGCGGAACTCGTCGCGCCCGGGGTTCACCGGATCCCGCTCCCGCTCCACGACGAGCTCGCTGCGGTCAACGTCTACGCAGTCGAAGGCCAGGACGGTCTGACGCTGATCGATGCCGGCCAGGCTATGCGCAGCTCCCGCACGCTCCTCGAGAAGTCCCTGGGCGAGATCGGTCGCTCCCTGACCGATGTCCGCGAGTTCCTCGTCACGCACGCGCATCGTGACCACTACACCCTTGCGACGCAGGTACGACGCGACCTCGGGACCGCATGTCCGCCTGGGCATCCGCGAGGCAGCATCGATCGCGGCGGTCGGCGACCCCGAGTGGCCAGCGTACGTCTCACAGCTCGCAGAGCTCCGTAGATGTGGTGCCGAGGAGTTGGCCGACGAAGTCGTCGCGGAGACTCTCGAGCAAGCGATGGATTCCTCGGTGTGGGATGCGCCCGACTCCTGGATCGTGGACGACGAGGTGATCGAGGTCGGATCACGAAGGCTGCGGGCGATCTCCACCCCCGGCCACACCCAGGGCCACCTGGTGTTTCACGACGCCGCATCGAACCTCCTGTTCGCCGGCGACCACGTCCTGCCCCACATCACCCCTTCGATCGGCCTGGAGCCCGTTCCCGGCCGCTCGCCCCTGGCCGACTTCCTGGGGTCGCTGCGCAAGGTCCGCCGGCTTCCGGACTGTTTGCTGTTGCCCGCCCACGGCCCCGTCGTTCCGTCCTCGCATGCCAGGGTCGACGAGCTTCTGATTCATCACGACGACCGGCTGTGGCACACGCTGGATGCTGTCCGTTCCGGGTGCGTCACCGGCTTCGACGTCGCCCGGCGGCTCAAGTGGACCGGACGGCTGGTCGACTACGACACGCTTCCGATGTTCCATCGCATGCTCGCGGTGGTCGAGACCTCGGCCCACCTGCGACTGTTGGTCGAGCAGCAGTTGCTGACCGAGAAGGTGGAGGCAGGAGTGTCGCGTTACATGGCTGCAGGTTCAGGAACAGACCAGTGAGCGACGGGCCTCTCGCCGGAGTGCGCGTGCTGGACCTCTCCACATGGTCACCCGTCCGCTTCGGCACCACGGTGCTGGCCGACCTCGGCGCGGACGTCGTACAGATCGACCGCCCGGCGAGTGCGTTCCGGGAGGACATCCCCCTCCTCACGTCCACCGAGCACCCACGTTGGTTATGGCACAGCCGCAACAAGCGCAGCCTAGGACTCGACCTTCGCAAGCCCGGCGCTCGCGAAGTCCTGCTCCGTCTGGTCGAGGACGCCGACATCCTCGTCGAGGGGTTCGCGGTCGGCGTTGCCGCCAAGCTCGGTCTCGACTACGCGAGTCTGACCAAGATCAACCCGGACCTCATCTATGCCTCCGTGACAGGGTTCGGTCAGACCGGGCCCAATGCGGCGATCTTCGGGCACGAGATGAACTACCAGGCATTGAGTGGAGTCACGGCAGCCATGGCTGCGGCACGTGGCGGCACTCCGGCGATCCTGCCCTTCCCGTTGAGCGACTCCGTCGCCAGCCTGTACGCCGTGATCGGTGTACTCGCAGCCTTGCATCGGCGCGCGAGCACGGGTGAGGGAGCCTGCATCGACATCTCCATCCAGGACTCGGTGTTCTCCCTGATGGGCTATCCCGCTCAGTACCTATGGCAATTGGGCATCAAGCCCGAGGAGATCGAAGAGCTTGGGGCATCGCCCACCAGTGCTCCATATGCCACCTCGGACGGCAAGGCGATCGTGCTCGGCGCGGTCGAGCCGTGGGTCTGGGAGCGCTTCTGCACCCATGTGTCGCGACCCGACCTACTCGACCTGCTGCACGACCGGGATGCGCGGGATCTGCTGCGCAGCGAGCTGGCCCTCATCTTCGCCGTGCGTTCGCGTGAGGAGTGGCTGAAGGTGAGCGCTGAGCACGACTTGGCGTTGTCAGCAGTGCTCACGCTTCAGGACCTGCTCGTCGACGCCCATCTCGAGCACCGCGGAATGATCGCCGAGGTCGAGCACCCGACGCTCGGCACCGTGAAGCAGGTGGCGACCCCGATCAACCTCGACGGGAGTCTTCCTGCAGCTCGGTGGTTCGAGGTTCCGGGCGCGCACACCGCCGACCTCCTTCGGGAGGTTGGCTTCGATGTGGCAAGCCTTGACGAGCTCTTCGCGGCCGGAGCGGTCTTCTCGGCAGACCATCCAGGCGCTTTCGGCGGCGGAGGCGACTCGTGAGGCTGAGATGCTGGAGCGACGCTCGTCCAAGGTTTCGGAACCGCGGCTGACATCTGGTCGAGCTTCCGGCGATATGTGCACCGGTTGCTGGTTCAGGTCCCCCAACGCTGAATAGGGCGGCATGGTCGGCTCCTGTCCGGCGTCCCACTCGGCACGTATGGGAACATCTCGATGACCGTCCCTGGCGAGGTACGCGGTCGAGGAATCACCTCGTTCCGCAGCCAGGTCTGCGGAGACGGAGGGGTCGTCGTGACGCGCGACGCAAGGTTCGGTGGCTGCCCGAAGAGCAAGGACTATGGGCGCGTCGATCATCGTGGACGCGCACGACTTCACCGCGCGCAACCTGACCAAGGCCGGCTACATCGCAAGCCCGCTCGAGGACGACTCCCTCGCGGAGTACGCCGTGCACGCGCTCGACATGACCGACATGACGGTCGAGGCGGTCAAGGAGTTCGGGCTCTCCCGCAAGGACGCCGTCCGGGCCAATAACATGTTCGTCCTGGGCATGCTGTCGTGGATGTTCGGCCGGCCGACCGAGTCGACGATCACCTTCCTCGAGGCGATGCCCGGCATGTTGTTGAGGTCCAGCATGCGCTCGAGGTGCTGGACCCGCTTATCCAACATCGTGGGCTAGTCACGGAGGTGGACCTCCCGACGCTCGGCCTGGTCAAGCAGTTGACGACCCCCATCAACGTGGACGGGGAACTGCCAGGCGCCACGTGGTTTGAAGTGCCAGGTGCCCCTACAGCAGAGGTCCTGCGCGAGATCGGCGTCGACACGGCAGGGCAAGAGCAACTGCGGGACATCGGCGCGGTCTTCGAAGCCGGGGAGAACTGAGCTTGAACGACATCATCGTCTCAGGTAGACCCCAATGCCCGAGGATCGGCATCTGGACGCGTTGTTCAAGCCGACCGTTTTTCAGGTCAATTCCTCTGGTTCGTTCAGCGTTCGTTGCGCCGCGTTCAGCCGGCAAGGTCACACGATGGCGCTGAGGCCCCCGTCGATGACCAGTGAGCCGCCGGTCATGTACGAGGAGGCGGGACTGGCCAGGAAGAGCAGCGCGGAGTCCAGCTCGGCCTGCTCGCCGAACCGTCCTAGGATGCTGTTGTCGGCGACCATCGCCCGCAGGGCTTCTCCTCCTTCGGCGTTGGTGATTTCCGAGTCGAAGTAGCCCGGGCACAGGGCGTTCACACGGATGCCGCGGCGCAGTGACCACTGTTGGGCCAGGTCACGGGTTAGGCCGAGCACGCCTGCTTTGCTGGCGCAGTATCCGGCCTGTGGGTAGCGGGAGGCGACGCTGCCCAGCACGCTGGCGACGTTGACGATCGAGGATCCTTGCGGCATGTGTGGGGCACAGGCGCGGGCCATCCAGTAGACGCCGTTCAGGTTGGTGTCGATGGTGCTGCGGAAGACGGCGGGGTCTTCTCGCAGCGCGCTGCCAGCAGGACCTGCGCCGGCGTTGTTGACGAGCACGTCGATGCGGCCGAGCTCGGCTGCGGCGGCGTCTGCCAGTTCCTCGCATTGTTCTTGCACGGAGACGTCGGTACGGCGGGTGAGGACATTCGTGCCCTGCGCGCGCAGATCGGCCGCAAGGGCCTCCAGCTTCTCTTGACGCCGCGCCGCGAGTACCAGCGTGGCGCCGGCCGAAGCCATGGCGCGCGCGAAACCGAGGCCGAGCCCGGAGCTGGCGCCGGTGATGAGGACGACCTTGTCGTCGAGGCGAAAGCGGTCGATCGAGTCCATGGGCTCTCCGTCAGCCGACATAGGGCGGTGTCTTCTTCATCTCGATGCGGGCGACGGTGCGCCGGTGGACCGCATCGGGGCCGTCGACGATGCGCAGCACCCGGGCCCAGGCGTAGAAGTAGGCGAGCGGCGTGTCGTCGGAGACCCCCATGCCGCCGAAGATCTCGATGGCGCGGTCGATGACCTTCGTGGCCATGGCTGGTGCGGACACCTTGATCGCGGAGATCTCACTGCGGGCGCCCTTGGCGCCGTGCTGATCGATCAGCCAGGCGGCGTAGTAGACGTGCAGCCGCGCCTGGTCGATCTCGATGCGGGACTGGGCGATCAGGTCCTGCACGTTGGCGAAGTCCGACAATGTCATGCCCGAACGCGACCCGGGACTTGGCACGGTCCACCATCAGGGCCAGGGCACGCTCGGCCATCCCTATCGCGCGCATCGCATGATGAATGCGGCCCGGACCGAGGCGGGCCTGGGAGATGACGAAGCCGTCCCCCTCATTGGCCACTAGGTTGGCCGCGGGTACCCGGACGTCGCGGAAGACGATCTCGCAGTGCCCGTGCTGGTCGTTGTAGCCGAAGATCGGCAGGTTCCGCTCGATGGTCACCCCCGGTGTGTCGCGGGAGACCAGGATCATCGACTGCTGCCGGTGGGTCTCAGCCGTGGGGTCGGTCTTGCCCATCACGATGAAGAGCTGGCAGCGTTCGTCGGCCGCACCGGTGATCCACCACTTGCGGCCGTTGATGAGGTAGCCATCACCGTCGCGGCTGATCCGTGTCGTGATGTTGGTGGCGTCGGAGGAGGCGACCTCGGGCTCGGTCATGGCGAATGCGGAGCGGATCTCGCCGGCCAGCAGCGGCTCGAGCCACTGCCCGCGCTGCTCCGGTGTGGCGAACAGCTCCAGGGTCTCCATGTTGCCGGTGTCGGGTGCCTGGCAGTTGATCGCCTCCGGTGCGATCACCGGCGACCAGCCGGAGATCTCGGCCACCGCGGCGTACTCGAGGTTCGACAACCCGGAGAGCTGGGGCAGGAAGAGGTTCCACAGGCCCCGCGACTTGGCCTCCTGCTTGAGTTCCTCCATCACCGGCGGGTGCACGTGGTCGCCGTGCTCGCGCAGGTACGCCGCCCAGACCGGTTCGGCCGGGAAGACGTGGGACCGCATGAAGTCCCACATGTTCTCGCAGGTCTCTTGGGACTTGGGTGAGGGGGAGAAGTCCATGGTGTGCTCCTGTTCGGGTGAGGTGCGGGTCAGAGCAGGGCGAGGCCGCGCTGGCCCAGACCGAGGACTTCCGCGTTGAGGTCGCCGAAGTCCTGGCCGCCCATGGCGCCGGCGCGCGACCTGGCAGCGACTCCTTGGGCGATGACGGCGAACTTGAAGTGTGCGAACGCGAGGTACCAGTCCATATCGGAGACGTCCACGCCGGCCCGTTCGGCATAGCGCGAGAGCATCTCGGCGCGGGTCGGGAAACCTGGCAGATGGGTGACGCCGGGGATCAGGGAGAGCTCAGCCTCGCCCTCCTCGCGCCAGAACAACAGCAGCAGCGCCAGATCGGTCATCGGGTCTCCCAGGGTGGAGAGTTCCCAGTCCAGGACCGCGTTGATCCGGCCCGGTGCGTCGGGATGGAGCACGACGTTGTCGAGTCGGTAGTCCCCGTGCACAATGGTGGCCCGCTGCTGTACTGGCACCGAGGCGGCCAGCCGGGCGCCCAGTTGTTCGATCTCTGGGACCTCGCGGAATCGGGACTTTTCCCATTGGCTAGTCCAGCGACGGACCTGGCGGGCCATGAAACCCTCTGGGCGGCCGTAGTCACCAAGTCCAATAGCCTGGTAGTCCACCTCGTGGAGGGTGGCCAGCGTGTCGACGAAGGCCTCGCCGATTGCGCGGCGTTCCTCGGGGGTCGTGGCGTACCCAAGCGGGAGGTCGCCGCGGACCACATGTCCGGCCACCTTCTCCATCACGTAGAAGGGGAAACCCAACAGGTCGCCCTGGTCGACCAGCACGACCCGGGCCGTCGGCACCGCGCTGTCCGCAAGGGCCCCCTGGATGCGTGCCTCTCGACCCATGTCGTGTGCGCTCGGGAGCAACTTCCCCGTCGGCGGCCGACGCAGGATCAGTTCGCCAGCGGCACTGCTCAAGGTGAAGGTGAGGTTCGATTTTCCGCCGCTGACTAGTCCTGGCGTGATCTGGGCCCATCGGGCGTCGCCGGTGGCCTCGACCAGTGGCGGCGACAGGAGGGACGTCGGAAGCATGTCAACCGCATCCGTGGTCATCGGGGCCGCCTTCCAAACTAAACAGACCGAGCGATCGTACCCCAGTTTGACCAAAGACGGCTATTTCGGGCTAAACTGTTCGGTGTGACTGAACAGAGTTCCGCGCGACGGATCGACGTAGGCGCCGCAATACGCGCCACCCGAGAGGCCCGCGGCCTCTCGCTGCGCGCTCTGGCGGCAAGACTCGAGGTGAGCCCAGCTACCGTCAGCGCCATCGAACGGGACTTGGTGCCGATCACGGTTGCTCGATTGGAGCAGGCGGCTGCGGTGCTGGACGTGGCTGCAGCGGACCTGCTGGCGTCGACGGATCCATCCGCGCCGCTGGCTCCGACCCACGAGTTCGGGAGCCGCACGTCGACGGACGACCAGCATGACTGGCGTGAGTTCGATGGCATCGTGATGGACCCGGTGTTGCAAGCCGCCACCCGGCTCTTCGTGGCTCAGGGTTTCCACGCCACGACCGTCCGTCAGGTCGCGGCCGAGGCGGGGATGAGTGTTGCCGGGGTCTACCACCACTACCCGAGCAAGGAGCAGATTCTTGTGGCGATCCTCGACCTCACCATGAGTGAGATCGCATGGCGCCTCGCAGCCGCTCGCGAGCAGGGCCGAGACCCTGTCGAGTCGCTCGCATTGATGGTCGAGTCGCTGGCACTCTTCCATGCGGTCAGGGGGGACCTAGCGTTCCTTGGGGCGAGCGAGATGCGTGGACTCGGGTCGGAGCGGGCACGGATCACTGCGATGCGCGATGAGGTACAGCACGCCATGGACCGCCAAGCGCAAAGGGCCGTGGATGAAGGCTCGCTGGCAACCCTCTCCGAGGACGACGTACGGGTAGTCACCCGGGCTGTAGCAACGATGTGCACTTCGCTGCCCTCCTGGTTCCGGCTCGATGGGCCGATGAGCCCACGCGACGTGGCGTCGCGCTACGCGGCCTACGCGTTGGCCCTGCTTGGACGGCACGTGGGGTCTGTCAGGGATTCTGTGTAGGCGCACCGGTCCCGAGTGATCCATTGGGGTCGCCTTCTGGGGGCCCGGCGAGATTGTATGGCTTAACACCGCGCCAGAGGGTCAGGTGATTGGGGAAGCGGTCTTGCAGCGGGAGTCCGAGTGAGTCTGTTCCTCGTGCTGATCCTGGCTATGGCCATCCTTGCTGGGTGGTTGCGGATCGTCGCCAGGATCATCTTGCTGCCACGGTGGGCGATCCGCTTCGTCAGCCACCAGGCTCCGGTCGCGCCCGGGAGCGGGACTTCGGATCCGGTCGAGGGCGGTGAGGTTCTTGGCGTTGGCGTTGGCGTTGGCATTGGCGTTGGCGTTGGGGTCGGCGTCGGGAAGGGCGTGGAGGTCCTTCTGGGTGGTGGTGAACTGGGCATGACCCATGCGGTCCATCACGGACTGGAGGGCGGAGCCTCCGGCGAGCAGCCAGGAGGCATGGGGGTGGCCCAGGTCGTGGACCCGGACCTGCAAGTCGATTCCCGAGGCTTGTACGGCGGGTCGCCAGATCCGGAGCTCGGTCTGGAAGGAGCACATGGCCTCCCGGCTGGCGACCGAAGCGTTTGGCTGCCTGCTATCGGTAGGTGCGTACGTTCCGAGCCGGGGCGTGACTAGGCGACGCGCTTTGGACTGGGACTCGGCTGAGATTCGAGTCGTGCCGCGAATATTCCCCGAAAACCCCAGCGCTAGTCGCCTACCCACAGCGAACGGCATCAAAGTCGATCGAGCTGACGACTCCAATGCTGGGGCTGTTTGCGCAGGCCACAGCACCTTTGGCCAAAAGGCATCCAACGTCACTGGGTGGTCGGTGTCACCGAGTCGTTGGTCAAGGGGTCGCAGGTTCAAATCCTGTCAGCCCGACAAATCGGCTCTGATCTGTTCACGCAGGTCAGAGCCGTCGTCATGCCTGGTGTCCGGCGACCGGCTGCATGAGGTGCACCTCGACGCCGGAGTCGGCCATCGAGGTCAGCGCAGTGTGCCGCAGCCCGTGGCGAACTTGGCCCTCGCAGTGTGTGCCTGTCAGGCGTACACTGGGGGACATGGCAGTGAAGGAAGACCGTCTCGCGTTCCGGATGACCGCGGATCAGAAGCGCGTGATCAAGCGCGCCGCCGAGTTGACCGGCCGTGACGTCACGGAGTTCTCGGTCCAGGTCCTGACCGAGCGTGCCGAGGAGGTCTTGGCCGAGCAGAGAGTTTTCGGCGCCAACGCCCAGCAGTGGAGCACCTTTATCAGCCTGCTGGACGAGCCGGCCCGCCCGGTCGACGAGCTGGTCGAGCTGCTGCAGCGGCCCTCAGTCTTCGAGGAGTGAGCCGCTACACCCGGCCGTCACCGCTGACCGAGGCCCACGCGCTCGAGGGTTTCGACAGCGGCACACCGCCACTGGACACCTGGCTTGCGCATCGTGCCATCCGCAACCAGCACAGCGGAGCCTCGCGGACCTTCGTGACCGCTCCGGTCGACGATCGGCTCCGCGTGGTCGGCTTCTACTCGCTCGCGGCCTCGTCGGTGAAACTCGAGGACGCTCCGGGGAAGGTGCGACGCAACATGCCCGAACCGATCCCTGTGATCCTCCTCGGCCGCCTGGCGGTGGACACACGACGCCAGGCGCCGGCCTGGGTGCCTCGCTGCTGCAGGACGCCGTACGCCGGGTCGCAGGCATTGCCGACGACGTCGGTGTCCGGGCGCTGCTCGTGCATGCCATCGACGAATCCGCGGCCGCGTTCTACGGCCGCTTCGGGTTCATCCCTGCACCCATGGACGACCAGACACTGTTCCTACCGATCCAGAACATCCAGGAGAGCCTGAGAGACTCACTGACCTGATGACGACAGCGGGTCGGTTGAGGACGCGTTTGAGGTCACTACGGAGTTCCTGGGGACAACCCGGACCCCGATGTGCCGTGACCAACAAGGACCGAAACACGGACCACGTCGGACCGGGACCATGCGGGACTGGGCGTGGAACGAGGTATGGATCGAAGCTGCTGGGATGCTGATCCACGCTCACGGTGACGACCCCTCAAACTGAGGGGTCAAGGGGGTCGCAGGTTCAAATCCTGTCAGCCCGACCAAAAATCGATCCCGGCCCTGCGGAAACGCAAGTCAGGGGGCCTTTCGAATTTGAGCCATTCCGCAGTTGCGCCCGAGTGTCAACACCTTGGGTCGGTAACCTCGCGCCGGTGTGGCGGGCCCTCTTGTCAATGGCAGTGACTGTCATTACCATGACATTCACTGTCATAGGCAAGGTAGGGTACGCATGTTCGTAGCAGCTGAGCTCGACACTCCCGAAGTTCTGGACTCGTTCCTGGCTTCCCAGAACCAGATGCTGATCGGCGAACGGTGGGTCGACGCGGCCAGCGGACTGACCATCGAGGTCGAGGACCCCTCAACCGGCCGAGTTATCGCCGAGGTGCCCGCCGGTGACGAGCTGGACGTCGACCTGGCCGTATGCACGGCACGCGCGGCCCTGGAAGGCGTCTGGCGGAAGGTCGCACCCCACGAACGTGCTCGCATGATGCTGCGGTTGGCGGATCTGATCGAGGAACGGGGCGAGGAGATCGCCGCACTAGAGGCCCTCGAGCAAGGAAAATGTTGGACGTCGCGCGCACCGTCGAGGTCGGTATGGCAGCGGAGTACCTGCGCTACATGGCCGGCTGGGCCACCAAGATCGAGGGCAGCACCTTCGAGCTCTCACCTATCGAGGACGACGGCACTCGGTTCCACGGCTACACCCAGCGCGAGCCGGTCGGCGTGGTCGCGGCGATTGTTCCGTGGAACTTCCCCCACCTGATGGCAGTCTGGAAGGTCGCTCCGGCGCTGGCGACTGGCTGCACGGTCGTGCTGAAGCCGGCTGAACAGACACCCTTGACCGCATTGCTTCTGGCCGAGCTGGTCCTGGACGCGGGCTTCCCACCTGGCGTGCTGAACGTCGTCACTGGCATCGGGGCTGCAGCAGGGGCTGCGCTCAGCCGTCACCCTGGCGTCGACAAGATCGCCTTCACCGGTTCCACGACGGTGGGCAAGGCCATCGGCATCGAGGCCATGAAGAACATGACGCGCACCTCCCTCGAGCTCGGTGGCAAGTCGCCCGTGGTTGTGCTGGACGACATCGACCCCGAGTTCATCGGCGTGGGCATGTTGCGAGCTCAGTTCTTCAACTCAGGTCAGCAGTGCGTCGCCGGTTCGCGGCTCTACCTGCCCCGCGGGCGCTACGACGAGTACCTGGCCCGGGTTACGTTCCTCGCAGACAGTCTGCGCATCGGGTCACCCTTTGACAGCAACGTGCACCTCGGGCCACTCATCTCCGCCGCGCAGCGGGATCGCGTCTGCGGCTACATCGAGTCTGGTCGCGCCCAAGGCGCCGAGGTAGTCCTTGGTGGACACGCGATCGACTCTCCAGGGTATTTCGTGGAGCCGACCATCCTCGCCAACACGACCCATGAGATGACCGTCGTCCAGGAAGAGATCTTCGGGCCGGTCCTCGTCGCCATGCCCTACGACGACATGGACCACCTCGTCGAGCTGGCCAACGACTCGCAGTACGCCCTCGCAGCCAGCATCTGGAGCCAGAACATCAGTCGCGTCCACGACCTGATTCCACGCATTCAGGCGGGGACCATCTGGGTCAACACCCATGGCGTTCTGGACGCCAACATGCCCTTCGGAGGCTTCAAGCAGTCCGGACTGGGCCGGGAACACGGCAGGGCGGCCATCGATCTCTATACCGAGACCAAGTCAGTCTGCATCGCCTACTAGGCGCGAGAGAGCGGGAACGAGCTTCATGAGCAACCAGGTCCACGAGACGGAGAACCTCCAGCTGGAGGCGCACTCCACCGGTTTGTCGGTGGGTGACACCCGGCGCTCTCCGGAACGAGCGGTGACGCGCGCGCGCAAGATCGAGACCCTGCGCGCGCGATACGCAGCGCGAGCCGAGGAGCTCGCCGAGCACGCGCACCCACTCGACCCGCTGTCTCCCGAGGAGTACGAGTCGGTGGCCCACGCGGTCCGTCACGACGAGCGCTTTCGGTACCACATGCGGTTCGCGTCCGCGAGCCTTGTCGAGCCCACGAAGCGCGAGCTCGCCAGCGGGGCGGACATCGAACGGATGGCAGAGGTGCTCCTTCTCGACGGCCGTCGCCGAGTGACCTACATCGTGCTCGTGGACGTTCGGCAGCGCGCCGTGACGGCGTGGGACGAGGTGCCCGGACAGCAGCAGCCGGCCATCACGATCGATGAGTTCGTCGACATCGAGATCGAGACCAAGTCCGATCCGCGGGTGCAAGACGCGCTCCGCAGGCGCGGTCTGGATCTTCAGCAGCGGGCTCTCGTCATGGTGGATCCCTGGTCAGCAGGGAACTTCGACATCGAAGCGGAGAAGGGCCGCCGGATCGCGCGGGGCACCTTCTATATGCGGTCGCAGAACGACGACAACCAGTACGCCCATCCCATTGACGGCATGATCGCGCTGATCGACCTCGACACCCTCGAACTCATCGACGTCGAGGACGAGCACGTCTACCCAGTACCTATGGACGACGCCAACTACGGCGAGAAATTCGTCGACGGGTGGCGCGACGACATCAAGCCGCTCGAGATCACCCAGTCGGAAGGCCCGAGCTTCACCGTCGAGGGCTGGAAGGTGAGCTGGCAGAAGTGGAGCTTCCGGGTGGGCTTCAACCAGCGCGAGGGCCTGGTCCTGCACGACATCCGCTACAACGACGAAGGTCACGACCGACCTGTCCTGTTCCGAGCCTCGGTTGCCGAGATGACCGTTCCCTACGGGGACACCTCGCTCACGCAACGGCGCAAGAACGCCTTCGACGTGGGCGAGTACGGGCTGGGCATGTGCGCCAACGCCCTTGAGCTCGGCTGCGACTGTCTGGGAGAGATCTACTACTTCGACTCCACCGTGATCAGCGCCCAAGGGGACCTGGACCCGCGGAACAACGCGATCTGTCTGCACGAAGAGGACGCCGGGATCCTCTGGAAGCACTACGACCAGCGCACCGACAAGACCGAGGTCCGCCGGTCCCGACGGCTGGTGATCTCGTGCATCGCCACGATCGGCAACTACGAGTACGGCTTCTTCTGGTACTTCTACCAGGACGGGAGCATCGAGCTCGAGGTGAAAGCCACTGGAATCGTCCAGACCGGGGCGCTCCACGACGGCGAGACCAACCGGCACGGAGTCAAGCTCGGCCCCAACCTCTACGCGCCACACCATCAACACTTCTTCTGCGTCCGCCTCGACCCCACGATCGACGGGATCGAGAACCGTGTCACCGAGGTCAACACTCATGCCGACCCTTTGGGTCCGACCAACCCCTACGGCAATGCCTTCTACCCCGTCCGCACCACCTTCGACACCGAGCTGGACGCCATTCGCGACCTCAACCTCGAGACCGCCCGCTCCTGGCTCATCGAGAGTTCCACCACCACGAATGCGATCGGAGGAACACCCGCCTACCGGCTCGTTCCGGGAGAGAACTGCAAGCCCTACGCCCAGCCAGGGTCATCCATCTCGTCCCGAGCCGCGTACATGTATCACCACCTCTGGGTGACGCCATGGTCCGCCGAGGAGAGCTTCCCCGCCGGCACGTTCCCGAACCAGAGCCCCGGAGACGACGGCCTGGCCGTCTGGACCGCGGCGGACCGCAACATCCGGGATACCGACGTCGTCGTCTGGTACACCCTCGGTCACCATCACGTCGTCCGTCCAGAGGACTGGCCGGTCATGCCGGTGGCTCGGATGGGCTTCGCGCTGAAGCCATCGGGATTCTTCACTCAGAACCCAGCCCTCGACGTGCCGGTCGCGACGAGTGCCGGTCACTGCGCCGGCCATTGCTGAGGATTGGAGCGAGGAACACATGTCGTCGAAGAACCATGACCGCAGATACACGATCGCAGCTGCGGCGATCCAGCTCTACCGCGACCGCGGCTATGACGTGGTCACCGTCGAGGACATCGCTGCCGAAGCAGGGATCAGTGTCCGCACCTTCTTCCGCTACTTCCCCACCAAGGAGCAAGCCGCGTTTCCCGACCACGAGGAACGCGTCGAGCGGTTCCGGGCCGCCCTTCAGGCCCGGACCGGTACAGCAAGTCCGATCGACGCTGTCATCGAGGTCAGCGTGGTCAGCGCGAACGAGTACTTCGAACACCCGGACCTCTACCGTCCCCGGTATCAGCTCGTCCACAACGAGCCGGCTCTGAGAGACCACGAACGAATTGCAGACCAGGCGTACCAGCTCGCGATCGAAGAGTTCCTCATCAAAGAGCTTCGCCACATCAGCCAGATCCAGCTCGTGGCAACCATCGTGGCATCCAGCCTCGTCGCTGCGGTCAACGCGGTGCTTGACGCCTGGGCACTCGACGACGGAGCCGACACGGCGGCCCTCTTGGAAGCTGCGAAGGAGATCGTCAAGCGCGGTGCTCACGCGGCGCTGGCAACAGCCGACCCTGCCTCGACATCTGGTCAGCAGACAGTGCCCCACATCGGCGCGGACATTGTGCTCGTGCTCTCCGACGATCCCGAGCTGCGGGCGCAGGTCGCCGAAATCGTCCAGCGGCATCGCCAGCGATCCGGCTGACGGGATCGCGGCCAACGCATTTCGCACCGCATCGGCGACCGACGACGAGGAAACACCATGAGACAGACCGAACCCGCATACGACGTGTCGCGGCTACCGCGAGACCAGGTCGTCCTGCTCCAGGAGGAACGGTTGGGGCGGCAGCTCGACTACGTGCTGGAACAGTCGCCGCTGTATCGCCGCAAGTTCTCAGAAGCGAACATCGATGCACGAACCATCAGGTCGGTCGGCGACCTGTCCCGGCTTCCCTTCACCGAGAAGTCCGAACTCCGTTCCAGCCAGATCTCAACGCCGCCCCTAGGCGAGCATGCAGCCGTGCCCATGCGCGACGTCGTGCGAGTGCATGCGTCCAGCGGCACGACCGGCAGGCCCAGCTACGTCGGTGTGACAGCGCGTGACGCGGACACCTGGGCCGAAGTCGCGGCACGCGTCTACCGCTGTCAAGGGGTCACGCAGGACGACGTCGTCGTCCATGCTCTCGCACTGGGGTTCTTCGTCGGTGGGCTGCCGCTCGCGGAGGGGGTGCAGCGACTCGGCGCGACGTTCGTCCCCGTGGGGGTCGGCGCGACGGACCGACTACTGCAGAGCACCCGCGACCTTGGAGCGACGGTGCTGTCGTGCACACCGTCGTTCGCGCGATATCTCATCGAGTAGGTGCGGGATCGCTTGGGACAGGACCCTCGAGACCTCGGGTTCCGACGGGTTCTCGTCGGAGCCGAACCCGGCGGATCGATTCCGTCGGTGCGCAGGGAGATCGAATCGGCTTTCGGTGCGCAGGTCTTCGAAAGCGTGGGCAATGCCGATGTCTTCCCGATCTATTCCGCCATGTGCGACGCCTTCGAGGGCAATCACCTGCTTGCCGAGGACCACGTGGTCTTCGAGCTCATCGACCCTGACAGCGGTGACGTCCTGTCGTGGGTCGACGGGGTTGAGGCCGAACTCGTCACCACACACCTGGACCGGGAGTGTGTCCCGCTCGTCCGCTTCCGGACGCGCGATCGCGTCCGCATCACGACAGCGCCGTGCTCGTGTGGACGCACGTCTCCTCGCATCACGTGCATCGGGCGCACCGACGACCTCCTCATCGTCAACGGGGTAAATGTCTGGCCATCGGCGATCAGTGACGTCGTCTCATCCATGCTCCCGCGCACCACCGGCGCTCTGGAGATCCTGCTCTCACAGGAGCCGCCGCTCGTGGAGTCACCCGTTCAGGTACGGGTCGAGCACGGCGCAACCGATGATCTGGACCTGCTCAAGTCTGACCTTGAGCGTGCGTTGCGTGACCGTCTGATCGCTCGGTGCGAGGTCGAACTGGTGCCGCAGGGCACGCTGCCGCGCTCTGAGGGCAAGGCACGGCTTCTCCGCGTCAACTTGCCCGTCAACTTGCCCGTCAACGGTGACGGGGGAGCGGGATGAGACTCGAAGGCGCCTTCATCCCCATCGGGGCTGTCTGGTCCAGCCCCTTCACTCGATGGCAGGGTGCACTCGCCGAGGTGTCGAGTATCGATCTTGCGACCCGAGTGACCGCGCAGGCGATGGCGGACAGGCAGTTGGACCCGTCGATGATCACGGGCATCGCACTCGGAATGACGGTTCCGCAGCCCGAGGCCTTCTACGCGACGCCGACTCTTGCGCACCGCATAGGCGCGAGCACGGTGTCCGGTCCGTTGATCGCGCAAGCGTGCGCCACGTCGGTCGCGGTCCTCGCACATGCGGCGCAGCTGGTGCAGAACAGCTCGGATGAGGAACTCGTCCTGGCCGTCACAGCAGATCGCACGAGCAACGGTCCACACCTGGTCTACCCGAGTAGGTCGGGGCGGGTCACCTCCGAGGACTGGGTCTTGGACAACTTCGCCCGGGACCCCCTGACCGGGAGACCGATGGTCGACACCGCTGAGGGCGTGGCTCGGGAAGCGGGGTTCTGTCGCTCACAGCTCGATGACATGACCCTGTTGCGGTACTCCCAGTACCAGCGAGCGCTGGAGGAAGACCGGGCCTTCCAGCGCCGATACTTCGTACCCGTGCAGCTGTCCGGGTCCCGAGGGCGGACCTGCGTTGTCGACGCTGACGAGGGTGTCCGCGAGAGCACAGCGGAGGGGCTGGCAGGGCTTCGCTCGTCCGTGCCCGAGGGCGTGGTGACGGCGGGGTCGCAAACACATCCGGCGGATGGTGCCGCTGGCATGGTCCTGACAACCCACTCACGAGCTCGGTCGCTGAGCGAGACAGGGGTGGTCCGGGTGCTGGCGGTGGGAACCGCCCGAGCAGAGCTCGGTGCGATGCCGAAGGCGCCGGTGCAGGCCGCGCAGCGTGCGCTCCGCGATGCGGGGCTGGACGCGGGGTCGCTGGATGCAGTCACCACTCACAACCCCTTTGCCGTCAACGACCTTTGGTTGTGTCGTGAGCTCAACCTCGATCGCGAGATGCTCAACCTCTATGGCTCGAGCCTGATCTATGGGCACCCGCAGGCACCCACCGGGATGAGGGGAGTAGCTGAACTCGTCGAGGCTCTGACGTTGCGGGGCGGCGGAGTCGGCATGTTCACCGGCTGTGCTGCCGGCGACAGTGCCGCAGCCGTCGTGCTCCGCGTCGAGGTGTCGTCGTGAACGCGGCGTATGACCCGTCCGATGAGGATCTGGAGAAATGGTTCGAGGAGCTGTACGGGTGGAATGAGCGTGAGGACACAGCAGGTCCTGTGCTCGGCCACCGCACCGTCTCGTACGGGAACTCGGACGACCAGACTGTCGACGTCTGGACGCCGGATCAGGTGAGGCCAGAGCTCGTCGTGGTGACCATTCATGGCGGCTTCTTCGCAGAGGAGTACACCCGCGAGGTCAACGCGCCCTTGGCCCGTGCCATCGCTCGGCGGGGATACGAGGTCTGGAACATCGAGTACCGCCGCGCGCGTCCGGGGAGCGGGGGCTTCACGCAGACCACGAACGACGTGCGCTCTGCAGTGGAGCTCGCGGCGGCATCGCGGCCGGGGCGGCTCGTGATCGTGGGCCACTCCGCCGGAGGCTACCTGGCCGAATGGTCGGCTGCACTCGACGTGGTGGACCTGGTCATCGTGCTGGGTGGGGTGACCGACCTCGAGGACTCCGCGCGATCGGGGCGCGACGAGGGCAGCATCGCGGCGTGGCTCGGGGGCCCGCCGGGCCTGGCTCCTGCCCGATACGCGGAGGCGCGACTCCAGCGACGACTGCCAGCTCACGCACGCCACGTGCTGTTGCACGGTGCCGAGGACCGAACCGTCCCGATGACCCAGAGCTGCTCGTATGCGGCCGCCATCGCACTCTCCGGAGAAGACGTCGCTTTGGAGGTGCTGCCCGAGACAGGCCACTACGCCTTCATCGATCCTCGCGAACCGGCATTCGAACGCCTTGTACGCGTTCTCGCCGGCGAAGCGAACCACTGACTCATGTCACCACCGAACGAATCAGACACAGGTCACCACACAGGAAGAGAGCGCACGATGTCGAACGAATCACTCACGGAGCAAGGCGATCCGTCGACCTCGGGGGCTCCGAACCGATCGTTGAGCCACAACCGCCTGGGAGTGATCGCGATCGGCTCGATCGTGGTCTCGGCCGTGGCTCCAGTCTCAGTCCTTGCCGCAGCGACCCCAGTCATCTTGGCGGTGCACGGCGCGGCAACACCCGCCGCCTACCTCATCGCTGGCCTGCTCTTCGGTGTGTTTGCCGTGGGCTACGTCGCGATGAGCCGCCACCTGGTGAACGCGGGCGGGTTCGTGGCCTACGTTGCGAGCGCATTCGGTGCCACCACAGCGACAGCGACAGCCGCGGTGACGTTGCTTTTCTACCTCGCTTCGTTGGTTTCGTTTTACGCCATCGTCGGTGTGGTGGCAGCCCAGACCTTCGGCTGGGACGTCAACCCCAGCCTGGTGAGTTTCATAGGACTCCTGATCGTCGCCGTGGTCGGTTACCTGGGGATCGGGGTCAGTGTCCGCCTTCTGGTTGCCCTCCTCGCCGTCGAGGTCTGCTCGCTTGCGATCGTCGACATCGCGTTGCTCGTCCAGGGCGGGCCACAGGGCTACTCGCTTGGCGGTTTCCAGCCGAGCACGGTCACCGGGGCGGGTTTCGGCGTCGCGCTCCTGCTGTGCATGACCTGCTACAGCGGTCTCGAAGCAACTGTTGTCTTCTCCGAGGAGGCGCGGGAACCCCGACGTACATCCCGCGCGCTGTCTACGGCTCGCTCGGATTCGTGGCTGTCTTCTACGCCCTCACGTCCTGGCTGATCACAGTCCACACTGGCCCGGACGCCGTCCAAGAACAAGCGGCGAGCAACCCTGGCGGGTTCTTCTTCGCAATCGTCGAGGACACGATGGGTTCGGGGTTCACGCGCTACCTCGAGTTTCTCGTGATCAGCAGCTTCCTGGCACTGTTCGTCGGCTTCCAGAGCATGATCTCCCGGTATGTCTTCGCGTTGGCCCGGGCGGGCGTACTGCCGTCGAACCTCGGCGTCACATCCGGCAAAGGCAGCAACCCCGTCGCGGCGTCCCTTGCGGTTTCTGCCACCATCGCCGCGGTGCTGCTCGTGTTCGTACTCGCCGGAGCTGACCCCATCGCTGTGACCTACGCCTGGCTGGTGGGCCTCGGGACGGTCGGACTGCTGGTCGTCCTGTCCCTGGTCAGTGCATCAATCCTCGTGTTCTTCTCACGACTCCCTGGCGGCGGAAGCGCATGGTCCACCCGCATCGCCCCGTCCACCGCGTTGATCGGAATGATCGCGGTCCTGGTACTCGCCATCAAGAACTACCAGTTCCTCGGTGCAACCCCCCAGGCAGCGCGCTGGCTCCTGCTGCTCATTCCGGCTGCGGCACTCGGAGGCTGGGGTGTGGCCGTCTATCGCCGGCGGTGGGGGCTCCTCCTCGACTACTCCGCAGATCTTGGAGCCTGAGCCGTGGCGCACCTGGCGAGAGCGAACACCATTCCCAACCGTGTCGGGTACCGGGCCACCACTCTGATCCGCATCGCGGCCTGCTCGGCGTTCGCATGCCTGTCGGTGCATGTCGCGCTGGCAGTGGTCGGCGGGGCAGGCTTGGTGTCGCGCACAGCTCCGATGCTCGCGCTGTCGGGGATATGCGCCATGTGTGGTGTCTCGGCTTGGGGTCGGCCGACTCGCAGGGCGAGCGCGATCATGGCGCTGGGAGGCACGACCATGGTTCTCATCCACGTGGTGGTGATGCACGGCTCCGCTCACGAAGCCATGCACGTGGTTGACGGCTCCATGGCCCCGGCAGGTGCGTCGGGGCCAGGCGGTCTTGCGGAGATCCTGATGCACGTCGGCGTCACGATCGCCGGGTTGCAGGCGTTGGTTGCTTTGGTCGCTCGAATGGCGAGCCGAGGCCCACTTTCCCAAGGTGGTGGACCGTCCGCGGGCGGGAGTGAGCAGGTACGTGCGCTCGCGCAGCTCGACCACTCCTAGATCCGACGTGCGGTCGGATCGTGGGTAGGGCCCAGGTGTCCGGCGAGGGATTCGATCCGGTGTCCATGAGGTGTCAGATTTGGCGAGCTCGGGGAAGCATCAGTGCGTTACCGTCGGCAGGGTCAGGGCGGCTGATCCCTCACCTCCACGTGTGACGGGAGCTGCCGCTCGGCTATCTGACGGATGCAACCGGCGCCGACCTGCGAGAGGATGCCCGCCATGTCTGACGCGAACTTCACGCTGGTCCAGCTGCGCTACTTCGCGGCCGCGGCCGAGATGGGCAGCATGACGGGCGCCGCCAAGGAGCTCCTGGTGTCCCAGTCGGCGATCTCGACCGCCGTGGCCCAGCTGGAGAAGGAGCTCGGCGTCCAGTTGCTGTTGCGGCATCACGCGCGCGGGCTCACTCTCACGGCCGCCGGCGCGGAGTTTTACCGCGAGTTGCGCAGCTACCTCGTGCACACCAGTGAGCTGGCCGAGACCGCCCGCAGCGCAGGGGAGGACCTCGTCGGCGACCTCACGATCGGCTGCTTCACCACACTCGGGCCGTTCGAGCTGCCCCGGCTGCTGGCCGCATGCGAGCGCGACCATCCCGACATCCGGATCTCGGTGGTCGAGGAGGAGCACGCGGTGCTCAAGCAGGCACTGCGGTCGGGGCGCTGCGAGCTGGCGCTGATGTACGGCTACGACCTCGACGACGACATCAACCACGTGCAGGTCGGGCTCGCCGCGCCCTACGTGCTGGTCGCGAAGGACCACCGGCTGGCGAAGCGCAAGAAGGTCGCCTTGAAGGAGCTGGCCGAGGACCCGATGGTGCTACTCGACCTGCCGCACAGCAGCGAATACCTCGAGCACCTTGTCGAGTCGGCCGGATTCCACCCCGAGGTCCGGCACCGCACTGCGGGCTTCGAGACCGTCCGCGCGATGGTGGCCAACGGCCACGGCTGGTCGGTGCTCAACCAGAGGCCGGCCAGCAACGGGACCTACGACGGCGCCGAGGTGGTCACGCTCGAGATCAAGGACCGGCTCGAGCCGCTCGAGATCGTGCTGGCGTCCATGCGCGGGGTGCGGCTGACCCGGCGCGCGCAGGCGTTCATCCGGTCGTCGGGCCGGTCGACCCGCCAACGGGCAGGCCGCTGATCGCGACCTGCCCGTCCGGGTTGTTGTTCATGTGTCTGATCAGGCGAGCACCGGCTGGGCGAGCTCGCTCGGTGCCAGGGTCGTACGCCGCGCCAGCAGGTAGTACACCGGAGCGGTCACGGCCAGGCCGATGATCCAGCTCAGGTCGGCACCGTCCAGCCAGCCCGCCACCGGACCGGCGTACACCGGGGTGTTCATGAACGGGATCTGCACCAGGATGCCGAGGACGTAGGCCACGATCGCCTTGTTGTTGAGGCGGCCGTAGATGCCGCCGTCCGACGCGGAAGATCGAGTCCAGGTCGTAGTTGCCGCGGTGGATCAGGTAGAAGTCGATCAGGTTGATCGCGGTCCACGGCACCAACACCACGAGCAGTGCCAGCACGATGTCGACGAAGTGCGAGATGAAGTCGCCGGAGACGCCGATGCGCGACGTACGCCGACAACAGCATCACCACGACCGACACCACCAGGCGGGCCCGCGCGGTGGGGATCCACCGGGACGCGAAGGTCTGCACGCAGGTGATCACCGAGAGCACCGTGCCGTAGAGGTTCAGCGCGTTGTGGCTGATCACCGACAGCAGGAACAGCGCCAGCATGCAGCGGGCCGAGGACGCCGGTGGTCGTCGCGTACGCCGGTCATCACGTCCTCGCCCGGCGTCATGGCCAGGGCCACGATCGCGCCGAAGGAGAACGGAAGGATCGAACCCAGGGTGCAGCCGAGGTACGTCGCGTTGAAGGTGGCGCGGACGCCCACTTCGGCGGGCAGGTAGCGCGAGTAGTCGGAGACGTACGGCGCGAACGCGATCTGCCACAGTGCGCCGAGGGACACCGTGGCCAGGAAGCCGGCGGTGCTGTAGCCGCCCTGGGTCCAGAACGAGGCGGGTCGGTCCGGCGACGAAGATCGCCGCGATGGCGACCACGATGCCGATGCCCAGCACCCAGGTGGCGATCCGGTTGAGCGCGTGGATGAACCTGTAGCCGATCATGCAGATCAGTCCCGAGCCGAGTGCCCCGAGGACGATGCCCCACGAGACCGGGAGCAGGTTCGGCGATGCCGTGCAAGGACTGGCCGGCGAGCACGATGTTGGAGGCGAAGAACGCCAGGTACATCACCGCCGCGATGACCACGACGATGAGCGCGCCGTACGACCCGAACTGGCCGCGGCTCTGGATCATCTGAGGAATGCCCATCTGCGGGCCCTGCGCGGAGTGCAGGGCCATGAACACTCCGCCGACCAAGTGGCCGACGACGATGGCGACGATCGACCAGAAGAGGTCGAGGTGGAAGACGGTGACGCCGGCGGCGCCGGTCACCACGGGGAGCGGCGCGATGTTGGTGCCGAACCACAGCGTGAAGAGATCACGCACCTTCCCGTGGCGGTCGGCCGGGGGCACGTAACCGATGGTGTGCTTCTCGAGGACTGATGGTTCTGTCATGGCTCTCTTCTCCAAAGTGTGAGGCAGCACACCATGATGTGAAGATTCGGAGCCACATGGCAAACAGATGTTTTTGTTTGATTGCATCGACTCAACCGATGCAGCACAATTTCGCCGCAACGTGGTGCACGGTCCCGCGTGGGCCCATATCGAACCGATGCACTGACCACTTGGGGTGAACTTGATGCCGTGCTCGTTATCAACAAATCAGATGTACAAGAGTAACAACATCTGTTGGACAGAAGACGCGGCTCAGGTCAGGATTTTCAGCAACGCGGCAACGTCAGCACCACCCGAAGACAAGAGAGCCGCTCGAAGGAGATTGGGATGTCGAGCCAAGAGATTGACGTCGTCGTCGTCGGCGGCGGCCAGGCTGGCCTGGCGATGAGTGAGCATCTGGGTGACTGCGGCATACCGCACCTCGTCCTTGAACGGCACCGCATCGCGGAGCGCTGGCGCTCGGAACGGTGGGACTCCCTGGTTGCGAACGGTCCTGCTTGGCACGATCGCTTTCCCGGTCTGGACTTCTTCGACGTCGACCCGGATGCCTTCGCTTCCAAGGAGCAGGTGGCGGACTACTTCGTCGCCTACGCGGAGAAGATCGGCGCGCCGATCCGGTGCGGCGTCGAGGTGACCTCGGTGCGAAGGAACGTGGGCCGCCCCGGCTTCCGCGTCGAGACGTCGGAGGGGACCATCCATGCCCGGTTCGTCGTCGCCGCGACGGGACCGTTCCAGCGGCCGGTCATCCCGGCGATCGTGCCCGACGGCGCGGTGCCGCTGCAGATCCACTCCAGCGCCTACCGCAACCCGAAGCAGCTGCCCGACGGCGCCGTCCTGGTGGTCGGAGCCGGATCGTCGGGGGTCCAGATCGCTGACGAACTCCGGCGGTCGGGCCGGCGCGTCTACCTCTCCGTCGGTCCCCACGACCGGCCCCCGCGAAGCTACCGCGGGCGGGACTTCTGCTGGTGGCTCGGAGCCCTCGGCAAGTGGGACGCAGAGACGCCTCCCGAGGGTGCCGAGCACGTCACCATCGCGGTCAGCGGAGCTCACGGTGGCCACACCGTCGACTTCCGCGCCCTGGCCGCCAGCGGCGTGCACCTCGTGGGCCGGACTGCCGCGTTCGACAACGGGACCCTGCGGTTCTCGTCCGACCTCGCCGAGAACATTGCCAATGGCGACGCGAACTACCTGTCGCTGCTCGATGAAGCAGACGCGTACGTCGCTGCGCAACGGTCTGGATCTCCCCGAGGAACCGGCCGCCCGCGTCCTCGGGCCCGACCCGGAGTGCGCCACCAACCCGCTCGGCGAGCTCGACCTCGTGGATGCCGGAGTCACCTCCATCGTCTGGGCGACCGGATTCGCCACCGACTACAGCTGGCTGCAGGTCGATGCGTTCGACGAGACCGGGAAGCCGAACCATCGCCGCGGCGTGTCGGCTGAGCCCGGCGTCTACTTCCTGGGACTGCCCTGGCTGTCCCGGCGCGGATCGAGCTTCATCTGGGGGGTCTGGCACGACGCCAAGCACGTGGCCGACCACATCCTGACCCAGCGCTGGCTACCTCGCCTACGCGGCCGACGGCGCGACGAGTCGAGACCAGAGCCCCTTCCACCGACCTGTCCAAGAACCTGCTGGAGGCCACCCAATGAATGCACCCATCGTCGCCGGAGGGCACACCCGGATCCGTCCGTTCAACACCAAGATCACCTATCCCGAGCAGAACCTCGACAACGACCTCTGCCAGGCCGTCGTCGCGGGGAACACCGTCTACGTCCGCGGCCAGATCGGCCAGGACCTGGACACCAGCGCGTCGGTCGGCGTCGGCGACGTCGAGGCGCAGACCGAGCGTGCGATGGCCAATATCGACCTGCTGCTCAAGGAGTCCGGCTCCTGCATGGAGCACCTGGTCAAACTGACGATCTACCTGGTCGACCCTCGCTACCGCGAGACCGTCTACCGGACCGTCGGCCGCTGGACCCGTGGCGTGCACCCGATCTCGACCGGGGTGGTCGTCTCGGCGCTGGCCCGGCCCGAGTGGCTGGTCGAGGTTGACGCCATCGCGGTGATCCCGTCATGACGTTCTCCGTGCTCGCCACCGACGGGCGCGGTGCCGTCGGGATGGCGGTGACTTCGTCGAGTTCCGCAGTGGCTGCCCGCTGCGTTCATCTCCGGGCGGGGGTCGGAGGCGCTGCCTCCCAGAACATCACCGACCCGCGCTTGGGCACCAGCCTCCTTGATGCGCTCGAGGCCGGGCTGTCCCCCGAGAAGGCGCTCGCCCAGGTCGGCTCCGCTGCTGCCGACATCGAGTTTCGCCAACTCACCGTCCTCGACCTCTCCGGTGAGTCGGCGGTGTTCTCGGGCGAGCAGTCGCTCGGCGTCGTGTCCGAGCGCCGCGGGCGGTCGGTGGTCGCGGCCGGCAACATGCTGGCCACTCCCACGGTGGTCGATGCCGTGGTCGAGGCGTTCGAGGCTTCCACCGGCGACCTGGAGCTGCGGCTGCTGGCCGCCCTCGAGGCCGGCCTCGCCGCCGGGGGAGAGGCCGGTCCGCTGCACTCGGCTGGCGTCTCCGTGGTCCGCGACGTGCCCTGGCGCGAGACCGACCTGCGCGTCGACTGGCACGACGACCCGATCACCGAGCTGCGCCGACTCGTCGAGCTGTGGCTTCCGCAGCGCGACGACTACGTCACCCGCGGGCTCCGGCCCGGTGACGCGCCGTCCTACGGCGTGCCCGGGGACGCGTGATGGGTACCGACAGGCTCGACCTACCGACCAGCCCGCAGCAGTACGCAGCGTCGACCGTCACCTCCTCTCGGGACCGGCTCGTCCGACTCTCCGAGCAGCTTCACGCGAATCCCGAGACCGCCTGGGAGGAGCACAACGCGGCCCGCTGGGTCGGCGACGTGCTGTCCGAGGCCGACTTCGCTGTGACACCGTCGTACCTCGGGCTGGAGACCGCGTTCGTCGCGACATACGGCTCGGGGCCGTTCCGGCTCGGCCTGATGGCGGAGTACGACGCCCTCCCGGGCCTGGGCCACGCCTGCGGGCACAACCTGATCGCGGCCTCATCGGCGGGCGCCGCCCTCGCGTTGGCGCCACTGGCCGACGAGCTAGGCCTGACCATCGAGGTCTACGGCACGCCCGCCGAGGAGGGTGGCGGCGGCAAGATCGAGCTGCTCGACCGGGGCGCGTTCGCCGGGCTCGACCTGGCCATGATGGCCCACCCGGCGCCGGTAGACGTCGCCGAGGCGCGGCCCTTCGCGGTCTCGCACTCGCACGTCACCTACCGCGGCAAGGCGGCCCACGCGGCGGCGTACCCCGAGCAGGGTGTCAACGCCGCGGACGCCTTCACCGTCGCCCAGGTCGCCGTGGGCCTGCTGCGCCAGCAGCTCCCGTCGAGCGTGCGCGTGCACGGCCTCGTCACCCGCGGGGGCGAGGCGCCCAACGCGATCCCGGAGCAGACCGAGGGCCGGTGGTACGTGCGCGCCGAGTCGCTCGCCGAGCTCAGCTCCGTCGAGGAGAAGGTCTGGCGCTGCTTCGAGGCGGGCGCACTCGCCACCGGCTGCGAGCTCAGCGTTGTACCCGAGTCCAAGCCGTACGCCGAGTTCCGCGCCGACGAGGCCGCGCTGGCGTCGTACCGCCGCAACGCGGAGCAGCTCGGACGCAGTTTCGCCAACGGGGACACGGCTTCCCGGATGAACCGGGCCTCCACCGACATGGGCAATGTGTCGCAGATGGTGGCCGCGATCCACCCCTACATCGGCATCGGCTCGCTGCCGGCGCTCAACCACCAGCGAGAGTTCGCGGCACATTGTGTGGGCCCCGATGCCGAGCATGGCCTGCTCGATGCGGCGACCGCGCTCGCCTGGACCGCCCTGGACGTGGCGACGGAGAGGCTGTCATGACCGCCAGCCGGATCGAACGGGACTTCCTGGGGGAGCGACCGGTGCCGGCCGACGCCTACTGGGGCGTGCACACCGCGCGTGCCCTGGAGAACTTCCCGATCAGCGGGATCCCGGTGTCCGCGCACCCGCACCTGGTCGCCGCCCTGGGCGCGGTCAAGCAGGCAGCGGTCCGGGCGAACCTCGCGTTGGGGCTCCTCCCCGCGGACGTCGCCGGCGCCATCGAGCGAGCCAGCCAGGACGTGCGGGACGGGCTGCTGGACGACCAGTTCGTGGTCGACGTCGTGCAGGGCGGCGCCGGCACCTCGACCAACATGAACGCCAACGAGGTGATCGCCAACCGGGCCCTCGAGCTGCTCGAGCTGCCGTTCGGCTTCTACGACCGGGTCAACCCGAATGACCACGTCAACCGCAGCCAGAGCACCAACGACGTTTACCCGACCGCGGTGAAACTGGCCCTGCTCTCGGCGCTGGACGACCTCGCGGGTGCGCTCGGCCGTCTTGCCGCCGCCTTCGTGGCCAAGGCGGAGGAGTTCCGCGGGATTCCCAAGGTGGGCCGGACCCAACTGCAGGACGCGGTGCCGATGACCGTCGGTCAGGAGTTCGGGGCCTGGGCAGCCAACCTGGCCGAGGAGCAGGCCCGGATCCTCGACGCTCGCTCCCTGCTGGTCGAGGTCAACCTCGGCGCCACGGCGATCGGCACGGGCATTACCACGGTACCGGGCTACGCCGCGGCCGTCGTCCGCGAACTGGCCGCGCTGACCGGGCTGCCCGCCGTCACCGCGACCGACCTGATCGAGGCGACGTCCGACACCGGCAGCTTCGTGCAGGTCTCAGGGATGCTCAAGCGCACCGCGGTGAAGGTCTCCAAGATCTGCAACGACCTGCGGCTGCTGTCGTCCGGTCCGCAAGCAGGGTTCGGCGAGCTGCGGCTGCCGCCACGCCAGGCCGGGTCGAGCATCATGCCGGGCAAGGTCAACCCGGTGATCCCCGAGATGGTCAACCAGGTGGCCTTTTCCGTGATCGGCAACGACATCACGGTCACCATGGCAGCCGAGGGTGGTCAGCTGCAGCTCAACGCGTTCGAGCCGATCATCTGCCACGGCCTGCTGCAGAGCATCGAGTGGATGACCCGGGCCTTCGACTCACTGGCCACCCACTGCGTCGCCGGGATCGAGGTGAACCGCCAGCACGTCACCGCGGCGAGCGCTCGTAGCGTGGGTGTGGTGACTGCGCTGACGCCCTACCTCGGCTACGCACAGGCGGCCGAGATCGCCAGAGTCGCTCTGGTCGGGAACACCGACATACGTGAGCTGGTGCTTGGTTCGGGGGCGATGGGCGCCGAGCAGCTCGATGAGCTGCTCCGTCCGGACCGGCTGACCCAGGTCGGCGAGCTCGGCGATGTTTGAACCTCACAAACGCGAAGCCGCTCTGCCTTGGGGTCCATTGGTTCAAGTGATCTGCGGGGGGGCTGTCAGCCCGACAAATCGGACGCCCCGTCTGAACTGCGTTCGTGACGGGGTTTGCTTGCTGATGAGCTAGACGGATCCATGGCCGGTCGGGGCTGGGTCGCCACGAAGTGGTCCGGGTCTGCGGCACTCGAGGTCCTGCTCGCCGCGGTTCACGCTCAACGCTGAGCATCGAGGTGCGAGACTGCCGCAGAGAACGACCATCCCATTTCGTCGGGCCACGAACGCCCCCACGGTCCCGGCCGATCGGCTCAGCCGGATGGATGTGGGACAGTGGACAGACCCTCAGGGGCGCCTGCCGGTGGGTCGGGAGAGATCATGGGACGTCATCGGGCGAACTCGGGGAACGGCGGGTCTGGCGGCGGGCCGGAGCCGCTCCCGCCAACGGATCAAGAAGGGGCTGACGAGGCTCCCGACACCTTGGTGTGGCAAGGGGTGGGCCACGGGACGTTCGTCGGGCTCCTTGCCGCTGGACTGTGCCACTGGTCCTGGGGCCTGAACCTGCTCATCCTGCCGTTCGCATACGGGTACGGCATGTCGCGGTTGCGCAGCTGGCCGGAGCTGGCCGCGATCCTGGGCATGTTGGGCACGACGGTCGGGTACTTCTGTATCTACGACATCGTGGTCGCGGACTGGCTCGACCTCTGGCCCTCTGTGGCGCTCATCGTCATCACAATCGTGCTGTTCCTGGTTTTCCAATTCGTTGTCGGAACTCGTGTCGATGCCGCCAGGGTGCGGGCGCTGGTGCAAGCGGACAGTCTGCCTGAGGATGTCGAGCGCTCCCAGCGCTGGGAGGAGAAGTACCTCGCGCGGGTCCGCCGGGACGCTGCTGAGGACCGGACCGCCTGGTTCTCGTGGTGGCTCGCCCGATCCTTTCTCGCACTTGGGGCCGGACTCTTTGTGGGTCTCATTTGGGACAGTCGCTCGATAGTCAGTCTCGTGTTCGCCATCGCACTGTTCCATTTCATCGTCTGGCGGCGTGCGTCCACGTACCACCGCCGGCTGGTTCAGTCCGGCGCCGAGCTGGCGGTCGGCCAGTCGACCCGCCGTCCAGTCCTTTTCCTCAGGCCGTTCGCTCTGGACGCGCTGCCCGTCGCACCCATGGACTCGCGATGGAGCCTGCTCAAGGTCGCGACCTGGTTCGACAAGCGAACCTTCGAGGAGTTTCTGGCCGACACGTTCGCGGACGTGGGTCCCATCATCGCGATCGGCCGGCCCGGCGAAACGGTGGCGGCGCTCGGTGCCGCCCGAGAGTACGCCGACGACAACACTTGGCAAGACCTCGTGCTCCATCGTGCTCGAGCCGCGCAGCTGGTCATCATGGAGGTAGACGCATCCCCGGGAATGGAGTGGGAGATCGACCACGTGTCCAAGGCGATCGGGCTGCGGCGCCTGCTCATCCTGCTTCCGCCAGGCGAGGACCTCTTCGAGCCCAGATCGTCCACCTGGTACGAGCGATGGGCTTCGCTTCAGAGCCGACACCCGTTCCTGCCGGATGTGTCCGAAAACGTAGCGGCGGTGCTGTTTGACGACCACGACGAACCAGTGATCGTGGGGACGAGGTCTTCGGTGGGCAACACCCTTCACGAGGTGAGGGCAGCGTGGCAGCGGATGCGAGGGCAAGAAGACGGTGCAGCTTGGACCCGCGAGGATGCGACGTCCCGCACTGCGCCTGAACCACCCCAAGAACGGGTCCCGAAAGCTGAGCAAAGGAACCAGAGGAAGGAGCGGCGGAGACTCTTGCGAACCGAGGCGGTGCTGCGTGGGCTTGCGGACAGGCGGTCGATCCGGCATGGACGCGATGATCCCGAGGCCCTGCGGCTGAGGCAGGAGCTCGCGCGGATCCTCGTGGCGCAGGGCGAGCTGCGCCGGGCGCTGCGTTTGCAGGAGGAAGTGGTCACGAGGCGATCCGTTGCGGAGGTTGTCGACGGCCCGCTGACACTGTCGGCGTTGGGAGACTTGGGGAGCACGCAACGACTCATGGGGGATCTGACCGGGTTCCGCGACACAGCCGAGCGGGTCGCGAACGGCAGCGAGCGCGTTTTCGGCGAGGCCGATCCTGCGACGTTCGCCGCGCGCACCCAGCTGGGACTGGCCCTGCAGGAGCTGGGCGAGCTCAGCTCGGCGCGGACCCTGCTCGAAGCGGTGCTCGACAGTGACGCAGAGACCGTGGATCGCGAAGACCGGCACCGGGCTCAGCGGCTACTGGGTTCCGTGATGATCGCGAGCGGCGACTTCGAGGGTGCTCTGGCCCTCCTCACGCAGACCCTGGAAACGACGCGCGAGATGCTTGGCGATGAGCATCCCACGGTGTTCGAGACAATGGGCCTTCTCGCCGAGGCTCACGCGGGGGTCGGTGAGCGTGACCTGGCTGCCCAGCACGCACGAGATTCCCTCGACAGGGCTGAGAGGGCTTTCGGTCCTGAGCACCCGCTGACCGTGAAGTACTTGGTCAACGCCGCGCGTCACAGCGCTGATGCGGCGGACGTCGAGCAAGCGCGAACGCTGGCGGAGCGTGCGGTGACGATCACCCGGAAGACTCTCGCCGACGATCATCCGGACGCGCTCACCGCCATCAGTGTCCTCGGCAGGGCCAGGCACGCCGGCGGGGAGCACGAGCCTGCATTGGACCTGTTCCTCCTGGCCTGGAAGGGGCGTCGCCGCATCCTGGGCGACCATCACCCCCACACGCTCGCCGCCCTGGCGTCTGTGGCCGATGTGCAACACGAGATTGGGCGAACAGACGACGCGCTCCGCTCCTTGGAAGAGGCGGCCCGGGGGTACGTCGAGACTCTCGGGCCTGACCATCCGCACACCCAGGGAGTGCAGGCATCGCTCGAGCGTTGGCGGGACGAGGTAGAGGAAAGCGAGTCCTGAACAGGACTGGCGGCGAATTCCTGCGCTCGCTAATCTCGATTGATCGTTGAGAGGTTGCCTTTTGTGGATCCGCGTTCGTTCACCGTGATCATCCAGGGGGAGCACTCAGGTCAGTACGCCAGCGCCTGCCATGGCTTCGCCGCGTTCCCCACCATCGCGCCGATCCGGGTTCGGGTGGTGGGCGACGATGCCACCCTCTCGGAGCGAGAGGACCTGGTCGACGCTCTTCTGTCCGACCTGGCTGCGTCGGCTGCGGGAAGTCCAGAGAGCTGCACCGGCCCGGGTGCTCTTCGCTGTTGGACAACGCGTGAGCCGGTCGCCAGGAATCTGCTTGTCGTCGTCGCGAGCGACGCATCGCCCTCGGTGGAGCTCAACGACCTGGTCGACGAGTGGGTCGCTCAGGGGTTCGACGCGGTGGCGGTGTTTCGCAGTGGCCTCAACCCGGATCAGGTTCTGCCGGCCGCGCTCGATCGTCAGCATGCGCCTAGCTGGGTGCACGACGTCAGGGAGGTCGCCGGAGACCTCCTGGACACCGTGCTCCTGGGCGACGAGGCCCGGCGGATCTTCATCAGCTATTCCCACAGGGATGGCGCGGCCGAGGCCGAGCGGCTCGCCATGTTGCTCAACGAACGCCGCTTCGACGTGTTTCTCGACCGGTTCCGTCTCGAGCCAGGAGTCGACTTCGCTGAGCGGATCGCAGATGAACTGGCTGACAAGGCCATGGTCGTCGTGGTCGAGACACCCGAGGCAGTGCTGTCGGATTGGGTGCGACACGAGCTATCGATCGCAGCCGGCCAGCACCTTGGGCTGGCGGCCATCCACGTGACAGGTCGTGCCACGCTGCCCCTCATCGATGATCGAGCGCGCCAGGATTGGACGACAGATGACGAAGTCGGAGCCTTCCTGGTCGTGCAGCACCGTGCACAGCTCCGGCAGAAGCGGGAGGACCTCTTGAACTCAGTCTGGCAAGCCCTTCTGGCCGCTCGAGTGCCCGCGGCGGACATCAACGCTCGTGCCCACGGTTTCAGCGTGCAATCCAAGGGGCTTACCTATGAGCTCGCCGTACATCCTCGCCCGGCCGATCTGCACCGCTTCCGTCTGGCACACGAGCGGGCCGGGTCCGCTGAGGCTGTGATCGTCCACCCGCTCCCGGCCCGTGTCGATCGCCGCCAGGACCTGACCTGGTTGACGAACAGGAAAGGTGTCGCACAGGTCGACGAGGGCCTCCTGACCGAGGTCGCAGAGCTCATCGCCATTGGTGCTCGACCGTGACGAGCTGGCCCCGCCGCCGGGAGTCACGCCCGGACCTGACCGTGCTGCTCGTGGCCGATCCGCCGCGGGAGGGGGTAACCCGAGAGCCACCGGCCATGCGTCCGGAAGCACTGGTCGCCCTGGGCCGTGCGGTGTTCGCCCAAGGTGGCCGGGTCGTCGTGCCCGCCGACGACTACGTCGCACCGCTTCTCGCCACCGTCGCACTGGCCTACGTGGGGGATCCGGTCGCCGAGCGACGAGGAAAGGCCTCCGCGCCACCGCCGCTGGTCGTCGCCGAGTCGAATGAGCACGAGCACCCGGCCCGACGTTGGTTAGCACCGCTGAGCTTCCGGGGCGCGATCGCCTATCGGGACGTCAGCGGCGCACGGGTCGACCTGCGCGGGGCCTTTCCGGGGCCGCAGGACCTTCCGGAGGATCCCGAGCTGCGTGCCGAAGTCCAGGACCGAAATGCCTGGCAGAACCAAGAGCGTTCGCAGCGGGACCGGGTCACGCCTTACTTCATGAGTCGACTTGAAAGCGTCACGGCAGTCGTGATCTTCGGCGCTTCGGAAGAGACGACTCAGGAGCTCATGCTGATCGCCGATCTACGCCGGCCGACCTTTGTGTTCTCTCCCGAAGGCATCGGGTCGGCCGTGCTCGCAAGGGTCGACGCCAGGAATCCGATCGAGGAATTCGAATTCTCACGCGAGACGCGCTGGGGCACTCCGCCCGACGATTCCAGCCCGGGGGCAGTGCCCTATCCATTCGTGATGCAGCGGCTGGTCGCGGACCTGATCGGTCGCGACGGCTGACGTGTCAGCTGCCGCGACCGGGTCCACCCGGTTCGGTGGACCCGGCCGGCCGCCCGGCCAGCTGCCGGATGGCGCGAGCGAGGTTCTCCTCGTAGCGGGCAGCCAACAGTTCGTCGCGATCTCCAAACGCTGGGTTCACGGTCAGTCGTCCGTCGCCGCCCACGTAGGCGGTCAGGTAGCCATGCTGAGCCGCAGGCCACCCCAGCGCCGCGTATATCTCGTGGGTCGCCTTACGGGTCGCGTCGTCCAAGCCGGGCGGACCAACGACGACCGACTTGGTAGCGAGCCCGTGGGTCTTGAGGAAATCCATTTCGGCACGGAAATTGTCTCCGAGCCCTCTGCCGGGTGTGGGCATGACCACGATCGCGGAGGCGGCGACGGCCAACTGCTCGAACTGGCCACGCCAGTCGTCATGGCTGACCTTGTGGTAACGAACGCCGGGCGGCACTGCGCCGACCGAGTGATCGGCAAAGCCAACGGCACTGAGGCCGATGGTCTTCGCGATACCTCCGACGATCTGCTCGAGAGTCATCGCCCTGGGGGTCAACGCCTCCTCGCTGCGAGTCGGGGGAAGGAGCATTCCACCGTCGTTGCCGAACGTCCGCAAGACCAGGAGGAACGGTGTGTTGCTCGGGATGTCGGCGCGCTCAGCCGCGCTCCATGAGAGGTAGTTGCGCAGGGCCTGGAGTGGCACCATCCCGGCCCAGAGCAGGATTCGGGAGCCGATGATCAGCGGGTACGCCGGAAGTGCAACCCACCAGGGCATCTGGATGGAAGCGTCGCCCGCCGACCACACGGGCATGGTGTAGCGGGCCTCGAACTGGGCGAGGGCGTGCTTACGTTGGGGAGCGTTGTTCATGTGCAAATGGGCAGCGACACGCTGCGGATGCGAACCAGCTGGCAGCGATCGGGATGGAGTTGCGCAAGCCGCTCAAAGTCATCGAGCAGCGCTGTGTTCTCCAGTGCCTTCTGCGCTTGACTGTCGAACTCAACATTGAGCGCCGGGTTCTGCATGTCGCTGAGCAAGCGTGCACGGTCCTCCGGATTGTCCAACGTCGTCTCCACCGCATCGAGGTCTAGCGTCGGCGGTCGCAGGTCGATGGTCGTCCTGAGCTGCACCTGTCCTTGGGGAGCGGATCGCACCACCTCCAGTACCTGGCACTGAAGAGTCGCTGGGTCGTACTGCGAGCACGAGACACTGACTGCGCCTGCGCCTGCATCTGTTGTGGGATCGGGCTGCGGATCGGTCTCGGACGAATCATCGCCACCACATCCCGTGAGCAGCACTGCGCCAAGCAACCACGCAACGCCCGCCTGTGTGATCCGTCGGCCCATAGGACTCATCTCGCCTCGCGCGTGCCGCTGGTGTTCTCGGCCCTCGCGGATCACTCTTCCGGACGCACTACTTCGCCGTAAAGAGCGAAACCCAGGAATCGTTCTGTTGGGCAAGGACGCTCTCTACGTCCGCCACAAACCGTGAAGCTTGCTCCACCGATGCCTGAACCGGATCGAAGTCATCCAACAGGGAGTTCAGGCTCACGACGGTTCTCGCGTAGGAGGCGGCGATCCTGTCGTGCTGTTGACTTGCCAGATGCGCGGCAAACGCTGCTGCGGCGGTAGTTGTCACGGCGACCCAAGCGGACAGATTTGGCCCGTGCCACGCGCCGCCGACGGCGGCCAGAACCGCAGCCGCTGCTGTGGCCGCAAACTCTGCGGCACGCCATCGTCGCCCCCGCAATTGGTGGTCCGCCGTTCGGTGCTCGTGCCAGTCCCTCTGGCCCACTGCTCGTTCTCGAACGTAGTCGCCGATCCCATCAACTTGGGGGAGTGCGCGGTCATCTGGCTCGATTCCCACGATGAGCACTGCCCGGTCGCCAGCGAGTCTTGCCACCTCGGTCACAGCTGACGTCAGTTCGCTATCGCGGTCGCGCCCCGACGTTGACGGAACGTTCGCCAGATACCGGAATGCGACGCCTTCGAGGGCCTCGGACGTCGCGCGCGCAAGTACTCTCCGCTGAACACTCTCGGGGGTGAGGACTCGAAGCTGGACAACTCCGGCGACAGCGAGAACCCCGCCGCTGACTGCGCCCAGCACTGTGGTCGCAGTGCTCGAGAACCACGCAGGCTGAGCCGCAAGGGCTCCTGCGACAGCTCCCAGGAGGATGAGGCTCAAGTTGATAGCACGCCAACGGTCGAGTGAGTCCCGCGCGTGACTGGCAAAGACTGCCCACTGCCGGTGAGCCCGCCAAACGCCATCGAGTTTCATACCGCCACCTCGCCGCTATGCACCAGACTGTCTGAGACCTTAGGGCAGTCTAAAAATTGCCATGCGGGAGGCGAGGGAGCCATGACAACGATCCGGGTAGGTCCCAGTGCCAACGAGGCGACCTGCATCCGCGTGGAGGAGCCTGGCGTCCTGTCCGCCGCCCTCGTCGCCGCAGGCCTTCCTGTCTCCCGTCCGGTGCTGGTGGTGGTCGGCGGGGCTGGCGGTCTCGGAGCCGCGGACCTCGAACGGCTGGCGCCGGTCTTCACCGCGGGGCTAGTGCCCGCGATCGAGCAGACCGGAGCGGTTGTGATTGACGGAGGTACGAATTCAGGGGTGATGCGGATGTTGGGCCAGGCGCGAGGACCAGGCTCACATGCATTTCGCCTCGTGGGCGTAGTCGCGGAAGGAACCGTGAAGCTTCCAGGACGTCGGGACGTCCGGGACGACGCAGCTGAGCTCGAGCCGCATCACACGGACTTCGTGGTGGTGCCGGGGAAGGAGTGGGGCGCCGAGTCCCCGTGGATCTCCCTCACCGCCACGGCTCTCGCCGCGGGGGAGCAGTCCGTGACGGTGCTCGTCAACGGTGGTGACATCGCTTACGCCGATGTCTCCCGAAGCCTCGAAGTGGGGCGCCCGGTCGTGGTGGTCGCCGGATCGGGCCGGACGGCAGACGAGATCGCGGGTGCGTTGCGAGGAGAGGTCTCCGACCGGCGGGCACAGGCAATCGCGGCCTCCGGCCTCGCCAGCAGTGTCCCGGTCGCCGACCCGTCGCTGCTGCGTGAGGCCGTGGTCGCAGCGCTCGGGCTAACCACCACGTGACGCCGGGCCAGCAACGAGGAGGAGGCAGGATGCCAAAACGTCCGCTGTGTTTCGTGCTCATGCCGTTCGGATCCAAGGCCGATCCGTCCGGGGGACCGGACATCGACTTCGACCGCGTGTATGAGACCGCCATCCGGCCGGGAATCGAGGACGCGGGCTTGCAGCCGATCCGCGCCGACGAGGAGGAGCTCGGCGGCATCATCCACCGGGCCATGTTCGAGCGGCTCCTCGTCTGCAGCTACGCCCTGGCGGACCTCACGACAAGCAATGCCAACGTCCTTTACGAGTTGGGCGTGCGGCACACCGCGCGACCAGGGACGACTCTGACCATCTTCGCCCGTTCGACGCCCCTGCCCTTCGACGTTCGGATGCTGCGCACCGCCCCATACGAGCTCGGAGAAGCCAACGAGTTCGGCGATGACGAAGTCGCAAAGCTTCGCCGCGCGGTCGGCGAGCACTTCGCGACTCTGCGTCTTGCCAACGAGCAGGACGGGGTCAAGGACAGCCCTCTCTACGAGTTGGTGCCCGCTTGGAACCCTCCTCCGCTCACCGAAAGCGCTGCGGAGTCGTTCCGTGCCGATGTGCGCGCAGCGGAGAAAGTGAAGCAGCACCTCGACGAGCTTCGCGCTCAGGGCCAGGAGCTGGGGCAGGTGTCGACGGTTCTAGCCGCACTCGTGGAGATCAGGACAAACCTTCTGAAGGACAGCACGCCCGACGCGGGGCTCTTCGTCAAGCTCATGCTGGTGCATCGGTCGATCAGCGACTGGGCGGGCATGATCGACGTCTGTAGTGCCATGCCAGCCACGCTGGCTCGACAGGTGCCGATCCGCCAGCAGTGGGCGTTCGCCTACAACCGGCGTTGCGAAGCAGCCGCCGACGCCGGAGATGCTGCCGCTGCCGCTGCAGACCGCAGCCAGGCGCTCACGATCCTCCAAGCGCTCGATGAGCAGCAGGGCCCGACTTCCGAGACGTGCGGTCTCCTCGGTCGTATCTACAAGAGCCAGTGGCTGCGCGCCCGAGACGAAGGAGCGGACGGCCAGGCGAGAGTCTTCCTGGGCAAGGCCCTCGATGCCTATCGGCGTGGGTTCAACACCGACTGGCGGGACGCATACCCGGGCATCAACGCCGTGACTCTCCTTGCGGCGCGGGGAGGAGCTGAGGCTGAGCGAGAGAAGCTGCGGCTGCTGCCGGTCGTGCGATTCGCCGCGGAACAGCGCCTCCGTGCGGCGAATCCCGACTACTGGGACCACGCGACCCTGCTGGAAGTCCTTGTGCTGATGGGGCAGGACGACGACGCCCACGCCCTGGTCGACGATCTACTGGTCGCCCGCTCCGAGGCTTGGCAGTCAGAGTCGACAGCAGGCAACCTCAGGATCATCGCGAGCATCCGTCAGGAAGCCGGCGAGGAGACCGACGAACTCGAGGCGATCATCGCGACGCTTGGCTGACTTCAGAAACCCTTGAAGTGTGCTCGGATTGCCTGCGCTCCTACGGCATGCCCTACGTCTTGAAGCTCGGACATGTGTTCCGTGGAGTCCAGCGCCTGCACGTGTTCCGGGCGCACGTGTCCGAGCCCGTTCTGCTTCAGCCATTCAGGGGTGAGCTCGGCGTTGTATCGGATGTAGCTGAAGAGCTTCGGGTTCGCCGGGCCGCGACGGTCGATCAGGTCGCCGAGCTCGCGATCAAGTGCGGCCCCGTGCCTGCAGTCACCGAAGATCCGGCACAGCATGTCCTGCTCGTTCAGCGCGCCGTACATGAGCGCTGATGGGATCGACGTGGCGTTGTAGAGGAGGTTCATGTCTCCCGGCGCCAGGTCCAGGTTGGCCTTCGGGCTGGTACCCGTGCCGATCGACACGACCAGCATGTTCTCGCGGCCCGCGGGCCACTCGAGGTGGTACGGCTCCGCCGTCGCCATGAGGAACAGCAGGAAGGCGGGGTTGTTGTACATCGTCACGCCACCGTCGACCATCAGGAACGGCACCGGACCGCCGGCGTCTACCTGCTCCGGCGGGAAGTACGTCGGCGCGGCCGTACTCGCCCGGACCAGCTGCCAGAGTCTGAGGTCCAGGTTGGACGCCTTGCCGCGGGCGCGCCGTTCCTCGAGGTTGAACAGGGCTGCCGGGTTGTTGGAGATCGGCCACGGTGAGTCGGTGGTGGCGTTGCGCATGACCATCATCAGCAAGGTGCGGAGTCGGTCACTGCCCAGCGTCGTCTCCGCACCGATGACCTCCTTGAGCTTCGTGGCGAGCCGGTCGTCGTCGTACTTGCTCCGGAATCGGCGCAGGAGCCTGTTCTTGTCGAACATCTCCTTGCCACTCTCCAGGTAGAAGTCCCGGATCTGGTCGACGGTCATTCCCAGCGCGACGCAGGTCGCAATGATCGCCCCGGTGCTGGTACCGGCGACGTAGTCGAACTCCTCGGCGAGGACCACGTCCTTGCCACGCTTTTCGCGCAACAGGGTCTCGACGGCCGCTAGCGCCTCCACGGTGACGAGTCCACGAATGCCACCGCCATCCAGCGCCAGCAGTTTCCGCTTCTTCTTGGGCTGCAGCACGTCGGCGATCGACATCGCCGCCTCCCCTCGATCGGCAGTTGGTCGATTCTGGTCGAGTCAGCCCGGGTGTGGCAACCGCATCGAGTGCGCGATTGCCGCAGAGAACGACCGTCCCGGATCGCCGGCCGACGGTTCTGGCGGATCAGCTTCGCTTCGCCACGAAGAGGTAGCGGTTGAGGCTGAAGAAGTAGTCGTCGCCGAGGCTCTCCAGGTCGTCCGCCCATGCCGTTGCCTCGTCTGCGGTGACGCCGCCGCGGCCGGCCACGAACGCCGCCACGAGCCCGAGCATGCCCGCGCTGTACGTGTTGCGGTCGGCACCGTGGTTCAGGATCGGGATGATTGCGGCATCGGCCAGTTCGAGGCCGGCGGCACGCATCAGCGCCGGGAGCCGCCGCGGCAGGTAGGGATCGGCGAGGTGCTCGTTCCAGGCCGCGAGCACACGTTCCATCCGCTCCCGGTCGCGTGAGTGCCAGACGATCGAGTCCCAGTCGGTGTCCAGCACGAGCAGCCGGCCGCCCGGGCGCAGCACGCGCCGCGCCTCGGCCAGCGCTCCCTCGATGTCGTCGACGTACTCGTAGACCTGAGTGGAGACCGCGACGTCGAACTGCTCGTCTTCGAACGGTAGCGCGAGTGCGTCGCCGCGGCCGTAGTCGACCGGTGTCTCGCTGTGGCGGGCGATCGCGAGCATGCTGTCGCTCGGGTCGATCCCGTGCACGTGGCCGTCGGCGCCGACCTCCTCGGCCATCTCGGCGGCCAGGAAACCAGGCCCGCAGCCGATGTCGAGCACGTGCTCGCCGGGCCGAAGCGCGAGCACGGCGCGTGTCGCGCGCCGCTGCTCGATTATGTCGGGCGTCGTGTACACGGCGACGAGGGTGCGGGCAGCCTCCTCGTCGAACTCGATCATGACAGCAATGTTCCCACCTCAACTGCTCGGCTGCGGTCGGGGATTCCGGTGTGGGTGCCGGTGGTCAGGAGTGCAGTTCGCAGGTACACGTGGTCCATCCGTCCGGCATGGGGCCGAGGTCGTCGTCGCGGCCGGCCTGGATCCGCGACCGCTGGGCCATCGGACGGCCGTCGTCCGCCCGGAACTGGCCACCTTGGGAACCCCAACGCTGCGGCCAGCCCTCCGGCGAGTCCTCCCAGAACTCCTGCCGGCCGTAGACAGTCCGATCCAGCAGTCCGTACGACGGTGCCATCGCCTCGTCGCCGCGGCCGGAGGTCCAGTAGGTCTCGTAGACCTGGTCGCCGTCTCCGGAGGTAGCACGCCAGGATGCCGAAGTACCGGTCTGCGATCAACCGGTCCACGGAGTCCGGCGGCACCGAGTACCAGGGAGCGGTATAGCCCATGAAGTCGCGATACCGCGAGCTCTCCTCGTACGACCCCTCGGAGAGGACCGCGTAGCTCGCGTCGCGTGAGTGCAGGTAGTTCAGCTCGTTGATGTGGGACGTGTTGAAGGTGCAGCCCTCGCACTGCTCCGCGGCGGGCCTGCCGGGGTGCCACATGTGGAAGTAGGCGATCAACTGGGACCGGCCGTCGAAGACGTCGATCAACGGCACCGACCCGTCCGCTCCGATCAGCGGAGTCTGCGGATCGACTTCGACCATCGGGAGGCGGCGTCGGGCTGCGGCGATCGCATCGCCCTCGCGGGTGTGGGCCTTTTCCCGGACCCGAAGCTGGTCCAGCTCGGTCTGGAACGCGGCCCGGTCGGCGACCGGAGGCCTGGCCGCGTCGCCGATCGCTGAAACGTTGGGTTCGGTGGGCTGGTTGGTCACGGTGAAATCCTCTCCTTCGGGTCAACCCGTTCGCCGTTCGTCGTCGAGACGGGGAAGTCCCCACAGCATGATGTAGAGCACGTGAGGCCGGCCAGCCCTATCGAACGCGTCGAACGTCACCGTGGGGTTGTCCGGATCCGCAGCGTCCACGAGGAAGGTCCGGTCATCGAGCGGGTGTGCCTCGGTTTCACCCTGCTCGCTCGTGATCCGCAGGCCACTTCCGGCAGCCGTGACCTCCACCCGCCGGTCTGGCCATGCGTAGACGCCCGCGAAGCGCGAGAGGTCGACAGCAGCTCCGGCACCTGCGTCGAGACCGCAGCGGGGTGACGCTGATCTCGAACATCGACTCCATCAGGTCGGCGAAGAGCGAGCGGTACGTCGCGCGCCCGGTGCTGCCGTTGGTCATCAGCGCGACGGCGGCGCGATGCTCCGGCACGATCCGCAGGACGGACCGCTCGCCGGGGACGACGCCGTCCCAGCCCCAGACCGGGCCACCCTCCCAGTCGAACCTGGCCCAGCCGAGACACCAGGCATCCAGCCAGCCTCGGATCGAGATCTCTGCGTGTGCTGTGCGCATGACGGCGAGTGACGGGTCCTCGAGGTGCAGGGCCGCAAACCGAAGCAGGTCGGTGACCGTCGAGACGGCGGTCGTTCCGGCCGGTCCGTACGCACGCGCGACCAACGGCTCGACCGGCACTGGGCCCTTGGCGGTGACCTCGTGCCCGGTTGCGCGCAGCGTCGTGACTTCGCCGGCATCCGAAGGCCATCTGCCGCATGCCGGAGTCGGCGAGGTGAGACCTCATCGCCTGCGCCCAAGAGACCTCCGTCACGGTCTCGATCACCCGCCCGAGCAGCCGCCAGCCCACGTTCGTGTACGACCAGAAGGCGGCCGTAGGGGTCCCGGCAGCGACATCCGCAGCGAGCCGTGACGGCGAACCGTCGTCCTCGTCCGTCTCGGTCGGCGAAACCGAACTCCAGGGCGGCGGGCAGCGGAAGCCCGGAGCGATTCGCCAGAAGATCTCGAACAGTCGCGGCATGTGCCCACCCGCTTCCGCGCAGCTCCGGCACGCGCGCGGCCACCGGGTCATCCAGCGACAGCCGGCCCGCTTCCGCGAGGCGAACGACCACCGTCGCGACCATCGACTTGGTCAAAGATCCGACGCTGAACAGCGTCGAAGGAGTGACCGGACTGGCCGAAGCCACGTTTGTCACCCCGTAACAGGCGGTCGTGGCCACGCCGTCACGGAGGACCCCGATCGCAGCCCCGGGCACTGCATGCCTCGACGCGTGCTCCTCGAGGAGCGCCGAGAGAGCGCGCTCGTCCACGCGACAACCCTAGCGCCGGACCGAGCACCTGAAGATTTAGTTAGGTTAGGCTTACCTCATGTCGCAGGAGGCCAGCGAGGCAATGGCCGCGGTGCAGGTGGGCCTCTACGTGTCGGCAGCGCGTTGCCTGCTCACCTATGTCGTAGCCCCGGTGGCCGGCGCCATCGGGATCCTCCTCGGTCCGCTCGGTTTGATTCTGCTGCTGCTCGGTGCCGTTACGTCCACGGCCGGAGCCCGGCGGCTCTGGCGGCTCGGACACCGAGCCCGGATCCCGTACGCCGCGATCGCGGTCCGCAGTTTGCGCCCTGTCCGCCATCTCCCTCGTCCAACTCGCCAGTGAGGCCACGCGATGACCACTGAGACCTCCGCAGCGGCCGACCCGCAGACGCCCGAGCACCGGCCGGGGCGGCGTACCACGAAGCGTCGTAGCAGCCGCCCGGTCCGCCGGCTGTTCATCGTCACCCACCGGTGGATATCGCTGACCCTCGGGCTGGTCCTGCTGGTGATCACCATGTCTGGGCGGTCCTGCTCTATCGCCCCGAGATCCAACGTTCGCTGCACCAGGACGCCTACCAGGCCAGCGGAAAACCGGCCACCGTCAGCCTGACCCAGGCCCGCCAGACCGTGCTCGACGCACATCCGGAGTTCCCGGCTACCAGTGTCTGGGCCGAGCACGGCGTCTACCGAGTCACTGACTACGAGACGTCGTGGACGGTCGATCCGGGCACCGGCAAGATCCTGGGCCACATCGGCGAGACGCCGGCCTGGCTCCTGCTGATGGACAACATTCACGAGTGCTTCCTGTCTTGTGAGGAGTACCCGGGGTACGTCGGCCTCCTGGTGAAGGAGGTGCCGGGCACGGCCTGGCTCGGGTTCGACGACACCAAGGTCACGTACGGCGGCCTGGTGCTCGGCGTGTTCGGCGTGATCCTGCTGTACCTGTGCCTCACCGGGATATGGCTGTGGTTCCCGCGTCCCGGCAAGTGGCGGGGCTCGATGAGCGTCCGATGGAAGCGCGGCAGGTTCGCGCGCGACACCGACTTGCACATACGTGGCCGGGATGATCGCGCTCGCGTTTCTGCTGATGTGGGCGATCACGGGTGCCGGCTACGAGTTCGGCTTCGTGGAGAAGGGGTACTACGCCGCGACGCCGGGGAAGCCGCACGGCGAGGTCGAGCCAGTGTCCGAGGAGCTCCCGAAGGGCGACAAGACGCCGGACATCAGCATCGAGCAGGCCGTGTCCGCGGCGGAGGCACTGCATCCAGACGCGAAACTGGTCAACGTCGACGTCCCTGCCGAGGACGATCCCACGGCGGCGTACACCATGTACTTCTCCCGGGGCTTCGACCCGTGGGCGAACGGTGAGTATCCCGGCGAGGTCGGCACCTTCGTCGACCGGCACACCGGTGTCGCCAAGGACTACTACGGGTTCGAGGGCGAGCCGGCGTCCCAGGTGATCTGGGAGGACTTCAACTACCCGGTGCACTCCGGCTACGTGGTCAACGGCTGGTGGCGGATCCTCTGGCTGATCCTGGCACTCGCCCCGCTCCTGCTCGCGATCACCGGCGTCTCCACCTGGCTGGTCCGGCGCAAGTCCAGGAAGGCCCGCAAGAAGGCGACCAAGGCGGGCACAATCCCACCCGCTGTCCCGGACGATGTGGCCGAGCAGCTCGCCGAGGATCCGGAGCAGGATCCTGCGCTGGCCCGGATCGACTGACCGGGCGGTCCCCGCAGCATCCGGATGACTACAGTGATCACCTGGACTGCCGCCAACACAGAACCGGAGAACTGCTGTGCCCATCAGCCTGAGCAAGGGCGGCAACGTGTCGCTGACCAAGGAAGCCGGAACCGCCGGTCTGAGCGCCGTCACCGTCGGCTTGGGCTGGGACGCCAGAACGACCGATGGTGCGGCCTTCGACCTCGACGCGTCCGCCATCGGTGCCAAGGCCGACGGGAAGGCCTACTCCGACAAGCACTTCGTGTTCTTCAGCAACCTGGTGAGCCCGGACGGTCTCATCGAGCACGCCGGCGACAACCTCACCGGGGTAGGCGACGGCGACGACGAGAAGATCAAGGTCAACCTCGCCAGCCTGCCCGCCGAGATCGACAAGGTCGTGTTCGCCGTGTCGATCTACGACGCCGACAACCGTGGTCAGTCGTTCGGCCAGGTCCGCAACGCATTCATCCGCGTCGTCAACCAGGCCGACAACACCGAACTTGCCCGCTACGACCTCACCGAGGACGCCTCCACCGAGACCGCCATGATCTTCGGCGAGGTCTACCGCAACGCCGCGGACTGGAAGTTCCGAGCCGTTGGTCAGGGCTACGCCTCGGGGTTGTTCGGGATCGCCAGCGACTACGGCATCAACGTTTGACCTGAGCTTCCGCAGGTTCCTAGAGCAGGTTGAGCTCGTGGGCGCGGCGGAGCGCGGCCCGGCGGTTGTTCACGCCTAGCTTCATGTAGACGTTCTTGGTGTGGGTCCGCACGGTGTTGAGGGACACCACGAGCTCACGCGCGATTTCCGGGCCGTTGAGGTCGGTCCCGAGGAGGCGCAGCACGTCACGTTCGCGACTGCTCAGGGGCTCGACCATCGGCTCGACGGTCGGCTCGACCATGGCCTGGGCCGGGCGGTCCGGGGTCACCCCGAGCGCGGCCCGAAGCCGGCGAACGTACGGCGAGGTGCTTCCGCGGGCGGCGGCTGCGGTCAGCAAGGCGGCCATGGGTGCACCCTCGTCCACGAACGTGCGCACGTATCCCTCCGGCTCCGCCAGTCCGAGCGCTTCGTCGAGCGCCGCCAGCGCCCTGCTCATGTCGCCCCGGCTCTGGTGCGCCAGCGCCTCCGCCAGTCGGATGTCGATGACCGAGCCGTTCCGCTGCCCTTCATGCGCTGCCTGCAACAGCTGTCCTAGCAGCTCGAGGGCCTGATCGAGACTGCGCTTGTTCCCCTCCTGGATGTGCTCTGCCACGAGCGCCCGGGCGAGGGTGACGTGCTCGTACTCGTGGAGGTAGCTGAGGTCGTCGGTCACGGACAGGCCCTGCCGGCTGACCCAGGCAAGCGCGTCGTCGAGCCGCCCCTGACGGATCCACACTCGTGCCCGCAACGCGGGAACGGGCCGGACGTTGGGCGAGAAGTCCCCCTCGTAGCGTCGCTCTGCCTCGTCGAGCAGGTCGACCGCAGCCTCCAGGTCTCCCTCGGCCTCGCAGACCTGAGCCATGACCACGCGAGAGCGGTAGGCGTCCTGGGGGAGTCCGAGGTGTTCGCCGAGGTCGCTGCTTCGGGTCAGGTCATGCCTGGCGGCGGCCAGGTCGCCGAACTCCCTGTGCAGCGCGGCCAGGCCGACGTGCATGTCCACCGTGCCCCGCAACACTCGGCCGCCGTGGCGGGAGGCGAGCTCCAACGCATCCTCAAAGGTGCGTTGGGCAGCACGCAGCCGACCCTGGGCCATCTGCATGTCGGCGAGCCCGAGCGAGCAGCCGAGCACGTCGGAGATGTGGTCGATCCGCTCGAAGTCGACCAGGCAGTCGACGTACGACGCGTGCGCCACCTCGAGGTCGCCGGTCGTCCAGGCCGCCAGCCCGCGCAGGGCGGAGGCGGCACCACGCGCGAGGTGATCGTCCGCCACCACCACGTCGAGCGCCCGCCGGGAGAACGCGATCGTGGCGTCGACGTCGCCCCGCACGAGCGCCAGCCCGGCCCGGTGGACGGCGACCCGGGCCGGCAGCCGGACGGAACCCGTCCTGGTTCACGACGACCATGTCGTCCGGGGGACCGTGCCGTGCCTCGGTCGCGTCCAGCCATCTCTCGGCGTCATCGAGGAGCCCGTCGACCCCCTCGATCGTGCCGGTCGAGAGCCGTGCACCGGCGAGGTCGTTGCAGAGGACCGGCCGGACCCGGAGCACCTCGTCGGGAAGTCCCTCGAGCCAGCTGCGAATCGTCGTCTCTCGTCGGTCCCGCTGCAGCGTGGGCATCTGCAGCTCCATCAGGGCGGCCGCGCTCCCGAAGTCGCCGCCGGCCACTGCGTGCCGGATGGCCTCTGCCGGGTCGCCGTGCTCCTGGAACCAGCTGCTGGCCAGCCGGTGCAGGTCGCCGATGCGGCCAGGCTGCTCGTCGAGGAGCCGGGCCTGCAGGACGTCGGCGAACAGGTGGTGGTAGCGGTACCACTGGCGGCGGTCGTCCAGCGGGACCAGGAACAGGTTGTCCCGGTCGAGTGCCTCCAGCACCGCCCGGCCGCCGTCCTGCCCGGTGAGGGCGTCGCACAGGGAGCCGGTCATCCGGTCGAGAACAGAGGTCCGCAACAGGAAATTCTGGATGTCCTCCGGCTGACGTTGCAGGACCTCCTCGACGAGGTAGTCGACGACATAGCGGTCGTCTCCCGCGAAACCAGCGATGAAGGAGCCGACGTCCTCTCGTCCGGTCAATGACAGGGCGGCGAGCTGGAGCGCGGCGATCCAGCCCTCGGTGCGCTCCTCCAGAGATGTCACGTCGTCCGGGGTGAGCTTCAGGCCCATGGCGTCGTTGAGGTAGGAGGCTGCCTCGTCCGGAGTGAAGCGCAGGTCGGAGGCCCGGACCTCGATGAGGTCGCCGCGTGCGCGAAACCTGGAGAGCGGTAGGGCCGGGTCGGCCCGGCTGGCGATCACCAGGTGCAGACGCGGAGTCAGGTGATCGAGCAGGAACGCCATCCCCGTCTGCACTTCGAGGGAGTCGATGACGTGGTAGTCGTCGAGCACCAGCACGACCTCGACGTCCGCGGCGCCGAGGTCGTTGAGCAGGGTGGTGAGCACGAGCTGGATGGACGGCGGCTGCGGCTCCTGCAGAAGTCCGAGCGCCTCGGCTCCGACGTCGGGCGCGACGGTTCGCAAGGCGGCGATCAGGTAGTTCCAGAACGTAGCCGGGTCGTTGTCACTTGCGTCCAGCGATACCCAGGCGGTGGAGATGTCGGCGCCCGGTGAAGCGGAAACGGCTGCCATCCAGTCCACGAGCAGGGTCGTCTTGCCGAAGCCGGCCGGTGCGGAGACGAGCATCAGCTTGGCTGCGAGACCCTGTTGCAGTCGTTCTCGCAGTCGCGGACGGAGCACCACGCCACTGCGCGGGCGCGGGAGAAACAGCTTGGTCTCGAGCAGAGGGGTGGACATCCCCAACTCCTGTGGCGAGTCAACGACGGCCCAGCGGTGCCTGGGCCCGCTTGGCACACGGTAGTCCGTTGGGTCGCGCCCCATGAGGATCACCACGTGATTCACCACGTGTGGTGATACCCGCTCACCACATCGGTGCCTAGTTTCCGTCCATGAGCAACACCCACACACCCTCGAAAGGCAAGATCATGGACAGGTTCACCCGAGGCATCGCAATGACAAGTGCCAGGCACCCCTGGCGCACCATGGCCGGCTGGGTCCTCATGATGGCGACCGTGTTCTTCCTGGCCGCCGCCGGAGGCGGCACCTTCACCGAGCAGTTCATTGTCCCCGACAGCCAGAGCGCACACGCCCTTGACCTGCTCGACGAGGGCTTCCCCGAGGCGGCCAAGGGCAAGGTCCTGGTCGTCTTCGCGGCCGAGGACGGCGAGACACTGGAGAGCCGCCGAGCCGACGTCGACGCGGTGCTGGCCGACGTCGCCACCCTTCACCACGTCGCGTCGGTGAGCGACCCGTTCGCCGCCGGCACCGTCTCGGAGGACGGCCGGATCGGGTACGCCGAGATGAACCTCGACGCGCCGCAGCGTGAGCTCGGCAAGCCGGCGTTCACGGTGCTCTCGAACGCCGTGTCCGGAGTCGAGGTGCCGGGACTGCAGGTCGAGCTCGGCGGTGACGCCGTGTTCCTCAACGCCGAGGACGACACCGGCCACACGGGGATCGGGCTCCTGGTGGCGCTGCTCGTCCTGGTGGTGGTGTTCGGAACTCTCGTGGCCGCCGTGGTGCCGATCGGCCTTGCGATCGTCGCCGTCGGCGCCGGCATCGGGGCCGTCACGCTTCTCGCCGGCACGATGGACGTCTCCGTCTCCGCCATCCCGATCGCCGGCCTGGTCGGCCTGGGTGTCGGAATCGACTACGCGCTGTTCATCGTGGTCCGCTACCGAGAGAATCGTGCCGCCGGCCAGGACGACACCCGTGCACTCGGAAACGCGATGGGCACGTCGGGTGCTGCCGTGGTCTTCGCGGGTGGGACCGTCATCGTCGCGACGGCGTCTCTCGCCCTCACCGGCCTCGGCGTTCTCACGTCCATCGGGCTCGCCACCGCCCTGATGGTGCTCTTCGCGGTCGCGACCGCCGTCACCTTGCTCCCGGCCCTCCTCAGCTTGCTCGGGGACCGGATCGACAGCGGTCGAGTGATCCGTCGGCACAGCAGCGTGGCGCGCGTCGAGGACACCGCCTGGTGGCGCTTCGGCCACCGGGTCTCGGGTCGCCCGTGGCCCTACCTGCTCGGCGCCGTCGTCACCCTGGTTGCGATCGCGATCCCGGCGTTCTGGATGCAGACCGCGTTCCCCGCAGCCGGTGACGCACCGGCCGAGACCACGCACCGACAGGCCTACGACCTGCTCGCCGACGGCTTCGGCATCGGGTTCAACGGTCCCCTGCTCGTGGTGGTCGACCTGGACGCCGGTGGCGCGGACGCCGCCGACCTGCCGGGCCTGACCGAGGACATCGCCGCGACCGAGCGGATTGTCTCGGTGAGCGAGCCTCAGATCTCTGCCGACGGCGGGACCGCGGTGTTCACGGCGATTCCAACCACGGGCCCGGCCGATCTCGACACATCGCTCGCCATCGAGCAGGTCCGTGACGTGATCCCCGGCAACGTCTACATCTCGGGGATCACCGCGGTCACCGACGACGTCAACACCCAGCTCAGGGACACGCTCCCGCTCTTCATCGGAGTCGTGATCGCGATCTCGTTCCTGTTGCTGATGATGGTGTTCCGCTCGGTCGTGGTGCCGCTCAAGGCAGCTGCGATGAACCTGCTGTCGATCGGTGCTGCCTACGGCGTCCTGGTCGCGGTCTTCCAGTGGGGCTGGGGAAGCAGCCTGATCGGCCTCGAGGGGCCGACCCCGATCACCTCGATCATCGTCGTGATCATGTTCCCGATCCTGTTCGGGCTGTCCATGGACTACGAGGTGTTCCTGCTGTCGCGGATCCGGGAGGAGTTCGTCCGGACCGGGGACAACGTGGAGTCGGTGGCCAGGGGCCTGGCCGGAACCGGACGGGTCATCACCTCGGCCGCCCTGATCATGATCGTGGTCTTCCTCAGCTTCGTCACCAGCCCGGTGCCGTCGCTGAAGATGCTGGGACTGGGGCTCGCCACGGCGATTCTCGTCGACGCCACCATCGTCCGGATGGTGCTCGTGCCGGCGACGATGGCTCTCCTCGGCAATGCGAACTGGTGGCTTCCGACGTGGCTGGACCGGGCGCTGCCCCACCTGACCGTCGAAGGCTCGGCCAACGAGGATGAGGCGCAGGAGTCGGGGTACGACGCTTCGTCTGTGGTCGTCCCGGAGACAGAAGAGCTGGTTGGTCGCTGACCTCCGACCGGCGAGTCCGCTGGCTCCCGGCATCCGTGCCGGGGGCCAGCGGTTCTGTGCCCAAACGGGCCCGGGTTTGGCAGGACGTATGGCCCTGCCCGCACAGGCAGCAGAACTCGTACAGTCCGTAATGTCCAGATCTAGGCGAACCGCCCTCGGCTCAACGTGGACTGCCCGAATCTCCTGTTGGGGCGACGGATCAGTTGACATGCCGACAACCCCACGGAGTGCTGCATGCTTTCCACCAAGTCCGCCCAGGTCGTCAAGGCCACCCTGCCCGTCATCGGCGCCGCGATCGGCGACATTACGCCGGTGTTCTACAAGCGGATGTTCGCCGCCCACCCCGAGCTCGAACGGGACCTGTTCAATCGAGGCAACCAGGCCCAAGGTGACCAGCAGAGCGCGCTCGCTGGAGCGATATCGGCGTACGCCACTCTGCTGGTGGCCGAGGACGGACGCGACCCTCTCGAGGTGCTGGCCCGGATCGCCCACAAGCACGCCTCGCTCGGGATCACCGAGGACCAGTACCCGATCGTCCACGAACACCTGTTTGCCGCCATCGTGGAGGTGCTGGGCGACGCGGTCACGCCGGAGGTCGCATCCGCGTGGGACGAGGTCTACTGGCACATGGCCGGGGCACTGGTCACGATCGAGAAGCGCCTGTACGCCGAGACGGGTGTCGCCGACGGCGACGTATGGCGCACTCTCGTGCTGCGCCAGCGTCTGCAGGAGTCGCCCGACACCGTGTCGTTCTTGATGGGGACGGCCGACGGCAGCGCGCTGCCGACTGCTCGCCCTGGCCAGTACGTCTCGGTGCAGGTGGCGCTGCCCGACGGGGCCCGCCAGATCCGGCAGTACAGCCTCACCCACGCCCCAGAGGTCAGTGAGTGGGGGATCTCGGTCAAGGCGGTCCCGCCGAGCCACCTCGACGACGGCTCTCTCGTCCCGGCTGGTGAGGTGTCGAACTTCCTGCACAACAACCTGTTCGAGGGCGACAAGATCAGGGTGTCGGCTCCCTTCGGTGACCTTGTCCTCGAGGACTCTGACGGCCCATTGGTGCTGATCTCCGCCGGCATCGGCATCACTCCGATCATCGGCATCCTCCACTATCTGCTCGGCACGGGTTCGACCCGCGACGTGCTGGTGCTGCACTCGGACCGTTCGCCCGCCCGGCACGCCCATCGGCAGGAACTGAAGGAGCTCGTGAACGCGTTGCCCAGTGCGACTCTCCACCGGTGGTACGAGGACCTCGGCGCCCGGCCGACCCGCGATGTCCTGCAGGCCGGCAGGGTGGACCTCGGAGCGGTGCAGATCCCTGCCGACGCGCAGGTCTATCTGTGCGGCCCGTTGCCGTTCATGGAGTCCGTGCGCGGCAGCCTGATCGAGCGGCAGGTCCCCGAGGCCGACATCCACTACGAGGTCTTCGGACCGGACAAGTGGCTGGCCTCGGCCTGAGCCTGCTCTTGCCAGGGCTATGCGCGGCCGAGTCCCGCGTCGCGGGCCCGCACGATCGCCTGCGCGCGGTCGGCAACCTGCAGCTTGGTGAAGATCGAGGACACGTTGTTGGCCACGGTCTTGGGTGCGACGCCCATCCGGTCGGCAATGCCCGCGTTGTTCAGGCCGGCGGCGAGCAGGTCCAGGATGTCGTGCTCGCGCGGGCTCAGCTGGGGGAACGCCGCCTCCGCCTTGGGCTGCGGCGCGGTCAGAAACCCAAGGACGCGTTGTGCGACACCCGGGCCGAAGATTGCCTCACCGGCGGCGACCGAGCGGATCGCGCGGGCGATGTCTTCCTGCTCGACACCCTTCACCAGATAACCGCGAGCGCCGGCCCGCATGGCGGCGAACACCGAGTCGTCGTCGTCGTACATCGTGAGCACCAGGACGCCGACCTCCGGCGCCACCCTGCAGATCTCCCTGGTCGCGGCGATGCCGTCGAGATCGGGCATCTTCAGGTCCAGCAGGGCGACATCGGGCCGGCTGGTGACCACCTCGCGGATCGCTTCGCGCCCCGTGCTTGCAACGCCAGCGACCTCCATGTCGGGCAGAGACGACAACAACGCGGTGAGGCCGGCACGCACGATCGGGTGGTCGTCGGCGACGACGACGCGGATGGTGTTCATGCGGCGTCCAATGGGATCGACACAAACACGCGTCCGCCAGTGGCAGACGGCCCGGCCTCCAGGGTGCCGCCGACCTCGGCGGCACGTTCGCGCATGCCGCTGAGGCCGACCTCGGACACCCAGGGCGTTGCCCCCAGACCGTCGTCGAGGACCTCGAGGTCAAGAGTGGCTGCACAGCGGAGGCTGAGCACCGCGCCGCTGGCACCTGCGTGCCGGGCGACGTTGGTGAGCGCTTCGGTCGCGATGCGGTACGTCGCGACCTCGACGGCGGCGGGCAGCGCCGGGAGCCAGTCGGGCATCACGAGTTGCACGTCGAGCGTGGTGCCGTCCGAGCGCCAGGCCAGTTGGTCCGCACGTCGCCTCAGTGCCTCGAGCAGGCCGAGGTCGTCCAGGGCAGGTGGCCTGAGCCCGTCGACCACCCGGCGTACGTCGGCTATGGCGGCCCGGGTGTCGCGGCGCAGGGCTCGCAGCAGGTCACGGACCGTGTCCGGTTCGGAGTCGACGAGGTTGGCGGCGGCGTCCGCGGACAAGGCGATGCCGGTCAGGGACGGTCCTAGTCCGTCGTGCAGATCCTGACGGATCCGCCGACGCTC